>NZ_JAKNQI010000009.1:0-224068 GCF_022662295.1 Sphingomonas sp. CARO-RG-8B-R24-01 | reverse complement strand
CCCAGTTTCGGACATTGATAATCGCCTTAGACGACGCATAATCGCGGTATGGCTTATCGAAAATCAAACCGAGCAGGATGCTTCGTTTCGCTCGCTTTATCTGTCTTTGTCGGACTGCCGATATGGGCTGTATTGTTACTCGGCGAGCGTTCTTGCGACATGCATATCGGTCCGCCGTGTGCGATAAGCTGGGGCTGGCTAAGGCTGCTCAACGGATTGACTATAGCCGCTGTTTGCGCCGCTGCTGGTTGGCTCGCTTCATTCTTGGTCCGTGTTTCTGGCAACGAAGACCCGACCGGCGACGGCAGCTAACCACCTTCTATTGCCGTCAGACCCTTCGCGGGCGTTCATCGTGCCTACAAGCCGACCGGCAGCTATCGAGCGGGAAAGCTGTCGGTCCGCAAGCGCCCAAAGCCGGCTGTTGACGACGACGATGCCACGGCTACGATCCGGACTGATGAAGGCAGCCTTTCTCGCTACACTGTTGATGTGCTCTGGCTGTTCGGATGCCTGCCAGAACACCGTGGCTTCGCGGATCGCTTCCCCCGATGGCATCCATGTCGCGGTTTTGTTCCAGCGTGATTGCGGAGCGACCACGGGCTTCTCCACCCAAATTTCAATACTGGACGCCGACGACAAACCGTCCGGTGGCGGAAACGCATTTGTCGCGGACGACGATCACGGTGTCGCTACGGTCGGTGAGTGGGAAGGATCATGGGCTGAGACGAAATGGCTGTCGCCGGAACGCCTTCTCATCCGATATGCTGCGAAGTCTAGGCTGTTCAAACAAAAGGCACGGGTTTCTGGAGTGAATATCACCTATCAAATGGTCGGCGGCTAACGCCCACTTTCGGTCATTCCGTTGCGCCGGTGGATCGTGTCTATCCGCGCCGTTTGAACACGTAGTCGAGGCTGTCATCCAAGCCGATGACACGGAGCGATGTCGGCGTTCCGATGGCTGGCAAAGCGGTGCTGTCCCGGTTGAAATGAACGAACACGTAGTTCCCGCCGAACTCGACCGCTCCGTTACGAACGCCAATACCAGCGGCGACGGTGATCTGATTTCCGAATTTGCTCTCTGACACGACGTAATTCGTTGCCTTGTTAGCTGTGGTGACTTTTCCATCACGCAATAGCAGGGGTGCGCAACAAGCGTTGACGTAGGTGCCGTTCGCCCACGACTGCGACGGTAGTATATGGCGGGGCGAAACGGCGTAGATCAGCCCGAAAACGAAAAGCATTCCGGGAATTAGAATCAGACTGCTCCACCCCATCAGGGATGAGCGCATCTCGTCGTCGACGGCTCGGCTAGAAGAAACCATCCACATACGGTGACGGAAATTCCCAGACGGAGCAATGTCTGGTTTCCGCCAAATTAGCCGCTCAGCCTAATG
This sequence comes from Sphingomonas sp. CARO-RG-8B-R24-01, assembly GCF_022662295.1. NCBI lineage: Bacteria > Pseudomonadati > Pseudomonadota > Alphaproteobacteria > Sphingomonadales > Sphingomonadaceae > Sphingomonas > Sphingomonas sp. CARO-RG-8B-R24-01. The sequence continues at coordinate 222,674 of NZ_JAKNQI010000009.1, read as the reverse complement.
GATCGCGGTCGTCTTTTGACGGTCGCGCCCACTACCGTCATCCCCGCAACGGCGGGGATCCATACTGGCTGACTGAGCAGGACTGCGGGGACGGTGCTAATGGATTCCCGCCTACGCGGGAATGACAGACAGTTTGCAAGAAATTTGCCCTTCCACCGCCAGCTAGACGACGCTTACTCCCCGACCCAAACACGACAGTGGCATTCACGAGCCTACAGCCTACATTCCTCGCCGGGGTGACGGCACCGCCGCCACCCCGACCAAGCCTTACCCGTGCGGGCGCATCACGACCTTGATGACGCCGTCTTCCTTGTCGCGGAACTTCTTGTACATTTCCGGCGCATCCTCGAGCGAGGCGGGGTGCGTCACGACGAAGCTCGGGTCGATGTCGCCCGCCTCGATCCGCGCGAGCAGCGGCTTGGTATACGCCTGGACGTGGGTCTGGCCCGCCTTGATCGTCAGGCCCTTGTTCATCAGCGCGCCAAGCGGGACCTTGTCGCCCATGCCGACATAGACGCCCGGGATCGACACCGTGCCGCCCATCCGGCAGCTCATGATCGCCTCGCGCAGCACATGGATTCGATCGGTCGCGAGGCCGACCGCCGCCTTGGCCTTGTCGAGCACAGCATCCGCCGAGCCGTGGCCCGAGGCTTCCGCGCCGACCGCGTCGATGCAGCTGTCGGGGCCGCGGCCCTTGGTGCGATATTGCAGCTCGTCATAGACGTTCTCGACTTCGCTGAAATCGATCGTCTCCGCGCCGCCGGCTTCCGCCATCCGCAGCCGCTCGGGGACTTCGTCGATCGCGATGACGCGGCCTGCGCCGAGCATCAGCGCCGAGCGGATCGCGAACTGGCCGACCGGGCCGCAACCCCAGATCGCGACGGTGTCGCCGGGTTCGATCTGCGCGTTTTCCGCGGCCATATAGCCGGTCGGAAAAATGTCCGACAGGAACAGCGCCTGTTCGTCGGTAACGCTGTCGGGGACCTTGATCGGGCCGAAATCGGCCATCGGGACGCGGAGATATTCAGCCTGCCCGCCGCAATAGCCGCCCAACATGTGGCTGAACCCGAACAGGCCGGCGGGCGAATGGCCCATCGCCTTGATCGCCATCTCGGCATTGGGGTTGGTCGTACAGCAGGCCGAGAACAGCCCCTTGCGGCAGAACCAGCAATCGCCGCAGCTGATCGTGAACGGCACGACGACGCGGTCGCCGATCTTGAGGTTGGTCACTTCCGAGCCAAGCGCAACGACTTCGCCCATATTCTCGTGGCCGAGGATGTCGCCCGATTCCATCGTCGGCTGATAGCCGTCGAGCAGGTGAAGGTCCGACCCGCAGATCGCGCAGGCAGTAACCTTGATGATCGCATCGCGCGGATGCTTGATTTCGGGGTCGGCCACGGTGTCGACGCGGACGTCGCCTTTCCCATGCCAGCATAATGCGCGCATCGTATGTCTCCGTCAGGCTTCGGATCTGCCCCGGGGGTAGGGCAGTGGATCCTGTCGCGGTAACGAGCGATGCTGGAAAAGGTCCCGGTCCTTAGTCAAAAGACAATAAGTAAATGTACCGGGAAACCCCGTGTTGTCTGCAGAACTAAACCTTGGTTAAGATTGTCCGGCCAACCCGGTTAGTCATTCTGCATTCTTGGCTGGAACAGTGCGCCGCCCTCGACCACCCAGATGATTCCCAGTACCGCGACCCCGATCGCGAGGTAGCCGATCGCCAGCGGGAAGGTCGTGCCGTTGTACGATTGCCCGATAGCGGTGCCTACCAGGACCGCGCCGACGCTGGTGATAAACCCCTGCACCGATGACGCGGTCCCCGCGATATGCCCGACCGGCTCCATCGCCATCGCGCCGAAATTGGAGCCGCACAGCCCGATGCAGGTCATGCTCAGCGCCTGGAAGACCATGTAGGTGATGAGCGATTCACGCCCGACGCCGATCACCGCGAGGTGGATGAGCGACAGGCCGATCAGCCCGAACACAGCGACCTGCGAGATCAGCCGCGTCCCCAGCCGCTCGACCAGCCGGCTGTTGGCAAAGGACGCGCACCCCATCGAAAACGCGCAGACCGCGAACAGGATCGTGAAGCGTTCGCCCGCGTGGAATTCATCGACGAAGATCTGCTGCGCCGACGCCACGAACGCGATGATTCCGCCGAAGGTCAGCGACGCGGCGAGCGCATAGCCCGCCGAATAGCGGTTGGTCAGCGTCAGGCGGTAGGAGCTGGACAGCGTCGCGATCGAGATCGGCACGCGCCGCGCGACCGGCAGCGATTCGCGCAGCCGTGCGAGCGTCCATGCCAGCACGAACGCCGCGAAGCCGGCGAGCGCGTAGAAGATAAAGCGCCACGGCCCCATCGTCAGCAGCACCTGCCCGAGGCTCGGCGCGAGGATCGGCACGAGGAAGAAGATCATCTGCGCGACCGACAACGTCCGCGCCATCGTCCGCCCCGAGAAATTGTCGCGCACGATCGCGACCGCGAGCACCCGTGTCGCCGCCGACATCAGCCCTTGCAGGATGCGCGCACCGAGCAGCGCACCGAACGTGCCCGAACTCGCCGCGAAGATGCTCGCGGCGACGAAGCCGATCAACGTGATGATGAGGATCGGCTTGCGGCCATAGCGATCGGTCAGTGGGCCGTAAGCGAGCTGGCCGGTGCCGAACCCGAGCATGTACGCGGTGATGATCCACTGCCGGTGGTTGGCGGTGGCGATCGACAGGTCCCGCCCGATATCGGCAAGCGCGGGGAGCATCAGGTCGACGCCGAGCGCGTTGACCGCCATCAGCGCGGCGACGAACGCCACGAATTCATGACGATGCATCGCGGGGAGGGGGGAGGTGGATCGCGTGGACATGGCGTCCGCTTAGTGCTGCGGGGCGGGATAGGCCATCGTTGATGCTGGCGAAGCAAGGGCGGGGTGCGCGAGCGCGGTTCTTTCGCGTCGGACGCGTCCTGTTCGCTCGCGCCGGTTCGGGTCAGGCTGCTCAACCGTCCCTCCATGCCCTCCTTCCTTACGCTTCCCCGGCGCAGGCCGGGGCCCCGTCGCGCAGGTCGACGTCATCGAGCGTCGCCACCGCCATGCGCGGCCCACGACTGGGCCCCGGCCTCCGCCGGGGAAGGGCAGAGGGGGATGTCGTGCGGGCGGGCTGCGCGAGGGCGGTTCTTTCGCGTCGGACGCGTCCTGTTCGATCGGGCCGGATTGGGTCAGGCTGCTCAACCCTACCCTCCTTGCCCTCCTCCCTTACGCTTCCCCGACGTAGGCCGGGGCCGAGTCGCGCAGGTCGACGTCATCGAGCGCTGCCCCCGCCATGCGCGGCCCACGACTGGGCCCCGGCCTCCGCCGGGGAAGGGCAGAGGGGGATGTCGTGCGGGCGGGCTGCGCGTGGGAGGTTCTTTCGCTTCGGGCGCGTCCTGTTCGATCGGGCCGGATTGGGTCACGCTGCTCGCCCCCCCCGATGCCCTCCTCCCTTACGCTTCCCCGGCGCAGGCCGGGGCCCAGTCGCGCAGGTCGACGTCATCGAGCGCTGCCCCCATCATGCTCGGCCCACGACTGGGCCCCGGCTTTCGCAAGACCTCTGCGAACATCGCCCGATCCCGCATCCGTCACCCCGGCGAAGGCCGGGGCCGTGTGGTTATCCGGGCGCGGCGAGACGGCTGGGCGCGGTATCACCGGTTTTGCCACCTTACATGGCGGCCCCGGCCTGCGCCGGGGTGACGGGCAGAGGCAACGGTGCGACTTTCGGAGAGGGCTCGCCTTCGCCGGGGAAGTGGGGGAGGAAAAGCGCGTCGAGCAAGGACGGATGTACTCGTCCCACCGGCAGGGCTTTCCTCCCGCCACACTCCCACGGTAAGGCGCTCCATCAACGATAGAACATTCCCGGGGGAAGCATGGCCAGTCTGTTGCGCCGCAAGATCATCAAGACCGGCGCCGACCAGCCCGCCGACCAGCAACTCGCGCGCACCTTGTCCTGGCCGCACCTGATCGCACTTGGTGTCGGGGCGATCGTGGGAACGGGCATCCTGACGCTGATCGGCGTCGCCTCGGATCGCGCAGGCCCGGCGGTGTTGCTGAGCTTCGCGGTCGCGGGCGCGATCTGCGCGTGTGCGGCGCTCTGCTATGCCGAAATGGCGACGATGATCCCCGCCTCGGGCAGCGCCTATACCTACAGCTATGCGGTGCTCGGCGAGATCATCGCCTGGGTGGTCGGGTGGAGCCTGATCCTCGAATATTCGCTGGTCGTCTCGGCTGTCGCGGTCGGCTGGTCGAGCTATGCCGTGCGCTTCCTCGCGGGCGTCGGGATCGTTCTCCCTCAAGTCCTGACGCATGGCCCGAGCGTCGGTGGGGCGTTCGGGATCAATGTCCCCGCGGTCTTCATCATCGCGGTCGTCGCGGGGCTGTTGACGCTCGGCACGCGCGAGAGCGCGCGGATCAACAGCGCGCTCGTCATCCTCAAGATCGTCACGCTGACGCTGTTCGTGATCGTCGCGTTGCCACACTTCGATTCCGCCAATCTCCATCCGTTCGCGCCCTATGGTTATGGCAGCGTCGCGGGGGCGGACGGCGTGAAATACGGGATGATGGGTGCCGCCGCGATCATCTTCTTCGCCTTCTATGGCTTCGACGCGATCTCGACCGCGGCCGAGGAGACCAAGAACCCCGAGCGCGACCTCGCGATCGGGATCGTCGGGTCGATGGTGGTGTGCACGATCATCTACATCGTCGTTGCGCTCGCGGCGGTCGGCGCGGTCCATTACAGCGTCTTCGGCAAGAGCGCCGAGCCGCTCGCGCTGATCCTCGTCCAGCTCAAGCAACCCGGCATCGCGACGATTATCGCCGCGGCCGCGGCGATTGCGCTGCCGACGGTGATTCTCGGCTTTCTCTACGGGCAGAGCCGGATCTTCCTGGTCATGGCGCGCGACGGTTTCCTGCCCCCCGCGCTTGCCCGGGTCTCCACGCGCGGAACCCCCGCGCGCGTGACGCTGATGACCGCGCTGTTCGTCAGTGTCATCGCGGCGCTGATGCCGATCGACGTGATCGCCAGCCTCGCCAACGCCGGCACGCTCTGCGCGTTCGTCGCGGTGGCGGCGTGCGTGCTCGTGCTGCGGCGGCGCGATCCCGCCGCGCGTCGCCCGTTCCGCATGCCGCTCGCCTTCGTCATCGCCCCGCTCGCGATCCTTGGCTGCGCATATCTTTTTACCAGCCTGCAGGTCGTAACCCAGCTTTCGTTCGTTGCGTGGAACGCGGTCGGCCTGCTGGTGTACTTCGCCTATGGCCGCGCCCGCGCGACGATCGCCGCCTGAACCGCGCGCGGAAGAGGGAATTCGACGATGTCCGCAGCCAAAGAAGGTGAATCCAATCTGGTGATCTTCGCCGCCCTGGCGGCAAATCTCGGTATCGCGGTCGCGAAGTTCGTCGCGGCGGCGATCACCGGTTCGTCTTCGATGCTGACCGAGGGGTTCCACTCGGTCGTCGACAGCTTCAACCAGTTGCTGTTGCTCTATGGCCAGCATCGCGGGAAGCGGCCGCCGGACGTCGCCTATCCGTTCGGCTATGGCCGCGAACTGTATTTCTGGAGCTTCGTCGTCGCGATCCTGATCTTCGGGGTGGGCGCTGGCGTGTCGGTCTACGAGGGGTGGGTCCATCTCGAGGAACCCGAGCCGCTGCGTGACCCGCTGGTCAACTACATCGTCCTCGGCGTCGCCTTCGCGCTGGAGGGAACGTCGTGGGTGCTCGCGGTGCGCGGTTTCGCCGCGGACAATCGCGGGCGGGGCTGGTGGCAGGCGGTGCGGCGGTCGAAGGACCCGGCGGGCTTCATCGTATTGTTCGAGGATTCGGCGGCGCTGGCTGGCCTGATCGTCGCGGGCGCGGGTGTCTGGCTGAGCCACGCGCTGAACGATCCCCGGATCGACGGCATCGCCTCGATCGTGATCGGGCTGACCCTCGGCGTGGTCGCCGCGTTGCTCGCTCGGGAGGCGAAGGGGTTGCTGATCGGCGAGGGCGCCGACCCGGCAATCGTGGCGCGGGTCCGCGCGATCGTCGACGGCCGACCGGAAATCACCGCCGTCAACCACGTCCGCACGATCCATACCGCGCCGCAGAGCATCTTCGTCGCGATCAGTGCGGACTTCGTCGATACGCTGTCGATGGGCGAGGCCGAGACGCTGATCGAGCGGATCGAGACCGAGCTGAAACAGGCCGAGCCGATGTTGTCATCGATCTACATCCGGCCGGAAAAGCGCGAGGATGCGGCGGTGCTGCCGGGGGCGCCGACGGCCTGAGGCGAAGCTGTACGTCGTCGCCGCGGCAAACCGGTGGACCGCAGGCTCGCGGCGTCAGCCCACCGGCACGATCTCCACGACGTCGAGCAGCGATTCAAACCGTGGCGACGGCAGCACCAGCCGCCAGCGCCGCGTGCCGATCCGCTCGACGTACCCGGCAAGATCGCGATTGCCGTCCTTGCCGTAGGGCAACGCGCGATGTTCGTCACCGATCACCATCGTGCCCAGGAACACGGTACGCGCGGAGGAATCCTCATACAGCGTGCCGACCGGACGTTGGCCACCGCCGATCTTGTACATTCGGACGACGCCGCCCGTCGCATCTACCCCGCAGTCGACCACGGGATAGGCCGTTAACGCGCGCATGGCGGTGCCGTTGGCGCCCAGCTTGGTCACGCGGCAGCGATAGGCGCCCGACGGCGGAACGGGGTCGGGCAGCGCGCGATCCGGATCGAACAGCGCGGGATCCGCGTCGAGCTGCGCCATCAGCCCCGCCGCGCGCACCTGCGCCAGCGCATCGATCCAGGCGCCCCGCCACGATCGCAATCGCGCCCGGTCGGCCGGCGTCGCCACCTGTCGCCAGTCGCCTTGACGATCGGCCGCTGCGGAAAGGCCGGGGGCGGCCACCGCCTTCGCACCGCGGCCGCCGCAGGCGGTCAGGATCGCGCACAGGACAAACCCCGACAGGCGGGCAGGGCCGTTCACGGGCATGGGCTCATAGCAGGGCATTCCTTCGGCGGGGTGTTTCGCAACCAACCACGCAATTCCAGCAAAGCCAAGGACTTCCGTGCCCCATCCTGGGGTGTTGCCGGATCAGGCGGCGGTCCATCCGCCATCGACCGACAGGTTCGCGCCGGTGATCGCCTTGGCCTCGTCGCGGCACAGGAAAAGCGCGAGCGCGGCGACCTGCTCGACGGTGACGAACGCCTTGGTGGGTTGTGCGGCGAGCAGCACGTCGTTCAGCACCTCGTCGCGCGTCATCCCGCGCGCCTTCATGGTGTCGGGGATCTGCGCCTCGACCAGCGGGGTCCAGACATAGCCCGGCGAGATGCAATTGACGGTGATGCCGTCGGTCGCGGTTTCCAGCGCGATCGTCTTGGTCAGTCCGGCGAGCCCGTGCTTGGCCATCACGTACGCGGACTTGTTGGGGCTGGCGACGAGCGAATGCGCCGACGCGGTCGAGATGATCCGGCCCCATCGGGCCGCCTTCATGTACGGCACCGCTGCCTGCATCATGTACCAGGCGGAATTGAGGTTGATCTGGATGATCGCCTCGAACTTGTCGGCGGGGAAATCCTCGATCGGGGCGACATGCTGGATGCCCGCGTTGTTGACGATGATGTCCGGGCCGCCGAGCTGGTCGTGGCAGCGCTTGACCATGGCCGCGATCTGCTCGGGCTTGGTCATGTCGGCGGCGTCGTACAGCGCCTTGCCGCCACTGGCCGCTTCCAGCTTGGCGCGCTCGGTCTCGATTGCAGCCGCATCGCCGAAGCCGTTGATGACGACATTCGCGCCCTCCGCCGCAAACGCCTGCGCATAGGCAAGCCCGATGCCCGAGGTCGATCCGGTGACGATGGCGGTTTTGCCCTTGAGGAACATGCGGAGTCTCCGTTGCGGCGGGGGATGGTCAGATCGTGCGCGGTGGGTTCGGTTGCGTCAGGTCGAAGGTCGCGCTCTTTCCGGTCTCGATATTCTGCGCGATCAGCTGGGCGTTCGCCATGGTCTCTTCCACCGCCGCCAGACCCGCGCTCCAATGCTCGCGCATCGTGCGGGCGGAAAACTCGAAATCGCGGCTGCCGCCCTCCCAGGCATTGGCGCGGTGGATCAGATGGACCAGGTTGACCGGATCCTCATGCGACCGCGCCGTCAGGGCGACGACATCGGGGTCGTCCTGCAGGTCTGCGGGCAGCTTCGCCAGCACCCGCCGCGCCAGCTCGCGATCCTTGCGGACGCGCATCATCTGGTCCGACACCTGGCGCGTGCGGCTGGAAAAGCGGATTTCCTTCTCGCGCGCCATGACGTCCATGATGGTGCGCGGATGTTCCGATGCCGCCGGGAACAGATCGATCTGGAACGCCAGCAACGCGCCTTGCTGATGATCGAGCACGTGCGTCAGCGGGGTGTTCGACACCAGGCCGCCGTCCCACCACCACCGGCCGTCGATCTCGATCGGGGGGAGGCCGGGCGGCAGCGCGCCCGATGCCATGATATGGCGGGCGTCGATGCGTGTTTCGGTGGTGTCGAAATAGGCGAAATTGCCATTCTCCACATCGACCGCGCCGACCGAAAGCCGGACCGGACCGGCATTGAGCAAATCCCAGTCGATCAGTCCGTCCAGCGTCGCCTTCAGCGCATGGCTGTCATAGAAACTCAGTGCCTCCGGCGTCCCCGGGATCGCCAGCGTCGGGGGGATCAGCCGCGGCGTGAAGAAGCCGGGAACACCCCCGGTCAACACCGTGCCGGCGGACCATTCGTGCAGGAATTCACGGACTCGATCGTTGGGAAAGATCGGGAAGCTGGGCAACGCGCTGGTGACCGTATCCCAGAAGGCGGTCAGCTTCTCGACGCGCCGCTCCGGCGGGTTCCCGGCAAAGATCGCGGCGTTGACCGCACCGATCGAAATGCCGGACACCCAATCGATCTCGATCCCGCTCGAGGCCAATCCCTCGATCACGCCGGCCTGGTAACTGCCCAGCGCGCCGCCGCCCTGCAGAACCAGGGCGACACAATCGGGTAGCGGCAGGCTCTTGGCCCGGCGTTTCGGCTTGATCGATTCTGTATCTGCCATGGCCACGACATGCGCGTGTTGCAGTGCAGGATCAACGCCCGTTTTCACGGAATAAGCGCTCCGCCCGAGGACAAAAACGGCGCCGTGGCATGCACCCTTGCAACAAGCCGGCCTGCCGCGCATTCATGCCGCAACGGCAACGAATCTCGGAAAACATCCGCCATGCGTCTCGACGACTTCGATCCCAACATCAATGTCGAGGACCAGCGCGGGCAGGGCGGTGGCAGCGGCTTCGGCGGTTTCGGCGGCGGGGGCGGCGGCGGTCTGCTGTTCGGCCTGCTCCCGCTGGTGTTCAGCCGGTTCGGGTGCGGCGGCGTGGCGGTATTGCTGGCGGTGCTGCTGTTCTTCGGCGGCGGGCTCGGCATGCTCGGCGGGGGCGGCGGCGGTCAGGTGGGGGCACCGACCCAGCAGGCCGGGAGCGCGCGCGCGGGCACCGACGCAAAGTCGAGCTGCACGCTGAATGCCGAGAGCAAGGTCGCGTGTAACGCCTTCAGCTCGGCCGACAAGACGTGGGCCGCCATCTTCCAGCGCGAGGGCAAGACGTTCCAGCAGCCCAAGCTCGTATTCTACGGCGGTGACGGCCGTTCGGGCTGCGGCGCGGCACAGAGTGCGATGGGGCCGTTCTACTGCCCGCGCGATCAGGGTGTGTATCTCGACACGAGCTTCTTCGGGGAACTGGCCAATCGCTTCGGCGCCAAGGGCGACTTCGCGCAGGACTATGTGATCGCCCATGAATTCGGCCATCACATCCAGAACCTGCTCGGCACGTCGGACAAGGTCTCCAGCATCCAGCGCAGCGGCAACGAGGTCGAGGGCAACAAGGCCTCGGTCAAGCTGGAACTGCAGGCGGATTGCTACGCCGGGGTATGGGCTGCCCAGAACCGTGACCGGCTCGATCCGGGCGATCTGGAGGAGGGCATGACCGCGGCGAAGGCGATCGGCGACGACACGCTTCAGCAGCAATCGCAGGGTCGGGTCGTTCCGGACAGTTTCACCCACGGCACGTCGGCGCAGCGCATGAAATGGCTGCGGACCGGGATGGAAAGCGGTGATCCCAACGCCTGCGACACGTTCTCCGGCGCGATCTGAGCGCTGACCGCAACCCAGCCCGGGGCTCCGGGCTGGGGAGGTAGTGCCCCTTTCGTCAATCAATGGGCGCATACGCGCTTTGGGAGGCCGGGGGGTAAGCCCCGGATTTGGCGGAGGCCCCGGATCTGGTCCGGGGCCTGCCCCCCTTCTTACAGCCGAACCAGCATCTTCCCCGTGTTGCCCCCGGTGAACAGGCCGAGAAACGCATCCGGCGTGGCGTCCAGGCCATCATGGACGGTATCCTGGCTGGTAAGCGCGCCGCTCTTCACCATCGCCGCCATGTCCGCGTAAAAGTCCGCAGCACGCGCGAAATACGGCGTAACTAGGAACCCCTGCATCCGGATCCGCGCACCGATCAACCGCATCAGATAGCGCAGTTGCGTCGGAGCCCCGCTATTGTACGCGTCGATCATGCCGCAGATCGCGAAACGCGCCTGATCGCGGGCTTGCGCGAGTGCCGCATCGAGATGATCGCCGCCGACATTGTCGAAATACACGTCGATCCCGTCCGGGGCGGCGGCGCCCAGCGCCTTCACCAAGGGCACGTCTCCCTTGTAGTCGATCACGTGATCCGCACCCAAGGATTTGACCCAGGCACATTTGTCGGCACCCCCGGCCGATCCGATGACCGTCATTCCCTTGGCCTTGGCGACCTGCACCACGGTCGAACCGACGGCACCCGCGGCGGCGGAGACGAACACCGTCTCGCCCGGCTTGGCCGACGCCACGTCCAGCAATCCCCAATAGGCCGTCATGCCGGGCATGCCGAGCATGCCGAGGAACTGTTGGTCGGGCACGCCGAGATCGGGCAGCTTCTGGACCTGGTTTGCCGGCAGGATCGCTTCATCGCGCCAGCCCAGCATGTGCTGGACCTTGTCGCCGACCTTGATGGCGTCGGAACGGCTCTCGACAACCTCGCCGAGCGCGCCACCCTGCATCGGCTCGCCGAGCGCGAACGGCGCGACATAGGACTTCGTGTCGTTCATCCGTCCGCGCATGTACGGGTCGACCGATAGCCAGCGGTTCGCGACCCGCACTTCGCCGTCGTTCAAGGCGCGCGAGCCGGTCTCGACCAAGGCGAAATCGCCGTGCTGCGGCATGCCGGTCGGGCGGCTTTTCAAGGTCCAGGAACGGGGCATTGGCGCTTTCTCCATCAGGTGTTTCGAAGTCGAGGTATGCGCGGCGGGGAGTGATGGCAACGAAAAAACCCCTCCTCCGCCGAAGCGGAGGAGGGGCTCTCGTCACGATCGAAATTTCCTTTGCGAACGCAACGCGTTCAGTAGGTCCCGCCGAAGCTCCGATTGAGCGTCCGCGGACCGTCGGCCGAGTCGGACCCCTTGGCGTCCGTAGTCTTGGCGTCGGTGGTCTTGGCGTCGTCGTCGCCGAAGAACGCCTGATTCCGTTCCTCGTCGCGCCAGTGCGCCTTGGCGTCCTCAGCCGTCTTGGAGATCGTGACCTTGTCCGCGACGCTCTGCAGCCAGCTCGACGGGATCGAATGGTGGCGACCACCGGCGTCGGCGTCATTCTTCGTCAACAGGATCCGGTCACCGCGAACCTTGTCGACCGTGCCGACATGCGCGCCGTCCGAGCCAAGAACTTCCATATGCTCGGTGACTTGCGCCAGCGACTGGCGCTGCGTCTGGCGATTGGTGCGCCATGAACCGAACTCGGACTCGAACTTCGTGCGGTTCTCCCGGCGATATTCGTCATAGTCCCGATCGAGCGCCTCGATCTGCGTCCGGCGCCAGCTGCCGTAGTGGTCATCGCTGCCCGACCGCTCCGTGGCGGACCGCTCGGTGCCATAGCGCTGATCGTCATACCGCGCGTCCATGTCGCGACGGCGCGTCGCCTCATCATCGCCGAACCAAGACCGGACCTCGTCGCCCGCCCGGTCGAAGAATCCGCGGTCGTCGTAATCATAGCCCTGGGGCTGGCGGCCATAGCCCGGCTGGCCCTGGCCCTGCGAACCGTGGCGCTGCTGGTCCTGCGGTTTCCCATAGGCACGATTGGAGTCACGATTGCCGTACATGTCGGGTCGACCGTAATCTTCCCGCCCCTGGGCGCGCCCCTGGAACCGGTCGCCATGGCCGCCGTCGCCATAGGCGCCGCCACCGTAGGAACGGTTGCCGTAGCCGCCGCGGGACTCATAGCGATCATTGCCGCCCTGATCCTGGTAGCCGCCACGGTCGCGGTTCTGGCCGCCGCCATACCCGTAAGAGGTCGACCGCGAGTCGCTGTCCGACCCGTAATTCTGCTGGCGATCCGCGCCGCGCGGGTCCCGCCCGTACCGATCGCGATCGCCATAAGGGCTCTGCCCATAGTCCTGATACTGGTCACGGTTGTCATGTCGGTCGTCGTTCGACCGGGGATAGCGTTCATAAGCCATGATAGCGTCCTCCTGAGACAAGGGTGCCAAATGGCGCGTCGTTCGGCGCGTCGCAGTGGCAGCTGTCAAAACTCGGGAAAAAGCGGCTCGGTTCCGTGGTCTAACGCACATTCGAGGCGCGTCGTCGACACCGCTGGCGGATGCGGGGGGCGCGGCAGGCGGGTTGGTGAAGGCGGCCCATTGCCAGCGGCGAAAAGCAGCGTTAAGGCGGCAGTCCCGCCGAACGACCGGCCGGGGCGTGGTGCGGGGCTGTAGCTCAGATGGGAGAGCGCTGCAATCGCACTGCAGAGGCCAGCGGTTCGATTCCGCTCAGCTCCACCACGCCAAGCCCGTCGCCACGCGCATCCTTTCACGGCGCGGAGCCTAGTCGCTTCCGTATCGTTGATGCACAATGCCACCGATGTCTCCCGCCGACCGCCTGTCCCGCCCGCTGAAAGGCATGATCGTCGGTCAGGTGCGGGCGTTGTTCAACGATCAGGCGCGGGGCGAACGACCCGTCCAGCGGCGTGATGACGCCCTGTTTCCTCCAGATTCTGTTGCCTGGCGCGTGCACGGGGACGTGACCTCGATGCTGGTCGGGGGTATCGCGGCGCTGCTGTTGCAGATGTTGCACCCATCGGTACTCGCCGGCGTATGGGATCACTCGGGGTTTCGGGACGACATGCAGGGCCGGCTGCGCCGCACCGCGCGGTTCATTGCGGTGACGACCTATGGCGCACCCGATGATGCCCGAGCGTTGCTCGCCAAGGTGCGCCGCATCCATGACCATATCGGCGGCACCCTGCCGGACGGAACGTCCTACCGTGCCAGCGATCCCGCGCTGCTCGCCTGGGTCCATGTCAGCGAGGTGCTGAGCTTTCTGGATGGCTGGATCCGTTACGGCGAACCGGGCATGAGCCGTGCCGACCAGGATCGCTATGTCGCCGAAATGGCGCGCATTGCCGAGCCGCTCGGGGTGGAAGCGATCCCCCGGACGCGGGCGGAGGCCGAGGCCTTGCAGGCCGCGATGCGGCCGCAACTGAAGGTCGATGCGCGAACGCGCGACGTCGCGACGGTCCTGTTGCGGCAGCCGGCGCCCTCGCTGGCAGCACGCCCGTTCCAGACGATCACCATGCAGGCGGCGATCGACCTGTTGCCGGGCTGGGCACGGACGATGCACGGACTGGAGCGACCCGGACTTGGCGTGCCGCTGCTGCGTGCGGGGACGTTCGGGGTCGCCAGCACGCTGCGGTGGGCGTTCCGGGGATGACGACGCCGCCCCCGTCGCCGATTCCTGCCGCGACGCTGGTGCTGTTTCGCAGCGGCGGTGGCGCCCCCGAACTGTTGTTCGTCGAACGGTCGAGGACGATGGCGTTCGCCGGCGGTGCGCTGGTGTTTCCCGGCGGGCGGGTCGATCCCGGCGACCACGCGCTGGCGGCAACGTTCGACGGCGACCCCGACGAAAGCGCCGCGCGCATTGCCGCGATCCGCGAGACGCTGGAGGAGGTTGGGCTGGCGATCGGCCTCCAGGCGATCGATGCCGATCGTCTGGCAGGGCTGCGAGCGGCGTTGCATGGCGGCGTGGGTTTCGGGGATGCCCTCGTTGCCGCGCAGGCCGTGCTGGCGATCGACGGGCTGGTGCCGTTCGCGCGGTGGTGCCCGTCGCATGCTCCCGCCCGCATTTTCGACACGCGGTTCTTCCTCGCCGAAGTTCCCGCCGAGGCGCCCGACCCGGTGGTCGACGATACCGAGAATGTCCGCGTCTTCTGGGCGACCGCGCAGGCCGTGCTCGACCTTGCCGATTCCGGGGCCGCCAAGATCATCTTCCCGACCCGTCGCAACCTCGAGCGTCTCGCCCAATTCGACAGCTTTCGGGCCGCCGTGGCGGACACGGCCGATCGCCCGATGCGAACGGTCACGCCATGGGTCGAGGATCGCGACGGCATGCCGCATCTCTGTATCCCGACCGATCTCGGCTATCCCGTGACCGCCGAACCGATGGAGGATGCGGTCCGCGGATAGCCGCTCAGTTGGGCAGCGCGGTCGCTTCGACCTTCTCGACCCAATGGGGGAAGAAGCCTGGCTGGCGATTGGACCATCCCGACGCGGTCGCCGCGGCTTCGCTGATCGATTGCAGCAACGTGCGCCGCAGGTCGGGGTGGAGATGCGGCAAGGCGGCGGCCGAGCAGAAGGCGGCGGGCAACCACGGCCTGACTTCCGCGCCGACCAGTCGCTCGTACAGGAAGCGATAGGCCGCGAATGTCGTAAGCCGTCCCTGGCCCAGGTCGAAGGCAGACACGGTCAACAGGGGCGCAAGAAACGGTTCCAGCGACTCCAGCCCGCCGCCATCGGGCATCGTGGCGCGGATATCGGGCAGGCGTGCGTATAGCCGCGCCTGGGCGCGAATGCTTGCCGCTTCGATCACATCGCGGGACCAGCGCAGCATGGCGTCCTCGCGGTCGAGGCCGATGTCGAGTGAACGGCGGATATAGCGCTGGGTTGCCGCTGCAAACCCCGCGAATTCCTTCATCTCCGCCAGGGTCATCGTGCCGTTGGCCGCTTTCATCCGGAAACCCATGTGCCACTCCGCTGCTAAGGGTGCAGTCGGACGACCATGCGCTTACCGGATTACCCCGTGGTTAACGCCGATCGCTTTCTGCGCCACCAAGCGACCATAGGTTGTGTTGCGACGCAACATGCATTGCGATCAAGCGTTTAAAACCTTCGAAAATATCCGCTAGCGTTGCGCCCGCGCAACGGAAGTTGCGCGGGCGGTGGATGGTTAACGCTTGTCCGTCGCCAGCTTCGCTTCCGCTTCGGGATCGTAGCCGGACGATTTCGGGGGCTCGCTATTCTCGCCTGGACGCGTCGAGGCGGGTGGATCCGACGCATCCATCGACTCGTCCAACGCATTGTCCAGCGCCGCGTCGGGGCTGGTGGGGTTGCGCTCGAGGCGCTGCGCGATGGACTGGTCCTGACCGGCATCCTGCTTGGGATGCTGGATGTGGCCCGTTGCATCGTCCTCGGGATCGCCAGGAGCGACCGAAAGGCTGTCCAACGCCTTTTCGTCGATCAGCTTGGGGTCATCGTTCATCGTAGCTCTCCTGATCGTTAGGGCCATAGAACGACCCGACCCGCAAGCCTGTTCCGTCAGGGCAGCCGCGTCACCGATACGCGCTGGGCGACGAAGGTCGCGCGACCGAAGACGGTCATGAACGCAATGTCGGTCGCATCGCGGCCCACCGCGACGCGGACGAGGTCCGAACAGCTTGCCATGCGGGTGGCGTCGACCAGATGCCACCGGTCCCCCAGCCACACTTCCGCGACCGCGTGGAAGTCGGGCGGATCCACGCCGGGGGCATAGGCCGAAACGCAACGCGCCGGGATGCCGCCCGCGCGGGCGAGTGCTACGAGCAGGTGCGCATAGTCGCGACACACGCCGTGCCGCTCCGCGAAGGTCATCATCGCGGTGGTGGTGCCGTTCGACGTGCCGCATTCGTAGCGCAGATGCCCCGCCACCCATTCGACCAGCGCGGCGGCGAGCGGGCCGCCCTGCAACCCGCCGAACTGCTGCTCGACAAACCCCTCCAGCCGATCCGATTCACAATAGCGGCTGGGCAGCAGATACGGGATCGTCTCGGGCGGCATGGCGCGCGGCGGGGTGGGGCCGAGCGTCCTGAAATCCACGGCCGGCCGATCGATCCGGACGATCGCGCGATAGTCCGCGCGAAACGCTCCTTCGCCGCGCGCCCAGCAGCGTTGGCCGATGCCGTCTTCACCAGGGACCGCCCGCAACGGTTCGGGCGAGTAGACGCGCAGGTCCTGCAATTCGAGGTGCTGGTCGGGCTGTTTTGCCGCCTCGATCAGCAGCAGCACATCTGCGGCCCCGTCGATGGTATAGTCGAGCATGGCCTCGATCGCGATGCGCATGGTGGTCCTCTGCCTGTGACGAAGAAAAAGGCCCGATGGATCGTGCCATCGAGCCCTTCCGGATGCTGTGGATCCGTACCGCGTTTAGTTGCGGTTGCCGAACAGGCGCAGGATGAACAGGAACATGTTGATGAAGTCGAGGTACAGGCTCAGCGCCGACATGATCGTCACGCGCTGCTCATATTGCGTACCGGCGACCTGGGCATACAACGCCTTGGTGCGCTGCGTGTCGTAGGCCGTCAGGCCGGCGAACAGCAGGACTCCGACGAAGCTGATCACCAGCGCCAGCGGGCCCGAATGCAGGAACACGTTGAGCAGGCTGGCCACGATCAGGCCGATCAGCCCCATCATCAGGAACGTGCCGAACGCCGACAGGTCCCGCTTGGTCGTGTACCCGTAGAGGCTGAGACCACCAAAGGCCGCAGCCGTCGCGAAGAACGCCTGGGCGATGGCGACCGGGCTATAGACCAGGAAGATCGTCGAGAGCGAAAGCCCCATCGCGACCGAGAAGCCCCAGAACATCGCCTGCAGCGTGCTGTTCGACATGCTGTTCTGGCCGAAGCTCATCCCGAAGACGAAGCCGAGCGGCGCGAGCGTGATGACCCACTTGAGAATGCCGGGGCCGCCGAACACCGTTGCAGCTGCGCCGCTGGCCACGAAGCCCAGCGCGACGATGCCGGTCAGCAGAACCGCCGACGTCATGTAGTTGTAAACAGACAGCATGTACCGCCGCAGGCCGGCGTCATACGCCTCCGAGCGGGTGGTCCCAGCCGTCTGGAACGCGGAAGCGTTCGGACGGGGATCAGACCAGTTTGCCATTACCAAAAGCTCCTTGCAGCCGGCCGTGTGCCGGTTACGCTGAATATCGGCGCACTGCGTCCGCATTTCAAGCGAATCCGGGGGCAACGGGGCGGTCAGCAACACTGTCTCACAATAGGCCGTACGGCGTGCCGCCTGCGCGTGCGCGCGGACGACATCGCACTCGACCATAATCTTGCGATGAAATCGCTAAGCGAAAGATATGGGACCCACGGTGATCGATCACGGTGCGGCGAACATATTCTCTGTCACAACACCGTCATGATCTGCCGGCTCTGATGACACAATGAAGTCAAGTTGATGACGATGCATAATGTCTAACTGTTGATTAGGAAGTTATACATGATTCATGTTAGGACGCGCCAAACCGGGCGATAGGAATGCTCGAATGCTGTTGGCAGTCTTCGTGATTCTGGTGGTCGGTCTGGGCATCGGCCTGTGCAGCTTCCTGCTGAAGCGGAACAAGCGTTCGCGGCGGCGGCGGACGCATTATGTCACTATTGCCGTAAGAGACTCCGACCGGGCGACCGACCACGAGAACGATCTGTAAAGATCTTGCCGATCGCGCGGATCTCCGGCGGGACGCATCCCGCTATGCAACGCCCGGCGACCGTACCGCGCCACCGCGGCGGCAGCACCGCGGCGGACGTTCATTTAAAATCGCTTTCGTAATCTCGGTATGCTCTGCTAGTCCTGGCGCAAGAACAGAAAAGACCGAGAGGATCCAGCATGACGACCACCGGCGCGGCCACGGCCGATGCGTCCGAAACTGTGCGCGTATCGCGGTACGCCTGGCTGGTGTTGGGGATCCTCTTCCTCGTTTACGTCCTGAATTTCGTCGATCGGCAGATCATCTCGATCCTTGCCGAGGACATTAAGCGCGATCTGCATTTGAAAGATGAGGATCTCGGCTTTCTCTACGGTACGGCGTTCGGCGTGTTCTATTCGCTGTTTGGCATTCCGCTCGGGCGGCTTGCCGATACGTGGCATCGAGTCCGGCTGATGACGGTCGGCCTGGCGTTATGGTCTGCGATGACCGCGGCTTCGGGGTTGGCGCAGAGCGGCGGCGGGCTGGCCGGGGCGCGGATCGGCGTAGGCGTAGGCGAAGCCACCGCAAGCCCCTCGGCTTACTCGCTGATCTCGGACTATTTTCCCAAACGTCTGCGCGCCACGGCGCTCGCGATCTATTCGTCGGGGCTGTACGTCGGGGGCGGGCTATCGCTCGGGATTGGCGGACTGATCGTCCAGCGATGGAATCACGCCTATCCGAGCGGCGGACCCTTCGGGCTCCATGGCTGGCAGGCCGCCTTCATGCTGGTCGGCGTGCCGGGCCTGATCCTCGCGCTGGTCGTCGCAACCCTGCGGGAACCGATCCGCGGGGCAGTCGAGGGACTGCCGCAGCCCGAACGGCATCCCGCACCGTTCAACGCGTTCCTCGCCGAGCTGTTGACGATCCTGCCGCCGTTCACGCTGATCGGCGCTGCCCGGGGCGGGCTGCAGACGTTTCTGGTCAATATCTTGGCACTGGGGATCGTGGTCGCCGGCGTGCTGGGGTTGCACGCGATCGGGGAACCATGGCCGCAGTGGATCGCGATCGGGATCGGCGTCTACGCCGTCTTCTCCTGGGCGGCGGCGTTGAAGCGCCGGGACCCGCCGACCTATCGCTTGATCGTCGGCAATCCGGCATTCCTGTGCATCGTCGTTGCCTATGGGCTGAACGCCTTCATATCCTACGCCATCAGCTTCTGGGCGGCACCGTTCGTGCTGCGGACGCTCGGCGAGACGCCGGCCGTCGCGGGCCTGTTCGTCGGCTCGACCGGGGCGCTCGCCGGGTTTCTCGGCGTGATGCTCGGCGGGCTCGCCGCCGATCGGTTGCGCAGGGGCAATCCCGCGGGCCGGGTGCTCGTCGTGCTGTTCGGTGCGACGGTGCCGATCCCCTTTGTCATCCTGGCTTTCACCGCGACGACCACAATGGTCTTCTATCCGTGTTTCTTCATCGCCAGCATCTGCGCCAGCACCGCGCTCGGCGCGGCGGGGGCGACGATGCAGGACCTCGTGCTGCCCCGGATGCGCGGGACCGCGACGGGGACGTTCTTCATCGGAACGACGTTGCTCGGACTGGCGATGGGCCCCTATCTCGCGGGGCGCATCTCGACGCTGTCAGGCAGCCTGTCGATCGGGGTGCTGTCGCTGCTGTGCGCCGCGCCGATCACGATCGCAGCAGGGATTGCTGCCTATCGCCTGGTCCCCCGCGCCGAGGCCCAGCGCGAGGCCTGGGCGCGCGTCGCCGGCGAAACGATCTGATCCTTAGGGATGACCGGGCGGCCATTTCATCCCAAGAGATGAGGGGGCCGCCGTTCGGGGTGGGTCTGCGCAAACCCTTCGGAAAGCCTTTCGGACATTACTCTCGCGGCGGACCAACTGCGGAGAGTATTCATGTTTTCGGCTGAGATCGTCACGCTTCCCGGACATGCGGGCACCGTCCGGAGCACGCGCAAGGCCGATCGCTCCGACGTCACCATGCCCGGCAGGGTAGGGGATCTGGGCGCGCGCAGCCTTTGCCGCATTTCCGACCTGTCGACGTCCGGCGCGCGTCTGAAGACCTTTCAGCCGCTCGTGCCGCACAGCGTCATCATGCTCCGGTTGCCCAGCCAGCCGCCCCGGCGGGCACGGATCGTGTGGGCGGACGATTTCACCGCCGGCTGCGCGTTCGAGCGACCGATCGACCAGACATTGCTCGACGCGCTGGTCGCGATCTACGGCTTTACCCCCGCGCTTCCCGAGATCGGGATGTTCCGGCTCCCCTGACCCGATCGGATCAGCTTGCGCCGAAGACCCCGCAGGCGATGCGACCACCGCTGTTGCCCGAGGGATCGGTCATCAGGTCGTCCGGGTTTGCATGGACCACCAATGCCGAGCCGTCCGCGTCGAGCAACCCGGCCATCGTCGCGCCGGGCAGAACGATGCCGATCGTGCCACGCCCGTTCGAGCCGACGATCAGGTTGGGCAGGTCGCCTTCATGCGGACCCTGCGGGTTCATCGACCCGTGTTTTGCCGCCGTGGGGTTCCAATGGCCGCCGGCCGTCGCGAAATCCGGGGCGTCGCAATGGCCCACGGCGTGGACGTGCGCGCCGTGCGTGCCCGGTGGCATGTTGCGGACGTCGAGCGTGAGGCGAAGTCCGCCGCCGACCTCGGTAGCCGTTGCGCGACCGACATCGGCGCCGTCGGGCGTGCGCAGCATCGCGACCGCATGGGCCCCGTTCGCCATCGGCGTACCGGTCTTCAGCTCGTTCCTGTCGCATGCGGCCAGGCCGAGCGTGGCCAAGGTCGCTGCCGCGAGGATCCGTACGCGCATCGGGAATCTCCTGCTTTGTGTCGGTGCCGGGGTGCGCCTTAACGCAGCGCGCGACAACCATACCCCGGCGTGGTCCTCAAAACACAGCCAAAAAAAAGGGCCGCGCGACTCACGCCGCGCGGCCCCGTACAGATGGCGTCGGTTTAGTTGGCGTTGCTCGTCTTGATGAAGCCGTTGACGCCGTTCGGGAAGAAGCCGCCCCCGACGGTCGCCGACTTGGTGAGGTAGACGATGTTGAGGACGTTCGCTGCGGACCGGCTGTATGCGATGCCACTGGCATCGGTCGGGACGATATTCGAGATCGTCGAATCCGCGCCGGCAATGCCCTGATCGTCGTCGGTCGTGCCATCGAGGCTGTCGCGCGCGTCGCTGATCAGGCGGACCGTGTCGAACAGCGACCCCGTTCCAGTGCCGCCGGCAAGGCCCTTGGCATACAACACCGTGCGCACCAGCCCGGCGTGATAGGCTTCCGCCGCGAGGATACCCGCTGCTGCGTCCAGATACGTCTTGCTGGTCAGCAACGGTGCCGCGCCCTTATAGGCACTGACGCCGACGTCCTCGAAGATGAACGCGCCGAGCAGGAAGTTGTTGTCATTGGCATAGGGGTCGAACGTCCCCGTTGCCGACACGACGCCAGCCGCGCGCGCCGCGGCCGTGAACGCGCCCGTTGCGCTGCCGTCGATATTGATGGCGGGCATTGCAACGGCCGCCGATCCCAGCGCGGTTCGCAGGAACGCGACGTGTGCGATCTCGTCGGATGCGATTTCCCGCGCATATTGCGCAACCACCGGATCGGTAAAGGTCACCTGCTTGCCGCCGGTGACCGCGCCCTGCGTTCCCACGCCCGACAGCTGCGAGGCCGGAAGACCGGTTCCGTAGACGGCGTAGGAGTAGAATTGCGCCTCGAGATATTCGAGGTTGAGCGCGAAGTTCAGGATGTCCGCGTCGGTCGCCGCGGTGGTGCCCGTCGGGGTCGGGGTGGGCGTCGGCGTGGGAGTGGGCGTCGTATTGTTGTTGCCGCCGCACGCCGCCAGCAGCGACAGGCCGCCGGCCGCGATCGAGGCCTGGCCGGCCGCGCGAAGGAAGCTGCGACGTTCGTCCCGGCGGCGATCGCTCGCCTCCAGAACCTGTGTGAGCATGTCTTGATCGTTCATGTCGAATTCTCCCTGAAGGGATCGAGAGGCATTGACGCGCTTAGGCGGTCACGGTGCTCGTCTTGATGGTGCCATTGACGCCGGCGGGGAAAAATCCGCCCATGCCGACACCGGCGTTCGTCGTGTTCAGGTACACGATGTTCAGGACCTGACCCGTCGTCCGGCTGTAGGCGAGGCCATTGCCGTCGAGCGGTACGATATTGGACGCGAGCGAGCCGTTGATCGTCGTTGGCGAAATGCCCTGGTCGTCGTCCGAGGACCCGTCGAGCGAATCACGGGCATTGGAGATCGAATCTGCCGATGTCCGCAGCGTGGGCGTCTGTACGCCGCGCGCATAGAGCGAGGTCCGCACGAGACCGGCGTGATAGGCCTCGACGGCCAGGATGCCGGCAGCTGCCTCGAGGTAGGTCTTGTTGGTGATCAGCGTTGCGGCGCCCTTGTAGGCCGTCACCCCCACGTCCTCGAAGATGAACGCGCCGAGCAGGAAGCTGTTGTCGTCGGCATAGGGGTTGAAGTTGGCGGACAGGCCGGCTGCAACGGCGGCCGTGCTGAACGCGCCGCCGGGGCCGCCCGCAATGTTGATGGCGGGTTGTGCCACGGCCGATGTCATCAGCTGGCTGCGGAGGAACGTCACGTGCGCGACTTCGTCCTGCGCGATTTCCTTGGCATAGGCGATGACCAGCGGATCGGACAGATTGGCCTTCTGACCGCCGGTGACCGCGCCCTGCGTTCCCGTGCCGGTCAGCAGGTTTGCCGCAAGGCCGGTCCCGTTGACCGCGTAATTGTAGAATTGCGCTTCGAGATATTCGAGGTTGAGCGCGAAGTTGAGGACGTCTGCGTCAGTCGGTGCGGTCTGCGCGTCGGCGCGTTGGCCGATGGCAAGCGCGCTCATACCGGCACCCGCGATCGCGGCGGCACCGAATGCATTCTTGAAGAACTCACGGCGTTCGTTGCGGCGTTCTACGCGCCGGTCGAATGCTTCGATGAGTTGCTGGTTAACGTCGTCGGTCATCGAACTAGACCTCCCTGTGGATGGTAAAGCGCCAACTCGCCCGCCTGGAGTCGGTTCCATGTCATTGATAAACAATAATAAAACGTACTTTTGGCAGGCGCACGGCGGGTCGGTTCGCGACCGACGGCCGCGACTTTTACCGCTGTGGCACAGCTACGCGCGGCGTTTCCGCAGGGATGCAGTCCGTCACAATAATTCGTATCGATCCCATTCGGTTTCATGAAATGTCGTGAACGGGCCCTCATCAATTACGCTTGTTCGTGCCCGAAGCGCGATTGGCAGACGTGCCCTTTCCCCGGCGATGCCCCCTTGCTAAGGGCTCCCTCGACTCTTGCATTCGCACAGTCGGTCGCGCCCGCGCGGAGCCCCCCGGTTCCGCCTCCCCGCCGCGGCCCGACGCAAAGGGAAGGACCCGCTGCACATGACCGCCATTGGCCAGGACACACTCGGCACGCGCACCACGCTCGACGTCGGTGGTACCTCGTATGACTATTTCAGCCTCGCCACCGCCGCCGAGAAGCTGGGCGACATCAGCCGCCTGCCGTTCTCGATGAAGGTGCTGCTCGAGAACCTTCTCCGTTTCGAGGATGGCGTCACCGTCACCACCGAGGATCTCCAGGCGATCATCGACTGGCAGCAGGAGCGCAAGTCCGACCGCGAAGTCCAGTATCGCCCCGCGCGCGTGCTGATGCAGGATTTCACGGGCGTGCCGTGCGTGGTCGATCTCGCGGCGATGCGCGATGCGATCACCAAGCTCGGCGGCGACGCGGTCAAGATCAACCCGCTCGTTCCGGTCCACCTCGTGATCGATCACTCGGTGATGGTCGACGAATTCGGCACGCCGCAGGCGTTCGAGGATAACGTCGAGCTCGAGTACAGCCGCAACAACGAACGCTACGAGTTCCTCAAGTGGGGCTCGAAGGCGCTCGACAATTTCAAGGTCGTCCCCCCCGGCACCGGCATCTGCCACCAGGTCAATCTCGAGAACATCGCGCAGGCGGTGTGGTCCTCGACCGCGCCCGACGGCAAGACGATCGCATACCCCGACACCTGCGTCGGCACCGACAGCCACACCACGATGGTCAACGGCCTCGGCGTGCTCGGCTGGGGCGTCGGCGGGATCGAGGCTGAGGCCGCGATGCTCGGGCAGCCGGTCTCGATGCTGATCCCTGAAGTCGTCGGCTTCAAGCTGACCGGCGAGCTCGCCGAGGGCATCACCGCGACCGATCTCGTGCTCACCGTCACCCAGATGCTGCGCGCGCGCGGCGTCGTCGGCCGGTTCGTCGAATTCTACGGCCCGGGCCTCGACGCGCTCAGCCTCGCGGATCGCGCGACGATCGCCAACATGGCGCCCGAATATGGCGCGACCTGCGGTTTCTTCCCGGTCGACGACGCCACGCTCGATTACATGCGCCTGACCGGCCGCAGCGAGGAGCAGATCGCGCTGACCGAGGCCTATGCCAAGGCACAGGGGATGTGGCGTCTGGCGGATGCGCCCGATCCCGTGTTCACCGACACGCTCGGCCTCGACATGGCGAATGTCGTGCCGTCGCTCGCCGGACCGAAGCGCCCGCAGGACAAGGTCATCCTCACCGAGGTCGACGACACGTTCAACGCCGATCTCGCCAAGGTCTATCACCACTCGACCGCCAAGCGCGTCCCGGTCGAAGGCCGTGACCATGACATCGGCGACGGCGACGTCGTGATCGCGGCGATCACGAGCTGCACCAACACCTCCAACCCGTCGGTGCTGGTCGCCGCGGGTCTGGTCGCGCGCAAGGCGAACGCGCTGGGCCTCAAGCCCAAGCCGTGGGTCAAGACCTCGCTTGCGCCGGGCTCGCAGGTCGTGACCGACTATCTCGACAAGGCAGGGCTCACGACCGATCTCAACGCGGTCGGCTTCAACCTCGTCGGCTATGGCTGCACCACCTGCATCGGCAACTCGGGGCCGCTCGCCCCGGCGATTTCGGCGGCGATCAACGGCAACGACATCGTCGCCGCCTCGGTCCTGTCGGGCAACCGCAACTTCGAAGGCCGCGTCTCGCCCGACGTGCGCGCGAACTTCCTCGCGTCGCCGCCGCTGGTCGTCGCCTATGCGCTCAAGGGCACGGTGACCGAGGACTTCACCACCACCCCGATCGGCCAGGCGACCGACGGCCATGACGTCTATCTCAAGGACATCTGGCCGACCAACGCCGAAGTCCGCGAAGTGATGGACGCGAACATCGATCGCGGCATGTTCCAGTCGCGCTATGCCAGCGTGTTCAAGGGCGATGCCAAGTGGCAGGCGATCGAGATCGAAGGGTCGGACACCTATGCGTGGCCCGCGAGCTCGACCTACATCGCCAACCCGCCGTATTTCGAGGGCATGTCGATGACCCCGGCACCCGTGCAGGACATCGTCGAGGCGCGTCCGCTCGCGATCCTCGGGGATTCGATCACGACCGACCACATTTCGCCGGCCGGCTCGATCAAGGCGGACAGCCCGGCAGGTGCGTGGCTGATGGAGCGGCAGGTTTCGCGCGCCGACTTCAATTCTTATGGCGCGCGGCGTGGCAACGACAATGTCATGGTCCGCGGCACCTTCGCCAACATCCGCATCAAGAACGAGATGGTCCCGGGCGTCGAGGGCGGCATGTCCTCGTACAAGGGCGAGACGATGCCGATCTACGACGCGGCGATGCGCTTCAAGGCGGATGGCGTTCCGATGATCGTCATCGCGGGCAAGGAATATGGCACCGGCTCGTCGCGTGACTGGGCCGCGAAGGGCACCAACCTGCTCGGCGTCCGCGTCGTCATCACCGAGAGCTTCGAGCGGATCCATCGCTCGAACCTCGTCGGCATGGGCGTGCTGCCGCTGCAGTTCGCCGAGGGCATCGACCGCAAGACGCTCAACCTCGACGGGTCGGAGAGCTTCACGATCATGAAGGTCTCGGAAATCCGTCCGCGTCAGGACGTCGAAGTGACGATGACCCGCGCCGACGGCACGGTAGAGACGTTCATGACGCGCTGCCGGATCGATACCGTCAACGAGCTGGAATATTTCCTCAACGGCGGCATCCTGCAGTACGTGCTGCGCAAGCTGGCGGCGTAAGCGGGGGCGGGCGGGCTTCGGCCCGCCGGTTCTATGGAAATAAAGAAGGGGCGGGGAAACCTGCCCCTTTTTTGCGTGTGCCAGGTAAGACCGTTCTCAACGCGACCGCTACCCCGGCGAAGGCCGGGGCCCAGCAGTGGGCCATCGATCCTCCCGCGCTGCGTTAGCTTCCTCGACCTTCGCTACTGGGCCCCGGCCTTCGCCGGGGTGGCGTCAAACGAGGTCTGGCGTGGCACCCCCCAGAAACGGGAAATGCCCGCCACGCTTGCGCGTGGCGGGCATCCTTTCCTCCCCAGGAAACTTTCTTGAGCCGTCCCTAGAGCTTAGCATCCGAAGGCGCACCGCAGGATCGGCGATCCGCACGGTCATCTTGTAACGTTCGTCGGTCAAGTGTACGTCGGGTTGTAAAGTCTTGACTTACAGGAGCGTGCCATGGCCGATCGCAAGCTGTTTGCAGGGCATGCCGTCCGCAGATTGCGACGCAGCGCCGGCCTGACCCAAGCCGCCATGGCCGAGGTGCTCACGATCTCGCCGAGCTACCTCAACCTGGTCGAGAAGAACCAGCGGCC
Source organism: Sphingomonas sp. CARO-RG-8B-R24-01 (assembly GCF_022662295.1). Taxonomy (NCBI): domain Bacteria; kingdom Pseudomonadati; phylum Pseudomonadota; class Alphaproteobacteria; order Sphingomonadales; family Sphingomonadaceae; genus Sphingomonas; species Sphingomonas sp. CARO-RG-8B-R24-01. Next base: position 196,216 of record NZ_JAKNQI010000009.1, on the reverse strand, counting down.
CTTGTCGGCAACCTTGCTCGTCAAGCTTGCCGAGACGTTCGATTTTGATCCCCGCGCGCTGGCGGCCGGGGAGCCGGGCGGCGGGGAGGCGGCGCTGCGGCGCCGGCTGGCGGATCCGATGTTCGCCGATCTGGAAATCGACCGCAACGAAATCGAGGAATGGCTCGCCGGGGCCCCTGGCGGCGCGGAGGCGTTCGCACGCGCGTTCGACCGGATCGGCGTCGGCGGGGGCGGCGAGGAGTCCGCCGCGCTCGACCCGATGGGAGAAGTGCGGCGCGAAATCGAACGGTGGCGCGGGCATTTCGCCGATCTCGATGCCGCCGCCGAGGCGCTGGCGGACGAACTGCGCATGGGGGCAGGCGACCTGTATGGCGCGATTGCCGAGCGGCTCCGGATCAAGCATCAGCTGACGATCCGCGTCCTGCCGGTCGATGTCATGCCCGACCTGCTCCGCCGTACCGACCTGCACGCCCGGCAAGTGCAGCTGTCGGAAACGCTCGACCCTGCCAGCCGGACCTTCGCGGTCGCGGTCCAGCTTGCGCAGATCGAGGCGCGCGACGAAATCGACGCGCTCGCCAAGGGCGCGGGCTTTGCAGATCGCGCGGCAGAGCGACTGTACCGGCGGCATCTCGCCAATTATTATGCCGCCGCACTGATGATGCCCTACGCCCGCTTCCTGCGCGCGTGCGAGGCGACCGGCTATGACATCGAGCTGCTTCAGCGGCGGTTCGGCGCGGGGTTCGAACAGGTCGCGCACCGGTTCACCGCGCTGCAACGCGTCGGCGCGCGCGGATTGCCGTTCTTCCTGGTCCGGATCGATCGGGCGGGGCAGGCGTCGAAGCGATTTTCGGGTGCGAGCGGCTCGCCACTGGCGGAAGCCGAGGCACGGTGTCCCTTGTGGCGGTTGCATGGGGCGTTCGATCGGCCGGGGACACTGGCGGTCCAGCTGGTGGCCTTGGAGGATGGCTCCCGCTGGCTGACGATCGCGCGGACGGTGACGCCGCAGGGGCGGCGCTACGGCGCAGTGCCGGCGGAGTTCGTCGTCGGGATCGGGGTCGCTGCGGCGCATGCAGGATCGTTGGCGGTCGCGCGCGGGGTCGACCTGACCGGCGAAGCGACCCCGATTGGGCTGGGCTGTCGCGCCTGCGGACGCGGGCAATGCCCGCAGCGATCGCTCCCGCCCGCAGGCCGCGCGCTGATCGTCAACGAACGCGAGCGCGGGGTCAGCGGGTTCGCCTTCGGCGGCGACTGACGCGGCAAGCGGCCGCGCGCTGCATCCCGCTTTCGCCGAAAACGTGGCGAAGCCGTGCCTTTGCATAGTCTTGCGAATGCAGGGGCAAGATACCGGTAGAAAGCGAACCGGCCTGTATCCAACCCCCGCCCATTGGCCGGCGTGCTCCAGCGGCCACATGTTCGGCGCTACGCAGGAACCTCGATCGGCGCATACACCATCGCCTCGAGGTCGGTGATCAACCCGGGACCGGTCGGATCCCAGCCCAGTTGCGCGCGCGTCCAGTCGCTGGACGCCGGCATGTCGAGCGCCGCGAACATCGCAAACCATCCGAAATGCCCGGGCGCCTCTTCCGGGGAGAGGGATACTGTTGGGAGACCCAGGCCCGCGGCGACGACTTCGGCGATCGCGCGGGCGGAGATACCCTGCTCGGCGACCGCATGATAGCGCGCGCCCATCGTGCCGTGATCGAGAACGAGTGCGTAGAGCTTCGCCACGTCGAGGACATGCGCGGCCGGCCACCGGTTGGCCCCGTCGCCGACATACGCCACCACCCCCTTGTCGCGTGCGATGTCGATGTACGGCGAAATCAATCCCTGCCTGACGGTATCGTGGACCTGCGGGAGCCGCATTACGCGGACATCGACGCCCGCTTCGAGCAGGGCATTGCCGGTCTGCTCCGACGCGATCCGCGGGTTGGGATGTTCGGGATTGAACAGCGCTTCGATGGCCAGGCGTCCGGGACCGGCATCCCCGATCCCCGTCCCGGAGGTGATGATCAGCGGCCGCGCCGAACCGCGGAGCGCTTCTCCCAACGCGCCGATCGCATGGCGATCCTTCTCGCAATTCTGGACGAAGTTGCTGAATGTGTGATCGAACGCGGTGTGGATCACCGCGTCGGCCTGCTCTGCGCCCGCGCGCAGGCTGGCGGGATCCTCCAGCGTGCCATGATGGGGCGTGGCACCGGCTTCGATCAGTCGGTCGGCCCCGGCGTCGGACCGGGTCAGTCCCAGCACCTGATGCCCGGCCGCCAGGAGTTCGGGAACGATCCGCGCCCCGATGAAGCCGGTCGCACCTGTCAGAAATACGCGCATCGATTGTCTCCGTGTTGTCCGGGGACGGACTTCGCGCTACTCGAGATCCTGTAAAAGTAGTGATCGTATCATGGTATAACCTGCAACAGGATCGAGATGTCGATGGAGACGGATAATCCGCTCGGAACGTTCCTGCGCGATCGCCGGTCGCGCATGGACCCGGTGGCGTTCGGGTTCGGCGGCGGACGTCGCCGCACGCCCGGCCTGCGGCGGGAGGAAGTTGCGCAACGCGCCAACATCTCGCCGACCTGGTACACCTGGCTCGAGCAGGGCAGAGGCGGCGCGCCGTCTGCGGACGTCTTGAGCCGCCTCGCCGCCGGACTGATGCTGACCGAGCCGGAACGCGAGCACCTTTTCATCCTCGGGCTCGGGCGCCTGCCGGAGGCGACGTACAAGACCTCGGGCGAAGTGACGCCGCGGTTGCAACGGGTGCTGGACGCGATGCCGTTCAGCCCTGCCATCATCAAGACAGCGACCTGGGATGTCGTCGCCTGGAACGCGGCGGCGGCAATGGTGTTGACCGACTATGGCAAGCTGCCGCGTGAGCAGCGCAATATCCTGCGGTTGATGTTCACCAACCCCGGGATGAAGGCGGCGCAGGAGGATTGGCGCAGCGTTGCCCGGTATGTCGTCGGATCGTTCCGCGCGGATGCCGCCCGCGCCGGCGCGGGGGCGGAAATCGCGACGCTGGTCGAGGAACTGTCCCGGCTCAGTCCGGAGTTCGAGTCGCTCTGGCGCGATAACCATGTGGCCGGTCATGCGGACGGACTGAAGCGGCTTCACCATCCCGAGCACGGCTTGCTCGAGCTCGAATTCTCGGCGCTCGCAGTGGATGGGCGGCCCGAGCTGGGGGTCATTATCTATAATCCCGCGACGCCGGAGACGGCCGGACGCATCCAGTCGCTGATGATGCGTCGGGCTGATCCGTCTCCCGCGGATTGAACGGGAAGCCACGTTTAACGGCGACACTGGGGTGCTGCGGGCCATGTCCTACAGGGCGAGCATCTGGTATCCCGGTCCGATCCGCCGGAAACGGGCGCGGCAGGGCGATTTCCAGAGGCAGGGCGGTGCGCGGCCGGAAACGCGTTTCGCCTAACTTTCCCCTAACTTTCCGCCTGCCAGTAGAATGTAAATAACTTCACAAGTTTACATGTCGAATGGCTTGAGGTTGACCGAGTAACCTCGGCAATGGCCGAATATGCGCATCAATTCCTGTAAAGATCGGTATTTTGGCGAAATCGCTACACCACTGGGGCATTCGCATGACGTATCAATCCAGCATCGCGCACGCAGACTCGTTGATCCGTGGGCAGCACGGCACCTGGGACGGGATTTCGGCCGAGTCCGTCGCGCGGATGAAGCTCCAGAATCGCTTCCAGACCGGTCTCGACATAGCCCGGTACACTGCGGGGATCATGCGGCACGATATGGCGGCCTATGATGCGGATCCGGCCAAGTACACCCAGTCGCTCGGCTGCTGGCACGGGTTCATCGGCCAGCAGAAGATGATCAGCGTCAAGAAGCACTTCGGCTCGACCGAGCGCCGCTACCTCTATCTGTCGGGCTGGATGGTCGCGGCCTTGCGCAGCGAGTTCGGCCCGCTGCCGGACCAGTCGATGCACGAGAAGACCAGCGTCCCCGCGCTGATCGAGGAGCTTTACACGTTCCTGCGCCAGGCCGATGCCCGCGAGCTCGGGATGATGTTCCGCGAGATTGATGCCGCGCGTGCGTCGGGCAATGCGATCGAGGAACAGCGCCTGCTCAACGCGGTCGAGAATTACCAGACGCATGTCGTTCCGATCATTGCCGATATCGATGCGGGCTTCGGCAATGCCGAGGCGACCTATCTGCTCGCCAAGAAGATGATCGAGGCAGGCGCCTGCGCGCTCCAGATCGAGAATCAGGTCAGTGACGAAAAGCAGTGCGGCCATCAGGACGGCAAGGTCACCGTGCCGCACGAGGACTTCCTCGCGAAGGTCCGTGCATGTCGCTACGCCTTCCTCGAGCTGGGCGTGGACGATGGCATCATCGTCACGCGCACCGACTCGCTCGGCGCGGGGCTGACCAAGCAGATCGCCGTGTCGAAGGAACCGGGCGACCTCGGCGACCAGTATAACAGCTTCCTCGATTGCGAGGAGATCGACCCGTCAACCGCCCGCAACGGCGACGTCATCCTCAACCGCGACGGCAAGTTGCTGCGGCCCAAGCGGCTGCCCTCCAACCTGTTCCAGTTCCGCGCCGGGTCGGGCGAGGATCGCTGCGTGCTCGACTGCATCACCTCACTCCAGCACGGCGCGGACCTGTTGTGGATCGAGACCGAGAAGCCGCACATCGAGCAGATCGCGGGCATGGTCGACCGGATCAGGGAGGTCATCCCAAACGCAAAGCTGGTCTACAACAACTCGCCATCGTTCAACTGGACGCTCAACTTCCGCCAGCAGGTGTTCGACGCGTGGAGCACGGACGGGCGCGACGTCTCGGCGTACGACCGGGCGAAGCTGATGTCGGTCGATTACGACGGCACCGAGCTGGCGGACGAGGCGGACGAGCGGATCCGGACGTTCCAGCGCGATGCCGCGGCGCGGGCGGGGATCTTCCATCACCTCATCACGCTGCCGACCTATCACACCGCGGCGCTGTCGACCGACAATCTCGCCAAGGCGTATTTCGGCGAGGCGGGGATGCTCGGCTATGTGAAGGGCGTCCAGCGTAAGGAGATCCGCGAGGGGATCGCCTGTGTGAAGCACCAGAACATGTCGGGCAGCGACATCGGCGACGACCACAAAGAGTATTTCGCGGGCGAGGCGGCGCTCAAGGCGGGCGGCGCGCACAACACGATGAACCAGTTCGCGGCCTGACCGCGGAAGGCTACGAGCTGCAGCGCCCGGGACGGTTGTCCCGGGCGTTCGCGGGCAGGCTGGTCGCAACACCAGACCATTTCGGCGCATCGCTTCTGGCCCGGGCTTGCCGCGATCCGAAAACACGCGCTGGCGAAACGCTTCTGCCTGCCTGCTGCGTGGTGAACCGATGCGCGTCCTGACCTTGGCCCTGATCCTCGCTGGACTATCGCTCGGCCGGGAGGCCGGGCATGCGCAGGACCGGCCCACCGGAGCGCCGCAGGCTGGAGCTGGCGTCGATGCCGACCGACCCCACGTCGGGCGCCAGATGGGGCGGCTGTTCATCAGTCCGATGGGGGAGCCGTTCCGCGCACCCGCAGGAGGCAGGAACCCGATCGACGTCTGGTTCGACCAGGCCGACACCAACCATGACGGTGCGCTGACGGATGCGGAATTCGATGCCGATGCCGCACGGTTCTTCGCCATTCTGGACCGCGGTCATGACGGGGAGATCGATCCCGACGACATCGAAGTGTATGAGGACAGGATCGTTCCCGAAGTCCGCGTCGGCGGCGGTGGCGGCGGCGTGCGTGCCGCCGGATCGCACGGTCGGGGCGGCGGCGGGGGACGGCGTGGTGGTGGCGGCGGTGGCTTTGGCGGCGGGGGGCGTCGTAGTGGCGGCGACAATCGTGGCAGCGAGGGCGGCGATAGTGCGGCGCCGAGCCAGCCGGCCTATGACTCCGTACGGCAAGGCGCGGCGCGTTACGGCTTCTTCGACTATCCCGAGCCGATTACCGTGGCCGATACAGATTTCAATCGCGGCATCTCGCCCAAGGAATTCGAGGCAGCGGCGGACAGTCGGTTCGCGGTGCTCGACAAGAATGGCGACGGCCGGGTCACGCGCGCCGAACTGCCCCGCTTCGATCCCCCCGCCGCCGCGCTCGCTCCCCCGAGCCGGCGACCGATGGAACGACCGCATCGCGACGAGGATCGCGACCCGGACGGTTGATCCGGGTCAGGCGCCGGCTTCGGTAAGCCGGTCCAGTTGCTCGACGCTGAGGGTCAGGGTGATCGCGCCCAGCAGGTCCTCGACCTGTGCGACACTGGTGGCGCTGGCGATCGGCGCGGTGACGGCCGGCTGTTCCTTGAGCCATGCCAGTGCGATCTGTGCGAGGCTCGCTCCCGTTTCCTCCGCAACCGTATCCATCGCAGCCAGCACGGCTGGTCCGGTCCCGTCCAGAAAAGCCTGCATCCGACCGCCGCGCACGCTCTTGCCAAAATCGTCCGCGCTGCGATATTTGCCGGTCAGGAACCCGGAAGCGAGGCCGTAATAGGGCACCGCACCGATGTTGTTCTCGACGCAATAGGATTGCAGCTCGCCTTCGAACTTGCTGCGGCTGACGAGGTTATATTCGGGCTGGAGCACGTGAAAATGCGGCAGCCCGTGCGCCCGCGCGGCATCGTTGGCGGACTTCAGGCGCTTGGCATGGAAGTTCGACGCACCGAGCGCGCGGACCTTGCCCGCGTCGACCAGCTTGCCGAACGCAGTGAGCACCTCTTCCTGCGGGACCGACTCGTCGTCCTGATGCGCGAAATAGAGATCGATCGTCTCGATCCCGAGCCGTTGCAACGATGCCTCGCAGGCCGCGGCGATCCGCGCTGGCGCCAGCTTCTCGCCACCCTCGCCGGGGAGCATCCCGACCTTGGTCGCGATCTGGACCTTGTCGCGCTTGCCGCTCTGCTTCAGCCATGCGCCGATCACGCTCTCGGATTCGCCGCCTTTATGCCCGGGCACCCAGGCGGAATAGGCGTCGGCCGTGTCGATCATCGTCCCGCCGCCCGCGACGAAGGCGTCGAGCACCGCAAAGCTGGTGTCCCGGTCGGCGGTCCAGCCGAACACGTTGCCGCCCAGCACGAGCGGTGCGATGCGGAGGTCGGTGGCGCCGAGGCGGCGTAGGTCGGTCATTGGCTCTGTGCTCCGGAATCGTTGTCTTCGCCGCCCTCGTCATCGGGGACGATCTCGGCGGCGTTCATGTCTTCGCTGTTCGCATCGCGCGAGACAGCAGCGGCGTTGGAGGCCGCATCTTCGCCGGATGGCGTACCGGGGACGGACGATCCGCCGCCCGAGCACGCCGTCACCAGCAGCGCGGCCAGGACGATGGCCGCGCGCATCAGTTCTCGAGCTCGTTGCCAATGTCCTTTGCTGCCGCCCCGGCGCGATGCTTGGCGCGGTCCGCCTTTTCGCCGACCCGGTCGGCGGCATCGTCCGCCTTTTCCCCGAACCGGTCGGCGGCGCGGTCAGCCTTGTCGCCGAGGTTGGCGGTCTTGTTGCTCAGCGTGTCGCCAAATTTGTCCATCCGATCGGCCGCCGCGCCCAGCGCCGCATCGGTGTCGTCCCGCGCCTTGCGCGCGGTCTGGTTGACGTCGCCCGCGATCGAGTTCGCCGCTTCGGACGTGTCGTTCTGCGCCTTTTCGCTGCAGGCGGACATGCCGAACGCCGCAAGAGCAAGCATTGGAACGAGGGCGAGTTTGTAGGTCATGAATGGCTCCCGTGGGGTTCGAGGGGAAGGTACCTACCCGCATAAACCCGCGCAACCGCGCAAAGGTCCGTATTGCGGCGGCGCAGGAAGCCGGGGGTTCGGAAGACAAATGTCCCCAGGCCCGCGCACGTCGTTGACCCCATATAAAGATATCTTTATATGTCTGCCGGACATGACCATCGCCCTCGACATATTCCGCGCCCTGGCGGACGCGACGCGCCTGCGGATCGTAGCGTTGCTGCGGACCATGGAGCTATCGGTCGGCGAGCTTGCACAGGTGCTCGGGCAAAGCCAGCCGCGGGTGTCGCGACACGTCAAGATCCTGTGCGACGCGGGCCTGGCCGAACGGCGCAAGGAAGGCAGCTGGGTGTTCGTCGCGCTGGGGGCTGGGGCGACCGTCGGACCGGTTGTGGCGGCGCTCGACCATTGGGCGACGCTGTCGCCCGATCATTGGGCGGTGGCGGATGCGGCGCGGCTTGCGGCGGTGCGGGCGGATCGGGCGGCGTCGGCGGCGAGCTGGTTCGAGGCGAATGCCGGGCAGTGGGATGCGATCCGCTCGCTGCACATCGCCGAGAGCGAGGTCGAGGCGGCCATCTCCGCGGTACTCGGCGATACGGCGATCGGCCAGTTGATCGACATCGGTACCGGCACCGGCCGGATGCTCGAACTTTTCGCCGGGCGCGCGCAGCAGGCGCTCGGGATCGATCGTTCGTCCGAAATGCTGCGACTGGCGCGCGCGAAACTGTCCGAGCGCGGGCTGACCAATACCGAGCTGCGCCAGGCCGATCTCTACGCGCTGCCGCTTGCCGATGGCGCGGCGGACGTCGCGATCGTCCACCACGTGCTCCACTTCGCGCAACAGCCAGACGCGGCGATCGCCGAGGCGGCGCGGGTGCTGACGACGGGTGGCCGCCTGCTGATCGCCGATTTCGCCGCGCACGACCGCGAGGAACTGCGCGCGCAGGACGGGCATACGCGGCTCGGCTTCGCGGACGAGCAGATGGCGACGTGGTTCGCGGCGGCTGGGTTGATCCCCGAGCGGACCGAGACGCTGATGGGGGGCGAACTGACGGTCAAATTGTGGCTCGCGCGCAAGCGCGATGCGACGCGTTCCGGAATACGAGAGGCGATGGCGGCATGACGATTTCGGTAAACCAGCTCGAGGAGGCGCGGCGCGCGCTCGAAGCGCCGCTGTTCGCGGATCTTGCGGGTGATGCGGCGGTATCGTTCGAATTCTTCCCGCCCAAGACCGAGAAGATGGAAGAGGCGCTATGGGAGACTGTGCGCACACTCGAACCCTTCGCGCCCGAGTTCGTCTCGGTGACGTACGGCGCTGGCGGGACGACGCGCGACCGGACGCATGCGACCGTCGCGCGGATCGAACGCGAGACGAGCATGCCCGCGGCGGCGCACCTGACCTGCGTCGAGGCGTCACGCGGCGAGATCGACGAGATCGCCGAGCAATATTGGGCGGCAGGGGTGCGGCATATCGTGGCCCTTCGCGGGGATGCGCCGGGGGCGGGCGGCTTTGTCCCGCATGCCGATGGCTATACCAATGCGGCGGATCTGGTGGCGGGGCTCAAGCGGCTCCATCCATTCGAGATTTCGGTCGCGGCCTATCCCGAATGCCATCCGGACTCGAAGGGCCACAGCGACGATCTCGACAATCTCAAGCGCAAGCTCGATGCGGGCGCGACACGCGGGATCACGCAATTCTTCTTCGAACCCGAGACCTTCTTCCGTTTTCGCGATCGTGCGGCGGCGGCGGGGATCGATGCGCCGATGGTGCCGGGGATCATGCCGGTCACCAATTTCCAGAGCATCGTGAAGATGTCCGCGCTGTGCGGCACCGAGGTTCCGGCGTGGATGGGGCGGTTGTTCGAGGGGCTCGAGGATCATGCGGGTGCGCGCGGGCTGATCGCGGCCACGCTGGCGGCCGAACTGTGCCGCAAGCTCTATGCGGGCGACGTGCGGAATTTCCATTTCTACACGCTCAACCGTGCCGAACTGAGCTTCGCGATCTGCCATTTGCTGGGGCTGCGGGCGAAGACCGCGGCGAAAGCAGCGGCGGCGTGAATCGTCAAAGCCCCTCCCCCTCGGGGGAGGGGTTGGGGTGGGGCCGTGCAGCAGAACGCGTTCTCTGCGAGGCACTTCCCCACCCCCAACCCCTCCCCTGAAGGGGAGGGGCTTTAGATAGTGGACCTGTAGTATGACGATCCGTGAAACATTCCTTGCCGAGGCGGCCAAGCGCATCCTCATCACCGACGGCGCATTCGGGACCGAGATCCAGAACTGGAAGCTGTCCGAGGCGGACTATGCCGGCGATCTGGGTCTCTCGAAGGACCAGAAGGGCAATAACGACATTCTCGCGCTGACCAAGCGCGAAGTGCCCGAGGCGATCCACCGTGCTTATTTCGAGGCAGGCGCGGACATCGCCGAGACCAACACCTTCTCGGCCAATCGCATCAGTCAGGCCGATTACGCCGCCGAGCATCTGGTGCGCGAAATCAACGTCGAGAGCGCCAGGCTCGCGCGGTCGATCGCGGACGAATATCAGGCGAAGGACGGCCGCCCGCGCTTTGTCGCAGGCGCGATCGGGCCGACCAACAAAACGCTGTCGCTCAGCCCCGACGTCAACGACCCCGGCTTCCGCGAGATCGACTTCGATTATCTGAAGGGCGTGTACCGCGAGCAGACCGACGCGCTGATCGAGGGCGGGGCGGACTTCATCCTGGTCGAGACGGTGTTCGATACGCTCAACGCCAAGGCCGCAATCATGGCGTCGCTGGAGGCGGGCGAGGCGCTGGCACGCGACGTGCCGATCATGCTGTCGATGACGCTGACCGATCTGTCCGGGCGCAACCTGTCGGGGCATACGGTCGAGGCGTTCTGGCACGCGGTGCGCCACGCCAAGCCGGTGACGATCGGGCTCAACTGCTCGTTCGGCGCGGAGCAGTTGCGGCCGCATGTGCGGACGCTCTCCGATATCTGCGATACGCTGATCATGGTCTATCCCAATGCGGGGCTGCCCAATGAACTCGGCGAATATGACGAAGCGCCGCACACCACCGCCGGCCTTGTCGGCGAATGGGCGCAGGCGGGGCAAGTCAACGTGCTCGGCGGCTGCTGCGGATCGACGCCGGCGCACATCAAGGCGATTGCGGACGGGGTGCGCGGGCTGACGCCGCGCGCGCTGCCGGTGCCGCCGGTGGTGACGCGGCTTGCCGGGCTCGAGCCGATGACGATGGCGGCGTGATCTTTTCTCCCTCTCCCCGCTTGCGGGGAGAGGGTGGCCGAGCGCAGCGAGGTCGGGAGAGGGGCAGTATCGAGCGCCACCTCTTCCCACTGCCCCTCTCCCCGACCCTCTCCCCGCAAGCGGGGAGAGGGAGAAGAAGAACGAAACCATTATGACCACCTCCACCGCCAATTTCGTCAACATCGGTGAGCGCACCAACGTCACCGGCTCGGCGCGCTTCAAGAAGCTGATCATGGCGGGGGATTATCCCGCCGCGGTCGAGGTCGCGCGGCAGCAGGTCGAGAGCGGTGCGCAGGTGCTCGACGTCAACATGGACGAGGGCCTGCTCGACGCCGAATATGCGATGGTTACCTTCCTCAAGCTGATCGCCGCCGAGCCCGACATCGCGCGCATCCCGTTCATGGTCGACAGTTCGAAATGGTCGGTGATCGAGGCGGGGCTCAAGTGCGTCAGCGGCAAGCCGATCGTCAATTCGATCAGCATGAAGGAAGGCGAGGAGCAGTTCCTGACGCAGGCCAGGAAGGTCATGCAATACGGCGCGGCGGTCGTCGTGATGGCGTTCGACACGGTCGGGCAGGCCGACACGCGCGCGCGCAAGCTCGAGATCTGTGGCCGCGCCTATGATCTGCTGATGGGGATCGGCTTTCCCCCTGAGGACATCATCTTTGATCCCAACATCTTCGCGGTCGCGACGGGGATCGAGGAGCATAACAATTATGCGGTCGACTTCATCGAGGCGTGCCGCGACATCAAGGCGCGCTGCCCGCACGCGCATATCTCGGGGGGGCTGTCGAACCTGTCGTTCAGCTTCCGCGGCAACGAGCCGGTGCGCCGCGCGATGCATTCGGTGTTCCTCTATTATGCGATCCCCGCCGGGCTCGACATGGCGATCGTCAATGCGGGGCAGCTCGACATCTACGACCAGATCGACCCGAAGCTGCGGCAGGCGTGCGAGGACGTCATCCTCAACACCGACGACGGCGCGACCGAGCGGCTGATCGCGCTCGCCGAGAGTTTCAAGGGCACCGATGCGGTCGCCGAGAAGGCGGCGGCGGAATGGCGCGGACTGCCGGTCGACAAGCGGCTCGAATATGCGCTCGTCAAGGGCATCGACATGCACGTCGTCGAGGACACCGAGGAAGCGCGCCAGGCGATCTTCGACAAGGGCGGTCGCCCGATCGAAGTGATCGAAGGCCCGCTGATGGACGGGATGAACGTCGTCGGCGACCTGTTCGGATCGGGCAAGATGTTCCTGCCGCAGGTGGTGAAATCGGCGCGCGTGATGAAGAAGGCGGTCGCACATCTGCTCCCCTTCATCGAGGCGGCGAAGGAGCCCGGCGCGCGCGGCAAGGGCAAGATCATCATGGCGACCGTCAAGGGCGACGTGCATGACATCGGCAAGAACATCGTCGGCGTGGTGCTCCAGTGCAACGGCTTCGACGTGGTCGACATGGGGGTGATGGTGCCCTGGTCGGACATTCTGAAGGCCGCGAACGAGAATGACGCCGACATGATCGGGCTTTCGGGGCTGATCACGCCGTCGTTGGACGAGATGGTGACGGTCGCCGAGGAAATGCAGCGGGCGGGCATGACGATGCCTTTGCTGATCGGCGGGGCGACGACGTCGAAGGTCCACACCGCTTTGCGGATCGCGCCCGCGTATAAGGGGCCGGTGGTGCATGTGCTCGACGCGAGCCGCGCGGTTGGCGTTGCGTCGACCTTGGTGAGCGACACGATCCGCGACGAGTTCGTCCAGAAGACGTCGGATGAATATGAAGCGGTGCGCGTCGCGCGTGCGAACAAGGGGCAGAGCGAGCTCGTCCCGATCGAAGTTGCGCGGGCGAATGGGTTCGTGGCCGACATGGCGTTGAAGCCCGCCGCGCCGGTGCAGCCGGGCGTGCATGTGTTCGATGACTGGGATCTGGCGGATCTGCGCGAGCTGATCGACTGGACGCCGTTCTTCCGGGCGTGGGAGCTGGCGGGGAATTATCCGGCGATTCTGGATGACGAGATCGTTGGGGAGAGCGCGCGGAATTTGTTCGAGGATGCGCAGGCGATGCTCGACCGTATCATTGCGGAGAAGTGGCTGACGGCCAAGGGTGTGGCTGGGTTGTGGCCGTGCCGTAGGGAAGGGGATGATGTGGTCATCTCGCTTAAGCCCCTCCCCTTCAGGGGAGGGGTTGGGGGTGGGGCCGTGCCTGCTTCCGACGGTGTGTCTGCTGAACTGCCCCACCCCAACCCCTCCCCTGAAGGGGAGGGGCTAGAGGAAGTTCGTATGCCATTCCTCCGCCAGCAGATCGCCAAGCGCGAGGGGCGCGCGAACATGTGCCTCACCGACTTCATCGACCCGGCAGGCGACTGGATCGGCGGGTTCGCGGTCACCACGGGGCACGGGATCGACGCGCATCTGAAGCGGTTCAAGGCGGATAACGACGATTACTCGGACATCCTCCTCAAGGCGCTCGCCGACCGTCTCGCCGAGGCGTTCGCCGAGCGGCTGCACCAGCATGTCCGAACGACGCTATGGGGCTATGCCGAGGGCGAGCAGCTTACCAACGAGGCGCTGATCCGCGAGCAATATCGCGGCATCCGCCCCGCACCTGGCTATCCCGCGTGCCCGGACCATAGCGAGAAGCCGATGTTGTTCGAGCTGCTCGATGCGACCGCGGCGACGGGCATCACGCTGACCGACAGCTTCGCGATGCTGCCGACTGCGGCGGTGTCGGGCTTCTACTTCGGGCACCCGCAGGCGGAGTATTTCGGCGTAGCGCGGGTAGGGCCCGACCAGTTGCATGACTATGCGACGCGGCGCGGGGTGGATCTGGCGACCGCGACGCGCTGGTTGCGGCCGAACCTGGACTAGCGCTGGAGGGCTGCCGGCGACGCTTCGCGTGGGGGCGCGGCATCGGGTTCGCCCGAACGAGCACCGCCTGTCCCAGCGCGAGACGTGGCGCGATCAACCGGCTTGCGGTGGCGTGCCAGTGCGGCAAGCCGGATGCGTCGTTCGTGATGGAGTCCCCTGATGCGCCGTTTCGCCCCGCTGCTGGTCCTGACGCTTGCCGTGCCCGCTGCCATGCCCGCCGTCGCCGCGCCCAGGGCCGCACCGTTCACGATCGTGGAAACCGGGCAGGGTTTCGACACGATCGATGCCGCGGTGCAATCGGTGCGGATGGGCACCGCGACGATCCTGATCGCGCCGGGCGTCTATCATCAATGCACGGTGCAGGCCGGCGGCGTCATCACCTTCAAGGCGGCGACGCCAGGTAGTGTGATCTTCGAGGGCACGACCTGCGAGGGCAAGGCGGCGTTCGTGCTGCGCGGACAGGGATCGGTCGTCGACGGGATCGTGTTCCGCAAGATGCGCGTCGCGGATGGCAATGGCGCGGGGATCCGTACCGAGATCGGCGATCTGACGGTGCGCAACGCGACGTTTCTCGACAGCCAGGAGGGGATCCTCGGCGGGCATCCGTCGCGCCAGACGATCGTGATCGACCATTCGAGCTTCGCGGGGCTTGGGCAATGCGACCAGTCGACCGACTGCGCGCACGCGATTTACCTTGCCAACCAGGGCAGCGTCACGATCACCCGGTCGCGCTTCGAACGCGGCACCGGCGGGCATTACGTCAAGCTGCGCGTCCCGCACGTGACGATCACCGACGACAGCTTCGACGACACGCAGGGCACCAGGACCAACTACATGATCGACCTGCCGGAAGGCGCGACCGGGCTGATCGCGGGTAACACCTTCGTCCAGGGTCGCAACAAGGAGAATTGGACCGGCTTCGTCGTGGTGGGCGCCGAGGCCAGGACCTATCCGTCGGCCGGCCTGCGGGTCGAGGCAAACGACGCGCGGCTGGCGCCGGGGGAGACGCGCAGCCCTGCTTTCGTGGCGGACTATAGCCGCGCCAGGCTGGTCATGGCGGCCAACCGGCTCGGTCCTGGCGTGCGCGCGTTCGAGACGCGCTGACGGCGCGGGACCACCGCCAGCGCCGCCCTTCCGGCATGCGCCGCTAGCGGCAGGGTGCGCCCGCACGGGCGAGATCGAGGCACTTCCCGTCGACCTTGGGCGCGACCAGCGTCAGCCCGATCTGGCGGGCCAGCGTCGGCGCGATGTCGACCGTCTCGATGCTGCCGGGATGCTCGAACCCGGTCATCCCCTTGCGCCAGAACAGGATCGGTACGCGGCGGTCATAGTCGTACGGGCTGCCGTGCGTCGCGACATAGCCCTTGGTCGGATCGGGAATCGGCGTCACGCGGGGCTTGAGGAAGACGATCAGCTCGCCCGAACGCCCGACCTTGTACGATGCCCGGGCACGCTGGATCATCGACCATTTCTCCGGCGGTCCCTTGGGCGCAGGCGTGGCCACGATCTGCGCGGCGGTGAACACTTCGGCAACCTGCGGGTTCGCCTTGTAATAGGCGACCGCTGCGTCCTGCACCGCGCGCCGCTGCGCGAGCGTGATGTCGCGCGCGAGATAGACGTCGCCATTGGGGATGTCGCCGAACAGCACCGGCTTGGCGATCCCGAGCTTCGCCGCGATCTCCCTGCCCACGATCAACGGCGCCAGCGCGATCTTGGCGCGCTGGGCATCGGGCAGCCCGGCGTCGACTTCGCGTTCGGGAATGTCGTTGCCGCCGTGGTCGGCGGTCAGCACCAGCTCATAATCGACGCCGGTCCGGTCGAGCACGTCGAAGAACGAGCCGAGCGTCGCATCGAGCTGCTGGAGCTGGATGCACATTTCGGCGCCTTCGGTGCCGTAGGTATGGCCGATGTAATCGGTCGCGGAGGCACCGACGTCGATGATGTCGGTCGTATCGCCCTGGCCGAGCTTCATGTCCTGGACCAGCCCGGCAGCCAGCGCGACGACTGCGCCGTCGAAGGCGGGGGAGGCGCGGAAGGCGCTGGCATTGCCAGCATCGCGCGCGAAATGTCCTGCGCCGACCGTCTTGCCCGCGCCGAGCGGGATCGCGCGGTCGTGTGGCTTGCAGATCTCTGGAACGTCGAGCGCCGCCTGCGGGGCGGCGATCCGTGCCGTGATCGCGGCATTGGCGCGGGCGACGACGGGTGGCGTAGCGCGACCGGCGTAGCTGACCATCGCCTTGCCGTTCCACCACCAGAGCTCGTCGACGGTATGGCCGCCCATCATCACCGCGGCGCGATCCTTGCCCGCAACCGACACGACCCGCACCCGGGGGTTGGCGGCCTTCATCCGCTCGCCCAGCGTGGGCACAAGCAGATGCTTGTCGGACACGGTGTAGTTGCCGTCATGCGTGGTGCCGGGGATGGTTTCGTCCTCCGCGCAATACACCGTCTTGTCGGCGCGCGCGACCGAGAGGTCGATCCAGTTGTTCGCGATGATACCGGTGTGCTCGGGCCGGAAGCCGGTCAGGATGGTCGAGTGGCCCGGGCAGGTTTCGGTCGCGGCGTGGCTCTGATACCCGCTCGGGAAGACCGCGCCCTTCTGCAGACGCGCGAGGCCGCCGGTAAACGATCCGCGATATTCACCGAACAGGTCTGCCGAGAACTGATCGACCGAGATCACGACGATCAGCTTGGGCGGAGTTGCAGCGGCACCCCGTGCCGGCGCATTCTGCGCGGCGAGCGGTGCGCCCGCCAGGGACAGAGCGATCGCCAGGATGGACGCGGTTCGTTTCACGACGGATTCTCCGAATTGGACGGCGGGCAGACTTCGCCGCTATGGCCCGAGGGTTCGGGCTCGACAAGGACGTGCGATGCGCTGGTTTCATGACGTTGTGGTTACGCTATTCGCGCTGTTGCTCGTGGGAAGCGCGGCGCAGGCTCAGGCGGCGACGCTGGATCCCGCGGGCGCGGGCACGCATCTGAAGATCACGCTGGTCGCCGAGAGCGATCGGCCGATGGCGGGCACGAGCGTGACCCTCGCGCTGGCAAGTGTCCCGGCGCCGGGATGGCACGGCTATTGGCAGAATCCCGGCGATGCGGGCTTCCCGGCAAAGCTCGACTGGACACTGCCCAAGGGAGCGAGCGCGAGCGAGCCTGCCTATCCCGTTCCGGGAACCCTGATCGTCGCGGACCTGATGAACTACGTGTTCGAGCGTCCCTATGCGCCGCTGGTCACGCTGAAAATCCCGGCCGGGCTGGCGGTCGGAACGCCGCTGCCGGTGCGGTTGAAGACCAATTACCTCGTCTGCTCGGCCGAAGTCTGCGTTCCCGAATCGGCGGATCTATCGATCGACCTGGTCGTCGGCGACGGTACGATCACGCCGCAGGCTCGCGCACGGTTCGACGCGTGGCGGCGTGCGGTGCCGAAACCGCTCGACGCACGCGCGACCTATCAGACCGGGAACGGCCGGATCCGCATCGCAGTGCCGTATCCGGCGGGCGCGGCGCTGACGAAGGCCTATTTCTACCCGATCACCACCGGGATGATCGATTATGCCGCGGCGCAGACGGTGACGCAGGACGGCGACCGGATCCTGATCGAAACCAAGGCGGCGACAACGCCGGCGGCTGCCGGCACCGCATTGCAGGGCGTCCTGCAGATCGGGGCGCGGCAAGGGCTCGTCGTCACCGCCGCGGCGGGTACGGTGGCCGCATCGCACACGGCGCCGGCGTCGGGGCAATCGCTCGGCGGCGCGAGCGTCGCGACCGCGACGCTCCTTGCCTTTGCCGGGGCGGTGCTCGGTGGATTGATTCTGAACATCATGCCCTGCGTCTTCCCGATCCTCAGTCTGAAGGCGCTGAGCCTGGCGCGGGGCCATCTCGACGAACGCGCCGCGCGGCACGAGGCGCTGGCCTATGCCGCGGGCGTGATCGCGGTCTGCGTCGCCCTCGGCGGGGCGATCCTGGCGTTGCGTGCCGGGGGGACGGCGGTCGGCTGGGCGTTCCAGTTGCAGGATCCGCGGGCGATCGTCGTGCTGTTGCTGCTGACCGTCGCGCTCGCGCTCAACCTGAGCGGGCTGTTCGAAATCCCGACACCCGCCTTCGTCAACCGCAGCGGGGGCGCGGGCGGGGCATTCGCGACCGGCGCGCTCGCGGCGTTCATTGCAACGCCCTGCACCGGGCCATTCATGGGGGCGGCACTGGGGGCGGCCCTGGTGCTGCCGTGGGCGGCGGCGCTGGCGGTATTCGCCGGACTGGGGATCGGGCTGGCGCTGCCATTCCTAGCGCTTGGGTTCATACCTGCATTGCGGCGGCGGCTGCCGAAGCCGGGGCTGTGGATGGAGACGTTCCGGCGGATCCTGGCAATCCCGATGTGGCTGACCGCCATCGCGCTGGCCTGGGTGCTCGGGCATGAGGCGGGGGTCAATGGCATGGCGATCGGTCTGGTCGTGGCTTTCGGGATGGCGGTGCTGCTGTGGATCGCGGGCGCGCGGCAGGCGAGGGGCCTTGCGATCGGCGTGGTGCTCAGCGCGCTACTACTGGCGACCGTCGTGGCCGGGACGTGGCTGATCGCTGGGCAGCACCCGGATGCCATCGGCGCACCCGCACTCGCGCCCGGCGGGGCGGAACCGTTTAGCGAGGCGCGGCTGGCCGCGTTGCAAAAGGAAGGACGGCCGGTCTTCGTTTATTTCACCGCCGACTGGTGCCTGACCTGCAAGGTCAACGAGAAGATCGCGATCGAGACCGATGCTACCCGCAAGGCATTTGCCGATCACAAGGTCGCGGTCCTGATCGGAGACTGGACCAACGGCGATCCGATGATGGGGCGTTTCATCGAGGCGCATAATCGCGCAGGCGTTCCGCTGTACCTCTATTATGCCCCGGGCGTCGCCGAGCCACGCGTCTTGCCGCAAGTGCTGACCTCTGCGATGCTGGCCGGATTATGAAACCCTGGATCCTCGCAGCGCTTTGCGCGCCGATGCTGCTGCTGACGACCGCCGCAATCGACGTGCCGCCGTCCTGGTCGCAACCGATCAAGCCGTTCAAGGTGGCGGGACCGATCTGGTACGTCGGTACGCGCGGGCTGGCGGTCTATGCGATCGTC
Organism: Sphingomonas sp. CARO-RG-8B-R24-01; assembly: GCF_022662295.1. NCBI lineage: Bacteria > Pseudomonadati > Pseudomonadota > Alphaproteobacteria > Sphingomonadales > Sphingomonadaceae > Sphingomonas > Sphingomonas sp. CARO-RG-8B-R24-01. Next base: position 177,291 of record NZ_JAKNQI010000009.1, on the reverse strand, counting down.
GCGCGGGAAGGCACGATCCTCGTCAGCGGCCCGATGGCGAAGGAGGCGGGGCAGGTCGAACGCAACCTGGTCGCGATCGGCGTTCAGCCGCGACAGGTAAAATGGATTCTCAACTCGCACGCGCATTTCGACCATGCCGCCGCCTTTGCCGAATTGCGGCGATGGAGCGGGGCAAGGGTGGTGTCGTCCGCCGGGGATGCGACCGCGCTCCGGCGTGGACGGCATGAGGCCGACAACGACAACGGCTTTACCCGTTTCCCCTCGGTTGCGGTCGATCGGGTCGTCGGCGACGGCGAACAGGTTCGCGTCGGCCGGATCGCGATCACCGCGGTGTTGACGCCGGGCCATACCCCCGGCTGCACCACCTGGTCGCTCCCCATTGTGGACGGCGGGCGGTCGCTGCAGGTCGTGTTCCCGTGCAGCATCACGGTCGCGGGCAATCATCTCGTCAACAACCGGGCCTATCCGGGGATCGACAGCGACTATCGCCACAGTTTCGATCGATTGGCCGCGTTGCATGCCGACATCGTCCTGCCGATGCATCCCGAGATCGCGGACGTTCTGGAACGTGCAGCCCGGCCGGATGACGGCGATGCGCAGGCGTTCGTAGACCCGACGATCCTCCCCGGGATCGTCGCGGCGGCCCGGACGGACTATGCCGCTGCATTGGATACGCAACGCAAGCGCTGATCCACGCGCGAAATCCGCTTGTGCGCCGCAACAATCCATCGCAGCATGGAACCCGCACGGAGTTGGGGGCTTTATCGTTCGATGGGGATAGGGCAGGCGTTCGACGAAATCATGGGAAATGGCGGGAGCACGATCCCGCGGTCCGAACTCGCCGCGCTTGGCGAGTGGATCGAGACCACGCCCTCCAACGAATTGCGCCGACGTCAGCAATCTGCCGAGGCCACGTTCCGCCAGCTCGGCATCACGTTCGCGGTCTATGGCGACAGCGATGCCAGCGAGCGCATCATCCCGTTCGACATCGTTCCCCGGATTTTCCTTGCCGACGAATGGACTCGGCTCTCCGAGGGGCTGGTACAGCGGGTCGAGGCGATCAATGCGTTCCTGCACGACATCTACGGTGAACGTCGGATCCTGGCAGAAGGCGTGCTGCCGGCGGATCTGATCTTCGGCAATCCGCAATTCCGCCCCGAGATTGCGGGCATCCGGCCGCCGCACGACATCTGGGCGCATATCTGCGGGATCGATCTGGTGCGGACCGGGCCGGACGACTTCTATGTACTCGAGGACAATGCGCGCACGCCGTCAGGGGTCAGCTACATGCTGGAGAACCGGGAGGCGATGCTGCGGCTGTGTCCGGAACTGTTCCGGTCGTTCCGCGTGGCGGCGGTCGATTCCTATCCGGACAAGCTGCTCGAGACGATGAAGTCGGTCGCGCCGAGCGGCGTCGCTGCCCCGGTGTGTGTCGTGCTGACGCCGGGACATTACAACTCGGCCTATTACGAGCACAGCTTCCTCGCAGATTCGATGGGCGTCGAACTGGTCGAGGCGGCCGACCTGGTGGTCGACGACGACATCGTGTGGATGCGGACGATCGCGGGACTGGTGAAGGTCGATGTGATCTACCGGCGGATCGACGACGACTATCTCGACCCGCTGGTGTTCCGGCCGGATTCGATGCTGGGTGTGCCCGGGCTCATCGCCGCCTATGCCGCGGGCAACGTCGCCTTGCTCAACGCGCCCGGCAACGGGATCGCCGATGACAAGGCGATCTATTCGTACATGCCAGAAATCGTACGCTTCTATTCCGGCGGCGAGCCGAAGCTGCCCAATGTCGAGACCTGGCGCTGCCGGGAGCCGCAGTCGCTGAAATATGTGCTCGACAATCTGGAACATGTCGTCGTGAAGCTGGTCGACGGGTCGGGCGGCTACGGCATGCTGGTCGGTCCGACCGCGACCAAGGCCGAGATCGAGACGTTCCGCGCCGCGCTGATCGCCGAACCGCATCGCTATATCGCGCAGCCGACGCTGGCGCTGTCGACCGTGCCGACCTTGGCGGATGCGGGACTGGCGCCGCGTCACGTCGACTTCCGCCCGTTCGTGCTGACTGGCTCGAAGGGCGTGCAGGTCGTTCCTGGTGGCCTGACCCGGGTGGCGCTCAAGGAAGGATCGCTCGTCGTCAATTCGTCGCAGGGCGGCGGGACCAAGGATAGCTTCGTACTGATGGACAATGGCGCGGGGGCGCAGGCGCAGGTGTCGGATGCGCTCGGCCAGGCGCAGGTCCAGACCCTCGGGCAGCCGCTCTGATGCTCAGTCGGACCGCATCCTCCCTGTATTGGCTCGGCCGTTATGTCGAGCGCGCCGATTTCATCGCACGACTGGTGGAGGCGACCGTGCGGCTCGACGTGCTGTCGCCGCGTCCCGCGGGCGAGGCGGCCTGGGCGTCCGCGTTGGCGGTGACGGAGACCGACACCGCGTTCGCTGCCTCCGGACAGGCGATCACGAAGAGCAACGTCGCGCGGTTCATGACGCTCGATTCGAGCCACCCGGGTTCGATCGTGCGGGCGCTCGACATGGCGCGCAACAATGCTCGGGCGGTGCGCACCGCGCTGACGCGGGAGGCTTGGACCGCGATCAACGGCGCCTGGCTGATCTTCGACCGCCGCGCGAGCGCCGGAAGCGCGATGGCGACGCTCAATCTGGTCGAGGCGGTCAAGGCGGAGACACGCGGGTTCGAGGGGGCGATCCACCGGATGCTGCGCAACCAGACGACCTGGTTCATCCGCCTGGGGCAGGCGATCGAACGCGCCGACAACACCGCGCGGCTGCTCGACGTGAAATATCACATCCTCCTGCCCGAGGGCGAGCGGGTGGGCGGGGTCGTCGACCGCGATCAATGGACGACGATCCTCCAGACCGTGTCCGCCGTGACGGCGTATCGCTGGCTCTATTCGGAGGGGCTGAGGCCCTCCAACGTGATCGACCTGCTGATCGCACGCGCGGAACTTCCGCGCAGCCTTGCGGCCTCGGTCGAAGAAGCGGTCGACATCCTGAACCTGCTGGCCAAGCGGACCGGGCTGCACGGCGAGGCGGACCGCATGGCGCGCGCGCGCCAGGCGCGGATCGCACGGACCAAGTCCGGCGAAGTGATCGCCGGCGGCCTGCACCAGTATCTGCAGGGCTTTATCGCCGAGAACGACCGTCTGCACATGGCGGTCGGTCGGCAGTTCAAGTTCAGCTGATGCGGCTATCGGTCGATCATCGCACGACGTATCGTTTCACCGCGCCGCAGGCCCGTCTGACGCAGATGCTCCTGCTGATTCCGGAGGATACGCATGACCAGTCGGTCGCGGGGTGGAACCTGCATGTCGATTGCGATGCGCGGATGCGGCATGGCCGCGACGGGTTCGGCAATCGTATCACCATGCTGTATGTCGCCGGGCCGATCTCGGACATCGAGATCGCGGTCTCGGGCGAAGTGTTGACGCATCGGTCGAACGGCATCGTCCATGGCGCGCACGAAGCGCTGCCGCCCGCCGTATTCCTCCGCACGACGCCGCTGACTGCGGCCGATGCCGAAATCACCGCCTTCGCCGCCGGTATCACCGAGACCGACCCGGTGGCACGGCTGCATGCGCTCAACATCGCGATCAAGCGCCGGTTCGCGCTGGATCATGGCCGGCCGATCGCAGGCCGCACCGCGACCGAAGCGTTCGCCGAGGGGGCGGTGAGTTCGCGGGATCTCGCCCAGGTGTTCCTCGCGGCGGCGCGCACGCTGGGCGTGGCGGCGCGCTACGTGTCCGGGTATAGCCCGGTATGCCAGGCCAAGGCCGACGGACGCCCTGCGCCGCATGGATGGGTCGAGGCATATGTCGATCGCCTCGGCTGGGTCGCGTTCGATCCCTCGACTGGGTTGAGCGCCGACGAAGCCTATGTCCGCGTGGCGGTGGCGCTCGACTCCGCCGGTGCCGCACCGGTGGCGGGATCGCGGCTGGGCGAGGGAGTGGAAACGCTCGACGTGGATCTGCACGTCGGCGGAAACGGGCAGTAGCGCCGGCTGCCCGGTTCGGGCAGCGATGCGCCGGGCAAGCCCGTTACCGGGTCCCGGCCAACTGGTCCGTCATCACCGCATATTTCTCCGCCGGCGGTGCGAACTCTGCATCTTCGTCGACCAACAGACTCCAGCCCTTGGGTCCTAGCGCCTCGATCGGCCGGTAGCGGATCTTATACTGCATCCGCGGCGAGCCTTTGACCCAATAGCCGAGATAGACATACGGCAGACCGACCGCGCGTGCCCGCAGGATATGGTCGAGAATGATGAGATTCCCCAGCCCCGACCGGGCGGCATCGTCGGTCTCGAAAAACGAATAGATCATCGACAGACCATCCGCCTGCTGATCGGTGAGACAAGCGCCGACCAGCCTTCCGCGCTCGCCGTGCTTGGCAGGTTCGCGATATTCGACGATGAAACTGTTGACCGGCGAATGCTCGACCATGTCGGCATAATCGCCTTCATCCATTTCGGCCATGCCGCCGCCCGGGTGTCGCGAGCCGAGATACCGGCTGAGCAGCTGGAATTGCTCGTCGGTCGCCCAGGGACGGCAGGCGGTGACTTCCAGGTCGCTGTTGCGCCGCAATTGCTTGCGCTGCGTGGCGTTAGCCTCGAAATCCGCGGTGACGACGCGCACCGATACGCACGCCGTGCAGCCGGCACAGCTGGGGCGATAGGCAACCGACTGGCTGCGACGAAACCCGATCCGCCCGAGCGCGTCGTTCAGATCGCTCGCCTGCTCACCGCGCAGCTCGGTGAAGACCTTCCGCTCCTGGCGACCCGGCAGATACGGGCAAGGGGCAGGGCTGGTGACGAAGAAGCGCGGAAAGCGAAAAGGCGCAGTCACCGGATAGTGTCCTCTGCAGCGGGAAGGTGCGGTCCGCGATTCCAGCCATGCATGGCGTTATGAAAGGTCCTCGGCCCGATGGAAAGTACGTTTCATGAAAATGCGATTTCACCGGGCCGCTCGAATGCCAATCAGTCTAGCGATCAATTGCTGACGATCTGGTTAACAAACCATGTTCAGGCAAGTTCAACCGGCGTTACCGTATAACCTGCCACCTGCAGCGCATCGGTCAACCGATCGAGATGCGCACGGTCGCGGGTTTCGCACTCGACGTCGAGGAACAGACCCTTGGCCGGCAGCTTGGTGAAAATCCGCTGGTGGGACAGTTCCAGAATGTTGACGCGTTGGGCATCGAAGATCCGGGCGACGTTGAACAGCGCCCCGGGTTGATCCTGCAACCGGATCCGCAGGCGCGCGAGCCGTCCCGAGCGGGCGAGATCGCGCAACAGGACGTTCGCCAGCAATCGCGTATCGATATTGCCGCCGCACAGCACGACGCCGACGGTCCGCCCCGCGAACCGTCCCGGATGTTGCAGCAAGGCGGCTAGCCCGGCCGCTCCGGCACCTTCCACCACGGTCTTCTCGATCTGCAACAACAGGCTGACCGCCTGTTCGAGGCTGCGCTCGCTGACCAGGACGATGTCGTCGACCAGCGCTTCGACCATGTGCGACGTCAGCGCGCCGGGTTCCTTGACCGCGATCCCCTCGGCGAGCGTGTCGCCCGCGCACGGCATGGTGGTGCCGTTGATGCGGTTGTACATCGACGGGAACAGCTCCGCCTCGACCCCGACGACCTCGATCCGGTGACCGCCCGGCCTGCGTGAAGCGGCTTCCGCCACGACCGCCATGCCCGAGATCAGGCCACCCCCACCGATCGGCGTCAGGAAGGTGTCGATCTGCGGAACGTCCTGCAGCATCTCGAGCGCAGTCGTGCCTTGGCCTGCGATGACACGCGCGTCGTCAAACGGATGGACGAAGGTCAACCCGCATTCGGCCTCCAGTTCGCGCGCATGGGCATAGGCTGCGTCGAACGTGTCGCCGTGCAGGACGACGGTCGCGCCATGGCCCTCGGTCTGCGTGATCTTCACGATCGGGGTGTTCGTGGGCATGACGATGGTCGCCGGAATGCCGAGGCGGTTGGCGTGATAGGCAAGGCCCTGGGCATGGTTGCCGGCCGAGGCAGCGATCACCCCAGCGGTCTCGGGCGGCAGTTGCAACAGCGTATTGAGCGCCCCGCGCTCCTTATAGGCCGCGGTGAACTGCAGGTTCTCGAACTTGAGGTAGACGGTCGCGCCGGTCAGCTCGGACAGGGTGCGGCTGATGAAGCATGGCGTGCGAACGATCTGGTCCGAAATGCGCATGTGCGCGGCTTCGACGTCGGCGAGGGTGACGGGGAGGGTTTCGGACTTCGCTTGCGTTGCCATCATTCACTTCCGTTCGCCCCCGAGCCTGGGAGGGCAGCCTTGCTTTCCCACGTCGTTGGGCGACGGTGCGTCGACAGGCTCGGCACAGAAGGGAGCGCCCGTCGCCTAGACTATCTGGCGCGATGAAGGAACACGCCTTATCGCAAGCCCATGGTCAGCCCTTTCCCGCTTCGTTCTGCAGCCGCGCTGCTTTCCGCCACGGCGTTCCTCGCGGCACTCGTCCCGTCCCTCGCCAGGGCCGACGCCCTGATCGACAATGTCAACGGGATCAGCATGGACAAGGACGGCAAGGTGATCCGCTTTACGGGCTTGGTCATGTCGCCCGATGGCAAGGTGGTGAAGCTTCTGGCGGAAAACGAGAAGCGTCCGGTAAAGCTCGATTGGCGCGCGGATGAGCACGGCAAGGTGCTGCTGCCGGGGTTCATCGATGCGCATGGCCATGTGATGAAACTCGGGTTCCGCGCGCTCGAACTCGACCTGTCCGCGGCGACGTCGCTCGAGGATGCGAAGGCCCGTATCGCCGCTTATGCCGCCGCCAACCCCGACCGCAAATGGATCGTCGGCGGCGGGTGGAACCAGGAAGCGTGGAAGCTCGGACGATTCCCGACCGCTGCCGATCTCGACGCCGTGGTGAGCGATCGGCCGGTCTGGCTGCAGCGGGCGGACGGGCATGCCGGCTGGGCGAACAGCGCGGCGATGAAGGCGGCCGGTATCACCAGCAGGACGCTTGCCCCGGCGGGCGGCCGGATCGAGAAGACGGGTGCGCAACCCAACGGCGTGTTCGTCGATTCCGCGCGCGATCTGGTGGAGAAGGCCGCCCCGCAGCCGCTGCCCAAGGAGCGCGACTTCGCGTTCCTGAAGGCGCAGGAAATCCTGCTCAGCCATGGCATCACCGGCACCAGCGACATGGGCAGCACGATGGACGACTGGCTCAGCTATCGCCGCGCGGGCGATGTCGGCGCCTTGCGCATCCGCATCATGAGCTATGCCTTCGGGATCGAAACCGCCATCAAGATCGGAGGATCTGGCCCGACGCCGTGGCTGTATGCCGACAAGCTGCGAATGGGCGGGGTGAAGCTGTATGCCGATGGCGCGCTCGGCTCGCGCGGCGCGTGGCTCAAGGCGCCGTATAGCGACGCACCCGGGCAGTCGGGGGCGGGGTTCATGTCCGACGACGTGATCCGCAACCTGATGAGCCGCGCCGCGGTCGATCATTATCAGGTCGCGGTCCATGCGATCGGGGACCGCGCCAATGCCGAGGTACTAGGCGCGATCGACGATATGGTAGGCACCTATACCGGCGACCGGCGCTGGCGGATCGAGCACGCGCAGGTCGTCGATCCCGCCGACCTGCCGCGCTTCGGCAAGAATGGTATCATCGCCTCGATGCAGCCGACCCACGCGACCAGTGACCGCACGATGGCGGAAGCACGGCTTGGGCCGGCCCGGCTGGCAGGCGCCTATGCGTGGAATTCGATGTTGCGCAACGGCGCGACGCTGGCGTTCGGTTCGGACTATCCGGTCGAGGCACCCGATGCTTTTGCGGGATGGGCTACCGCTTTTACCCGGCAGGGTGCGGACGGCCAGCCTTATGGTGGCTGGCGCCCGGAGGAACGCGTGACTCGTGAACAGGCATGGTGGGCGTTCACGGGCGCTGCGGCCTATGCCGGGTTCGCCGAGGAGAAGTTCGGACGGCTCGGTGTGGGTCAGCGTGCGGACTTCATCATCGTCGACCGCGATCCGTTGCTCGCGAGCCCGAGCGACTTGCGCGCGACCAAGGTGGAGCAGACCTGGGTCGGCGGCGAGAAGGTGTTCGTGCGACCGTAGTGAACGGGCTCGTCGCTATCACACGAGTTTCGTCGTAGTTCGCCCGTTCCCGGAAGAGGCAGGACGGACGCCTGCCAACATCGTCGAAACCCGCAATCGTCGAGCACGCCCAAGTCGCCTGCGCCCGCGCGTCAGTCCGCTTCGATATCGCGGTTGGCGTCGTTCTTGATGAAGCCGCGATCGTCCGCGACGAAGGTCGCCGCCGGTATCGCGCCCTGATCAATCGCGGTGACTCGCCATACCGGTGGGCCGCTTGCCGGTGCGATCAGCAGCGGCAGCTTGGCCCGGTCGTCCCAGCAGATATGCGTCGTGCGATTGCCCTCGGCCAGCGCGTACCAGCGGCAGGGCCGCGCGATCCGCGGCATGCCCGCGGGGCCCGTTGTCTCCAGCGTCAGACGATACGCGCCCTTTGGATGGCGCAGCCCGTGCCCGAGATCGTACCAGTCGGTGAAGGATCCGATCCGGTACAAATTGGTCCGGTCGATCGTGGTGCTGATCCGGCGTTTCAGGTCGAGCACCTTGAGCGTGTAGCCGACCTCGCCCGCCTTGCGGCTGGCGTAGGTCGCGAGCGCCTGATCGGTCACGCGCTTGATCCGGCGATCATGATCGCGCCACACGTCGAGATGGTGAACCGCCCCGTTGGCAGCATAGAGGACGCGATAGTGCAGGAAGCCCGGCTCGCCCGCTGCGCCGAACACGCGATCAAAGACGAGCCCGCGCGGGGCCTGCGCCGCCTGCCCCGGCGTGGTCGCCAGGGCAAGTAGGGGAAGCGCGATGGAAGCCAGCTTCGGTACGGAAATGCGCATTACTGGCGCGTTGCCTTGGCGTAGTCGAAGTAGCGATAGGTCTTGCCGTCGATCGTCAGATCCTTGACCTGCAACGAGATCGTATAGGTGCCCAGCGGCAACGACGTGTCCTTGGTCGTGCCGGTCGGGTCGAGCGGCGTTTCGAACTGGAGCCCGGTCGCCGGTGCGGTCGGGGCGATCGACGACGCCGCGATGGTCGGCGTCGAGGCGCTTGCAGGCGTCACCAGCGCTTCGTTGATGATGCGGCCATCGGCCTGCGGCATGGCGAGCCGCAGCAGATAGGCCACCGTCGGCGCGACGTCGACGTTGCCGGTCGGCGTCGTGACGGTGGCGCCCTTGCGGAACGACGGGCCCGCCGCGATCAGCGTGTTGTGGACGTCGATCGGGCTGAAGCTGCCGTGCATGCCACGCTGGCCACCGGTGCTTTCGAACTCGATGCCGAACTTGCCCTGAATGGTCGCCTGATCGTCCCAATTGAACGAGACCACGACGTCGGGTTGACCGTTGCCGCTGCGGGTCGCGTTCTCGAGGTTGACCTGGCTCATCTGGAGCGTGCCCGGGATCGCCCCGTAGCGGCTGTCGACGAACACTGCGCCATATTCCTCGCGCTGTTGCAGGAAGGTGACGAGGTTGCGGATCGTCGTCAGGTCGTGGCTGGGGACGTAGAAGTAATCCGATCCGCCATTGGCCGCGACGACGATGCCGTTCGTAGGCAGGCTGCCGGGGGCAGGGACGCGGAAGCTGCCGGTTGCGCTGATCGCCTGGTATTTGGTCGAGCTGGTGGCGCCGCACATCGTCGTGCTGGTGTCGACCCGTACGGGTACGGTCGGCGTGCCGGTCGCCGAAATGCCGTACATCGCGCTGACCGAGCAGCCGCTGCCATCATAGGCCTTGAACCCGCGATAGGTCAGCAAGTCGGCCGAGCGGACATCGCCGGAGAAGGAATATCCGGAGGAATTGAGCCCGCCCAAGCTCGCAGCGCTGGTCCCGCTGGTCGCGCCGTTGACGGTCGGGCCATTCGGAGCGGTCCCCGAGGGATTGATCGCGCGCAGGGGATACAGGTTGAGCGGGCCAGAGACGCTGGAATGCGCATGGTCCGATACGACGACGATGTTCGTCGTCGTGTCGAGGCCCTGCGCCTTAAGCGCGGCCATCAGCTCGCCCAGTCGCGCATCCTGCGACCGCAGGCCGGCGCGCGCATTGGCGCTGCCCGGGCCATAACCGTGCTCGACGTTGTCCGGGGTGCGGAACCAAATCAGCGACAGCATCGGCTTCTTCTGGGGCAGGATGTACGACGTGAAGACGTTGAGCATGTATTTGTTCGCCGCGTCCTCGGGCGCGCCCTGGCTCGTGTCGGTCGAATCGCGCGACGGTACCGTGATCGCCCCGTTGGGATCATAAGCGGTCGTATCGAACGTGACGTATCCGGCCCGCGCGGTCGGCGTGCCGTTCGTGCCTGCCAGCGTGACCGCGTCCGTGCCCGAATAATTGTTCACGACGTTGGTCGGCAGCGCGATGTTGGCGGCCTGCAATTCCGTGACGAGGCTCCGTGGCTGCACCGTGTTCTCGTCGAGGAACACGCCGCCCTTGCCGAGATCCTGAATATACGCGGCGCCCGACTTGCCGATCGCGGCGGTGGCCAGGCCGCCGGCCTGTGCCGTCGCGAACAGGCTCTTCACGAGTAGCAGCTGGCCGCCGTAATAATCGTTGAGCGTGGTCAGGACCTGATAATCCTCGGTGAAGACCGGATCGGTATAGCTCTGCGTCGAACCCGACGCGGTCTTGCCCGCCGGAATCGTGTTCCCCGCGCCCTGCGGCGGCGTCCAGAAGGTGTTGCCGTAGAAGCCCGAGGTCTTCGGGAAGGAACCGGTCGCGAACGACGACCCGTTCATCATCGTGAAGGTCGGGTAGGTCGAATGGTTGTCCTGGAAGTTCACGCCGCTCTGTTGCAGCGCGAGCAGGTTGGGCGTGTCGGTCGCATTGACGTCATCCGGGCGTAGGCCATCCCAGACCATTACGATCGTGCGGACCGCGGCGACGGCGGGGGTCGGTGTGGGGGTCGGCGTCGGGGTCGGGGTGGGCGTGGGGGTCGTGGTGGATCCGCCGCCGCTGCAACCCGCCAGGATGAGACTGGTCGCACATAGTGCCGCCAACGCCGAATGCTTTTTCATGATAGGAGCCCCACAAGTGAACCAGCCACACGGCATCGGCGGCAGGCGATAGGTGCAGTTAAGCGGCAAACATGACTACTGCGTGACTTATGGTAAAGAATTTGTCACGCAAATAGTTGGTTCGGTGTCATTTTTTGAAGGGCATGCCGATCACGCGCGCGATCGGCAAGACAAGCCAAGGCGCGCGACACGGGGTGTCACGCTGCTGTACCTTGGCTGTCAGGATCTGGCCCCGCCGCGACTAGGCGACTTCGGCGGATTCCAGCATTTCGTCGGGCTCGCGCAGCACATAGCCACGACCCCAGACGGTCTCGATGTAATTCTCGCCTTCGCAGGCCATGCTCAGCTTCTTGCGCAGCTTGCAGATGAACACGTCGATGATCTTCAGTTCGGGCTCGTCCATCCCGCCATACAGGTGGTTGAGGAACATTTCCTTGGTCAGGGTCGTGCCCTTGCGCAAGCTGAGCAGCTCGAGCATCGCATATTCCTTGCCCGTCAGGTGAACGCGCGAGCCATCGACCTCCACCGTCTTGGCGTCGAGGTTGACCGCGAGCTTGCCGGTGCGGATGACCGACTGGCTGTGCCCCTTGGAGCGACGGACGACCGCGTGAATGCGCGCGGTCAGTTCCTCGCGGTGGAAGGGCTTGGTCACATAATCGTCCGCGCCGAAGCCGAACGAGCGGACCTTCGAGTCCATTTCGTTGATGCCCGAAAGGATCAGCACCGGGGTTTGGACACGCGCGACGCGAAGCCGCTTGAGTACGTCGTAACCGTGCATGTCGGGCAAATTGAGGTCGAGCAGGATGATGTCGTAATCATACAGTTTGCCGAGATCGAGGCCTTCCTCGCCAAGGTCAGTCGTATAGACGTTGAAGCCTTCGGCCGTCAGCATCAGCTCGATCGCTTTTGCGGTCGTCGGCTCGTCTTCGATCAGCAGCACACGCATCTTGCTGTTCCCCGTTTCAAGGCGTCGGTACCTCCCGTGGCCCGACCGACCTTCGCAGTAACTATTAACCTCAACAGTGATGAAGGCAAAAGGTTAATTTGCGATTAAGCCGCGGTAATCCGCGAGTCGTCTAGGAGCTGGCCCCGAGTCGCGCGGATCAGCCCTGAACGCAGATCGATTTCAGGCGGTCGGTCAGGAAGGAAATCAGCCCCTCGACCCGTGCGGGGCGTAGCGTGCCGGGCGGTGTCATCAGGTGCAGCGCACCCGTATGCGGCGCCCAGTCCGCGAGAATGATTTCGATCCGCCCGGCCGCCAGGTCTTCCGCGACGATAAATTCCGGGAGCATTGCGATGCCCAGCCCACGCCGGAGTGCCGGCAGCATCGCCTCGCCGCTGTTGGTGGCGAGCGGGCCGTTCAGGCGTACCGACACTTCGGTCCCGTCGGGTCCGACGAAGCGCCATGGCGAGGTGACGTTGGTATAGGCGAAACAGCGATGCTCGCCGAGCTGTCCGGGATGGAGCGGGCGCCCGTGTGCGGCGAGATAAGCCGGCGCGGCGACGACATGCATCCGCATGTCCGCGAGTTTGCGGGACCGGAGCGAACTGTCGGGAAGCGTCGCGATGCGCAACGCGATGTCGAAGCCTTCGGCAACGATGTCGACGCGCGCGTCGGACAGATGCAGGTCGATCTCGATCCCCGGGTTGAGCACCAGGAAATCCGCAATCACCGGGGCGATCGCGAGCAGTCCAAGCGACATCGGCGCAGCGACCCGGACCAGTCCGGTCGGGGCGCTCGCCGCGTCCAGTGCGGCTTCCTCCGCGGCGGTCGCCTCGGCGAGGATCCGCGCGGCGTGCTCCGCCAGGGCCTTGCCGTTTTCGGTCAGCGTCAGGCGTCGCGAGGTCCGATGGAACAGCGACTGGCCGAGATGCGCCTCGAGCCGGGTCACCGCCTTCGAAACGGTCGCCTTCGAGACACCGATCGCATCGGCGGCGCCGCTGAACGAACGGTATTCGACCACGCTGGCAAAGATTGCCCAGGCTTCGAGGTCGGGAAGACGCATGCAGCAAGCTCCGATCGATACGGCCGCGTAACCCTTACCGACGGAAACGATCGGTTTCCAGTGTTTCCATTTACGATGCGATGAGAGGGCTTATCTTGCTCATAACGGAATGCATCATTCCCTTGGAGACATAGCATGATCGAGAAGAGGTCCTTCGAGAGCCTGGGTCACGCCAATCATGGCTGGCTGAACGCGCGCCATCATTTCTCTTTCGCCAACTATTACGAGCCCGCCCGGATGGGCTGGGGCGCGATTCGCGTGTGGAATGACGACGAGATCGCCGCCAACAGTGGGTTCCCGCCGCATCCCCATCGCGACATGGAAATCATTACCTACGTCCGCAAAGGTGCCATCACCCACAAGGATTCGCTCGGGAACGAGGGGCGCACCGGCGCAGGCGACGTGCAGGTGATGAGTGCCGGCACCGGCGTGCGTCATGCCGAGTATAATCTAGAATCCGAGCAGACCACGATCTTCCAGATCTGGATCGAGCCCAGCCGCACCGGCGGATCCCCGTCCTGGGGCGCCAAGCCCTTCCCGAAGGACGACCGCTCGGGCCAGTTCGTCACCTTGGCCAGCGGCTTCGCCGAGGACACCGGTGCGCTGCCGATCCGCGCCGAGGCGCGGGTGCTTGCCGCCATGGTTCGCGCCGGCGAGACGATCACGCACGAGGTTCTGCCCGGTCGCCACGCCTATCTGGTTCCCGCGACGGGATTGATCGAGATCGATGGCGAGACGTTCAAGGCGCGTGACGGCGCGGCCATGGATGGCGGCCAGACCGTGACGATCACCGCGATCGAGGATGCAGAACTGGTCCTCGTCGACTCCGAATAAAGTCCACTCCGTTCCACCCCAGCATAAGGACGTTCCCATGGCCAAGGTTCTCGTACTCTATTACTCGTCATACGGTCACATCGAGCAAATGGCGGATGCCGTCGCGGAAGGCGCGCGTTCGGCCGGTGCCGAGGTCGATATCCGCCGTGTCGCGGAAACTGCACCGCAAGAGGTCGTCGCCGCTGCGCATTTCAAGACCGATACCGCACATCCCCTGATCGAGGGGCCCGACGCGCTTGCCGATTATGACGCGATCATCGTCGGTGCGCCGACCCGTTATGGCCGGATGCCCGCGCAGATGGCGGCGTTCTGGGATACGACGGGCGGTCTCTGGTTCGGTGGCAAGCTGATTGGCAAGGTCGGCGGCGCGTTCACCTCGACCGCCAGCCAGCACGGCGGGCAGGAGACGACCCTGTTCTCGATCATCACCAATCTGCTGCATCACGGCATGACGATCGTCGGGCTCGACTATGGCTTCAAGGGCCAGATGGGAGTCGAGAAGGTTCTCGGCGGCACGCCTTATGGTGCGACGACGATCGCCGATGGCGACGGTAGTCGTCAGCCCGCTGCCGAGGAACTCGACGGCGCGCGCTATCAGGGCAAGCGGATCGCCGAGACGGCGACGAAGCTGTTCGGCTGAGCGAAAACCCGGCTTAGGTCGGAAACAGGGGCGGGGGTCAGCATGGCTGTCCCCCGTTTCTTCATTCGGGGCGGGCCCAGTCGCCGGACTTGCCGCCGATCTTGGTCAGCAACTGGACGTCGCGAATGGTCATTGCCTTGTCGATCGCCTTCGCCATGTCGTAGATCGTCAGCAGCGCGACGGTGACCGCGGTCAGCGCCTCCATCTCCACGCCGGTCTTGCCGTCGGTCGCGGCCGTCGCCCTGGCCATGACGCCGGCATCGTCGACGGCAAGCTCGATCGCCACGCGGGTCAGCGGCAGGGGATGGCAGAGTGGAATCAGATCGCTGGTCTTCTTTGCGCCCATGATGCCGGCGACGCGGGCAACCGCCAGGACGTCGCCCTTGATCGCGGCCCCGTCGCGGATCGCGCGTACCGCTTCGGGGGCCATGTCGATCCGTCCCTCGGCAACCGCCTCGCGCCGTGTCGGAACCTTGCCGCCGACATCGACCATATGCGCCGCACCGGCGGCATCCAGATGCGTCAGCCCGCTCATCCGATCAGTGCCCGCGTCGCAGCCTCGACGTCGACCTGGCGCATCAGCGCCTCGCCGATCAGGAAACAGCGAATATCGTGCTCGGCCATCGCATCCAGATCGGCGCGCGTCGTCAATCCGCTTTCGGCGACGAACGTGCAGTTCCTGGGGGCCTTGGACACCAGCTCGTAGGTTCGCGCGAAGTCGACCGTAAAGGTCCGCAGATCGCGGTTATTGACGCCGATCAGCCGCGACTTGAGCTTCATCGCGCGCTCCATTTCGTCGGGGGTATGGACCTCGACCAGCACGTCCATCCCGCATTCGAGCGCGCTCGCCTCGATCTCGGCAAGCAGGCCGTCGTCGAGCGCCGCCATGATCAGCAGGATCGCATCGGCGCCAAGCCCGCGTGATTCGGGAACCTGCCAAGGATCGACCATGAAATCCTTGCGCAGAACCGGCAGGTCGCACGCGGCGCGTGCCGCAATCAGATACGCATCCGACCCCTGAAACCAGGCTTCGTCGGTCAGCACCGAGAGACAGGCGGCCCCCCCGGCAGCATAGGCCGCGGCATGCGCGGGAGGATCGAAGTCTTCGCGGATCAGGCCCTTGGACGGGCTGGCTTTCTTGATCTCGGCGATCAGCGCGAGCCCGGTCTGTGCCTTGGTGTCGAGCGCGGCGCGAAACCCGCGCGGCTTGCTCTGCGCAGCCATGCGCGCGTCGAGTTCGGACATCGGGATCGTCGCCTTGCGCGCGGCAACGTCGGCGCGCTTGGTCTCGAGGATGCGGTTGAGGATATCGGTCATGAATAAGCGATCCAGCGATCGAGCAGGGCATTGGCGGCGCGCGTGTCGAGCGCTTCCGCGGCGAGGGCAACGCCTTCGGCGAGGGTCCGGGCCGTCCCGGCGACGATCAGCGCAGCGGCGGCGTTGATCAGCACCGCGTCGCGATACGCGCCGGTCTCGCCGGTCAACAGACGCCGTAGCGCGGCGGCGTTATAGGCAGGGTCGCCGCCGACGATCGCGGTGATCGGATGGCGCGGAAGGCCTGCGTCTTCCGGCGCGATGCGATCGGGCAGCGAAGCCTGGCCGACGCTGACTGCCAGGGTCGGGCCGGCGCAGGAGACTTCGTCCAGTCCTTCCTCCCCCGAGACCACCAGCGCAGCCTCGGTCCCGAGCTGTTCCAGCGCGGCGGCATAGGTCGCGGCATAGTCGGGCCGTGCGATTCCGATCAGCTGCCGCGTGACACCGGCCGGATTGGCCAGCGGGCCCATCAGGTTGAAGATCGTACGCCGACCGATCCGCTGCCGGATCGGCGTGATGCGCTTCATCGCCGGGTGGTGGTTCGCCGCGAACAGGAAGGCGATGCCGATGTCCTGCAGGCTCGCCTCGGCGCTCGCACCGGCGCGCTCCATGTCGAGGCCAAGCGCCTCGAGCGTATCCGCCGCGCCCGCCTTGGACGACGCCGCGCGATTGCCGTGCTTGGCGACGGGAACGCCCGTGCTGGCGACCACGATCGCTACGGCGGTCGAGACATTGAGCGTGTGGTGCCCGTCTCCGCCCGTCCCGCATACGTCGATCGCACCCACGGGCGCAGCGATTGGGATCAGGCGGTTGCGCAAGGCGCGGGCAGCTTCGGCGATTTCGATGCTCGTCTCGCCGCGCTCGGTCAGGCCGATCAGGAAGGCGGCGATCGCCGCTTCCGGAACATGGCCGTCGAGCAGATCGGCGAAGGCCTGCGCTGCCGTCTCCCGGCTGAGCGGGGTCGACGGATCGGGCAGCAACGCGAGCGTGCTCATGCGACCGCCTTGGCGGCGATGCCGGCGTCGGCGAGGAAGTTGGCGAGCATGGCGTGGCCATGTTCGGTCGCGATGCTTTCGGGATGGAACTGCACCCCGTGAATCGGCAGGCTATGGTGCCGCACGCCCATGACTGACCCATCGTCGGCGTGTGCGTTGGCGACCAGCGTGTCGGGCAAGTCCTCGACGATCAGCGAGTGATAGCGGGTTGCGATGAATGGCGAGGGGAGCCCGGCAAATACCCCGCTGCCGTCGTGCGTGACCGGTGAGGTCTTGCCGTGCATCAGTCCGCCGCGCACGACCGTGCCGCCGAAATGCTGGCCGATCGCCTGATGGCCGAGGCAGACGCCGAGCAGCGGCCGCGCGGTTTCCGCGCAGGCGGCGACCAGATCGAGCGATATGCCCGCCTCATCGGGGGTCTTGGGACCGGGCGAGATCAGGAACCCTTGTGCGTTGCTCGCCATGGCGTCGGCGGCGGTCAATGCGTCGTTGCGGACGACCTTCACCTCGGCCCCCAGCTCCATCAGATAATGGACGAGGTTCCACGTAAAGCTGTCGTAATTGTCGATGACGAGGATCATCTCGCGCCGCTACCGTGTTTGGACATCTATCACAACGGGTACGCGGCTAAGGGGTGGAAAGACGCGGTTCAGGGTGGATCAACCTTGCGCAGCGCACGTTGGTACGGCCTCAGGAGAAATAATGATGTTGCGCACTTTCGCCTTGCTCGGCTTGCTGGCCGCCATGCCCGCCGCCGCGGTTGCCCAGTCGACTCCCGCCGGTGCGCAACAGGCCGAGTCGGGCAAACCGCCGCAGCGGATCCGCTCGATCACGCTGACCGGAAACCAGACCTGCCCGAAGTCGTCCGACCCGGATGCGGAGATCGTGGTCTGCGCGCGCGTCGGTGAGCCCTACCGCATTCCCAAGGAACTGCGCGACGACAAGCCGATCCCGGCGCAGAACCAGAGCTGGGTGAACCGCACCGCGGTGGCGGACGACGCAGGTCGCCGCGCGGGGGGGTTGCCGGATACGTGCTCGCCGGTGGGCTCGGGCGGACAGACGGGCTGCGCGAAGATGCGGGCCGAGCAATATGCGGCTGAGAAGGCCGAAGCGAAGCGGCAGGAGCGCCTGATCCCCTGACACGGGCTCGGCTCCGTCACCCCGGCAACACCGGGGTGACGTACCGTTCGCCTCGCGTGCTTATTGTCCGAAACCAGCCGCGTTCGCGCGCGCGAGAGCCTCGCGCGCAGCCGCCAGCAACGCCCCGGCCTTGGCCTCGCACTCGCGCTGTTCATAGGCAGCCTCGCTGTCGGCAACGATGCCCGCGCCGGCTTGTACGTGCATCACCCCGTCCTTCACCACTGCGGTTCGCAGTACGATGCACGAGTCCATCGACCCGTCGGGCGAGAAATAACCGACCCCGCCGGCGTAAGGACCGCGCACCGCATCTTCCAGTTCGGCGATGATCTCGCAGGCCCGCACCTTCGGCGCGCCGGAGACCGTGCCCGCCGGAAACCCGGCGAACAGCGCGTCCAGTGCATCCTTGCCAGGGGCAAGGCGTCCGATGACGTTCGACACGATGTGCATCACGTGGCTGTAGAACTCGGTCGTGTAGCTCGCCGTCACCGTGACGCTGCCCGCTTCCGCCACGCGGCCGACGTCGTTCCGTCCGAGATCGAGCAGCATCAGATGCTCCGCGCGCTCCTTGGGATCGGCGAGCAGGCTGGTACGGTTCGCTTCGTCCTCGGCAGCGGTCTTGCCGCGCGGGCGGGTGCCGGCGATGGGGCGGATCGTGACTTCGCCGTCGCGGACGCGGACCAGGATCTCGGGCGAGGAGCCGGTCAACGCGAAGCCCGGCAGATCGAGGTGATACAGGAAGGGCGAGGGATTGATCCGCCGCAGCGCGCGGTACAGCTCGAACGGCGGCAAGGGAAACGGCGCGGTGAACCGCTGCGCCAGCACGACCTGAAAGATGTCGCCCGCGACGATATAGTCCTTTGCGCGAGCCACCATCTCGGCATAGCGACCCGGCGCGAGCGTCGAGGTGAGGGCGATGGCATCGCTCGCATCGGTGCGGACCGGGGCGGGTAACGGCGCCGTCGCCAGTCGCGCGGCCGTCGCATCGATCCGATCGATCGCGGCGGCGACGATCGCGTCGGGATCCCGCGCGGGATCCGGCCAGACCGGGGACACGACGAACAATGCGTCGGCGAGCCGATCGAAGATCAGGATCACCGTTGGCCGAACGAAAATCATGTCGGGCAACCCGAGCGCATCCTTAGCGGGGCGGGGCAGCCGTTCGACGAGGCCGATCGTCTCATAGCCGAAATAGCCCACCAGGCAGGCGAGCGCGCGGGGCAGCTCCGAGGGTACGTCCATCCGGCAGGATTCGACCAGGCCGCGCAGGGCGTCCAGCGTCGCATCGGGGCAAGGCGCGAACGCTGCGCGATCGGTCAGCCAAGCGGCGTTGATCTCAGCCTGCGCGCCGTGCGCGCGGAACACCAGATCCGGCGCCAGCCCGATCAGGCTGTGCCGCCCGCGTGTCTCGCCGCCTTCGACCGATTCGAGCAGGAAGTCGCCCCGCCCGGGCTCTATCAGCTTGAGCGCGGCAGCGACGGGCGTTTCGGTGTCGGCGATCTGGCGTTGCCACAGCAACGCCGGACGCCCCGCCGCGAGCGCTGCTCGCGCCGCGGCGGCGCCCGCGCGATCAGGGCTGGCTGGCACTGGTGATGCCCAGCAGCTCGGCCTTGAGCGACGCGATCGCCTTCGCATTGCGCGACGTCCCGATCGCATTCTGCACGGCCTTGCCGAATTGCGTCACATATTCGCGGCCGACGACGTTGCCGATGTCGCTCTGCGTGCCCGTGATGACCTTGGCATTGCCTTGCGCATTGCCCGGCGTGATGCTGTCGAGGTGCACGATCACCCAGCCCGACTTGTCGGGGGCTTCGAGCAGCTTGGTGCTCTTCGCGGCCATGGCGAACATCAGCGCGAGCGGCGGGGGGACGCGCTGCGGGTTGCCGATGAGCGCGGCGCGCGGACCGGTCACGGGCTGGAGCGGCGGCAGCTTGAGCCCGGTCGCCGCGAGCGCTTGGGACAGGGGCGTGCCCGCATTGGCCGCCGCGACCACCTTGGCGGCGACGTCATGCGCGGCGCGCTCGGCCCGACTGAGCTGGAAATCGCGCACAACGGTCTCGCGGATCTGGGCCAGCGGGCGCGGCGCGGCGGGGATGACCTTCTCGAGCGTGACCAGCGCGAAGCTGCCATCCGGGCCAAGCGGCACCGTCTGCGGCTGGTCGCCCGGCGACGCGGCGAAAGCCGCGGCGAGGATCGGGGTGAGCGCCGGATCGGGCTTGACGGTCGGGGTGTCGACATTCTGTCCGGTCGCGGTGAGCGGTTGGGTGCTCTGCGCGGTCAGCTGGTTCTTGGCGACGATCCCGTCGAAACTCGTCTTGCCCAGCGCATCGTCGAACGCGTTGCGCTTCTCGGTAAGCAGCGCGGTGGTCCGCTGCGGCGCCAGCGCCGCCTTCAGTTCGGGGGTCGCTTCGGCGAGCGACTTGGCCGCCTGCGTCCGAACGGTCGTGATCTTGGCGACGACGAAGCCGAGCGGCGCGCGCAGAGGACCGACGACGTCGCCCGCCTTCGCGGCGAAGACGGCATTGGCGATTTCGGGCGAAGACTGCCCGGCGAACGCGGCCTTTTGGGTGTCCTTGATCGTCGCCGGTTCCAGGCCAGCGGCGCGGGCCGCCTGCTCGATCGACGTCCCGCCGCGAACCTTCGCGACCAGCGCGTTCGCCGCGGCCTGGTCGCCGACGACGACCTGGACGATCGTGCGCAGTTCGGCGGCAGCGAACTTCTGCGCCTGGGCGCGATATGCAGCGGCGATGTCCGCATCGCTCGGCGTGGCCTGGCCGGCGACGGACGCCGGGGTTACCGTCGCGTAACGGATGATGCGCCGCTCGGGCAGGCGATACTTGCCCAGGTTACGCGCATAGAAGGTGGTCAGTTCCGCATCGGTCGGCGCGGGGCCAGCGGCCAGCGCCGCCGCCGGAATGAAGCCGATCTGACCGCTGCGCTTTTCGAGCAGGAGATTGGCATAGGGCACCGCGAGGCCGGCAGGCACCTGCTTCGCCTGGATCGGCGAGAGCAGCAGCTGGCGGGTGAGGATCTGATCGGTCGTTTGCAGGCGCACGTCGGCGTCGGTCATCCCGATCTGGCGCAGCACCTGCTCATATTTTTCCTGGCTGAACTTGCCGTCGAGGCCGGCGAGCCCGGGCTGGCTGGCGATCAACCCGTCGACCGCGCGCTTGCTCACGACCATCCCCTGGGCCTGGGCATATTGCCGGAAGGCGGTCGAATCGATCAGTCGCTCGAGCGTGGCCTCGAACCCGCCGCCCGCGACGAACTGCTGGGTATCGAGCGTCGGCTGCTGCTGCCGGTAACTGTCGACGTCGCGCGCGACCGCTGCGCGCAGTTCGCTGATCGTGATCGTCTTGCTGCCGACCTTGACCGCGACGTCGGCGGCATTGACCGTGCTCCCCGCCGACTGACCCGAATGGTCCGACAGCACGAAGGCGAGTCCGAGCAAGGCAACGAAGCCGAGCGCAACCGCGCCGCCGAGCGGGTGGCGGATCATTCGACGGAAAAAACTGAGCATGGTCGGGGTCGGCCGATCTGTCGTGGTAAGGGACGAAGAGGGGTTGCTTTACGGGCAGGGCGGGGCGGCATCAAGCTTGTGCAGTGCGCATGCGGCGCTATCGCTGTGCCAAAGCGTAAAAAGGAGTGATGCTCAGATGGCGCGACGCAAGCTGGTGGCAGGTAATTGGAAGATGAACGGCAGCCATGCGGCGCTGGCCGAACTGGTCGCGATCGCGGCGGCGGCGGAAGCGGCGCCCGGGATCGACGTTTCGATCGCCTTGCCCGCCACGTTGATCGCCCCCGCGGTCGCGCGGGTTCCGGGGTTCGCGTTCGGCGGGCAGGACGTCCATGCGGCGGAAAGCGGGGCGCATACTGGGTGCCTGTCGGCAGCGATGCTGGTCGAGGCCGGCGCGCGCTTCACGATTGTCGGTCATAGCGAACGGCGCACCGACCAGGGCGAGACGAGCCAGGACGCCTGGGCCAAGGCGAGCGCGGCGCATCGGCATGGGCTCGGCGTGATCCTGTGTGTCGGGGAAACGGATGCCGAGCGCGACGCGGGGCGGGCGGCGCGGGTCGTCCAGGCCCAGATCGAGAAATCGGTACCGGACCTTGCCAACGGCGACTGGCTGACGATTGCCTATGAGCCGCGCTGGGCGATCGGCACCGGACGGACCCCGACGCTCGACGAGATCGGCGAAGTGCATGCGATTACCCGCGCCAAGCTGCGCACGCTGGTCGGCGATGCGGCAGACGGCATCCGGATCCTGTACGGCGGCTCGGTAACGGGAGCGAACGCTGCGTCTATCCTCGAAACCGAGGATGTCGACGGGGCGCTGATCGGCGGCGCCAGCCTGACCGCGGCGAAGTTCGTACCCATCATCGAAGCGGCCTAGGGACCGGGTCGCGGCATGGGATTGGCGCTCACCCCGCAGATGCTCGAGAATTGGGCAACGGCGCGCTCGATCGCGCGCCAGCTCCCGCTGCCGGTACAGGACCGGGGTGGCCTGCGCGTCGACACGGGAAGCGCCGACGAACGGTGTCGGTATGTGTTCCTGGAGGCCGACCGGGCGTTCGAGGCGGCGGCGCTGGCGATCACGGCGCCGTACGTGTTCCTCAAGGCCTGCACGGCGCCCGTCGAGGTTCTCGCCATCGTGCCGCCACGCTGGACACTCCAGTCGGTTGCCTGGGTCATGCTCCAGGATCCGCCATGCGACGATCCCGCACCCCGGCTTCCGGCCGGTTACATGCTCGGCGTAACGATGGCAGACGGGGTCGCATCGGCAACCGTCGTTAATTCCGCGGGGAGGCTGGCGGCGCGGGGCTATGGCTGCGCGTCGGGCGGCGTCTATTGTTACGACCGGATCAGGACCGAGGCAGCCCATGCCCGGCGGGGGCTGGGGCGCGCCATCATGCATGCGCTGGGCCGGGCGCAGCCGGACCCCGGCGCGTGCCGGATGCTGACCGCGACCGACGATGGGCGGGCCTTGTACGAGACGCTCGGGTGGCGGGTCGTTGCGCCCTATACGACCATCGGGATCCCGGGGGACTGACCGCCCCGCTCAGGCGGGGGGCGGGACCAGCCCGATCGCCTTCATCACGACAGCCTGCGCGATCATCGTGACCAGCCAGAACAGGGTGTCGCGGGTAATCCGCCCGGCGCGCGCTCCGCGATAACTCTGCGTGATCGCGACCACCGGCAGGACGAAGCCTGCCCAGATCACCACCGCGCTTCCCACCGCCATGATCCACGGCGCAGCCTTGGGCGGCGCGAGGATCAGCGCGCCCGCCAGGATCGATGCGAACCAGAACAGCCCGAGCGCCGCGATGACGAGCGTCGGGATCGTCAACGCCACAGCGCCTTTGTCGAACGTCGCACGATAGACCGCGCCCAGCAGCATCCCGATCGCGGTTGCGACAAGGATCGGCGCAAAGTTGATCAGGATGTAGATCATCCGGGAAACCGCGCCTTGAGCATTGCCCAGGCGGCGCGCAGTCCAAGCGCCTCACCGCCCTTGGGACGACCGGGCTTGCTGGCGGGGCGCCAGGCGAACGTATCGAAATGGGCCCAGGGCGTTCCCGCCGGCACGAACCGCCGCAGGAACAGCGCCGCCGTCACCGATCCTGCAAAACCGCCGTCCGGAGCGTTGACCATGTCGGCGATGTCGGAGGCCAGCATCTCGTCGTAGCCATCCCACAAGGGGAGCCGCCACAGCGGGTCGCCGGTCGCGATTCCCGCCGCCAGCAAGGCTTCGGCGAGGGTGTCGTCATTGGCGAAGGTGGCGGGCAGATCCGGGCCCAGCGCCACGCGCGCTGCGCCGGTCAGCGTCGCGAAATCGAGGATCAGCGAAGGCGATTCCTCACTGGCGCGCGTGATCGCGTCGGCGAGGACCAGCCGTCCCTCGGCATCGGTGTTGGTGTTCTCGACCGTCACGCCCTTGCGGGTGGCGAGCACGTCGCCCGGCCGGAAGGCGTTGCCGGCAATGCTGTTCTCGACCGCCGGGATCAGCAGGTGGAGCCGGACCGGCAGGCGCGTCGCCATGATCAGTTCGGCGAGCGCCAGCGCATGCGCCGCGCCGCCCATGTCCTTTTTCATCAGGCGCATGCCCGACGAAGGCTTGATGTCGAGCCCGCCCGAATCGAAGCACACGCCCTTTCCGATGACGGCGATGCGCGGGTGCGCCGGACTGCCCCATTCCAGCTCGATCAGGCGCGGCTCGCGGCCTTTCGCGGCGGCCTGGCCGACCGCATGGATCATCGGAAAGCCCTTTGCCAGCTGGTCGCCCTTGGTGACCGTCAACAACGCCTGGTGCGCCCTGGCGAGGGTCGCGGCCTCCGCCTCCAGGTCTGCCGGTCCCATGTCGGCAGCGGCGGTGTTGACGAGGTCGCGCACCTTGGCGACGGCGCGGGCGATGCGGATCGTTTCATCGATCCGCGCGGGTTCGCCGGTCAGCAGGACGCGGGCGCCGACGGGCGCGGGGTCCTTGCGGTAGCGATCGAAGCTATGTTGGGCGAGGCACCAGCCCAGCATCGCAGCCCCCGGTTCGCCATCGGCGAGACGGTAGCTGCCCGCGGGCAGCTGCGCGCCGAGCGAGGCGATCCGCCACGGCGAAAGATGGCTTTCGTTGCACACGAGCAGCATCGCCCAGTCCTCGACGCCGTCGCCAGGCAACACCGCGCGGTTGCCCGGCTTGCCGGTCAAACCGTGCGCGGCGACCGCGGTGCGGGTTCGCGGTGGCTGTGCAGATAGCCAGCTATCCCATTGATCTGGATGAACAACATGGATCGTACGGGCGCTCTGGCCGCGATCGGGTTGGAGACAGGTGGTAAAATCGATCATGGCTGGGTGGGGGTCACGAGCAATTGCTCGAGCTTTCCGTTGGGGCCGGGTTCGGCGTAGGTGCTGACCGACAAAACCGTGCCGGGATAGGTGACGCGGTACGAGCGATTGACGAAACCGCCGCGCAACCGCGGCTTGCCGGTCTGGACGAACGCGGTCGGGGTGCCGAGCGGCGCGAGGCTGATGCGATAATCGCTCAGCGTCGTCGGGGTGAAGTAGAAATTCGCGTCGTCCGTCAACAGGTTACGGTCGAGTGTTCCGACGCCGCGGAGCTGATCGAAGACGGTGCGCACGCGCCCGAGGGTCGCGGCATCGGCGGGATCGGTCGCGGCGGGGCTGAGCACGATCCCGGCGAGCTTCTGCGCGATCGTCTCATAGGCGTCGCTCGACCAGCTGTTGATCAGCACCACGATTGCGGCCTTTTGATCCGGATAGACGACGTTTTCCGACAGGAATCCGACCGCTTCGCCGCTATGTTCGATGAAACGACGCCCGTTTGCGCTGCCCGTGAAGACGCCCAGGCCATAGCCGTTGCTGCTCCCGTCGGCGAGCTTGACCGGCTTCTCCTGCGTCGCCCAATCCTCGGGCGCGAGCACCGCTCGATCCAACCGTGCAACGTCCCACGTCGCGAGCGCCCGCGCGCTCATCGCAAGCTCGCCCGCCGCATAGAGCCACCCGCGCGCCGGCGGCTGGACCGGTCGGAACGGACCGAGAGCGGCGCGGCCATAGCCTTGCGGAAAGCCCGGGCCGACCGCGAGATCCTGATCGTACACCGTGACGCCAAGCGGCGTGAAGATCCGCGCCTTGAGGAAATCGAGCAGCTTCTGCCCCGAGACCTTCTCGACGATCATCCCGGCGACGACATAGCCGGTGTTGGAATATTGCCACTGCGTGCCCGGCGTGAAATCGAGCGGCTTCTTCGCCCAGCGATCGACGATCTGCTGCGGCGCGACCGGGGTCGCCATCGCCTTGAAGCTGTAGTCCTGCGGCCAGTAATCCTGGAGCCCGGCGGTATGGCTGAGCAACTGGCGGATGGTGATCGTGTCGCCATCGGTGATGCCGGGGACGTATTTCGAGACGTGATCGTCGAGGCTCAGCTTGCCCTCGCGCTGCAGCAGCAGGATCGCGGCGGCGGTGAACTGTTTCGAGACGGATGCGATCTGATAGGGCGCGTCGTCGCGCGTCGCGCCGGTCTCGGCCTGTTTGCCATACGTCTTGGTGTAGACGATCTTCCCCCCGCGCACGATCGCGACCGAGGCCGAGGGGACGCCCGACTTGGTGAGCGCGTCGGTGACGGTCTTGTCGACCAGCGCGGTTTCCGCCGACGTCAGCGATTGCGCCAGGGCCGGGGCGGAGACGGACAGCAAGGCTGCCGCCAGACAATATCGGGAGAGCTTCACGAAGGCACGGTCCTCGAGCGATGGAACGACGATATGTCACCGTCCCGCCGCTGAAGGGAAGGGGGCGCTGCCCTCAAACGGTCGGGACGCCGTAAAGATCATGCTCGTCGGCATCTTCGATCTTAACCGCGACGATATCGCCCACAGACAGATGCCCGGCGTCGCGGAGAAAGACCTCGCCGTCGATCTCGGGCGCATCCGCCTTGGAGCGTCCGGTCGCGCCGCCTTCCTCGTCAACCGCATCGATGATGACGTCGAGCGTGCGGCCGACCTTGGCCTGGAGCTTGTCCGCCGAAATCCGCGCGGTGAGTTCCATCAGGCGGGCGTAGCGTTCTTCCTTGATTTCCTCGGGCACGTGGTTGGGCAGGTCGTTCGCCGCCGCGCCCTCGACCGGCTCGAACCGGAACGCGCCGACGCGGTCGAGCTGCGCTTCTTCCAGCCAGTCCATCAGATAGGCGAAATCGTCCTCGGTCTCGCCGGGGAAGCCGACGACGAAGGTCGAACGGATCGCGATGTCGGGCGCGATGGTGCGCCAGGTCTTGATCCGCTCGAGCACCTTGGTTTCGTTCGCCGGGCGCTTCATCAGCTTGAGCACGTTGCGGCTGGCATGTTGGAACGGGATGTCGAGATAGGGGAGGATCAGCCCCTCGGCCATCAGCGGGATGACCTGATCGACATGCGGATACGGGTAGACGTAATGCAGCCGCACCCAAGCGCCGAGCTTGCCGAGCTCGCGCGACAGGTCGGTCATGTGCGCGCGGACTTCCTGCCCGTGCCACATCCGCGGCTGGTGGCGGATGTCGACGCCGTAGGCCGACGTGTCCTGGCTGATCACGAGCAGTTCGCGCGTGCCCGCCTCGATCAATTTCTCGGCTTCGCGCAGGATTGCGTCTGGCCGACGGCTGACGAGGTCGCCGCGCAGGCTCGGGATGATACAGAAGGCGCAGCGGTGGTTGCAGCCCTCGGAGATCTTGAGATAGCTGTAATGCCGCGGGGTGAGCTTGAGCCCGCTTTCGGGGACGAGATTGAGGAATGCGCTCGGCGGCATCGGGGCGGCGGTGTGGACCGCGCCGACGACTTCTTCGTACTGATGCGCGCCGGTGACTGCGAGGATGCCGGGGAACTTCGCGCGGATCATCTCCGCTTCCTTGCCCATGCAGCCGGTGACGATGACGCGACCGTTCTCGGCGATCGCCTCGCCGATCGCCTCGAGTGATTCCTCCTTGGCGGAATCGAGGAAGCCGCACGTGTTGACCAGCACGACGTCCGCCCCCGCATAATCCGGGGACATGGCATAGCCATCGGAGCGCAGCTTGGTCAGGATCCGCTCGCTATCGACCAGATTCTTGGGACAGCCGAGCGAGACCATGCCGATCTTCGGCGGGGAGGGGAGTGTTGTTGCCATGGGAACGGCGGCATGTAGCGATCTTGGGGTGAATTTGCCAGTCTTCCCCTGCACCCTTCCCCGGCGAAGGCCGGGGCCCAGTCGAGGAACGATCGTGATGGACGGCCAGCCTATGTGTACATCATGGCGAGCCAGCGGAACGGTACGCTTTATATCGGATCGACCAACGCTCTGGCGCGCCGTGCATGGGAGCATCGCGAAGGCATCATTTCGGGGTTCACGAAGGAATATGGGTGCAAGCTGCTCGTCTGGTACGAGGTTCATGCCGTGGTGGAATCAGCGCGGTTGCGGGAGTATCAAATGAAGTCGTGGAAACGGGCGTGGAAAGTCCGCGAGATCGAAGGGTTCAACCCCGATTGGGAAGATTTGTACGACCGGATCGCGCAGCCATGACGGACACCGCTACTGGGCCCCGGCCTTCGCCGGGGAAGGAATATAGGTTGGTCGCGCATCCTGACAGGCCGCCCAGTGCGGTGCGATCGGTCAGCGTGGAAGTCCTTTGGGACGGCGACGAACTACTTCTGACGTTTAACGTCGAGGGCTTGGAGCACGTCGCGCTTCCCGACTGGGCTGCTCCCTCGCGCGCGGACGGCTTGTGGCAGACCACCTGCTGCGAGCTCTTCCTCGCGCCGGTCGGGTCGGACGCCTATTTCGAGTTCAACTATTCCCCGTCGTCGCAATGGGCGGCGTATCGGTTCGACTCCTACCGGGCGGGCGGTTGCGATCTAGCGGTGTCGGTCGCGCCGCAGGTCGGTCGCGAATCCGCCGATCTGGTCGGGGTTCGCCAGAACCGGCTCGACCTGCCGCCGGGCCCGCTCCAGATGAGCCTCACCGCGGTGATCGAGGAAACCGACGGCACCAAATCCTATTGGGCGCTCGCCCATGCCCCCGGGCCGCCCGATTTCCACAACCGCGCGACGTTTATCGCAACACTGCCAGCGCCAGCGCACCCTTGACCTGTTCTGCTTCCCCGGCGAAGGCCGGGGCCCAGTCGCGGGACGGTCGAACGCATCGCGCAGCGCGCGGTAACGACCACCTTCGCTATTGGGCCCCGGCCTTCGCCGGGGAAGCAAAACCAAGATGGTGCGGGGACCAGAACCCATGAACTTCGGTATCGATCGCCTCCTCGCCGACCCGGCGCTGCGCAAGCCGCTCGAGGGCAAGCGCGTTGCACTGCTCGCGCACCCCGCCTCGGTCACCGCCGACCTGACGCATTCGGTCGATGCGCTGATCGCGGTCGGGCTGAACGTCACCGCGATGTTCGGCCCGCAGCATGGCGTCCGCGGCGACCTGCAGGACAATATGATGGAGTCGCCCGACTTCACCGATCCGACCTACGGAATACCCGTCTTCAGCCTGTACGGCGAGGTGCGGCGGCCGACCGGCCAGTCGATGAGTACGTTCGACGTACTGCTGGTCGACCTGCAGGACCTCGGCACCCGGATCTACACTTTCATCACGACGCTGCGCTACGTCCTCGAAGCGGCGGCGGAACATGGCAAGACGGTGTGGGTGCTCGACCGGCCCAATCCGGTCGGCCGCCCGGTCGAGGGCCTGACGCTGCTGCCGGGCTGGGAAAGTTTCGTGGGCGCGGGACCAATGCCGATGCGCCACGGCCTGACGATGGGCGAACTGGGCCACTGGTTCATCGACCTGCTCAAGCTGGACGTCGACTATCACGTCGTGACGATGGACGGGTGGGACCCCGATGCCGCGCCCGGGTTCGGCTGGCCGGTCGAGCGGACGTGGGTCAACCCCAGTCCCAACGCTCCCAACGTGATGATGGCGCGCGCTTATCCGGGGACGGTAATGCTCGAGGGGACCGCGCTGTCGGAAGGACGCGGGACGACACGCCCGCTCGAACTGTTCGGTGCGCCCGACATTACGGCGCGCGGGGTGATCGCGGAAATGCGCCGGCGCGCGCCGGACTGGCTGGAGGGATGTCGCCTGCGCGAGATCTGGTTCGAGCCGACCTTCCACAAGCACGTCCACCAGCTGTGCAGCGGCGTGCAGATCCATGCCGAAGGCCCAAGTTACGGTCACGCCGCGTTCAAGCCGTGGCGGTTGCAGGCACTCGCCTTCAAGGCGATCCGCGCGCTCTATCCGGACTATCCCTTGTGGCGCGATTTTCCGTATGAATATGCCTTCGGCAAACTGCCCATCGACGTGATCAACGGTGGTCCGGGGCTGCGCGAATGGGTCGATGACGCGGACTCGGAGCCTGGTGATCTCGATGCAATCGCCATAAAGGACGAAGCCGCCTGGGCTGAACTGCGTCTACGCTTTTTGTTGTATTGACCCAACACCGAAAGAATCTGTCCAATACTGTTCCGTTGGTCGCAATTGCGTAACGACTCGCGGATAAGCTCTTTGTGAACGGTGGTGCGACCCAGCAGCTTCGGTCATGAACAATTCAGGTGATTCGCGGCGGCTGGGGGGTTGTCGGATCGCATCGGAGGGTGGGACACGTGGAATCGGACCGTCTGTTTTACATGCGCCGGGTTACGGCGGAACGACTGGCAGCAGCCCGCGCGGTGACGGCGGAAGCGCGCGAGCGTCGAATGGTGCTGGTGCAGTCCTATCTCGACAAGTTGCAGGCGCTTTCGCCCGACCTGACCGTCGCCTGACCTGACCGTCGCCCGACCTGACCGTCGCCTGACCTGACCGTCGCCCGACCTGACTGTCGCCTGACCTGACCGTCGCCTGACCTAGCGTTTGCGGGTCAGCTCCCGCATCGCTTCGTCCAGCCCGGCGAGCGTCAGCGGATACATGCGATCACTCATCAGCTCGCGCAGGATTCGCACGCTCTGCGAATAGCCCCATTGCTGTTCCGGGATCGGATTGAGCCATACGGCAGCGGGGTAGGTGGTCGTCAGCCGGTGCATCCAGACCGCGCCTGACTCGTCGTTGAAATGCTCGACCGATCCGCCGGGATGGCTGATTTCATAAGGGCTCATCGACGCGTCGCCGACGAAGACCAGTTTGTAATCGTGCCCGAACTTGTGGAGCACATCCCACATCGGCGTGCGCTCTGAAAAGCGGCGCGTATTGTCCTTCCAAACGCCTTCATACGGGCAATTGTGGAAGTAGAAAAATTCGAGGTTCTTGAACTCGGTCGTCGCCGCCGAGAACAGCTCCTCGCACAGCTTGACCCATGGATCCATCGAGCCCCCGACGTCGAGGAACAGCAGCAGCTTGACCGCATTGCGGCGTTCGGCACGCATGACCACGTCAAGCCAGCCCTGTCGTGCGGTCCCGTCGATGGTCGCATCGATGTCCAACTCATCCGCTGCGCCCTCGCGCGCGAACTTGCGCAGGCGGCGGAGCGCGACCTTGATGTTGCGAGTGCCGAGCTCGCGCGTATTGTCGAGGTTGCGGAACTCGCGCTGGTCCCACACCTTCAGCGCGCGTTGGTGCACGCTTTCGCCACCGATGCGGACGCCTTCGGGATTGTAGCCGCTATTGCCATAAGGCGACGTGCCGCCGGTCCCGACCCACTTGTTGCCGCCCTGATGGCGCTCCTGCTGCTCGTCGAGCCGCTTCTTCAGCGTTTCCATGATCTCGTCCCAGGAACCGAGCGATTTGATCGCTTCCATCTCTTCGGAGCTGAGAAACTTCTCCGCGACGGCGCGCAGCCAGTCTTCGGGGATGTCGGCGCTGGTCTGGCCGAAAGTGGTCGCGATTCCCTTGAAGACCTTGGAAAAGACCTGGTCGAACCGGTCCAGCAGGCCTTCGTCCTTCACGTAGACGGCACGCGAGAGATAATAAAAATCCTCGGGGGTGCGCGCGATGACCTCGGCGTCGAGTGCCTCCAGCAGGAGCAGATGCTCCTTCAGGCTGGCGGGAATGCCTGCGGCGCGGAGCTCGTCGAGGAAGTTGAGGAACATGCCCTATGCTAGGGCCGGCGCTGATACAGTGTCCAGTGGGTTCCGGACAGGCCGTGTGCGTAGGCACCGGCAATCGCGTCGAATGTGGCACCACAGCGTTGCGGTGCAACGGGCATTTCCTCTCCCTTGAAGCGATCGACGAACAGGAATTGCGCCGGCCTGCACCCGCCTTGCACGATGTCGACCGGATACCGCAGATGTGCCGCCGCGAATTCGAGCATGGCGAGACCGGTCGCGCGATCCAGCAGCACGGTGGCGCCGGCCGGGCTACGCGTCCGCATCGCGATGACCGCAGGATCGGGGTCGCCGCGCTGGTTATGGATCAGATCGGCATCCTGCCACAGCCCCCCCGCCAGGACCCCGGCGAGCAGCGTTCCCGAAAGCCAGCGGCGCGATCCGCCGCGTGCGATCCCGGTGGCGGTGGTTTCGGCGATGAGCAGCAACAGGGCGATGGCCGCCAGCATATAATAGCGCGGGTGACCGGTGTTCCCGACATGCAGGATTGCGAGCGACATCGGAAAGGCGACGATCGCCAGCGCGTAGAAGGGGATGTTTCGTACCCCGGCATATCGGGAAAGGAGGACGAGGATCAGCACGGGTGGGATCAGCCAGACCGAAACCACCGGCCAGCCGACGGTATAGCCCAGCATTTCGATGGTGCCGTGCAGGAACAGCAAGATCCCGAACGGCATGTAGCTGCCGATCTGGAAACCGGTCGGACTGGCCCAGGCCGCGCCCGCCACCATCCCGATCACGGCCAGTAGCGCGACCATCGGCGCAGCAAAGAGATGGACCGTCCGTCGCGCGGCGGCGAGCGGATCGGTACGGCGCAGAAGCGTCAGATAGACCCAGCCGATCAGCGCGGCGCAGCCAAAGGCCATGGTCAGCTGCGACAGCGTCCCCAGCAGGAAACACAGCACCAATCGCAAGCGGATGCCGTCGTCGAACCCGGACGTCAGCCAGCGATCGATCAGCAGAATCGCGGTGAGCAGGGCGAGCGTCATCCCAGCGTAACCGCGTGCCTCCGATCCCATCGTCACCATCATCGGCGAAACCGCGAAGAGGATCGCCGCGATCAGCGCCATGTGCCGGTCGCGCTGGCGGAAGATTTCCGCTGTGACGGCAATACCGATGGTGCCGGTCACGATCGATAGCGCGCGCTGCAGGACCGGCGCGGCCGTGGACCCGACGCATTGCAGCCAGAGCGAATTCAGGTGGTGATTGTTGTCATGGTTGATGTTGAGGAAAACGCCGAGCGGGGTATGCGCCTGCCGCGCCAGTTCGGCGGACCAGGCCTCGTCCAGCCACAGGCCGCCCTGCGCCGCCGCAATCCGCAGGCCAAGGCCGAGCAGCACGATCGCACGGACAAGGTAGGAATAGCGCCGATCAACCACGTGAAGTCCCCGTTCGGAACGGGTCTTAGCGACGATGGTTTACCCGATCGTTAAGCATCTCAATGCACGTAGGAATCGATCAACGCGCCGACATAGTCCGGGCTGCGACCGGTCAGTTCCGTCGCGGTTCGCGCCTTGGCGCCGTGCGCCGCTGGCGTGCCGTAGATGAACCCGTAGGTCGGAAAGACCGATCCGCCGAGGCCGGCACTGTCCCGGAACCAGACCTTGACCTCGCTCCAGTCATTGTCGGGCGACACGTCGGTCAGCGTGACGTCCTGCTCGGCATGGCCGCGTTCGCCGTTCATGCGCGACCAATTGGCATGGGTCACCATTGCCACGCGGGAGTCGACGACCCGGCTGATGACGGCAACGTGGCCGAGCGGCAGGCGGCTGGTCCGCGCAAAGACCAGCACCGCACCAGGTTTGGGGAATTCGCCGCGGCGATACCGACCTTCGGCCTGGCCCCACCAGGTCCATGCATCGCCGAACAGCTGGATGCCCGAAGCGGCGCGGGCGAACGGAACGCATTGCCCGACATAGTCGAGCAGCGACGACGCGACCGCCGGTGCCGTCACGAGGAGCGCACTCAACGCCATGATCGTCCATCGCATTTCGCGCATTTCGTATCCCGTCGGACACAGCCCGATGACCGACCTAGCGTCAAATGGTTAACAAGTCGTTACCAAATCACGCGACGACGGCCTGCGCCACCAGCCGGCGGGCGGACCGACGTCAGCCCTTGTTCTGCTGTCGCTTCGCCATGAAGGCGAGCCGTTCGAACAGCATCACGTCCTGTTCGTTCTTGAGCAGGGCACCGTGGAGCGGCGGGATCGCCTTGGTCGGGTCGCGGTTCTGCAGCACGTCGAGCGGCATGTCCTCGTGCAGCAGCAACTTGAGCCAATCGAGCAATTCACTCGTGCTCGGCTTCTTCTTCAGGCCCGGAACGTCCCGGACATCGTAGAAGATGTCCATTGCGCGGTTGACGAGAATCTTCTGGATGCCGGGGAAGTGGACGTCGACGATCGCCTGCATCGTGTCGCGATCGGGAAACTTGATGTAGTGGAAGAAGCAGCGGCGCAGGAAGGCGTCGGGCAGTTCCTTCTCGTTGTTCGACGTGATGATGACGATCGGGCGCTCGACCGCGCGCACGGTCTCACGGGTTTCATAGACGTGAAATTCCATCCGATCGAGTTCCTGCAACAGATCGTTGGGAAATTCGATGTCGGCCTTGTCGATCTCGTCGATCAGCAGCACCGGTGGCTTGGGTCGGGTAAACGCTTCCCACAATTTGCCGCGGCGGATGTAATTGCCGATGTCGTGGACGCGTTCGTCACCCAGCTGACCGTCGCGCAACCGGGCGACCGCGTCATATTCGTACAGGCCCTGCTGGGCCTTGGTGGTGGACTTGATGTTCCACTCGATCAACTCGGCGTCGAGCGCCTTGGCGATCTCATAGGCGAGCACGGTCTTGCCGGTGCCGGGTTCGCCCTTGACCAACAGCGGACGGCGGAGCGTGACGGCGGCGTTGACCGCGACTTTCAGATCGTTGGTGGCGACATAGCCTTGTGTGCCTTCGAAACGCTTCATCGCGGCAACCTCGTTCTTTTGAATTCCGGGTACGGCGATAGAGGGAAAGAGCAGGGGAGCGCAAGCGCGCTAGTGGTGGTTGCGCGCGATCGCCCGGGCCTCGAGCAGGTCGAGCAGGCCGCGGTGCTGAGCGAACGCCTGTTGCGCGCCGAACCGCATGGCGCGGAGGATTGCCGGCGTGGCACCGGCGGCGGCGGCGATACGGACGATCTCGACTTCGTCCGGAAGCGCCGGGTCGGGCGTGTCCACGCTGAAGCGATCGGCGGCGGCGTCGAGGATGGCGCGGAATGCCTGCCAGTCGATCAGTAGCGCGACAGCCGCGCCCGTTGCGCAACCCGTTCGTTCCGAGCTTGCGAGCATGTCGAAGGCGTGACGCATCGCCGCGAAGGCAGCATCGCTTTCGGCTTGCCCGGCCGTCGAGGGGAGGGGGCCGACCGCGGCGGTGAGAGCGGCGATATAGGCGCGCTCTCGCGCAAAACCGCCGGCGGCCGGCTCCAACCAGCGTTGGTCCAGGTCGGGGACTGCACGGTAGCCGGCCTTTTCGAACAGGTCGGCATGCCGGCCATGCACCGCGCACAGCGCATGGACGGCATCGGCCAGATCGCGCCCGGGTGCTGCCGGATGGGTCAGTTGCGCAACCCACGGGTGGCGCGCACATCCGTCGCTTGCGGCAAGCGTTGCGATCGAGCTTGCACCGTCTCCTGCGCGCTGCATGTCTGTCGCCACGATTGCCATGATTTTTATACTGTCCTCTGATCCGTTGGGCCGACTTTGGGCCTGCACCCGCGAATTGGTCGTTCAAAGACTACACTGATGGGCGTAAAGAGTTGGTTTAGAAAAGCTTCGGCGCGGCAACTAGGACTTTGATCGCTGGTCTGCCAGCGTCGCATCGCGAACCTGCGGCAGGATAAACTTCTTTCGATCACTGCTACAAATCGTCTTTAAACAACAGCATGCCTAGTATTCCACATAGTTTCCCCCCGTTCGTCGATCGATGAGCCGATGATTTATCGCGCCCGGACGAGCGCCGCGACGTTTTGAACGAGACCGCCCTGCCAGATCGGTGCCAGTCCAACGGAGATCGCCAGCGTCTCTCCCCGTTTCCGGACCAGTTCCGCGTCGAACGTTTCGGGATGACGGCCGGTCAGCACCCGGGCGATGGCAGTATCCATCACGTTCGCCCGCGGGGTCGCGATCATTCCGGACAGTTGCGTCCCGATCAATTGGTCGCGCGGACGACCAAGCAGCGCGATGGCGGCCTCGGTGGGATCCTGTAGAAGACCATGACGGTCGATGATCAGCAAAGCGACATTGCGGACCGCCACCATCGCATCACTTGCCGCTGCCGCCGTGGCCGCAAGTCGCGCATGCTCCTGCGCCGCGGTCTCGTCGGCTCCGACTAGCGCGACTCCGTCTCCGGCCGGGAGAAGCGTGCACGCCAGCATCCGCGCGGCCCGCGTACCGGAAGCCAGCGAGAAGCGCGATTCGCTACCGGTCGCGATCACGCGCCGGATCGCGTCGTCGAACTGTTTGTCCGGTACGGACGCGGCAATCGCAGTGATCGGCTGCCCGACACCCGCCCTGGCCCCGAAATGGAGCCGCGCCGTTCGGCTGGAGCCGAGAATGCGTCCCGCTCCGTCGGCGAGCAGCACGATGTCGCTGACCGCATCGAACACCGGCGCCCAGTCGACGGCGGGCGCTTCCCGCTCCTTGCCAGGTACGCAGAGCGCCTCCAGCGTTTCGATCGCCAGCAGAACGAGCTTGGGGCGTCCATGTTGGAGGACATAGACTGGATTGCGAGCGGCGCGCGCCTGCCACAGACCAAAATGCCGCACCAAATTGGAGCAAGTTACGACATTGTCGGCAAGCGGGGTTAGTGACGGAATGGACGGGTCACGCGGGATCGTCATGCACGTCTGATCGCGCAAACCTGCGATTCAAGCCATGCGATGCCGCCAAAACGGATGCATTTCCGGCAGGAGCGGGGAGCGGGTCACGACTGTCGTCCGACCACCGGGTAAGGTCGGGAACGACAGTATCTTGCGGCAGCGACGAGGGCGCTGCCGCAGCGATCCGGCGCTGAAGGCATCGTCAGCTCGGGGCGGAGCGCAGGTACGGCAACACTCGAAAGCGTCGGGCTACTCTGCGCCCTCGCGATCCCGCACTTGCGCAGGCAGGATCACGCTACCGGGAGCAGCACCGCTGCCGTCCGGTCGGCAAAGCCGCTGTTCGTCAGGCGGGTGGTTGCCGTGCGGCGGCCGGCCTCGCCCATTTGCTGGGCAAGCTCGGGCTGGTCCGCCAATCGGCGGATCGCGGCCCGCATGGCGGTGGCGTCGCCCAGCGGCACGGCGATCCCCTCGACGCCGTCGGTAAGATAATCGGTGATCACATCGGCATCGGAAAAGATATGGGGCCGCCCAGCGCCATTCCGGCAACCGCAGTGATATGCCCGGCACCGCGCGATGAATCGTTCAGCGGGATGACGTTGGCGAGGGATCCGCGAATGATGCCGAGGCACTGATCGAACGGCAGCGATTCGTAGGCAATGATCTCTGCGTCGACGGACGGCAGCGGTTGCGCGCAACCTACGAACACGCCGGCGATGCCGGTACCGTCAAGCGCGCGGGCGACGGTGGCAAAATCACGATTGTTGCGACCGACCACCGCCACATAAGGGCGGTTCGGCAGCGCGCATTCCGGAGCGGCTACGTCCGGAAGGTCGAAGCCCCACGGTACGACCGTAAAACGGCCAGCATCGAGCCGATGCAGGTGCAGGAACTGGCTCACTTCGGGCGTCGAGTGCACGATGAACAGATCGACCCGACCAAAGATCCGATTGATCACATGATCGAGCGGCGCAACGCCACTGCGAAAGGGCCGCCGGGAAAGGTTCATCCCGGCGATCGCCAATCTTCCGCGGGCACGACGGACAATGGCCGCAAACGCCATCGCGAAGCCGATACTATAGTCGCTGGCAGCGGTCAGTTCATATTGGGCAATGTCATGACATGCCCGAAACGCCCGCAATGCCTGAACCGGACTGCTGCCTGCCATTACATGGCGATGCGTCACCGCATATCCGCGTTCGATGAGCTTGTTACTGATGTGCCAAGGTCCGGCCCGCTCCCCC
The DNA here is from genome assembly GCF_022662295.1 of Sphingomonas sp. CARO-RG-8B-R24-01. Taxonomy (NCBI): domain Bacteria; kingdom Pseudomonadati; phylum Pseudomonadota; class Alphaproteobacteria; order Sphingomonadales; family Sphingomonadaceae; genus Sphingomonas; species Sphingomonas sp. CARO-RG-8B-R24-01. The sequence continues at coordinate 139,631 of NZ_JAKNQI010000009.1, read as the reverse complement.
AGCGGGCCAATGGCAAGTAAAAGAGCCCGGGGTGCTGTTGCGACCGGTCTACTGATCAAGGAAACTCCGCATTTTGCGACTCCGCGATGGATGCTTCAGCTTGCGTAGCGCTTTTGCTTCGATTTGGCGAATACGTTCGCGCGTGACCGAGAATTGCTGGCCGACCTCTTCGAGCGTGTGATCGGTGTTCATCCCGATCCCGAAGCGCATCCGCAGCACGCGCTCCTCGCGCGGGGTGAGCGATGCAAGCACCCGCGTGACGGTTTCCTTGAGGTTCGCCTGGATCGCGGCATCCACCGGGATGATCGCGTTCTTGTCCTCGATGAAATCGCCGAGGTGGCTATCCTCCTCGTCGCCGATCGGGGTTTCGAGGCTGATCGGCTCCTTGGCGATCTTCATCACCTTGCGGACCTTCTCGAGCGGCATCGACAGACGCTCGGCCATTTCCTCGGGCGTGGGCTCGCGGCCCTGCTCGTGGAGGAACTGGCGGCTGGTGCGCACCAGCTTGTTGATCGTCTCGATCATGTGGACCGGGATACGGATCGTCCGCGCCTGATCCGCGATCGAGCGCGTGATTGCCTGACGGATCCACCAGGTCGCATAGGTCGAGAACTTGTAGCCTCGGCGATATTCGAACTTGTCGACCGCCTTCATCAGACCGATGTTGCCTTCCTGGATGAGATCCAGGAACTGCAGACCGCGGTTGGTGTACTTCTTGGCGATCGAAATGACGAGCCGCAGGTTGGCCTCGACCATTTCCTTCTTGGCGATGCGCGCCTCGCGCTCGCCCTTCTGGACCATGTTGACGATGCGGCGGAATTCGCCGAGCGCCATGCCGGTCGCCTGGCTGATCTCGCTGATTTCGACGCGGATGCGATCGACCGCTTCGCCCTCGTTGGTGACGAACGCCGTCCACTTCTTGTCGAGCTTGGCGACGCTCGGCAGGAACTGCTCGTCGAGTTCATGCCCGATATAGCGGTCGAGGAAGTCCTTGCGCGGCACCTTGTGGCGCTCGGCGAGGCGCAGCATTTGGCCACCAAGCGCGGTCAGGCGACGGTTGAAGGCATAGAGCTGGTCGACCAGATATTCGATCTTGGCGTTGTGGAACTGGACGCTCTCGACTTCGGCGGTCAGCTCCTCGCGGAGCTTGTGATACTTCTTCTCGTCGCCGGTCGACAACTCGCCGCCGCCCGCCATCGCGTCGAGACGCGCCTGCTGGATCTTGGAGAACTTCTTGTAGAGCGCGGTGATGTTGGCGAAACGCTCGAGCGCGATCGGCTTGAGCTGCTCTTCCATCTGCGCGAGGCTGAGGGTGTTGTCTTCCTCTTCGTCGTCCGAAGCGCGCGGGGTGCGGCGCTCGCCGTCCTCGTCATCGTCGACCGACGGTTCCTCGGGCTCGGCTTCTTCCTTGAACGAGGGGCCGGCGTTCTTTTCCGAAATCTCGCCGTCGCCATCCTCGGCTTCGGCCATCGCTTCCGGCGCGGGGTCCTTCGACAGCATCGCGTCGAGATCCATGATCTCACGCAGCTGCATCGTGCCTTCGTTGAGCGCGGTCGACCAGTCGATGATCGCGTTGAAGGTGATCGGCGATTCGCAAAGGCCGAGGATCATCGTGTCGCGACCGGCTTCGATCCGCTTGGCGATGGCGATTTCGCCCTCACGGCTCAGGAGCTCGACCGCGCCCATCTCACGCAGATACATGCGGACGGGATCGTCGGTGCGGTCGACGATTTCCTTCTTCTTGACGTCGAGCGCGGGGCCAGCGTCCTCGGACGCGTCTACCGGCTCCGCATCATCATCGTCCTCGGCCTTGGCCGGCTCGTCGCCGTCCTCGCCCTGCTCGTCATTCTCGACGATGTTGATGCCCATCTCGCTGAGCGCGGCGCTGATGTCCTCGATCTGGTCGGACGACATCTCGCCCTGCGGCAACGCTTCGTTGAGCTGCTCATAGGTGATGTACCCGCGCTTCTTGGCGCGAGCGATGACCTTCTTGATCGAAGCATCGTTCAAATCGATCAGCGGTGCGTCGCTCGACTCGGTCGTATCCGCAACGTCCGCCATATCCGTCTTCGCCATCAACTGCCCTCGGTCATAAAGCTTCTTGCGTCTTCGTTCGACTGCACCAGATTTGCAAGCCGCGCGTCGAGCGTCTGTTTTTCCTTCACCAACGCCACCTGGCGGGCAAAGGCCTCATCCGAATAGTCCGACTGCATGGCAGCGGTCGCCTCAGCCAGCGCGGCGTCGACTTCGGGTCGCGCCACCAGGATCGCGATCGCCTCATCGAGGTCCTCGCGCGCCCGGGCCGGCTCGGCATCCTTCTGCGTGAACGAACACGACAATCGGTCGGGTCGCAGCAGATCATGCGCGATACTGTCAAATCCGGATGAAGCCAATATGGTGAGCAACCGGTCACTATCAAGCACATGGTCTTCGACCGCGAGATCGACGACTGCCTCGAAGAGCCGCCCGAGTGCGTCGTCGCCCAGTTTGAGGCTCCCAAGCACTTCCATATGGCGCGCAATTTCCGCTGGATGGCGGATCAGTCCGGCGAGCACCGCCTTGGCGAGGATCGGGTCGATCCCGCGCGTGCGTACCGATTTGACACCCTCTCCGACGGGAAAATGAGGCGCTTTATACGGTTTGCCGGGCTTGCCGCGCTGGAACGGCTGGAACGGCGCGCGCGGTTCGAACGCCTTGCGTTGCGGGCGAAAGGCTTCGTCGAAGCGGGTGCGGAATTCGGCCTGATATTCGTGCGCGACGTTGCTGTCGGCGATCGTCTTGGCAAGATCGGCGAGCCGCGCCTTGAGGCCGGCCTTCTGCTCGGGCGTGTCGCGCGGCTCGGCGGAGAGCTCGCTTTTCCACAAGCGGTCGACCAGCGGTTCGGTCTGCTGGAGCAACGCCTCGAACGCGCCCGGCCCCTTGGCGCGGACCAGATCGTCCGGATCCTGGCCCGCGGGCAGGGTGACGAAGGCAAGGCTGCGCCCGGGCTGGAGCAGCGGGAGAGCGCGGTGGGCTGCACGGAGCGCGGCCTTCTGTCCCGCGCTGTCACCGTCGAAGCACAGGATCGGGACTTCGCACAATCGCCACAGCCGCTCCAATTGCGGCTCGGTCAGCGCGGTGCCGAGCGGGGCGACCGCCTCGCCGAACCCCGCCTGCGCGAGCGCGATCACGTCCATATAGCCCTCGACCACCAGCACGCGCCCCGTCTTGCGCGAGGCGGGCGCGGCGCGATCGAGATTGTAGAGCGTGCGGCCCTTGTCGAACAACGGGGTTTCGGGGGAATTGAGGTATTTGGGTTCGCCGTCGCCGATAATGCGGCCGCCGAACGCAATCGTCCGCCCGCGCGGATCGCGGATCGGGATCATCAGGCGGCCGCGGAAGCGATCGTACGGGACCTTGTCGTCGACCTTGATCAGCAACCCGGCCTCGATCAGCAGCGGGTCGCCATAATCCTTGAGCGCGGTCTTGAGCCCGCCGCGCGAATCGGGCGAGAAGCCGAGCCCGAAGGTCCGCGCGGTCTCGGGCTTGATCCCGCGCTTGGCGAGCACCCCGCGCGCGGTCGCGCCGGCGAGGCCGTCGAGCTGCTCGGTGAACCAGGTTGCGGCGTCGCTACACGCTTCGTGAAGGCCCTTGGCGGCTTCCGCTTTCTCCGCGGCGCGCGGGTCCATCGCGGGGAGTTCCATGCCAGCGGTCTGCGCGAGTTCCTTGACCGCATCCATGAACGGCAGCCCGCGCTGCTCGGTCATCCAGCGGATCGCGTCGCCATGCGCCGAGCAGCCGAAGCAGTGGTAGAAGCCCTTGTCGTCGTTGACGTAGAACGACGGGGTCTTTTCGTTGTGGAACGGGCAGCACGCACGCCACTCGCGGCCTGCCTTCTGAAGCTTGGTGGTCTTGCCGATCAGGCCGGACAGGAGGGTGCGGCTGCGGAGTTCGTCGAGGAATTGGGGGGAGAGGGTCACGGCTTCACAGTTCCCGTATTGCGCGCCGATTGCTCCGCGTGCTCCCCTCCCGCTCGCGGGAGGGGGTAGGGGGTGGGCACGCGCTCTCCACCAAGCGCAGCGTCAGCAATCGTTTCCAAGACGCCCGTCATGTTCGAAGTCAGATCGTTGTTCCAAAACCGGAGGACGCGATACCCGGCACGTTCGATCGCGCTGGTTCGCGCGGCATCATACGCCACGGCATCGCCATGCTGGCTGCCGTCAAGTTCGACCGCCAATATATGCTCGCGACACGCAAAATCCACGATGTAGCCGGCGATCGGCATCTGACGAGTGAACTTCAGACCGAACAGGCGACGGCCTTTCAGCTGTCGCCAGAGCAGTTGCTCGTGCAGCGTGGCTTCGTTGCGGAGCGCCTTCGCCGCCGCAGTCGGCCGGCCCAGTTTGAACCGCGCGCCCACCCCTCGGTCCCCTCCCGCGAGCGGGAGGGGAGGAAGAAGGGCGTCGCCCTCGTCCATTACGCCAGCGCAGCCTTCACCGCAGCACTCGCCTTGCTCATGTCGATCTCGCTCGCGTGGCGCGCCTTCAGCTCCGCCATCACGCGGCCCATGTCCTTCATGCCCGTAGCGCCAAGATCGGTCTTGATCGCCTCGATCGCCGCAGCGGTCTGCGCTTCGTCGAGCTGCGCGGGCAGGAACTGCTCGATCACCGCAATTTCCGCGCCTTCCGCATCGGCCAGTTCCTGGCGTCCGCCCTTCACGTACATGTCGATCGACTCGCGACGCTGCTTGATCATCTTCTGCAGCACCTCGACCACGAGCACATTGTCGTCGTCCGGCGCCTTGCCCTCGCGCGACTGCGGCGCGCGTGCCTCGATGTCGCGATTCTTGATCGACGACTGCACCAGCCGGAGGGTCGCGGTGCCAGCCTTGTCGCCGCCCTTCATCGCGGTGATGAGTGCAGCCTTGATGTCGTCTCGAATCATGTGTCGTCCTTTTGCTGGGGCAGGAGGGTAGCGGGTTTATCCGATTGACGCACTGCCCATCCCCCTCTAGCTCCCGGCGCTTAGCGACATCGAAACGAAAAACGGAGTGCCCGCCGCAATGGCCGACGCCAATCCCATGACTGCGCCCGACGGAGCCACCGGCGTATTGGTGCTATCCACTGGCGAGATCGTATGGGGCAGGGGGTTCGGCGCGGAAGGTGCCGCCGTCGGCGAAGTCTGCTTCCACACCGCGATGACGGGCTATCAGGAAATCATGACCGACCCGAGCTTTGCGGGCCAGATGATCACCTTCACCTTCCCGCATATCGGCAATGTCGGCGCGAATGCGGACGACGTCGAGGCGGACGACCCGCACGCGCTCGGCATGATCGTGCGCGAGGACGTGACCGAACCGAGCAATTTCCGGAGCACCGAGCGACTCGATGCGTGGATGGCGAAGCACGGGCGAATCGGCCTGTCGGGCGTCGATACGCGCGCGCTGACGCGCCGGATCCGTAGCGGCGGCGCGCCCAACGGCGTCATCGCGCATGCGGCCGACGGCGTGTTCGATGTGGCTGCGCTGCTCGACATGGCGCGGGCGTGGCCGGGGCTTGAGGGCATGGACCTTGCGCTCGGGGTGAGCACCGAGATGCATTATGGCTGGGGTGCCGAAACCGCTGGCGGCACGTGGAAGCTCGGCAAAGGCTACGACACTTCTTCCCCCCTCCCCTTCAGGGGAGGGGCCGGGGGTGGGGCCGTGCAGCAAGCGGACCCCGCGATTGCACAGGACAGCCCCACCCCAAACCCCTCCCCTGAAGGGGAGGGGCTTCAGAGCACTTCCTCACCCCTCCCCTTCAGGGGAGGGGCTGGGGGTGGGGCCGTGCAGCCAGCGGAGCCCGCGATTTCGCACGACAGCCCCACCCCAAACCCCTCCCCTGAAGGGGAGGGGCTTCAGAAGACGCGGCCGCATGTCGTCGCGATCGACTACGGCTCGAAGCGCAACATCTTCCGCAACCTCGTTGCCGCTGGTGCCGACGTCTCGGTCGTCCCCGCGCAGGCGAGCTTCGACGAGATCATGGCGCTCGCGCCCGACGGCATCTTCCTGTCGAACGGCCCGGGCGACCCCGCCGCGACCGGCGAATACGCCGTGCCGGTGATCCAGCAGCTGCTCGACACCGGCAAGCCGCTGTTCGGCATCTGCCTTGGCCACCAGCTCCTCGCGCTCGCAGTCGGCGCGAGCACGACCAAGATGTTCCAGGGCCACCGCGGCGCCAACCACCCGGTCCAGCGCCTCAGCGACGGCGCGGTGGAAATCACCTCGATGAACCACGGCTTCTCGGTCGAACGCGCGACCCTGCCGCCTACCGCGCGCGAGACGCATGTGTCGCTGTTCGACGGCTCCAACGCCGGGATCGAACTCACCGACCGCCCTGCGTTCAGCGTGCAATATCACCCCGAAGCGAGCCCCGGCCCGCAGGACAGCCTGTATCTGTTCGAGAAATTCGTCTCATCTCTGAAAGCACCGGCATGATGAACCTCCCAGAAGTCCCGCAAGCCCGGCTCGAAGAAGAATGGGCCGCCGACAAGGACGTGCTCGCCAGCCTCAAGGAAAGCGGCGACATCGCGCATCTCGTCCGCCCGGTCGACGTCAGCTTCCGTGGTGATGATGCGGCGCTCGACAAGCTCGAGGCGGATGCCGAGGAACTCGGCTTCGAAGTGATCGAGCGCGAAGAGGATGAGGAAGGCGAGATGTGCCTGTTCCTCGGCCGCGAACAGGCCGCCGACGAAGCCTCGATCCGCGCGCTGACCCGCAAGTGCGTCCAGATCGAGCTGGCCTACGGCGTCGAATATGATGGCTGGGGCTGCACGTCCGAGGACGGCAGCGACGACGACGCGGACGACACCGAAGAAACCGGACAGACCCACTGATGCCAAAACGTACCGACATCTCCTCGATCCTCGTCGTCGGCGCGGGGCCGATCGTCATCGGGCAGGCGTGCGAGTTCGATTATTCGGGCACGCAGGCGATCAAGGCGCTCAAGGAAGATGGCTATCGCATCATCCTGGTGAACTCGAACCCCGCCACGATCATGACCGATCCCGAGCTGGCGGACGCGACCTATGTCGAGCCGATCACCCCCGAGATCGTCGCAAAGATCATCGAGAAGGAGCGCCCCGACGCGATCCTGCCGACGATGGGTGGGCAGACCGCGCTCAACACCGCGCTCGCGTTGTTCAACGACGGCACGCTCGAGAAATACGGCGTCGAGATGATCGGGGCGGATGCCGAGGCGATCGACAAGGCCGAGGACCGGATGAAGTTCCGTGACGCGATGACCAAGATCGGTCTCGAGAGCGCGCGCTCCGGCATCGCACACAGCCTCACCGAAGCGTTCGAAGTGCTTGAACGGACAGGACTTCCCTCGATCATCCGGCCGAGCTTCACGATGGGCGGCACCGGCGGCGGGATCGCGTACAATCGCGAGGAATTCGAGACGATCGTGCGCTCGGGGCTCGACGCCTCGCCGACGACCGAAGTGCTGATCGAGGAATCGCTGATCGGCTGGAAGGAATATGAGATGGAAGTCGTGCGCGACCGCGCCGACAATGCCATCATCATCTGCTCGATCGAGAATATCGATCCGATGGGCGTCCACACGGGCGACTCGATCACCGTCGCGCCCGCGCTGACGCTGACCGACAAGGAATATCAGATCATGCGCAACGCGAGCATCGCGTGCCTGCGTGAGATCGGCGTCGAGACGGGCGGGTCGAACGTGCAGTTCGCGGTCAACCCCAAGGACGGGCGCCTGATCGTGATCGAGATGAACCCGCGCGTGTCGCGCTCGTCGGCGCTCGCGTCGAAGGCGACCGGCTTCCCGATCGCCAAGGTCGCCGCCAAGCTCGCGGTCGGCTATACGCTCGACGAGATCATGAACGACATCACCGGCGCGACCCCGGCGTCGTTCGAGCCGACGATCGATTACGTCGTCACCAAGATCCCGCGTTTCGCGTTCGAGAAGTTCAAGGGCGCGGAAGCCGTTCTGTCGACCGCGATGAAGTCGGTCGGCGAAGTCATGGCGATCGGCCGCAACATCCATGAGAGCCTGCAGAAGGCACTCCGCGGGCTCGAAACCGGGCTGTCGGGGTTCAACATGATCGACCGCCTCGAAGGCGCCCCGCGCGCCGAGATCGAGGCCGCGCTCGCGATCGCGACGCCCGACCGGTTGCTCGTCGCAGCCCAGGCGCTGCGCGAGGGCTTCACCGTCGCCGAAGTCCATGCGCTGGCGAAATACGACCCGTGGTTCCTCGAACGGATCGCCGAGATCGTCGCGGCCGAGGAGCAGATCTGCGCCAACGGCCTGCCGATCGACGCGCCCGGGATGCGGCGTCTGAAGTCGATGGGATTCAGTGACAAGCGGCTCGCCTATCTCGCTCTGAAATCAGCGAATCTTCGCGGCAACGCCCGTGGCATCGCGCGTGGGTCGGGGCTGGTCCACGACGCGATCGTCGCGATGACCGGCGGCGTGACCGAGGCCGAAGTGCGCGCGCTGCGGCATCGGCTCGGCGTGCGTCCGGTGTTCAAGCGGATCGACACCTGCGCGGCGGAGTTCAACGCCAAGACGCCGTACATGTATTCGACCTACGAAGCCCCGAGCTTCGGCGAGCCCGAGTGCGAAAGCCAGCCGACCGACCGGCGTAAGATCGTCATCCTCGGTGGCGGGCCGAACCGGATCGGGCAGGGGATCGAGTTCGATTACTGCTGCTGCCATGCGTGCTTTGCGCTCGCGGATGCCGGCTATGAGACGATCATGGTCAACTGCAACCCGGAGACGGTGTCGACCGACTATGACACGTCCGACCGCCTCTACTTCGAGCCGCTGACCGCGGAGGACGTGCTCGAGATCCTCCACGTCGAGCAGCAGAACGGCACGCTCGTCGGCGTGATCGTCCAGTTCGGCGGGCAGACCCCGCTCAACCTCGCGCAGGCGCTGCAGGACGCGGGGATCCCGATCCTCGGCACCTCCCCCGACGCGATCGATCTGGCGGAGGACCGCGAGCGGTTCGCGGCGCTCATCAACAAGCTTGGCCTGCTCCAGCCCGCCAACGGCATCGCGCGCAGCCGTGACGAGGCGATCGCGGTCGCCGAGCGGATCGGCTACCCAGTGCTGATGCGCCCGAGCTACGTGCTCGGTGGGCGTGCGATGGAGATCGTCGACGGTCCGGCACAGCTCGACAATTACATCGCGACCGCGGTGCAGGTGTCGGGCGATTCGCCGGTACTGATCGATCAGTATCTGCGCGACGCGATCGAGGTCGATGTCGACGCCATCTCGGACGGCACCGACGTCGTCGTCGCGGGCGTGCTCCAGCATATCGAGGAAGCCGGGGTCCATTCGGGCGACAGCGCCTGCTCGATCCCGCCGTACAGCCTGACGCCCGCGATCATCGAAGAGATCGAGAAGCAGACTGCCGCGCTTGCCAAGGCGCTGTCGGTGGTCGGCCTGATGAACATCCAGTTCGCGGTCAAGGGCGGGCAGGTCTATCTCATCGAGGTCAACCCGCGCGCCAGCCGCACCGTGCCGTTCGTCGCCAAGGCGATCGGCGCACCGATCGCCAAGATCGCCGCGCGTGTGATGGCAGGGGAGAAGCTCGCCAATCTGCCCGTGATCGATCGCAACATCGATTATTTCGCGGTCAAGGAAGCGGTGTTCCCGTTCAATCGCTTCCCCGGCGTCGATCCGGTGCTGTCGCCCGAAATGAAGAGCACGGGCGAAGTGATGGGGATCGACCCTGATTTCACGCTCGCCTTTGCCAAGTCGCAGCTTGGCGCGGGGACGATCCTGCCAAAGGCGGGCGCGGTGTTCGTCAGCGTCAAGGATACCGACAAGCCGGTGATCCTGCCGGGCGTGCGCGCACTGGCCGGGCATGGCTTCACGATCGTCGCGACCGGCGGCACCGCGGATTACCTGGCGGCGCAGGGCGTGGCCGTCGAGCGCGTCAACAAGGTCGCGCAGGGACGGCCGCATATCGTCGACCGGATCAAGAACGGCGAGATCGCGCTCATTTTCAACACGACCGAGGGCTGGCAGAGCCTCAAGGACTCGCAACCGATCCGTGCATCGGCGCTTCAGTTGAAGATTCCGTACTTCACCACGGCACCCGCGAGCGTCGAGGCGGCGCAGGCAATCGTCGCGCTTTCGACGCGCAGTCTTGAAGTGCGACCGTTACAATCCTATTATTCCTCTTCGCACCATTGATCCCGACATATTGAAACAGTGCGGGCGGCCCCTCCTCGGAGGGTTCGCTTGATAAGGGATTGTTCGAAGACAAAGGGTTTAAGGGATGGCTACCGTCGAAAAGATGCCGATGCTGCAGGAAGGCTATGAAACGCTGAATGCAGACCTGAAACGGCTGAAGGCGGAACGCCCGACGATCGTGGATGCGATCGAAGAGGCGCGCGCGCATGGCGACCTTTCGGAAAACGCCGAATATCACGCCGCCAAGGAGCGTCAGGGCCAGATCGAAGCGTCGATCAGCGACATCGAGGACAAGCTCGCGCGTGCGCAGGTCATCGACCCGCGTGACCTGTCGGGCGACAAGGTTGTGTTCGGCGCGACCGTCACGCTGATGGACGAGGACGACAAACCCGTCACCTACCAGATCGTCGGCCAGACCGAGGCGAACGCCAAGGGCGGCCGCATTTCGTACAACTCGCCGCTCGGGCGTGCGCTGATCGGGCGGAAGCTCGATGACGAGGTCGAAGTGACCGTTCCATCGGGCGACCGCTACTACGTCGTCTCGAAGATCGAGTTCATCTGAGCGATACGGACGCCTGTTCTCCTGCGGAAGCAGGAGTCAAGGGTAAAGCGCCCTAGCTTTCGACGCTCTGGTGCGCCTGCGTGCGCAGGACCACGCGAGCGTCGATCGGCGAATTTCTGATCGTCAGGCGGCAGTGCCCGGTGTGGTGAGCGCAGGCTCGAGCAACCGGTGCAGATGCACCACGACGAACTTCATCTCCGCATCGTCGACCGTGCGCTGCGCAGCGGCGCGCCAGGCCTTCTCGGCGCTGGCATAGTCCGGAAACACGCCGACGATCTCGATCGCGGACGTATCCACGAAGTCCACGCCGCGCGGATCGCGGACGCGGCCACCGAAGACCAGGTGAAGCTTGCTCATGATAATAGGTTCCCGAAGACAGCAGGTTTCGCGCACCTCATAGGCACGCCGGGCCGCTTCGGGAACCTGTCTTGACGGATTATTCCGTATCGCCGCCGGTTTTGGGAGCGGTGGTCGGCGTGCCGGCCGACGCGGCGGGGCGGGTCGGCGCAGCGTTCGCCTGTTCCGCCGGAGCGGGCGAGACGCTGGCCGGCGCATTGCCGCCAGACAGCTTCGCAGTCAGCGCCGCCGTGCCCGCCGCGGTCAAGGCGTTGACAACGCCACCGAGCAGCTTGCCAACCTGATCCTTGGCCGAATCGCGCGAAAGCCCGAGCGACGCGAATTCAGACTGGGCGGTTTCCTTGGCGGCATCGATGGCGCCATGCGCCGTGTCGGTCAGGCGCTTGCCGACCGGCGCCAGCAGGCGTGCCTCGCTTTGCGTACGCGGCAGCAACGACCCCGCGAGCATCCCGGCCGCGATCCCGCCGACCAGCACGCCAAGCGGGCTCGCCTCGATCATCGCTGCGGCGCGATGGCCGAAATCCTGTGCTGCATGGGATGTCGTTTCGGCCGCCTTGCCGGCGGTTTCGCGCGCGGTGTCGACGGCCTTGCCGACGTTTTCACGGGCGACGTCGATGGCGTCATGCGCCTTTTCGGAAAACGCAGCGCCTTGCGACTGAAGGGTTTCTTTTACGGTCACACTCTGTCTCCTGGAATTTGTCAGCGCGTCAGCGCTTGGGTTTGTCGCGTCCGCGGAACATACGGGAGATCGTTCCACGCGCGAGGAACAGGCTGGTCAGTGCCACGCCGGCGACGGTTGCCCATGGCCGCTGTTCCGCCGTATCCATCGCGGTCTGCATGACCGCGGTCCCGCGCGTTTTAAGCGTCGCCACCACGTCCGAGGCGATCGTCTGCGGATTGGCCCGTTTCTGAATGACGCCGATCGTTTCGGACAGGTTGGCCCGCGCCGCTTCTGCGCGCGCCTGCGCCGCGACGACGCGTGCGGCGGCTGGAGTCTTGCTCATGCCCCCACCTCCGGAACGGCCGACATCCGCTTGAAATGGCCGATGCCCATCATGCCGAGCACGCCCGCTACCACCAGCAGCACGCCGACCACGATGACCGTTGCCCAGATCGGGCCGACCAGTGGCGTGAGGATCATCAACACTCCCACCACAAGCCCGATCAGCGCAAGCAGGCCGATGATCGCCGCGGCGACCAATAGTACCACGCCTGCCTTGGCCTCATCGACCTTGGCGAACAGCGTTGCCTTGCGAAGCTCGATTTCGGCGCGCGCCACCTCCTCGACGTCCGACATCGCACGCGACAATAAGGTCGCCACGCTGTCGTCCGCCGAGGCGGGCCCGGCATTCTTCAGGATTTCGCTCATCCGGGCCCCCGTCACGCCGCGATCAGGCCTTGGTGTCGCTGTCGGCGGCGAGACCCGACTGGATCAGGCGTACCAGCACGAACCCGAGCGCAGCGGCGGTGCCGATCGCGACGGCGGGGCTCTTCTGGACGAACCCGCGCGCATCTTCGATGAGATCGTCGAGCTGCTTCGCCTTGAGGCCTTCCGAGAAACCCTGGACCTTGTCGGCGGCGGTGCGCGCATACTGGCCGTATTGCGAGCCCAGCTTGTCGTCGACCGTACCGGCGGCGTCATTGATCATCTGAACGATCTCGTCGAGCGCGGTGCCGGCGCGGGCCTTGCCGTCCTCGGCATAGCTCTTGGCGCGATCGACCACTTCCTTGCCGAGCTTGTCGGTGCCGTCCTTGAACAGCTGAGCCGCGCCGCTCGTCAGCTTCTGCGCTTCGTCGCGGGCAGACGACGCCGCTTCCTTGGCCGCACCGGCGGCTGCATTGATCTTTTCGTTGGCGTCTGCCTGCGCATTTGCGCCCGTCTCGGAACCTGGGGTCGTGGCCATGATAGTGCCCTCCAATTGTTACTTGCCGACAATAAGCGGTCCGGGCCGCGCCTAGTTCCATCGGTCGCGCACGAATTGCGGCGACACCGGTTAGGCGATAGAGGCACCCGCGACGCCATTCCCGAAATTGGTAGAAGGATCGTTCCGTGACCGCAATCATCGACATTCATGCCCGTACGATCCTCGATAGCCGGGGCAACCCCACGGTCGAGGTCGACGTGATGCTGGAAGACGGCAGCTTCGGCCGCGCCGCGGTCCCCTCGGGCGCCTCGACCGGAAAGCACGAAGCGGTCGAAAAACGCGACGGCGACAAGAGCCGCTGGGGCGGCAAGGGCGTCGACCAGGCAGTCGAGGCGGTCAACCGCGAGATCGCCGATGCGGTGCTCGGGCTCGAAGCCGAGGACCAGCGCGATGTCGATCACACGATGATCGAGCTCGACGGGACCGACAACAAGAGCCGCCTGGGCGCGAACGCGATCCTCGGCGTGTCGCTCGCGGTCGCCAAGGCCGCTGCCGATGCGCGCAGCCTGCCGTTGTACCGCTATGTCGGCGGCGTCGCCGCGCATGTCCTGCCGGTGCCGATGATGAACATCATCAACGGCGGCGAACATGCCGACAACCCGATCGATTTCCAGGAATTCATGATCGTGCCGGTCGGCGCGTCGTCGATCCTCGAAGCGGTCCGCTGCGGGTCGGAGATCTTCCACACGCTCAAGAAGGGCCTGCACGACAAGGGCCTGGCGACGTCGGTCGGCGACGAGGGCGGCTTCGCGCCCAACATCGCGTCGAACGACGAGGCGATCGAATTCATCCTGCGCTCGATCGAAACGGCCGGGTACAAGCCGGGCGAGGACGTGATGCTCGCGCTCGATTGCGCGGCGACCGAATTCTATAAGAACGGCAAGTATGAAATCTCGGGCGAGGGCAAGAGCCTGAACAGCCACGAAATGGCCGAATATCTGGCGGATCTCGCGCGGCGCTACCCGATCTTCTCGATCGAAGATGGCATGGCCGAGGACGATTTCGAGGGCTGGAAGGCGCTTACCGATCTTTGCGGCGACACGGTCCAGCTGGTCGGCGACGATCTGTTCGTGACCAACCCGAAGCGGCTGGGGCAGGGGATCAAGGACGGTCTCGCCAACTCGCTGCTGGTCAAGGTCAACCAGATCGGCACGCTGACGGAGACGCTCGAGGCGGTGTCGATGGCGAACCGCGCGAATTATACCGCCGTGATGTCGCATCGCTCGGGCGAGACCGAGGATTCGACGATCGCCGATCTGGCGGTCGCGACCAATTGCGGGCAGATTAAGACGGGCAGCCTTGCGCGCTCCGACCGGCTCGCGAAGTACAACCAGCTGATCCGGATCGAAGAGGAGCTGGAGGGCGCCGCGGTCTATGCCGGACGGTCGATCCTGCGCGCGTAATTTTTCTCAAATAACAGCTTGATCCACGAGTCGCGATGCGCGAGAATCGCGCTCGTGATCAAGCACCGCTCCAACCACCGCATGCTTCTCCGCCGCGCGATCGCGCCGGCGGCGCTGATGATCGTCGGGCTGTTTTTTGGTGGTTATGCCGTGTTCGGGCCGAACGGTGTGCTGGCCTATGGCGACATCGAGCGACAGCTTGCGGTCAAGCAGCGTCAGCTGGCGTTGCTGGACCGCAATCGCGGCGAATTGAAGAACCGGGTCGCGTTGCTCGACCCGCGGCACGCGGATCCGGATCTGGCGGATGAACTCGCGCGCAAGGATCTTGGCGTGGTGCATCAGGATGAAGTGATCGTTCCGCTGAAGTAGCGGCCGCCGTTTGGGCCGGCTGAAATCTGTTCCGCTTGGGAGCGGGGTTGGTATGGGGCCGTGCAGCACGGCCGGCCGACTTCTCTGCGAGGCGTCCCCCACCCCCAACCCCTCCCCCGAAGGGTAGGGGCGAGACAAAGCAGCAGCCTCGCGCGAGCCTGCGGAACGCAGCGATTTACCGCCCCAAGAACGTCAGCAGATCGTTCGTGAACCGGTCGCTCTCCGTGATCGTCAACGCATGCGGGGCGCCCTCATATTCCACCAGCTGGGCGGTCGCGATGCCCTCGGCCGCGCGGCGTCCGGTGGCGTCGATCGGCACCGTCTGGTCACTCGTCCCATGGACGATCAGCGTCGGTACGCGAAATGCGGCAAGATCCGGACGGAAGTCGGTATGTCCGAACGACTGTGCGCACGCGAGGATCGGCTTGAGGCCCGCCAGATTGGTCTGCGACCACGCCCACTCGACCGTCTCGTTGCTGACCGGCGACGAAATGAACCCGACGCCGAGGAACTGCTTCATGAAGGTCTGGAAGAAGCCGTAGCGGTCCTTCTGAATGCCTTCGCCGATGGCAGCGAGTTTGTCTTCGGGCACGCCGTGCGGGTTGTCGTCGGTCTGGAGCATGTACGGCACAACGGAGGCGATCAGGCCCGCAGCAACGACGCCCTTGCCGTCATGGCGGCTCATGTAGCGCGCGACTTCGCCGCCACCCATCGAGAAGCCGACCAGCGTGGCGTCGTTCGCGCCGGTCTGCTCCAGCACGTCTGCCAGATCGTCGGTCAGCGTGTCATAGTCATAACCGGTCCACGGCTGGCCCGACCGGCCGAACCCGCGGCGATCGTACGCGATCGCGCGGAACCCTGCGTCGGCGAGCGCCATCGCCTGCGCGTCCCAGCTGTCCGAATTGAGCGGCCAGCCATGGATCAGCACGACCGGGCGGCCGCTTCCCCAATCCTTGACGTACAGATCGGTACCGTCGCGAGTCTTGATATAGGGCATAGGAAAGCTCCTCGGCATTGAATTGCGTGGAAAGAACGATGCGCGCGACAGGCCGTTCCGTCCGGGGTGGCGCTTACCGCCGCAAGCTGCCAGCTTCCCGTCGCAAACGAATCCCGGCGAAACTCCGGGGCTGCGGACATAGGAACGGGAATGCGGAAAATCTGGCTTACGGGAATTGCAGCACTGGCGATGGCGTCCTGTACGTCCAAGACCTCAACGCCTCAGCCGACCGCGTCAGCTCTGGCGGCCTTGCCGACCACCGACTGGAAAAGCTTCCGCGACACGTTCATCGAGGACTGGTTCAATGTGTCCCCGGCGGACGCGGTGTATCAGGGGCGGCACGATTTTGACGGCGGGCTGGGTGACTGGTCACCGGCGGGGTTGAAGCGTCAGGGCGACTTCCTGCGGAACGCGATCGCCAAGGCCAAGACCTTCGACGCGGCGAAACTCGGCAAGCAGGACGCGTTCGAGCGCGACTATCTGGTGACGGTCGCCGCGGGCAAATTGTTCTGGCTGGAAGACGCCGACTTCCCGCATCGCAATCCGGCATGGTACGTCAACGCCGGGCTCGACCCGAACGTCTATATCGCCCGCAAATATGCCGACGCGCCGACCCGAATGCGCGCGATGGTGTCGTTCCTGCGCAAGATCCCGACCGCGGCGGCGCAGATCCGCGCCAACCTCAAGACGCCGATGCCGCTCAGCTACGTCAATTTCGGTGTCGCGGCGTTCAACGGGTTCGGCGATTATTATACGGGGGACGCCAAGAAGGCGTTTGCCGACGTGAAGAGCCCGGCGTTGCAGGAGGAGTTCGACAAGGCGGCAGTGGCGGCATCGAAGGCGATGCATGACCTCGGCGCGTGGCTGGAGGGCCAGCGGGGTTCGGCGACACAGGACTTTGCGCTGGGGGCGGACAAGTTCTCCCGCATGATCAAGGAGACGGAACGGGTCGACGTTCCGCTGGCGACGCTCGAGGCGGCGGGGCAAGCGGATATGAAGCGCAATCAGCTGGCGCTCGTCGCGGCATGCGCGCAGTTCGCGCCGGGCGCGAGCGTACCCGCGTGCATGGCGAAGATGAACGCCAACAAGCCCGCCAACAACGATCCCGTCGCCGAAGCGCGCAAGCAGATTCCCGAACTGCGCGCGTTCGTGCTCAAGAGCGACGTCGTCACCATCCCCGATCAGGAACAGGCGCTGGTCGAGGAAAGCCCGCCGTACAATCGGCAGAACTCCGCGTACATCGATCCGCCCGGGCCGTTCGAGAAGGGCATCCCCTCGGTCTATTACATCTCGCCGCCCGACCCGTCGTGGAGCAAGGTGGAGCAGGCGGGGTTCATCCCGGGCAAGAGCGACCTGTTGTTCACCTCGGTGCATGAAGTGATGCCCGGGCATTTCCTCCAGTTCCGTCACGCCAACGCCTCGCCATCGCTGTTCGGGCGGCTGTTCGTCGGCTACGCCTTTGCCGAGGGCTGGGCGCATTATGCCGAGGAAATGATGTGGGAGGCCGGGCTCCATGCCGGCGACCCGGAAACGCATATCGGACAACTGTCCAACGCGTTGCTCCGCGATTGTCGGTATCTGTCGGCGATCGGGCTGCATGCCCATGGCATGACGCAGGAACAGTCGCGCAAGATGTTCGTCGAGCAATGCTATCAGGACGAGGGCAATGCGAAGCAGCAGTCGGCGCGCGGGACCTATGACCCGGCGTATCTCAACTATACGATGGGCAAGCTGATGATCCGCAAGCTGCGCACCGACTGGACCGCCACGCATGGCGGGCGGGCCGGGTGGAAGGCGTTCCACGACCAATTCCTGAGCTTCGGCGGCCCACCGATCCCGCTCGTCCGCAAGGCGATGCTGGGCGGGGACGGCAAGGCGGTGTTCTGACGCGCTGCGCATGACAAAGCCGCCGGCCTTTCGGTCGGCGGCTTCGTCGGGATCCTGACAGGGTTCAGGCGTAAGCGACCTTGGCGTTGACGCGGTTGCGCAGGGCGAAGCCCATCATGCCGAAGCCCGCGATCATCATCGCCCAGCTGGCGGGCTCTGGCACGGCGGACAGGGAGACGCTGTCGATATAGCCGCCGCGCGAGTCGCTGGTGCCGAGCGCCGCGAAGGTGAGCGTCGTCGGCGCGCTGACGTTGAACGCGAACGTCTGGCGCCGCCAGTCGGTCTGCTCGTCGCCATTGCCGCCGATCGAAGCAAAGGACTGCACTCCGTTGAGCAGCACCGCAATGCCGTTCGAGCTTGCGGGAACACCCGGCCGGTCCGAATACCAATAGCGCAGGATGTAGCTACCCGCATCGATCAGACGGCTCATCGAGCTGTTGGCCGAAGTGTCGAGCTCGACGAGATTGGCGCCGGAAAAGGCCTTACCCGCCACGTTATTATATTGGACCTCGATCCCGTGCGCACCGCCGGTCCAGCCTTCGTAGCTGGACAGGGTGGTAAAGCCGGGGCCGGTGCCGAAGCTCATGCTGTCGAAATTGGTGGTGAAGGTCGTCACGGCGAACGCCGGGGCTGCACATGCGAGGGTCGCCGAAGCGGCCAAGGCAGCGATCATTTTCAAACTACGCATCGTTTTCCTTTCCCTGTTTACTCGGAATGGAAAATCACTCTTTAGTACACTGTACTGACTCTTTACTCCGAGCCTGCAACACTCAGCATGATCCGTGCCAGATCAGACTATCAGTCGCTTAGACAATGCGCCGCCGGTCGAATGTAAGCGAGAGTGACAGGTTAAAAATACCTTGTTGCGCGATCACAGCTGTAGTGAAAATGCGAAGATGTTTATTAACCATAGTGTTTAACCGTGACAGTAACTCTGTACTCGACTTCCAGGCGGCGTTCACTCTTCCCGACGCGCAGCGTCAACGGACCGGACTGGCGGGCTGCAAATCAGCGGACTCTTCGGTTTTGGGCATGCGTATCGACGGACGCAGCCGCGCCAGGCTGCACAGGCCCGCAACGAACGCGAGTCCGGCCGCGACCAGCGGTGGGGTCGCCCCGCCGCCCAGACCGAGCGCGAGGAGCGCCGCCACCAATGTGGCACCGGTCGTCTGTCCGAGCAGACGCGTCGTGGATACCAGGCCACCGGCGGCGGCGGCGCGTTCGCGGGGCGCGCTGCCGATGATGAGGCGCGCGTTCGGCGGAAGGAACGTCCCGAACCCAGCGCCGCACAAGGCCATGCGCCAGACCACATCGAAATGGCTTGGGTGGGGCGGCATGTAGGCGATCAGGACCAGCGCCACGATCGAGATCGCCATTCCGATCCCTCCCAGCACGCCGGCCGGAATACGGCTGGACAGCCATCCCGATAGCGGCGCGACGACGATGTTGGTCAGCGGCCATGGGGCCATCAGCAACCCCATCTCGGTCGGGGTGAAACCAAATTCGCTTTGCAGGCGAAACGGCATCGAGATGATCAGCGTCATCGAGGCGATGAACGCGGTGTACGCGCCAATCACCGAAAGGCGCAGCACCGGGCGCCCCAGCAGGTCGATCGGCAGGATGGGATCGCGCTCGCCACGCTCGCGACGGACGAACAGCACGCCGGTAACCACCCCGGTAAGGACGATCGCCGCGGAAACGACGGGGCTGTCCCCATGGACCGCACTTTCCAGCCCACCAATGATCAGTCCGAACATTGCGGCACACATGACCGCGCCGACGACGTCGAACGGCGTATCGCGCGGCGGCGTGTCGGGGAGCGCACGCCCGAGCATCAGCGAGCCGATCGCAAACGGCACCGCACTCGCAAACACCCACGGCCATGGTGCAATCCCGAGGATGAAACCGCCCAGCGACGGCGCGAGCGCGGCACCAGCCGAAACGATCGCCGAATTGATCCCAAGACCGCTGCCTAGTTGCTTGGCGGGATAGGTCGATCGGATCAGCGCCGAGGAAACACTCAATGCCGCGGCGGCGCCGATCGCCTGCGCCGCCCGTACGATCAGCAAGAACGGCAGGCTTTTGGCAAAGAAGCACAGCAACGTGGCGATCGTGAAAACCAGCTGCCCGATCTGATACATGCGCTTGAGGCCGATCCGCTCGCCGAGCCCGGCGAACGGCAGCAACAACATTACCAGCATAAGCTGATAGATCGTTACCACCGAAACCACGGACGACCGATCGACCCCGAGATCGTGCGCGATCGTCGGCAAGGCGATATTGGCGACGCCGCCGTCGATGATGATGAGGGCCGTACCCAGGCAAAGCGCGGCAATCGCGGCATAGCGGCGGGGCAGGGGAAGGCCGTCGGTCATGCTTGGGTTCTGGTTTCCCGCCGGTTCGGTTCGTGCGTCGACGACAGGCGTGGCGTTAATCGAGCGAGACCTTGGCGACCTTGTCCTTATAGTCTTCCTTCGGGTCGATCCCCATCAGGATCTTGACGCCCGCAAGCATGCTGGATGCGTCGACCCAGATCTGCGCCCGTTCGGCGTCGAGCCGGATCAGTTGCAGCTTGGGATCGTCCTTGCCGCCCTCGAACCAGGCGGCAACGAAGCGGTTCCAGAGCCGGTCGATCACGGCGCGATCGTTGTCGAGAGTCAGCGTCCCATGAACCGCTGCGAAGAGGTCGTTTCCCTTCGATGCAAAGGTCGCAACCGCTCGAGCCCCGACGGTGAGGTCGGCCACCAGCTCGGTGTCCTTCGATCCGAAGAAGTAGATCGGGCCGTGGTCCCGGTCGCCGTCCAGTTGCGCGGTCATCGGGCGAGTGTGCCCCTCGTCCACGCCGACGAGACCGAGCATCATGGTCATGTCGGAACGCAGCGCCTTCCAGAATTTGCGTTCGATGTCTGCTGTGTCCGACATGATAATCTCCTTTGGCGGGGGAACGGGCGGGGCGCGTGGCGGTTCCGGGGCGGAGGGCGCGGGGACTCCGGGCAGATGATCTTGCAAACGCGGCACTGTAGCGCGGATCCCGATATGGAATTCGAACGTTACTTGCTGCACCGCACCATTTTTGGTACAACGCTGTCATGAAATATCCCGACGAACAGGGCGAAACGGCCATGCCCACCGGACCCGTGCCGACGGTCTTCGAGGCGATCGTGCGCAAGAAGTGCCTCGGCGCGACCTACAACAAGATGCAGATCGTGCTGGCGCCGCACATCATCTACACGCGCCACGGCGAGCTGTACGTCGATGGCGTCGTGCTGGAGCGCGACGGCAAGCCGCCGCGCGAGTTCAAGGTCGGCACGTTCAAGCTGATCGGCCTTGTCGATTTGGCGCTGGTCGACCGCAATTTCCAGGTCAGCGCGTTGTTCGTCGCGGGCGACCCCAAATATGCCGATACCGCGCTGATGGCGGTCGAGCACGCCTAACGCGCGGCAACGGGCCTTGCCGGCGTTCCCGGCAACCGGCGCCGCACGACGGTGACGATCAGGATCGCAACGATGGCCACCGTCGCGCCCGCAATCATGTCGGCGAGATAATGCGTCCCTTCGACTGGCGTTGACAGCAGCATCGCCATATTGACGATCAGGATCGGCTTGCGGATCCGCGCGAAGGGCCAGGCCGCCGCGATGAACAGGATGGCGCTGGCGGTGTGAAAGCTGGGAGCCTCGACCAGCCCGCGTAGCGCGCCCAGATCCACGTCGTGCAGGGCATGGCTGCGCAACAGCGGAATCAACTGTGCTTCGTACAGTCCGCTTTCGGTCTGATAGGGCAGGGGGCCGTGCAGCAGCGTGGCGCACGGACCATAGGCCGGCCAGAACCGAAACAACACGAGCGCGATGATGGCAGCGACCCAGAAGCTGGCGATCAGTCCCCGTCCGGCGGCGCGTTTGTCGGCCCAGGCGCAATACCCCAGGATGACCGCGGGGCTGATGTAGATACTTTGATAGGCGGCGGTCCCGAGGATCTGCAGCGCGCGATGGTCCGCGACCACCTGATACCAGGCGAGCCAGTCGAAATGCAGGGCCGCATCGATCTGCTGGAGAATCGGATCGATCGTTCCGGTCGTTTCGGCGGCGATCGGGTATGTCGCCACGGCACCCATCAGGGAAATCGCGGTGAACAGGCCGAACGTTTCAGCGATGTCGCGGGTAACGCGCTGCGTCGCGCTCCGCGGTGCGCGCAGGACGTAGCGCAGGCTGGCGGCGAGCGTGCAGACGGCGGCAAAAACGAGCGTGCTCGGCGCCGTGGGATCGATCGTGATCCCGGTGTCCATCAGCAGCGCGGCCAGGCACGTCACGCTGATCGCGAAGCCGATCACCATCCAGCGGCCCGGAATCAAGCCTGTGCGACACCGTCCCAGAGGAAACACCGGCGCTGGTGGCGCAAAGGGAAAAACGGTCGAGTTGAACAAGTAGCCGTGCCTGGAAAGGACGATGAACCCATCGTCGGAGGATCGGGCGAAAGTACCCGATCGCTACCTTCCATGACGTGAAGAGTTTATGACGTAAAGGTTACATCGCGCCTGCCGCGCCGAGCGGAGGAGAAGGGGCGCCGGAGCGCCCCTTCCGTATTGACTCAGCGGCAGATCTGGATGCGGCGATGGTTGCGCCACTCGGTCCGGCAGTGCCGGCCGCGATCGTTCCAGCCACGGTTGCGACCGTGATAGCCGCGGTCACCACCACGACGGTCGCCCCGCCAGTCACGATGATCGCCACGACGGTCGTCGTAGCGTTGATGATGACGGTCACCGCGGTCGCCGCGATAGTCCTGCGCTGAGGCAGTCGTCGAAACACCGACGCCGGCGATCAAGCTCGCGGCAGCGAGAATGTGGGCGATCTTCATAATGTGTCCTTTCGGCCCGGACATCGGGCTTGATGTGCTTATGGGGATGAGTGCGGGTATGCTTGCTGAACGCATCCGACAGCGCGCATACACCTTCCCCAACGCAGGTCGGTACGCGATCGTTGCGTTACAGACCTATGCCCAGTCGCGGTGCTGCCGCGATCAGTGCAGTATATAGCAGGATCGTCAGCGCACAGCCGAGCCCGAGCGTCGGCCAGAAGCCAATGCCGTGCCGAAGCAGCACGGGCATCACAAGGAACATCGGCAGCGAGGGGAGGACATACCAGAAGGTCGCGCCGATGTGCGCCGCCATATTTCCTTCGTCTGGCTTTTCGCCCCACAACCACATCATTCCCAGAACGGAAACGAGCGGAAGCGACGCGACCAGCGCGCCAAAGCCGGGATAGCGCTTGGCCAGCGTCGACGCGGCAGCGATCAGCATACCCGAGATCAGCGCTTTCAGGGCGAGAAACAGCATGCCGTGGTTTATGCGCCGGGGCGGGTCGAGAAACCAGCGGGAAGGCGCTGCACTCGGTCGGCGGGTCAGTCGGTGTTCGGGCTCCGGCGGTTGCTCACCTCGCGATCCCTCAGCCGCCCACCGTTACGAAGCTATCCATGACCCGCTTGCGCCCGGCGCTCTCGAAATCGATCTCGAGCTTGTTGCCCTCGATCTCCGCGATCAGGCCGTAGCCGAACTTCTGGTGGAACACGCGCATCCCCACCGCGACGTCGCTGCGGCCCTTGTTGCCCAGGCTGATCGCGGACGACCGCGACTCCTGCACGCGCGACGGCTCCCGCGAGAAGGTCCGGCTGGTGAAGTCGCCGCCGGGCTTCGCCCCGCTGCCGACCCCAGCCGCGCGCTGCCAGCCCGGGCCACGCCCGGTCCCGCGCGCGACGTCGGCGAACGGGTCGGCGCGTTCGGACCAGTTGGCGCGCCACAGGCTCTCGCCGCCCGCCATGCTGCTCTCGGCCTCGATATGCTCGGGCGGCAGTTCGTTCACGAACCGGCTCGGGATGCTGCTGGTCCACTGGCCGTAGATGCGGCGGTTGGCGGCGTGGAGGATCGTCGCACGCCGGCGTGCGCGGGTAATCGCGACATAGGCCAGGCGGCGTTCCTCCTCGAGGCTCGCGGTCCCGCCCTCGTCGAGCGAGCGTTGCGACGGGAACAGCCCTTCCTCCCAGCCCACGAGGAAGACGGTGTCATATTCGAGGCCCTTGGCGGCATGGATCGTCATGATCGTGACCTTGGGGTCCTCGGCCGCCGCTTCATTGTCCATCACGAGGCTGACATGCTCGAGGAACGCGCCGAGCGTCTCATATTCCTCCATCGCGCGGACGAGTTCGGTCAAATTCTCGAGTCGTCCCGCCGCCTCGACCGACTTTTCGGCCTGGAGCATGCCGGTATAGCCGCTCTCATCGAGGATGATCCGCGCGAGGTCGCCATGCGACAGTTCGGTCACCTGCGCGCGCCACCGTGCCATGTCGATCACGAGATTGCCAAGCGACTTGCGCGCCGCACCCGTCAGTTCGTCGGTATCGAGCAGGCGCGCGGCCGCGGTGACGAGCGGGATGCCCTGCGCGCGGGCGAGCTGGTGGACCTTGGACACCGCCTTGTCGCCAAGCCCGCGCTTGGGGACGTTGACGATCCGGTCGAACGCGAGATCGTCCGCCGGCTGCGCGACGACGCGGAGATAGGCGAGCGCATCGCGGATCTCCGCGCGTTCGTAGAAACGGAAGCCGCCGACGATCCGGTAGTTGATGCCGGTCGCGATGAAGCGGTCCTCGAACTCGCGCGTCTGGTGCTGCGCGCGGACGAGGATCGCGACCTCGTCGAGCGAGGTGCCCGCGCGCTGTGCCGATTCGATTTCCTCGCCGACCCGGCGCGCTTCCTCGGGCCCGTCCCAGACGCCGAGCACCTTGACCTTCTCGCCCACGTCGAGCTCGGTCCACAGCTGCTTGCCCAGCCGCCCGCTGTTGTTGGCGATCACGCCCGAGGCGGCGCCCAGAATATGCGGGGTGGAGCGGTAATTCTGTTCGAGCCGGATGATCTTCGCGCCCGGAAAGTCCTTTTCGAATTTCAGGATATTCTCGACCTGCGCGCCGCGCCACGAGTAGATCGACTGGTCGTCGTCGCCGACGCAGGCGATGTTCTTGCGCTCCTGCGCGAGCAGCCGGAGCCAGAGATACTGGACGCTGTTGGTGTCCTGATACTCGTCGACCATGATGTATTTGAAGCGGCGCTGATAGTCCGCGAGCACGTCGCGGTCGCGCTGCAGGATGACGAGCATGTGGAGCAGCAGATCGCCGAAATCGCACGCGTTGAGCGCGATCAGCCTGGTCTGATAGGCGGCGTACAGTTCCTGCCCGCGCCCGTTGGCGTAGAGCTCGCTTTCGCCCGCATCGATCTGGGCGGGTGTCAGGCCCTTGTTCTTCCACCCGTCGATCAATCCGGCGAGCTGGCGCGCAGGCCAGCGCTTGTCGTCGAGGTCGGCCGCCTGAATCAACTGCTTGAGCAGTCGCATCTGGTCATCGGTATCGAGGATCGTGAAATTGCTCTGCAATCCGACGAGCTCGGCATGGCGGCGCAGCATCTTGGCGCCGATCGCATGGAACGTGCCGAGCCACGGCATTCCCTCGACCACGTCGCCGACGAGGCGTCCCACTCGCTCGCGCATCTCGCGCGCGGCCTTGTTGGTGAAGGTGACGCTCAGGATCTCGCTCGGCCAGGCCTTCCGCGTGTTGAGCAGATGCGCGAGTCGCGCGGTCAACGCCGCGGTCTTGCCGGTCCCTGCGCCTGCCAGCACGAGCACGGGGCCTTCGGTGGTCAGCACCGCCTCGCGCTGCGGCGCATTCAGGCCGCGGAGATAGGGCGGTTCATGGGGCGCAAGCGCGTCTTGGGAAACAGGAAGACTCATCGGTGAACAGGTAGGGAACGCAAACGATCGGGGCAAGCGTACCTTGTCCGGTCGTGGCAATCACAGCGTAGCGGATGCGACGGCGGGTTGCGGATCGGTGCGGGGCGCAGGCGCGGGCGCAGCACGTCGCCCGGCAACGCGACGCATGAGGGCGAGATACCGGCCACCGGCGTGGTCGATCGTATAGAGCCGCGCGGCCCGGCGGCGTGCCTGTACCACGTCTGCCCCCTCGGGCCCGACGGCGGCACGCATCGCCGCGCCCAGCGCCGCCACATCGCCGACGGGCACGACCTGTCCGAGCGCGCCGTGTTCCAGAAGATCGTCGATCGACACACAGCAGCGCGTCGAAACGATCGGCAGACCCGCGGCCAACGCCTCGATCAGGACGGCGGGCACACCTTCATAGTCCGACGAAAGAATCAGCGCGTCGGCCTGCGCGAGCCACGCGGCGAGCGGATCGACGTGACCGGGCATGTGGACCCGGCCGCCAAGCCCCAAAGCCGCCACCTGCGCCTCCAACCGCGCGCGCTGCTCGCCATCGCCGAGCAGGGTGAGCCGATCCGCCGGTCGCGCGATTCGCGCGAAGGCGTCCAGCAGCAACGCGAAGTTCTTCTGCGGAGCCAGGCGCCCCACCGCGAGGAAGTGATGCCCGTCGGCAGCCCGGCACGTCGCATCCCGCTGGGTCGCCAGGGAGGCAAGATCCGCCGTGCCCAGCGCAGGATCCTCGATCACGCTGATCCGGTCGTGCGAAACCCCGGTATAAAGCGCTATCTCGTCCTGCATCGCGGGCGCGAGCGCGACGAAGTGCGCGATCCAGCGGCCCTGCAGGCGAAGCCATAGGTGGTATAGCCCGCGGACCGGCGGCGTCATGTCGCGGCGGACGAGGCAATTGCTGATCTTCGCGACGATTGGCGGGCAGTCGCGCCCGATCAGCAGCCGGGCGACGACAAGGACGGCGCTGTAGGTATTGCCGGCGCAGAACAGCACGTCGGGTCGATCGTCCCGGACGTGGCGGCGCACGGCCAGCACGAGCGCGACGAAGCTCGCGATTCCCCGGGAGCGCGACGTCGGACCGGCGCATATCACGTCCGTCAGCGGAAGCGGCGGTGCCACCCGATGGTCGGCCACGATGATTCTCGACTGCACCGAACTGCGGATCCAGGCCGCATGCAGCCGGGCTGCAATCCGCTCGACGCCGCCGGGAGCGAAACCGTACAGGACCGTCAGCACGCGCAGCGGTCTGGCATCGATGGTGTCCGCCGCGGGCGCGGATATCCAGGCCTCCGCGGTGTTGATCGCAGGATCGTTCGGCTTGAACATGGCATCCCCCGGCAACCCCATCGATCGCCGCGCGGAGCATAGGCCATGCCCAACGGCCGCGTAAATGGGAGAGCCCGTCGCGAACATTCCCGCAACAGGCCAGGCGGGCCTTGAGAAAGGAATGCAGATGCGGCACGTTCCGACCCGAAACCGGAGTAAGTCCACCGCAGCGATAGTGCTTCGGGGCTGGTCTTTATCTTGCGACACCGCTATCGGCGCGAGACACCTGTATAACTGAAGCACCCGTAACCAACCGAGTGAAGGCCTTTCCAAGCCATGGCTACTACCTTGTCGGCGTCTCTCGAATCAGAGGCAGCGAGCGGCCCCCGGTTGGATCATCCATTGCATCCGGCCGGTCGCTGGGTGTTTGTCGCGGTGATGCTGGCCGGGCTGGCGTTCGCGGGTTTCAGTATCTTTACCGACACGCGGCAGGTCGGCGAGGGCCTTGCCCTCGGGACTTTCGCGTTCCTGGCGCTCGCACTTCTGATCGCGCTGGGGTTCGAGTTCGTCAACGGTTTCCATGACACGGCCAACGCCGTCGCTACCGTAATCTACACCCATTCGATGCCGGCCCCGCTCGCGGTCGTCTGGTCCGGGTTCTTCAACTTCCTCGGCGTGATGTTCTCGACCGGCGCGGTCGCCTATTCGATCATCACGCTGTTGCCGGTCGACCTGATTCTCCACGTCGGGAGCAGTGCCGGTTTCGCGATGATCTTCGCATTGTTGCTCGCGGCCGTGCTGTGGAATCTTGCGACCTGGTTCGTCGGCCTGCCCAATTCGTCGAGCCATGCGCTGATCGGGTCGATCCTCGGCGTCGGATTTGCCAATCAGCTGATGTCGTCGGGCGTGGGTGGTACCTCGGGCGTCGACTGGAGCCAGGCGACCAAGGTGCTCACCGGGTTGTGGATGGCGCCGCTCATCGGGTTCGGCGCGGCGTTCCTGCTGCTGATCGTGATGAAGTTCGTGCTCAAGAATCCGAAGCTCTACAAGGAGCCGGAGGGCAATGCCCCGCCGCCCAAGGGCATTCGGGCGCTGCTCATCTTCACCTGCACGGCGGTCAGCTTCGCGCACGGCGGGAACGACGGGCAGAAGGGCATGGGGCTGATCATGCTGATCCTGATCGGTTGTGCACCGACCGCTTATGCGCTCAACCGCACGATGCCGGAGAGCCAGACACCGGCGTTCGTTGCGAGCGCGAACGCTGCCGCCAACGCCTTCTCGGTTCATGCCAAGGGCGCGACCGTAGCGACGATGGACGAGTCGCGCGGGGTGCTCACCAAGGCGCTGCAGACCCGCAAGGCATCCAGCCCGCAGGTCTACGCCGCCGCGTCCGCGCTGTCGCGTGACCTGGGCCAGCGGATCGGCGCATTCGGATCGCTCAACAAGGTTTCGGCGGCAGCGACCCCCAATCTGCGCAACGACATGTATCTCGTGCTCGATACCACCCGGCTTGCGACCAAGGACAAGAAGGCGGCGGCCGCGACGTTCAGCGAGCCTGAGCTGAAGGCGATCACCGGCTATCAGACCAACCTGGAAAAGGGCACGCGCTACATCCCGACCTGGGTCAAGATCACGGTCGCGCTGGCGCTGGGTCTCGGCACGATGGTCGGCTGGCGGCGGATCGTGATTACGGTCGGCGAGAAGATCGGCAAGTCGCACCTGACGTACGGCATGGGCGCATCGGCCGAGCTGGTCGCGGCGGGCACGATCATGGCGGCGGAGGTTTACGGCCTGCCGGTGTCGACCACGCATATCCTGTCGTCGGGTGTGGCGGGCGCTTCGGTCGCCAATGGCGCCGGCCTGCAATCGCGCACCGTCATCAACATGGCGTTGGCATGGGTCCTGACGCTGCCGGTCGCGATGGCGCTGTCCGGCGCGCTGTATGTGCTGTTCCTGACGATCACCAAGATGTGATCGAGCGGGGCGGGGCACTGGGCACCTGCCTCGCGCGTTCGGCGTTTTACGCGAAGTACTTCGGACGACGCGCCCCTGCGGAATGCACCGCACAACGATTATAGCCGTCACCCCGGCGCAGGCCGGGGCCGCCAGGTTAGTGGGCGCGACCCGCGATACACGCACTGCTCCGCCCATCGCGCCCGGGTACCGCACGGTCCCGGCCTCTGGGGGGTGACGGACGAGGGGTAGAGCGCGCTTCGAACACGTCCCGCTCAGCGGGCGATCTGTCCCAGCATCAGCCGCGCCGGAGCAACGTCAGCCGCGCCTTGCCGTGGATGCGGGTGACGTCCTCGACGAACCCGGCGACCTCGACCCGGTCGGGCTTGGCGGTCTCGATGCTGACCCACGTCGCCTCGCCGACCCAGCCGAGCCGGGCGAGCTTGTCGAGCGCCACGGCGCCGGCGTTGCTGTCATAGGGCGGGTCCATCAGGATCAGGTCGAGCGGTGCGACCGCATGGCCGAGCGCCATCACGGATTGCGCGCGCACGTCGGCCTTCGCCGACAGCTTCGCGATGTTCGTCCGCAACGCGTCGAGCGCGGGCTTGTCCTGTTCGACGAAGATGCACGAGGCGGCACCGCGCGACAGGGCTTCCAGCCCGAGCGCGCCCGAGCCCGCGAACAGATCGGCGACCGTGAGGTCCTCGAAACTGCCGAGGCGGCTGGCAAGCATCGAGAACAACGCCTCACGCACGCGGTCTGCGGTGGGACGCGTCGCGTCTCCCTTGGGGGCGACGAGCGGGCGGCCGCGCCATTCTCCGGCAATGATGCGCATTATTTACGGGTCCGTGGTGGGCGTGGTTTGGCAGGGCGGGGGGCGGGGCGGTCGCCGGTCGGGCGAGCCGTACCCGGACCATTTGTCGAGGTCCGCGTTGAGGTCGGGCGGGCCGACGACTCACTGGCGGGTGCGGCGGCGCGCGGCGTCTTGGCGCGGACGTTGCGTCCGAGCTCGGGGTTGAACACGCGCGCCGGGCGACCGTCAGGCGTGCGCGCCGGGGTCGCCGCGGCGGGTACGGTGGCCTTGGGCTTGGCGTCGTAGAAACGCTTCACCTTGGGCGCCTTGGCGACGACGATCCCCTGTCGGCGTGGCTCGGCAAAGGCGGCCTTGTCCGAATCGTTGGCAACGGCACGGGTGATCCGCACCGGTTGCGGTCGCGGGGCAGCGCGCGGCGTCCGTTGCGGGCGCGCAGCGGGCGGGACTGCGGGTTCCGCCACGGTCCGCGCTGCGGGACGCGCGCCCTTGATCCGTTCGGGCTGGAGGATCCGCTTGGGATCCTTGCGGAACGCGGCGACGTCATGCGCGCGGACCTCGCCGATGTCGCCCGGGGGAAGATCGTCGAGCAGGAACGGGCCGTAACGCGTGCGGATCAGGCGCGAGACCTTGAGGCCGAGGAATTCGAGCACGCGGCGGACTTCGCGGTTCTTGCCTTCGGTCAGGATCATCTCGATCCATACGTTCGCGCCGGTGCGGCGTTCGAGATTGGCGTTGATCGAGCCGTAGCGCACGCCCTCGATCTCGATCCCGTGGATCAGTTCCTCGAGCTGTTCCTGCGTGACCGGACCGTACGCCCGTGCGCGGTACGCCCGCTCCACGCCGGTCGAGGGCAGTTCGAGCTGGCGCTTGAGCTCGCCGTCGGTGGTGAGCAGCAGCAGCCCCTCGGTATTGAGATCGAGCCGTCCGACCGGAACGAGGCGGGGCAGGCCCGCGGGCAACCGGTCGTAGATCGTGGGGCGACCCGCAGGGTCGCGCTCGGTCACGAGCAGGCCGGATGGCTTGTGATAGAGAAACAGGCGCGCATCGGCGGGGGCCGCAACCGGATTGCCGTCGACCGTTACGCCGTCGAGCGACGCGAGGATCGTCGCGGGCGTATCGATCACCACGCCATGCCGCGCGACGCGGCCCTCGGCGATCATGCGTTCGACTTCGCGGCGCGAGGCGATCCCGGCACGCGCGAGCAGCTTGGCGATCCGCTGTTCGTCGTCGGCGCGCTCGCGCGGGGTTGAGGAGGCGCCGGGTACGGCAGTTTTGGGGGGACGGTATTTTGACACGTCGCACTGATAGCCAAATTCACGCGCGGGTGTTGAACAAAAAGATTTGCGTCCGATCTCGTAGCCGAGCGTTAAGCTACGGGTGCGTAACGAGGGCGGTACGCACATGCCAGTTTCGGCGCGTGACAGAAGGTGGGGCACCGAACATGCTGTTCGGACGGAAAAAGCGGCGAATTTGCAAGCTGCTGCTCGTCGAGGACGAGCCGTTGGTGGCGTTCGATACCGAACATTTTCTGCGCGACGCGGAATATGAGATCGTCGCGACGGTCGACCGGGTGGCCGACGCCATCGCGGTCATTGCGACCGGCGTTGAGATCGAACTGGTGCTGGTCGATATCAGCCTGGCCGATGGCAATGGCGTCGACGTCGCCCGCGCGGCCAAGGAAAAGGATATCGCGGTGTTGTTCGTGACTGGGCAATGTCCCGAGGGCGGGCGCGCGGTCGCCAACGGCTGTCTCGCGAAGCCCTACGCGCAGCGCGACCTGCTCGCCGCGATCGCCGCGATCGAGGCGGTGCTCGACGGCAAGACTCCGAAACGGATTCCCGGGGGATTCAGCCTGTTCGCCGCGGCGGGGTGAGCGCGCGGATCGATCTACCCGCTTCCGCTCCGCGCGTTTGGCGCTAGGGTCGGCCCCGACGCGCGATCTTGCGGGAAGGGGACATGTTGGCCGATAGCGAAGCGCAGGCGGCGGTAGCGCCGCCGATCAAGCCCAAGGGCTGGAAACTGCTCAAGGTCGCGTTGCAGACGCGCAAGTCTTCGACGATGCTCGCCTTCGGCTTCTCGTCGGGGCTGCCGTATGCACTGCTGATCGGCACGCTCAACGCGTGGCTTGGCGAGGAAAAGATCAACCTCGCGACGATCGGCGTGCTGTCATGGATCGGGCTTGCCTATTCGTTCAAATTCCTGTGGTCGCCGCTGGTCGACCGGCTACAGCTGCCGCTGCTCGACCGGCTGGGACGCCGCAAGAGCTGGATCGTGCTGTGCCAGGGGGCGATGATCGCGGCGTTCCTGGGTCTCGCCGCGACCAATCCCGTCACCAACATCGGCACGTTCGCGATCTTCGCGCTGATCGCCGCGCTCGCCTCCGCGACACAGGACGTCGCGGTCGACGCGTGGCGGATCGACGTCGCCGACGCCGAGACGCCCGTCGAATTGCTCTCGGCAATCTACCAGTTCGGCTATCGCATCGCGAGCATCGTCGGTGGTGCGCTCGCACTGGTCCTGGCCGCGCGCATGTCGTGGCCGCTGGTGTTCGTGCTGATGGCGGCGCTGATCGGGCTGATGATCTTCGCGGCGCTGCGGGCGCCCGATACGGCACGCGGCGAGCAGGGGCGCCTCTATGCCGCGCTGGCCGAGCCCGGCGCGATCTCGCCGCGCGTGCGGGGGATCGCGCTCGCGATCGTCGCGCTCAGCTGGGCGTGGGCGATCGGATCGATCGGCCGGTTCATGGTGCGGATGCTCGCGCCGCTCGCGCCCGGCGCCGTCCGGCCATCGACCGCGGACTTCACCCGCGCGACCGGGCCGTGGATCGTCGCAGCGACGGTGCTGGTGCCGCTGATCGTCTCGGCGACGATGAACTGGCTGCAGCGCAGCGACCGGCACGTCCTCCATGCGCCCGATCCGGTCCATAGCCCGCTGCGCACGGCCGCCAATCACCTGTATGTCGCGCTGGTCGCACCGCTCGCGGAATTGTGTGGCCGGTTGGGCTGGGGCGTGCTGGTCGTGATCGGGCTGATCCTCAGCTATGCGCTCTGTTACAACGTCTGGGCGTCGTTCGCCTTCCCCTTCTACCTCGACTTTCTGCATTATTCGAAGGACGAGGTGGCGTTCGCATCGAAGATCTTCGGCATCGTGATGACGATCGTCGGGATCAGTCTGGGCGGCTATCTGTTCGTGCGGATCGGCCGCATGCCGACGGTGCTGATCGGGGCGGTGCTGCCGATCTTCGGCAATTTCCTGTATGCCGATCTCGCCGAGGGTGGCGCGTCGATTGATGCCGTAGCGCACTTGCTCGCCTTCGATCGCTTCGCTGCGCTGCTCGGCTCCGACGCGCGGATGGTGCGGTTGCTGATGACGATTTCGGTCGAGAATATCTCGACCGGTATCGCCGGGGCGGCGTTCGTTGCCTATCTCTCGGGGATCGTGAGCAAGCGCTACACTGCCGTGCAATATGCGCTGCTGTCGTCGCTCACCTTTCTGATCGGCTCGCTCGGGCGCGGCATTGCGGGCGAGGCGATCGACAGGATCGGTTATGCCGCGGTGTTCCGCTACACGGCGGTCGTTGGGTTGGTCGCGGTGCTGTTCGTTGCAATCGAATGGGTCCGAACGGCGCGGATGGGGCGCGCGGAGCGGGCGCTCAACTGACGACGATCGGTCGCCCGGCGTCCGCGAACGCTTGCGCCGCAAGGGTCACGCTCGCAAGCACGCCATCCGGGTTGCGCACCCCGATCAAGTCGCCCAGCAGCAGCCGCGCGCTGCCCGGCGCGGTTTCGGCGCGCGCGACGATCGTGAGCAGAGCGTGCTCGGCATGAGTGGTGCGCCGGCAGCAGCAGGGTGCGATCGCGATCGGGCAGGTCGCCGCGCCCGCAAGATCCGCCATCATCGCGCGCAATAGCGTGAGCGGGCGACGGAACTGCGCACCGAATCCGTCCATCACTGCCTGCGCGGCGTGCGCGTCGTTCAGCCCGTGCGCGCCCATCCGCCGGAAGGCGAACAGCAGCAACCGGGCATTGGCGTCATCCGGCAACAGGTGCGGGAGCGTTGCCGCAAGGGCCGTGGCAGAAGGCTGATTCGAGGACATAAGCGGAGGCTCCGTAGGGTGCGGGCATCCTCGGTCAGTCGCTATTGCAAGTCAATCGCAATAATATCGTTCAATCTGGCAGTTCGCCGTTTGCCCGGAGCACTTCGCCCGCAAGGTAGAGCGAGCCCAGGACGAGCACGATCGGAGGCTCGGCCTGATCCGCGATTTCGGCGATGTCGCGCAGCGCACCCGCGACATCTGGCGCGGTATGGGTAGCAAGTCCAAGGGTATGCGCCGTCGCTGCGAGGGCGGCGGGGGTGTGGTGTTCGTGCGCCGCGATCGGCACCGCGTGGAGTGTCGTCGCGATCGCGGCGAACGGCGCGAGTAGTCCGGCCGGATCCTTGTTGGCGAGCATCCCGAACACGAGGTGGACCTCGCTCCGTCCGACGCCCGGGTTGGCGATGGCGCGCACCGTCGCCGCGATCGCGCCGGCGGCGGCGGGATTGTGCCCGCCGTCGAGCCACAACTGACTACCGGGCGGGAGCAGGTCGACGAGCGGCCCGGGATGCAGGCGCTGCATCCGCGCAGGCCAGCGCGTATCGCGGGCGGCGGCGGCATACGCCTCGGTCGGGATCGCCAGCGCCGTCTGGTGGCGGAGCATCGCGATGGCGAGCGCGAGATTGCCCGGCTGATGCGGGCCTGCCATTGCGGGCAGCGGGGTCTCGACCGTCCCGCCAGCGTCTTCGTACCGGAGCATCGTGGCATCGGTCTCCATGTGCCAGGCCGTGCCGAGCGGAAGGACATGCGCGCCCGCCTGCATCGCCACCGTGGCGACCCGCGCGGCGCTGTCGGGTTCATAGGCCATCGTGACGAGCGCGACGCCGGGCTTGGCGATCCCGGCCTTCTCGCCGGCGATGCCCACCGCCGTATCGCCGAGGAAGCTCTGGTGATCGATCCCGAGCTGCGCGATGCCGGTGATGAGCGGGCGCGCGATGACGTTGGTCGCATCGAGCCGTCCGCCGAGGCCGACCTCGATCACGCACGCATCCGCCGGTGTCCGCGCGAAGGCGAGGAATGCGGCGGCAGTGGTGACCTCGAAAAAGCTCGCACCGATATCGCCGCCCGCATCGAGCACTTCCTCGAGCAGCGCTGCGAGCAGGGCGTCGTCGATCAGCTGCCCGGCGATGCGGATCCGTTCGTTGAAGCGGACGAGATGCGGGCTGGTATAGGCGTGGACGGCGTATCCCGCCGCCTCGAGCGCGGTGCGCAGGAACGCGCAGGTCGATCCCTTGCCGTTGGTCCCCGCGACATGGAATACCGGGGGGAGGCGGTGCTGCGGGTTGCCCAGCCGGTCGAGCAGGAGCGTGATGCGCTCGAGGCCGAGGATGTCGGCACCGGGGGACAGCTTCCATAGCCGGTCGAGTTGCGCCTGAACGGCGGCGTCTTTAGAGACCGCATGGTCCATCTTCTTCTCCCTCTCCCCTCCGGGGAGAGGGCCGGGGAGAGGGGCAGTCCAGCTAGCCACCCCAACCGTACTGCCCCTCTCCCTCGCGTCGGCTTCGCCTCGCTTGCCCTCTCCCCGCCTGCGGGGAGAGGGAGAACAATCACGCCACCGCGCGCTTGCTGCAGAGATAATCGATCAGGCTCGCCAGCGTCGCGCGCAGGTCGCGGCGATGCTTGACCATATCGATCATCCCATGCTCGAGCAGATATTCCGCGCGCTGGAACCCGTCGGGCAGTTTCTCGCGGATCGTCTGTTCGATCACGCGCTGCCCGGCAAAGCCGATCAGCGCGCCCGGCTCGGCGATCTGCACGTCGCCGAGCATCGCATAGCTTGCGGTGACGCCGCCCGTGGTCGGATCGGTGAGCACGACGATATAGGGCAGCCCCGCATCGTGGAGCATCTGGATCGCCACCGTCGCGCGCGGCATCTGCATCAGCGAGAGAATGCCCTCCTGCATCCGCGCGCCGCCCGCTGCGGTGAAGATGATGTACGGGCAATTGTCCTCGATCGCGGTCTCGACCCCACGAACGAACGCCTCGCCCACGGCGAGACCCATCGACCCGCCCATGAACGCAAAGTCCTGCACCCCGATGACCGCGCGGCGCCCGTCGATCGTCCCGCGCGCGGTGATCAGCGCGTCGCCTTCGGAAGTCGCCGCGCGCGCCGCCTTGATCCGATCGGCATAGCGTTTGGTGTCGCGGAACTTGAGCGGATCGTCGGGGACCTTGGGCAGCGGTACGATCGTGTAAGAGCCTGCGTCGAAGACGTATTGGAAGCGCAGTAGCGGCCCGATCCGTTCATGATGATCGCAATGCGGACAGACGTAGAGATTGTCCTCGAGCTCCTTGACGAACACCATCTGCCCGCAGCCCTTGCACTTGTGCCAGAGCGTGTCGGGCGTCTCCTTCTTGATCGGGACGACGAGCGAGAGTGCGTTGCGGACGCTGGTGAGCCAGGTCATGCGGGGATTCCTTCGCGGGCGGCGTGGACGGCCGTCGACAGGGATTGGATATACGCGCGCACCGCGTCCGGCGCGGCGGCACCGTGTTGCGCGACCAACTCGACGATCGCCGAGCCGACGACGACGCCGTCCGCGACCTTGGCGATCGCTGCCGCCTGATCCGGCGTGCGGACGCCGAAACCGACCGCGATCGGCAAGTCGGTCGACGCCTTCAACCGCGCGACCGCGGATTCGATCGAGGCCTGGGCCGCCTGTTGCAGTCCGGTGATTCCGGCGACCGAAACGTAATAGACGAAGCCGCTCGCGCCATCGAGCACGGCGGGCAGGCGTGCCGCGTCGGTCGTCGGCGTGGCGAGGCGGATCGGGTCGATCCCGGCGGCGCGGAGCGCGGGGCCGAGTTCGGCATCTTCCTCGGGGGGAATGTCGACGCAGATGATGCCGTCGACGCCCGCATTCTGGGCGGCGGCGGCGAACCAGTCACCCCCGCGGATCGTCATCGGATTGGCATAGCCCATCAGCACCAGCGGCGTATCGGGATGCCGCGCACGGAATGCCTTGGCGATGCCGAGGATGTCCGCGGTACGCGTGCCCGCGAGCAAGCTGCGGATGTTCGCGGCCTGAATCGCGGGGCCATCCGCCATCGGGTCGGTGAACGGCATGCCGAGTTCGATCACGTCCGCGCCGCCTTCGACGATCGCATCGAGGATCGCGCCGGTGGCGGCGGGGGTGGGGTCGCCCGCGGTGACGAAAGCGACGAGCGCGGGGTGGCCCTTGGCGAAGGCGGCGGAAAGGCGGCTCATCTTCCCGACCTCCAGTTGCCGAAGAGGTTGCTCGCGGCACCCGCAATCGCGCCGATCTTACCAGAATCGAGCGCGCGCGGGACGTGCAGCGTCCAGCGTTGCAGATCGATCCCGAACGCGCTGACCTCGCGCACGATCAGTGCGACCACCGCGCCGACGACGGCAGCGGTGACGACATCGGAAATCCCGCCCCCGCGCGCGCTCATATCGCCACCCCGAGCGCCTCGGCGACGGTGAAGATGTCCTTGTCGCCACGCCCGCACAGATTGGCGAGGATGATCTGGTCCCGGTCCATTTCACGCGCGCGCTTGGCGACGGCGGCAATCGCATGGGATGGTTCGAGCGCGGGGATGATGCCCTCGGTCCGGCACAGCAACTGGAACGCATCGAGCGCCTCGGTATCGGTGATCGACGTATATTCGACGCGTCCGATCTCGTGGAGCCACGAATGCTCTGGCCCGATCCCCGGATAGTCGAGCCCTGCCGAGATCGAATGAGCCTCGGTGATCTGGCCGTCCTCGTCCTGCAACAGATAGGTCTTGTTGCCGTGAAGGATCCCCGGCGCACCACCCGCGAGCGACGCAGCGTGTTCCTTGTCGAGCCCACGCCCGGCCGCTTCGACGCCGAGCATCTCGACGCTGGCATCGTCGAGGAACGGATGGAACAGACCGATCGCATTCGACCCGCCACCGATCGCCGCGACCAGCAGGTCGGGGAGGCGATCGATCCGCGACAGCATCTGCGCGCGCGCCTCGGTGCCGATCACGCTCTGGAAGTCGCGGACCATCTCGGGATAGGGATGCGGGCCAGCGGCGGTGCCGATGATATAGAAGGTGTCGTGGACGTTCGCGACCCAGTCGCGCATCCCCTCGTTCATCGCATCCTTGAGCGAATGCGACCCGCTCGTCACCGGGCGCACTTCGGCGCCCAGCAGCTTCATGCGGAACACGTTGGGCGCCTGCCGCTCTATGTCCTTCGCACCCATGTAGATCACGCACGGCAGACCGAAGCGCGCGCAGACCGTCGCGGTGGCGACGCCGTGCTGGCCCGCGCCGGTCTCGGCGATGATCCGGGTCTT
The DNA here is from genome assembly GCF_022662295.1 of Sphingomonas sp. CARO-RG-8B-R24-01. NCBI lineage: Bacteria > Pseudomonadati > Pseudomonadota > Alphaproteobacteria > Sphingomonadales > Sphingomonadaceae > Sphingomonas > Sphingomonas sp. CARO-RG-8B-R24-01. The sequence goes on along the minus strand of NZ_JAKNQI010000009.1, from coordinate 101,775 downwards.
GCCCATCCGCATCGCGAGCAGGATCTGCCCGATGCAATTGTTGATCTTGTGCGCGCCGGTGTGATTGAGCTCGTCGCGCTTGAACCAGATCTGCGCGCCTTTCCCCTCGGGCGCGGATTCGCGGAGCGTCTCGGTCAGGCGTTCGGCGTAATAGAGCGGGCTCGGGCGGCCGACATAATGTTCGAGCAGATCGTCGAACTGCGCCTGGAACGCCGGGTCGGCCTTGGCCGCGCGATACGCCTGGTCGAGCTCGAGCACGAGCGGCATCAGCGTCTCTGCGACGTAGCGGCCGCCGAACTGGCCGAAATGCCCGTTGTCGTCGGGTTGCTGGCGCAGGCTGTTGGCCTGCCCGGCGGGCGGGGTGGTGAGGGAAACTGTCATCGGCTGTGCGTTTAGCAGGATGCGGGCGGGTTCCAAGGGGGTTTGCCATACCGGGCGTCGTCCCCGCTGATAGCACGAGTGACTCACGCGCAGCCGCGAGGCCGCCTGCGGTGATCCCGTCCCGGGTAGGTCGCTGGACCGCTGCCCTGAGGCGCCTCTTCTCTTCGTGGCTTTGCGTCTTTGGGTGATCAAGTCTTCATACGGACAGAAGATCTGGCACCAAGCCACAGAGGCACGAAGAGCGTTCGGGCCAGGAGCTACGGCGTTCAGGCCTCTTCAGGCCGGAGTCAGACGCGCCTGTATCGACTGGATCCGTGCCGCCTGCGCGTCGAGCGCAGCCTGCGCGGTCTGGCGCAGCGTGGCGATCGCCGGATATTCGGGCTTGCCACTCGCCGCGCGCGTCAGCGCGAGTTCGTCGATATCGGTGATCGTCGACGAGGTCGTTGCGCGCAAACCGTCGAGTTGCCCGAGCGCGGTCTGCGCCGCAATCCAGCGGTCGCTGCCGACCGCATCGCCATGTGCCGCCTTGGCCAGCCGATCCGCCGAGTCCGCCGCGACATCGAACGCCTTGCCAGCGGTATCGATCGCCTTCTGAAGGTCGACCAGGGTCGCATCGGTTGCCGGATCGGGTTCCACGATCGTCACCGGGGCGACGGGCTCGGCATCGCTGCGTGACTCGATCGGGCGCGGCAACAACGACGGGAAGGTGGCGGACCGGGGCGCCACGCAGCCGCCGGTCAAAAGCAGCAACACGGGGACAAGATGGCTGAGCGCTGAACGATGGGTCATTTGCGTTTGCTCTATGCCGATGGCCGGGCGGGCGCAACGTACGAAGGAAGGGACAAAGTTTGTCGAATTGCGGAAAAGCGCTTGCGCCCTCCGAAAGTGCCCGCTAACAGCGCCTCTCCACGCACCCATAGCTCAGCTGGATAGAGCATCAGACTACGAATCTGAGGGTCGGGCGTTCGAATCGCTCTGGGTGCACCATCTCTTTCCGCCGAACGGCGGGCATGGGCCGGGACAGCAATGTCCCGGCCTTTTTCGCGTCTGAGGAAGGGCGGGCAGGTCGCCAGCCGGCGTCGGGCGGCGCGCTCGATGCAGCCGCCGTCAGCTGGCCCGGGCAACTTCCGCAAGCACGCGCGCGGCATATTCCGGGCGGCAGATGAGCACGTCGGGCAGCAGCGGGTCGCGACAATTGTAGACCAATGCGCTTCCGTCGATGCGTGAGGTATGCAGGCCGGCCGCCCGGGCGACCGCTACCGGCGCGCAATTGTCCCATTCATATTGTCCGCCAGCGTGTAGGTAGATTTCGGCTCGGCCGTCGACCACCGCCATCGCCTTGGCGCCGGCGGACCCCATCGGGATCAGGTCCGCGTCCAGCGCGGCCGCAACCGCGTCGACCACCGGATGCGCGCGCGTGCGGCTGACGACCATCCTGGGGCGCGCCGGGACCGTGTCCCATCGCGGCGGCGTGTCATCGGATCCATAGATGCGCCGGGCGGCGGGGAGCGCTACGGCGCCGATCACCGGGACGCTGTCGATCGCCAGCCCGATATGGACCGCCCAGTCATCGCGGCGTTCGCGGAATTCGCGCGTTCCGTCGAGCGGATCGACGACCCACACGCGGCGTGCGGAACAGCGCAGCCCGTCGTCGGCCGATTCCTCCGACAGGACATAATCGTCCGGTCGTGCTCGCCGCAACAGATCGAGGATCAGCGCATTGGCTTCGCTGTCCCCGCGTGGGCCAAGATCTGCGTCGGCGCAAGCGCCGGCAACGCACAGATCGCGCAACAATGCCGCGGCGGCGAGCGCCACGCGACGCGCGACCTGCGCATCGGTTTGGTCGGGGTTCTGATCGGCAGGGTTCAAAGATCGGGACTCCACACGCCCATGATGTGCTGGACGATTCGCTCGGCGGCATCCTCGGGGCTCTCCCGGGTGGTGTCGATGCGAATGTCGGGGCGTTCCGGCGCTTCATACGGGCTGGAGATGCCGGTGAAATTGGCGATCGTCCCGCTGCGGGCCTTGGCGTACAGCCCCTTCACGTCGCGCGCCTCGGCCGTGGCGAGCGGCGTGTCCACGAAGATCTCGACGAATTCGGCCGGCAGCATCGCCCGCACCATCTCGCGCTCGGCCCGGAACGGCGAGATGAACGCGGTCAGGACGATCAGCCCGGCGTCGGTCATCAGCTTCGCCACCTCGCCGATCCGTCGGATATTCTCCACCCGGTCGGCGTCGGTAAAGCCGAGATCCTTGTTGAGTCCGTGCCGAACGTTGTCACCGTCGAGCAGGAAGTTGTGCCGCCCGAGCGCGAACAGCTTCTTTTCGACCAGATTGGCGATCGTCGACTTGCCCGACCCCGACAGGCCGGTGAACCACAGCAGCCGTGGCACCTGCCCCTTTTGCTGGGCATGCGCCTGTCGCGTAATGTCGATCGCCTGCCAATGGACGTTCTGCGCCCGCCGCAAGGAGAAGCTCAGCAGCCCGGCAGCGACGGTTGCGTTGGTGGCGCGGTCGATCAGGATGAAGCCGCCGAGATCCGGCCCGTCGGCAAAAGGCTCGAACACCAGCGGGCGATCGGTATAGACCTCGGCTACCCCGATGTCGTTGAGGCCGAGCGTCTTGACCGACAATTCGGCCATGGTGTTCACGTCGATCGCGTGGCGCGGTTCCTGGATCGTCGCGCCCACGGTCTGCGTCCCGAGCTTCAACCAGTAACTGCGGCCCGGCAGGAGCGGGGTCTGCTCCATCCATACGATCGTCGCCTGGAACTGATCTGCGACCTGCGGCGGCGCGTCGGCACTGGCAATGACGTCGCCGCGCGAGCAGTCGATCTCGTCTGCCAGGGTCAGCGTGACCGACTGGCCAGCGACCGCCTCCATCAGGTCGCCATGCATCGTGACGATTCGCGCGACGCTCGTCGTGCGACCCGACGGGAGGATCCGAACCGTATCGCCCGGGCGCACGCTGCCACTCGCGATCAGGCCGGAAAAGCCGCGAAAGTCGAGACTTGGACGATTGACCCACTGGACGGGCAACCGAAAGTCGCGCGCCTGCGCCGCGTCCGCCCCGAGGTCGACCGTTTCGAGATGCTCGATCAACGTGGGGCCATCATACCACGGCATGCCGTCCGACGCGGCGACGATATTGTCGCCAGCAAGCCCCGAAATGGGGATCGCCACGAAGTGCGCGATCCCGATCGAGTCGGCGAACGCGCGATACTCGGCGACGATGGTGTCGAACACGCCCCGGTCGTAGCCGACCAGGTCCATCTTGTTCACCGCGAGGACGACGTGGCGCAGCTTGAGCAGATGGACGAGGAAGCTGTGGCGGCGGGTCTGGGTCAGCACGCCCTTGCGCGCGTCGATCAGGATCACCGCCGCGTCCGCGGTCGAGGCGCCCGTCACCATGTTGCGGGTATATTGTTCGTGCCCCGGAGTGTCCGCGACGATGAACTTGCGCGAGCTGGTGGAAAAGAAGCGGTAGGCGACGTCGATCGTGATGCCCTGCTCGCGTTCCGCTGCCAGACCGTCGACCAGCAAGGCGAAATCGATGTTCTGGCCTTGCGTGCCGACACGCTTGCTGTCCGCCTCGAGTGCGGACAGCTGGTCGGCAAAGATCGCGCGCGTATCGTAAAGCAGGCGCCCGATCAGCGTGGACTTGCCATCATCGACCGAGCCGCAGGTGATGAAGCGCAGCAGGGATTTGTGCTGATGCTGGTCGAGATATGCGTCGATGTCCTCGGTGATCAAAGCGTCCGGACGATAGTCGCGGTCCGTGGCCGCGGGCGAAGAGACGGACGCGAGCGTGCTGGCCATCAGAAATATCCCTCCGCCTTCTTCTTTTCCATGCTGGCGCTCTGGTCATGGTCGATTGCGCGACCCTGGCGTTCGCTGGTGGTCGTCAGCAGCATTTCCTGAATGACTTCCGAAAGGCTGGTCGCCGTGCTCTCGACTGCGCCGGTCAGCGGATAACAGCCAAGCGTCCGGAACCGGATCGAACGCTCGACCGGAACTTCGCCGGGCGCGAGCCGAAAGCGGTCGTCGTCGACCATCAGGAGCATGCCGTCCCGCTCCACCGTCGGGCGTGGCGCCGCGAAATAGAGCGGGACGATCTCAATCTGTTCGGCAAGGATGTACTGCCAGATGTCGAGCTCGGTCCAGTTGGACAGCGGGAACACGCGCATGCTTTCCCCGCGTGCCTTGCGCGCATTGTAGAGCCGCCACACTTCGGGACGCTGCGCCTTGGGATCCCAGCGCTGATGCGCGTTGCGGAAGCTGAAGATCCGCTCCTTCGCGCGGCTCTTTTCCTCGTCGCGCCGCGCGCCCCCGAATGCGGCGTCATAGCCGCCTGCGGCGAGCGCCTGCTTCAGCCCTTCGGTCTTCCACAGGTCGGTGTGGCGGCTACCATGGTCGAACGGGTTGATCCCCTGCGCGGCTGCGTCGGGATTCTTGTGGACGATCAACTCCATCCCCGCGTCTGCTGCGGCCCGGTCGCGCAGCTCGTACATCGCGCGGAACTTCCACGTCGTGTCGACATGCAGCAGCGGGAAGGGAGGATTACCCGGGAAGAACGCCTTCCGGGCAAGATGCAGCATCACCGCCGAATCCTTGCCGACCGAATAGAGCATCACCGGCCGTTCGGCTTCGGCGACGACCTCGCGCAGGATATGGATGCTCTCGGCTTCGAGGCGCTGCAGGTGGGTGAGCGAAACGGTCATGGTTCGTTGCAGATAGTGAAGAACCGCGCCGTGGCGATCAACTTCTACTGTTGCGGACGAAAGCTGCCCGTTCGGCGAATGCTTCGTCGCACGCCACGAACGCGCGGCCGCGATCCGCTTGCCGCGTTTGAGCCGGATCTATAGCGTCCTCGCGTCGAGTAACGAGTAGTGTAGCGTAACGTGTTCATTCAAAGTTATAATTCCTCCGCGCCGCCGGTGACGCGGAACCACGCGGTCAGCATTGGCTTCGTTATCCTGTCGCATGGCGACGCGGCGCTGCTTCGCCGGCTCGTGGATCGGCTCAACATTCTGTACGAAATGCCGCCGATCGCGTGCCATCACGATTTCTCGCAGGCGCCGCTCGACACGCGGGCGATCCCGGGGAACGTCCGGTTCGTCGAACCCGCGATCGCGACCGGATGGGGGAAGCTGTCGGTCGTTACCGCGGGCCTTGCGGCGCTGCGCCTGCTCGTGGAAACGGCCGACCCCGACTGGTTTGTCCTGCTGAGCGCCACCGATTATCCGGTGCGCGCGGCCGATCTGGTGCGCGCCGAATTGGCCTCGTCACCTTATGACGCCTATATCGACGCGCAATGCGTAAGGGGCCAGCCCGGCGGTGCCGCGACCTTTGCGTGCGAGCCCAACCCGAAACTTTCGCACTTTTCGCTGCCCAGCAACGTCGCGCTCAAATGGCAGTTCTACGTCGGCGCGCAGCTGTGGGTGCCGATGCCAAAGAACCGGCCCCGCTGGCGGATCGGGCGCGTAACGCTACCGTTGCCCTTTGCCGGACCCAATCCGTTCGGGGCGGGGCTGTCGGCCTATTATGGGGATCACTGGTTCACCGCCAACAGGCGAGCGATGGCGGTATTGCTGGAGGACAGCAAACCGGCGGAGCAACTCCGCCAGCACCTGGTCCGGCGCGCCCAGGCCGACGAATGCTATTACCAGACGATCCTCGGCAATACGGCCGGTCTCAACATCTGCCGCGATAACAAACGCTATGCCGAGTGGAACGGGGGCGGTGCCCATCCGGTGGCCGTCGAGGTGGCGCACGTTCCCGCGATCCTTGCGTCCGGTGCACATTTCGCCCGCAAGTTCGCGCTCCATTCCCCCGCAATCGAACAGATCGACGCCACGATGACCGTCGGGTCCGAGACCTAGCCGGCGTCGCGCTCGACGGAGTCCAGAATGCGTGCCCCGGCCATAAAGACAGCGAGCGGACACACGGCGAACAGCAACCATCCGCCGAAGCCGGGATATTGCTGCAGATAGTGCGCGCCCCGCTCGACCGCGCCGACCGCCAGCGCGTAGATGACGCCGAACGCTTCGAACTTGTTCTTGATGACGAACAGGCTGCTGAATTTTGTCCACATGGCCGTTGCAGGAGCAAGCTCTGCGCCAATCGCGGATTTGGTGAAGCTCGCGTTACCGGACATGGTTAAACGTAAGCCGTCCTGACACCCGAGCATGCCGAAGGCCCGTTCAGGCGTCGTGCAATTCCGGTATCCCGAGCAGGTCGATCAGCGCTCGCCGTGCGGCATCGATGCTGTCGACAAGTGCCAGATCGGGTTTCGGACCGATGATCTGACCGGGATGGATCTGCTCCGGCCAGTGATCCGTGATGACCTCGGCGATGCGCTCGAGCTTGGCCGGATCGACGAGAAAGCGCGGGTCGATCGTGCGCGCATCGGCGACGACGCGGAGCCGGAGGCAGGCGGGTCCGCCGCCATTGGCCATCGACTGGCGCACGTCGACCGTTTCGATACGACGGATCGGTCCATTCCCGGCTCGCATCCGGTCGAGCCAGGCGGCGACCCGCCCGTTCTGAGCGGCTTCGACCGGGACGATCAACGTGGTGGCCCCGTCCGGCGGCGTCACCAGCTGCGCGTTGAACAGATAGGAGGCGACCGCGTCCGCCAGCGATACGGCATCGGCCGGCACCTCGACGATGTCTGCCCAGGGTGCAGCCTGTCGGATCGCCGCATGCGCGGCCTCGCGATCGGCGAACGCCTGTTCGTGGACGAAGAGTATGCGCTCGTTCGCGACCGCCACGACGTCATTGTGGAAGGCGCCGGCACCGATTGCCACGTTGGACTGTTCGATGAACAGCGTTCGCGCCGGATCGAGACCATGGGCGCGAGCGATTGCCGCGCTTGCCTCGCGCGACTGTCGCGCCGGAAATGCTCCCCCCGAACGGCCAAACACGAACAGTTCGATGCCAGCCTCGCCATGCGTGGGGGCAAGGCGCATGTGGTTCGCAGCGCCTTCGTCGCCGAACGGGGCAGGAATGGGCGCGTGATGCGCGAAATGCGCGGGATCGGCGAAAGCGATCGCCAACTGGCGTCGGGTTTCCCGGGCCTCGTGGCTGCGATGCGGCATGGTTACCAGATTGGCGGCGGTGATATGACAGCGTCCATCCGTCGTATCGCTCGCCGGAGAGACGGTCGCGGCATTCGCAGCCCACATCGCCGACGCAGACATCGCCTGCGCGCGCAGCAACGGTGGGGCATGGGCATAATCGGTCGACAATGCGGCGAGCCAGCGCCGGTTCGGGCGGTCGTGCGGCAGCAGGATCCCCTGCGTCAGGCCGAGCGCGAGGTTGGCGCGCATCTTTGCCAGGCCTTCCAGAGCGGCACGGCGAGGGTAGGAAACCGTCCCCGCATTCTGCGTCGCGGCGAGATTGCCATGGCTCAACCCGGCGAAATTATGGCTTGGACCGACGATCCCGTCAAAGTTGATTTCGGTCGTCATCACGTCCTCGCGACATGGCAAATGGTGGCGTCCTCGACGACTTCCAGCGCGCGCGCCACACGGGGAGAGATGACGACTCCGCCAGAGCAGGGCCGCACATCCCCATAGACACAGCGGAAGTCGGCCAGTCGGCCGCTCGCAATCAGCGCCGGATCGCCCCCGTCGAAATCGGTCGCGATGACTCGCGACGTCTGGACATCGCGGATCGTGCGGACCGAGTCCGTCTTCGCGATCATGGTCGGGCCGCCATCGAAGATGTCGACGTAATTCTCATACGCAAATCCTTCGTTTTCCAGCATCCTCATCGCGGCGCGTCCCGACGGGTGCGGCAAGCCGATCACCGCGCGCGCGGTTTCGGGGAGCATGGCGGTGTAGATCGGATGCTTGGGGAACAGATCGGCGATGAACTGGTGGCCCTGCACCGCATTGAACTGGTCGGCGTCCTGGAAATTCATCCCGAAGAAACGGCCCGCAAGCCCGTCCCAGAATGGCGAGCCGCCTGCCTCATCGATGATCCCGCGGAGTTCCGCCAGAACGCGGTCGGCAAAGCGCGCGCGATGCTTGGCGATGAACAGGTAGCGGCTGCGCGCGAGCAACAGCCCCAGCCCACCCGCGCGTTCGCCCGGGTGGAGGAACAGCCCGCCGACTTCGCTGCTGCCTTCGAGGTCAGTCGTCAGGCCGAGCATGTCGGCACGGAAGGTGCGCCCCAATTCCTTGGAATGCTGCGTCAGCGTGCCGAGCCGATAGCTGTAGAAGGGGTAGCTCTGCCCGACATGCGTGAAAATCTGGCACGTGCCGCGGACTTCGCCGGTCTCGGTGTTCTCCAATACCAGCACGAACAGATCGTCCGCCTTGGTGTCGTCCTCGCGCGCGAAGGCGGCGGCGCTGCGTTCGAGCTTGGCGGTGAGCGCGGTCCGGTCCGGCGGCAGGTTGGTGAAGCCGCCGCCGGTGAGCTTGGCCATTTCGTACAGCGGCTTGAGATCGGCGTCGCGCGCGGCGCGGATACGGTAGGTCACAACTGGCCCTTTTCGGCGATACGCAGGAGGGTGAGCGCGGACAAAGCCGCCCGCTCGGGGAGGGACTCGACGATGAGGAACTCGTCGGTCGAATGGATCGCGCCGCCGCGCGCGCCCATCGTGTCGACAACGGGAACGCCGCACGCCGCGATCGTATTGCCGTCGCACACCCCGCCGGTCGCGCGCCAGCCGATGTCGAGGCCAAGATCCGCGCCGCACGTCTTCACGAGCTCGAACAGCCGCGCCGCCCCCGCATCGATGGGCTTGGGCGGGCGGTTGAAGCTGCCGTGGAGCTTTATCGTGACGTCATGATGCGCCGCCACGGCAGCGATCGTCGCGTCGAGCAACGCTTGCGCGCGATCGATCGCGGCGTGATCGGCGGGGCGGAAGTTGATGCGGAGCACGGCATGGTCGGGGACGACGTTGTTCGGCCCGCCGCCTTCGATCCGCGCGGGGTTGACCGCAAGCCCATCCCCGCGCTCGGCGTGGAGGCGAACCGCGAGGTCGGCGGCAGCGACGATCGCGTTGCGCCCGTCCTCGGGGTTGCGCCCGGCATGCGCGCTGCGCCCGGTGACGACGATCGAGAAATTGCCCGTTCCTGCGCGTGCGCCCGCGAGCGTACCGTCGGGGAGTGCGGGTTCGTAGGTGAGCGCGGCGATCTTGCCCCGCGCCATCCGGCGGATCAGCGCGGAGGAGGAGAAGGAGCCGGTTTCCTCGTCAGAATTAATGACGACGTCATAACCGATCCGCGCCGCGAGCGGGCTCGTCTCGACCGCGACCAACGCGGCGAGCATCACCGCGAGCCCGCCCTTCATGTCCGCGACCCCGGGGCCGTTGAGCGTCCCGTCGTCACGCATCGTCAGCGTCTGGAATGCGTGGTCGACGGGATAGACGGTGTCCATATGCCCGGTCAGGAGCAGCTGGACGGGTGCTTCCGAGCGAACGCTCAGATGAAGGTGACGGCCGTGATCGAGGATCGCGACGCTTCCATCGGACCCTACACTCTCGGCTGTATCGCCCTCGATCAGTTCAACTTTTCCTGGAAGTGCACCGAATGCCGCAACCAGCAGATCCGCAACCTCAGCTAGTCCGCCAAGATTGCGTGTTCCCGAATTGATCGCCGACCATTGCTCGACCTGCCGCAGCATCGGCTGCGCGCGCGCGACCGCGATCGCCGCGGTTTCGTGTTCGTTCAAACCCCTCATCGAAACAGCCTAGCTTGGGTTTGCGATCGGCTCCAGTCCGTTGCGACGGAAACGATCTGTCACCTCAGCGGAGATGGTCTGCAAACACCGCCAGGACCTCGCGGTAAAGCGGTGCCTTGAACGGGACGATGATCTCGGGAAGGGTCGCAGGGTCGACCCACGCCCATTCCTTGAACTCCTCATGTTCGGTCGCAATGTCGATATCGCTGTCCAGGCCCTTGAAACGATACAGAAACCACCGCTGCCGCTGACCGCGCCACTTGCCCTTCCAGACGCGCCCGACGAGGTCTTCGGGCAGATCGTAGAACAGCTCCTGCGGAGATACGGCAATCAGATCGACCTTGTCGGGCGTGATCCCGGTCTCCTCGCGCAGCTCGCGCAAGGCGGCGGTTTCGGCGTCCTCGCCGTCGTCGATCCCGCCCTGCGGCATTTGCCATGCCTCAACCTTGGTATCGATCCGCTGACCGACGAACACCTTGCCGTCGGCGTTGAGGATCATCAGCCCGGCACAGGGACGATACGGCAGCGTCGTCGGATCGGTCATGCCGCTCCCTGCGCCATCACGCGCTGCGCTTCGGCCTCGGCGATCAGCGCCTTGGCCGCAACGAGCGCCCCGGCGACGTCGCCCGCCGACGATGGGATCGCCTTGCGCAGCGTGACGAAGCCGTGGATGTTGCCGACGGCTTCGCGGAACACGACCGCGACGCCGGCTTCGGCCAGCGCGGCGGCATAAGCGCGACCCTGGTCGCGGATCGGATCGAGGCTTGCGGTCACGACCACGGCGGGCGGCATCCCGGCGAGGTCGCCCAGCAGTGGCGAGGCGCGGACATGCTCGGCTTCGGCCTGATAGGCCACGTTGAACCAGTCCATCGTCGCGCGCGTCAGAAGATAACCCTCGGCGAACTGGTCGTAGGACGGATAGGGTTTGGACGTATCGGTCGCGGGATAGAAGGGCAGGTGCGCGATCACCGGGACCGCGGCGGGCGCATCACGCAACGCGGCGGTCACGACGATCGCGAGATTGCCCCCCGCGCTGTCGCCGCACGGCACCAGCCCGGTGACGCCGCGCCCGAGTTCGGCCGGACCGCTCGCCGCCCAGCGCGCCGCCGCCTCGCAATCATCGGGCGCGGCGGGCCAGGGGTCTTCGGGCGCGAGTCGATAATCGACCGCGAGCACGGGAAGATCGAGCGCGCGCGAAATCTCCGCACAGAAGCTCGCATGGGTTTCGAGGTTGCCGATGACGAACCCGCCACCGTGATAGAAGAGCACGATCGGCCCGGGCTGGCGATCCGCCTGCACGTCGAACAGCCGCACCGGGATCGTGCCCGCCGCGCCGGGGATCGCAATGTCCTTGACCAGCCCGAGTTCGCCAACCGGCGGATCCGCAATGTCCTTCATCGCCGCATAGGCTGCCCGCGCGGCGGGGGGCTCCATCTCGTGCGTGCGCGGGCCGGGGAGATTGTTGAGGAACGCGAGGAAACCCGCGACGTCCGCGCGAACATAGGGGGAAGGGGTCTCGGGCGGGGTGCTGCTGTCGGCCATGCGGCGCTCTCCATTGGTCTCTGCCAGTCTCGCACCTACCTAGGCAGGATGATCGCGGTCGTCCATCACCCCGCCTATGTCGCTTCGGGACAGGCGAACAATCCCAGCCAGCTCAGCAAGAACGCGGCGATCCGCAATCGCCTCGAGGCGGAAGGGGCGGGGGTCGCGTGGCATGTGCCCGACGCGATGCCGCTATATTGGCTCGAGACGGTGCATGACGCCGACTATGTCGCCGAAGTGCTCGGCGCGTGCGTGCCCCGCGAGAAGGAGCGGCGGATCGGCTTTGCGGTGACCGAATCGGTCGCTGCGCGCGCGGCGGTGGTGCCGGGCGGTACGTGGCTTGCCGGGAAGATCGCGCTGAAGACGGGCTTCGCCGCCAATACCGCGGGCGGCAGTCACCACGCTTTGGCGGCGACGGGGGCCGGCTATTGCGTCTTCAACGATCTCGCGATCGCCGCGGTCCGGCTCGCGGAGGAGGATGGGCTGCGCGTGCTGGTGGTCGATTGCGACGTCCACCAGGGCGACGGCACCGCCGCACTCACCGCAGGCTATCCCCAGATCGCGACCTATTCGATCCACGCCGAGAAGAATTTCCCGGTCCGCAAGGCGCGCTCGACGCTCGACGTCGGTCTGCCCGATGCAACCGGCGACGCGGCCTATCTCGCCACGCTCGAGTCGACGCTGGTGCCGATGCTCGACGAGGTCCGCCCGCAGATCATCCTCTATCAGGCGGGGATCGACCCCCTCGCGAACGACCGGCTCGGGCGGCTCGCACTGACGGACGAAGGACTGGTCGCGCGCGAGAATCTCGTCGCGCGGATCGCGATCGACCGGGGCATTCCACTGGCGAGTACGGTCGGTGGCGGCTATGGCGCGGACGTGGTGGCGCTGGCCGAACGGCATGTCCGCGCGATCCTCACGCTCGGCGCGGCCTTCGCCGCCGCTGGGTGACCGGAAAGCAGCGGTTGCACCGCCCCTTATTGAAACTACCTTGGCCCTGCGCCGTTCGAGGCATAAGGGCATGACAACGATTACCCGTAGGACAAGACGCTGATGGCGACCGCCGCGCACGAAGTTACCCCCCAAGAAGCCTCCGCCCACCCCACCGCAGAGTCCGTCGTCGTCCGGTTCGCCGGCGACTCGGGCGATGGTATGCAGTTGACCGGGGGGCAGTTCACGCTGTCGACCGCGCTGTCGGGCAATGATCTGGCGACCTTCCCCGATTTCCCGGCTGAGATCCGCGCGCCGCAAGGCACGTTGTTCGGTGTGTCCGCGTTCCAGATTAACTTCGGCTCGACCGCGATCGAGACTGCGGGCGACGCGCCCGACGTGCTGATCGCGATGAACCCGGCGGCTTTGAAGGTGAACGCGCCTGCGCTCAAGGCCGGTGGCCTGATCATTGCGGACGAAGGCGAGTTTGGCGAACGCAACCTCGCCAAGGCGAAATATGCGGCGAACCCGCTCACCGACGGCAGCCTTGCCAAGTGGCAGTTGCTCAGCTTCAACATCTCGCAGCTGACGCTCGATGCGGTGAAGCCGTTCGGCCTCGGCAACAAGGAAGCGCTGCGCTGCAAGAACATGTGGACGCTCGGGCTCGCGCTCTGGATGTTCGATCGGGATCGCGCGCCGATCGTCGACTGGCTCAAGACCAAGTTCGCCAAGGCCCCCGTGCTGGCCGAAGCGAACATCGCCGCCTTGAACGCTGGCCACGCTTACGGCGAGACCGCCGAGCTGGCGGGACCGATGAAGCAGCATCACATCGGCGTCGCACCGACCGCACCCGGTCTGTACCGCACCGTGACTGGCGCCGAGTCCATCTCGCTCGGGCTGGTCGCGGGCGTCCAGCTTGCGGACGTTCCGATGTTCTTCGGCGGCTATCCGATCACGCCCGCGTCGGCGATCCTGCACTTCCTGTCGCGCCTCAAGGAATATGGCGTCACTACCTTTCAGGCGGAGGACGAAATCGCCGCGATCGCTTCGGCGATTGGTGCGTCTTATGCCGGGCAGCTTGGTGTTACATCGTCGTCGGGCCCGGGCATCGCGCTCAAGGGCGAGGCGATGGGGCTTGCGATCATGACCGAGCTCCCGCTCGTCATCGTCAATTCGCAGCGCGGCGGCCCCTCGACCGGCCTGCCGACCAAGACCGAGCAGTCGGATCTGTATCAGGCGGTCTATGGCCGTAACGGCGATGCGCCGATGCCCGTCCTCGCAGCCCGCTCGCCGTCGGATTGCTTCGACGTCGCGATCGAGGCGGTACGGATCGCGGTCCAGTATATGACCCCGGTGATGCTGCTGACCGACGGCTATATCGCCAATGCCGCCGAGCCGTGGCTCGTCCCCGACATGTCGAGCTATGCGCCGTTCCCGGTCGAGTATCTCGAAGAAGTCCCCGAGGGTGGCTTCCTGCCCTATGCGCGCGACGAGAACCTCAAGCGTCCGTGGGTCAAGCCCGGCACGCCCGGCCTGCTCCACCGCATCGGCGGGATCGAGAAGGCGATCGGCACCGGTAACATCGATTACGGGGCTGAAAACCACCAGAAGATGACCGAAATCCGCCGCGACAAGGTGGCGAACATTGCGGTGCCCGACCAGACCGTCGAGCTCGGCGAGACCTCGGGCAAGCTGGCGATCGTCGGCTGGGGTTCGACCTTCGGGCCGATCCACCAGGCGGTCCGCCGTGCGCGCGCCAAGGGCCGTGACGTCGCGCACATCCACATCCGTCACATCTGGCCAATGCCGGCAAATCTTGGTGATTTGCTAAAGGGTTACGACACCATCCTCGTGCCGGAAATGAACACCGGGCAGCTCAAGACGGTGCTCCGCGACCAGTTCCTGGTCGACGCCAAGCCGCTCAACAAGGTGTCGGGCCAGCCGTTCCTCATCTCCGAGATCGAGGACGCGATCGACGGCCATCTCCCCGCCGAGGGCGACTTCGTGCCCCCCAGCGAAACCCAATTGCCCAGCCCGGAGGCTGTGAACCCATGAACGACATGACCCCCATCGCGAAGACCACGCCGAAGGACTGGGAAACCGATCAGGAAGTCCGCTGGTGCCCGGGCTGCGGCGATTATGCCGTGCTCAAGGCGGTCCAGCGCACGATGCCCGAAATCGGCGCGCGTCCGGAAAACACCGTGTTCGTCAGCGGCATCGGCTGCTCGTCGCGCTTCCCATATTATATGGAGACCTACGGCTTCCACACGATCCACGGTCGTGCACCGGCGGTGGCGACCGGCGTCAAGCTCGCCAACCCCGAACTCGACGTGTGGATCATCACCGGCGACGGCGACGCGCTGTCGATCGGCGGCAACCACACTATGCACCTCATCCGCCGCAATCTCGATTGCCAGGTTCTGCTCTTCAACAACGAGATCTACGGCCTGACCAAGGGGCAGTACTCCCCGACGTCGCGCGTCGGCACGCGCACGCCATCGACTCCGTTCGGTTCGGTCGACACCCCCGCCAACCCGTGCGCGTTTGCATTGGGCGCAGGCGGCCGCTTCATCGCGCGCGCGATCGACATCCACAAGAACCTCGTCGGCGTCCTGAAGGCGGCGCATGCGCACAAGGGCACCGGGTTCGTCGAGATCTTCCAGAACTGCATCGTCTATAACGACGACGTCTTCGCGCCCTTCACCGAGAAGAGGAACGCGGGCGCGAACCAGCTGTGGGTCGAGCATGGCAAGCCGTTGCTGTTCGAGGCTGGCACCAAGGGGCTGGCGATGGACATGGAGCGGCTGGTGCTCAAGGTCGTCGACGTGGTCGACGGCGACTGGCAGTCGGCTGGGGTGATCGTGCATGACCAGACCAACCGTGGGCTTGCGCACATGCTGGTCGAGATGCCCTTCGGGATGTTCCCGATGGCGCTCGGCGTTCTGTTCGACGATCCGCGCCCGACGTTCGAAAGCGCCGTCGTGACGCAGAATGCGGAAGCGGCGAAGGGCAAGACGCCCGACCTGCAAAAGCTGCTCTCGCAGGGGCAGACGTGGCAGGTGGAGAAAGAACCACGAGTCGAGTAAGAGGATCTCGCACGAAGCCACAAAGGCACGAAGAAGGGTGATGGATGCGCGTTGCGCTGGAAGACATTGCTCGGATCTCGGTCGATTGTGGTTTCAAGCTGCATCAAGCGCTTGGGCCGGGACTCCTTGAGTCGGTGTATGAAGTCTGTCTTGCGTCCAGCCTGACGGACCGAGGGCTGGCGGTGGAACGACAGCGGCCGATCCCCATCCGGTTCAACGGGTTGCAATTCGAAGAGGGGTTCCGGGCAGACATTCTCGTCGAGGGAATGTTGCTGATCGAACTGAAATCTACGGAACGATATGCCGCCGTCCACGCTAAGCAGGTTCTAACCTATCTCAGGTTGATGGACCTGCCACTGGGACTGCTGATGAATTTCGGAGCACCGACATTCAAGGACGGCGTGAGGCGGCTCATCAACGATTATGTAAGTCCGTATCCATGATCTCCTGCTTCGTGCCTTTGTGGCTTTGTGCGAGTCACCCTTCTGCTTCGCTGGTTGACTCGAAGTGAGCGACACCGTTTCGCTCCTCTGGCTCCGCCGGGACCTCCGCCTCGCCGATCAACCCGCGCTGATCGCCGCGATCAACGAGGGACCGGTCGTTCCCGTCTACATCCTCGACGACGACACCCCCGACAAATACGCGATGGGCGGAGCTTCAAGATGGTGGCTGCACCACAGCCTCGAGAGCCTCGACGCGGACCTGCGCGAGAAAGGCTCACGCCTGATCCTGCGCCGCGGGAAGTGCGGCGACGTGCTGGCGCAACTCGCCGAGGAAACCGGCGCGACGCAAGTCCATTGCATCCGCCACTTCGAACCGTGGTGGCGCAAGGCCGAGGAAGCCGTCGCCAAGAACCTCGATCTGGTATGCCACGACGGCAATTACCTCGCGCCGCCCGGGTCGATCACGACCGGCAGCGGCGGTCAGTACAAGATCTACACCCCGTTCTGGCGCGCACTCAAGCAGCACATGCCGCCCCCCGCGCCGATCCACAAACCCGCCAAAATCCCGTCGCCATCCAAATGGCCAAAGAGCGACAAACTCGCCGACTGGACGCTGCTGCCGACCAAGCCCGACTGGTCGACCGGTTTCTCGGACGACTGGACCCCAGGCGAGGACGCCGCGCACGATCGCCTCAACGCCTTCAAGAAGCAGGCGAAGGACTATGACGACACGCGGAACTTCCCCTCGCAGGAGGGCAGCTCGCGCCTGTCGCCGCACCTCCATTTCGGCGAGATCTCGGCGGCACAGGTGTGGCACGCGGTCGCCGATGTCGGCGGATCGGTCGATGTCTTCCTGAGCGAGATCGGCTGGCGTGACTATGCGCAGACCGTCATCCTGCAATATCCGGAATACGGCGCGAAGAACGCCCGCGAGAAATATGACGCGATGCCGTGGCGCAGCGGCAAGGAGGCCGCTGCCGACCTCAAGGCGTGGCAGCAGGGCCGCACCGGCTATCCGATCGTCGACGCCGGGATGCGGCAGCTCTGGAAGACCGGCTGGATGCACAACCGCGTCCGCATGATCACCGCGAGCTTCCTGATCAAGCACCTCCTGATCGACTGGCGCGAGGGCGAGCGGTGGTTCTGGGATTGCCTGGTCGATGGCGATTACGGTTCCAACTCAGTCAACTGGCAGTGGACCGCGGGGACGGGAATCGATTCGAACATGTTCGTCCGGATCATGGCGCCGCTCACACAGTCACCGAAGTTCGAAGCGGCGGACTATATCCGTGAGTGGGTGCCCGAGCTCGCTGACGTCAAGGGCGACGCGATCCACGACCCCGAGGAGGCCGGATGCCGCCCGAAGGACTATCCCGCCAAGATCATCGGCCACCGCGAGGCGCGCGAGCGTGCGTTGCAGGCGGTGAAACAGGTGCGCTGAGCGGCTTGGCAACCACGCCCCGGAATGCGAGGGGGGCGCGATGTTTGGGGTATTTGCAAAACCGTTCAACGCCGTGCTCGACCGGATCGATGCTGGTCTAGTCGAGGGGTCGCTGGCGGCGACCTTGCCGGGGGGACGCAATCGGCTGCTCGGCGGGCGTGCGCCCGGGCCGGCGGCGGTGGTCGATCTGGTCAGCTGGCGCGCGCTGCTGCGGCTGGTGACGGGGGGCTCGGCGGGCTGGTATGTCGCCTGGTCCAAGGGGGAGTGGACCAGCCCCGATCCGACCGTGCTGTTCGAGCTGTTCATGCGCAACCGCATCAGTCTGGGCGGGACGGCGCGTTCCGGCGGGATGATCCGCCGCGTGCGCGGATGGCGCAACGGCCTCCGACGCAATTCGCGCGCGGGGTCGCGGCGCAATATCCATTTCCATTACGATCTGGGCAACGACTTCTACAGTCTGTGGCTCGACCCGAGCATGATGTACTCGGCCGCACTGTTCGATGAAGCGGCGATGACGACCGAGAATCTGACGGCGGCACAGGCGCGAAAGAACGTTGCGATCCTCGACCGGCTGGAGCTGACGCCCGGGCAGACCGTGCTCGAGATCGGCTGCGGCTGGGGTGGCTTCGCCGAGGCGGCGGCGCGGCGCGGGGTGCGGGTCGATGCAATCACGCTGTCGAGCGAACAGGAACGCGCGGTCAATGACCGGATCGCGGATGCCGGGCTGTCGGGCGTCACCGTCTCGCGGACCGACTACCGCGATGTCACCGGTCAGTATGACGGTATCGCGAGCATCGAGATGGTCGAGGCAGTCGGGCAGGACTATTGGGGCACGTATCTCGCGGCGGTGGCGCGCGCGCTCAAACCGGGCGGACGTGCGGCGATCCAGTATATCACGATCGATGACGCGATCTTCGAGGCCTATGCCGCCAACGTCGATTTCATCCAGCGGTTCGTCTTTCCGGGCGGGATGCTGTTATCGGAAAGCCGCTTCCGCGCGCTCGCCAGGTCGCACGGACTCGCGTGGCAGGACAAGCGCAGCTTCGGCCTTCATTATGCCGAGACGCTGCGCCGCTGGCGGATCGCGTTCGATGCAGCGGTGGATGCTGGGCGTCTTCCGGCGAAGTTCGACAGCAAGTTCATAAACCTGTGGCGCTATTATCTGATGTACTGCGAGGGCGGGTTCCGCGGGCAGGGAATCGACGTCGCGCAGGTCACGCTGGTCAAGGTCTGACGCCAAACCGGAAGCTGCGCGGAAACGCGAAACCCACGCTGCGCCGGGTTTCTCGGCCACGCTCGAAACGAACGATCACGATCAACCCGGCACATCGACCGCCATCAGTGCGGCACTACCCCGAGCTCGAACCCGGTCTTGTCATGCAACGCATAGCGATCGACGAGATCCGCGCTCGCGCGATTGTAGCCGATGACCTCGACCACCGACCCGTCCCGGCGCAGGCGGGCGACGATCTTGTCGAGCGCGCCGACCCCCGAAATGTCCCAGAAATGCGCTGACGTCATATCGATCGTCACCGGCGCGCCGTGCTCCGGCAGGAACGCGCTTGAGAAGCGGTCGACCGAGGCAAAGAAGATCTGCCCGCTGACCTGATAGACCACACCATTCGCGCCCGTCGTGCGCGCGACGGAAACCATCCGCCGGACCTTGCCCGCGAAGAAGATCCCCGACAGCAGCACCCCTGCGAGCACGCCCTGCGCCAGATCATGCGTCGCGACGACGACCGCGACCGTCACCAGCATCACCGCCGAGGACGTCGGCGGGTGCCGGCGGAGGTTGAGAATCGAATTCCAGCTGAAGGTCCCGATCGAGACCATGATCATCACCGCGACCAGCGCGGGCATCGGGATTCGCCCGACCACCGGCCCCAGCACCGCGAGCAGGAACAGCAGGAACGCCCCCGCGACGAAGGTCGACAGCCGCTTGCGCCCGCCCGAGGTCACGTTGATCACCGATTGGCCGATCATCGCGCACCCGCCCATCCCGCCGACCAATGCGGCGACGATGTTAGCCCCGCCTTGGCCCGCGCATTCACGGCGCTTGTTGCTATCCGTGTCGGTCATGTCGTCGACGATCTGCGCGGTGAGCAGCGATTCGAGCAGCCCGACCGCCGCCATCGTCAACGAATAGGGCAGGATGATCCGCAGCGTCTCCCACGTCAGCGGAACCTGCGGCAGCGCGAACGACGGCAGCCCCGAGGGCAAGCGTCCCATGTCGCCGACGGTGCGCACCGGCAGGGCGAGCGCGATGCTGATCACCGCGAGCACGACGATCGCGACCAGCGGGGAGGGCACCGCCTTGGTCAGGCGCGGCAGGAGATAGATGATCGCCAGACCGCCAGCGACCAGCGCGAAGCTATGCCAGGTCACGCCCGTCAGCTGCGGCAACTGCGCCATGAAAATGAGGATCGCCAAGGCGTTGACGAAACCAGTGATCACCGAGCGGGAAACGAACTGCATCACCAGGTCGAGCCGGAGCACCGCCGCGAGGATTTGGAACACCCCCATCAGGATGGTCGCGGCGAAAAGATAGGGGACGCCGTGATCACGCACCAGCGGCGTCACCACCACCGCGACCGCCGCGGTCGCTGCCGAGATCATCGCGGAACGGCCGCCGATGAAGGAAATGACGATCGCGATCGCGACCGAGGCGTACAGCCCGACCTGCGGATCGACGCCCGAGATGATCGAGAAGCCGATCGCTTCGGGAATGAGCGCCAGCGCGACGACGATGCCGGCCAGCGTCTCGCGCCGCACGTCGGCGAACGAGGAGAACCATTGGGTTCTGAAAGATGAAAATGTCATGAGATACCAAACGCAGGCACATGGCACCGGACCGCTTGCAGGGTCGGTGACTTCGCTATCCATGTGTTCTGTTATCCAGCGGATCGGCGGCTGGAAGAGCCACCCGGATTTGCACCGGGTCCAGGCGAGTGTGGGTGCTCTAGCGCTGGGGTGGGGGAATGATCAAGTCCCGATCTTGTCCCGCCATGACGGCAAGGCCTGTGCAAACGTCGCTCGGCCCCCACCTCCCGTCACCCGACCCGTTCGAAATGCCCCGTCGCGAAATCCTCGGCCAGGAGCGCGACGATCCGGTCCGCGACGACGCGCGGTTCCTTCACCGACTTGGGGTCCTCGCCCGGATAGGCGCGGCGACGCATGTCGGTGCGGGTCGCGCCTGGGTCGAGGATCGCGGTGCGGATGTTGCTGATTCGCTCCATTTCGTCACCGTACGCCGAAACGATCGTCTCGAACGCCGCCTTGGACGCGCCGTACAGTCCCCAATAGGCGCGCGGCTTGCGCCCGACGCTCGAGCTAACGCCGATCACGCGCGCGCGGTCGGACTTGCGCAGCATCGGGTCGAACGCCGCAATCAACGCGGCCTGTGCACTGACGTTCAGCGTCAGCACCGCCGCCATTTCTTTGGGATCGATCGCGGGCACGGGTGCGAGCGTGCCGAGCATCGCCGCGTTGAGGACGAGAATGTCCAGCGTCAGCCAACGTTCTCCGATCGCCTGGCCGAGCCGCGCAATCGCATCGGCCTGGGTCAGATCGAGCGGCGCGATCGTCGCCGATCCCCCCGCATCGAAGATGGCGTTCTCGACCGCTTCCAGCGACGCCGCGGTGCGCGCGGTGAGGACGACATGCGCCCCGGCTGCGGCGAGCGCGATCGCCGTCGCGGCACCGATCCCCTTGCTCGCGCCAGTAACGAGCGTGATCCGCCCGGCAAACGGACGGTCGGCAGCGGGCTGTTCGACAGCGGTATCGGTCATCGTCGGCAGTCCTTAGCTGACGCGTTCGGCCAGCAGCGCGAACTGGTCGACCGACGAGACATCGTCCTGGTCGGTCAGCGTCGTCGGATAGTCGCCGGTGAAGCAGGCATCGCAATGGCTTGGCCGGATCGCGTTGCGCTGCGGCTCGCCGAGCGCCTTGTACAGGCCGTCGATCGAGACGAATGCAAGGCTGTCGGCCTTGATATACGCCGCCATCTCCTCGAGATTCTTCGTCGCGGCGAGCAGCTTGGCGCGCTCGGGCGTGTCCACGCCGTAGAAGCACGAATGCCGCGTCGGCGGGCTCGCGATCCGCATGTGGACCTCGGCCGCGCCTGCTTCGCGCATCATCTCGACGATCTTGAGGCTGGTCGTCCCGCGCACGATCGAATCATCGATCAGCACGATCTTCTTGCCCGCGATCAGCGCGCGATTGGCGTTGTGCTTCAACTTCACACCAAGGTGACGAACCTTGTCGCCCGGCTGGATGAAGGTGCGCCCGACATAATGCGAGCGGATGATCCCGAGTTCGAACGGGATGCCCGATTCCTGCGCATAGCCGAGCGCCGCCGGGGTGCCCGAATCGGGGACCGGGATGACGAGGTCCGCATCGACCGGGCTTTCGATCGCGAGCTGCGCGCCGATCGCCTTGCGGACGGTGTAGACGCTGCGGTCTTCCGAGATCGAATCGGGCCGCGAGAAATAGACGAATTCAAAGATGCACGGACGCGCCGAGACGGGCGCGAACGGGCGATGCGAGGTAATTTCGCTCCCCTTGACCATCACCAGCTCGCCCGGCTCGATCGAGCGGACGAAGGTCGCACCGACGACGTCGAGCGCGACCGTCTCGGACGCGAAGATCACCGCGTCGCTGCCGTCCGACTGTTCGATCCGGCCCATCACCAGCGGACGGATGCCGAGTGGATCGCGACACGCGATCATGCCCTCAGGCGTCATCACGATCAGCGAATAGGCGCCTTCGACGCGCTTCAGCGCATCGATGAACTTGTCGACGACGGTGCGATAGTTGGACGTCGCGACGAGATGGATGATCGTCTCGGTATCGCTGGTCGACTGGAAGATCGACCCGCGCCGGACGAGATCGCGGCGCAACCGCATCGCGTTCGAGATATTGCCGTTGTGCGCGATCGCGAACCCGCCCGAGGCCAGGTCGGCGTAGAGCGGCTGGACGTTGCGCAAAGCGGTCTCGCCGGTGGTGGAGTAGCGCACATGGCCGCAGGCGACGGTGCCGCGCAGCGGGACCATGATCTCCTCGCGGTCGAAATTGCCAGCAACGTGGCCCATCGCACGGTGCGTGTGGAATTCGGCACCATCGAAGCTGGTGATGCCAGCTGCTTCCTGCCCGCGATGCTGGAGCGCGTGGAGCCCCAGCGCGACCAGCCGGGCGGCGTCGGCCGCGCCGGAGATACCAAAGACACCGCATTCCTCATGCAGTTTGTCCCCGTTTTCGGGGGCTTCGAACGGATTGGTTGTGAGCATTGGCGCCCTTCGGGGGAGGGTAGAGCTTCGAGGCCGCATATAGGGACGGTGATCGGCTTTGTCGCGCTTTTGTAACATCCCCCGGAGCGATTGGTCGCATTGTTCGTTCCGGCGGCTTTCGGGGATCGAAAATTGTCGCGCGCGGGGAGTTGAGCATGGCGAAGGATCACGGGCCGAGCATCAAGGACGACAAACTGTATGAAGATTTGCGGCGCGATGGGGCGTCGCCGGAGAAGGCGGCGCGAATCGCCAACGCCAAGGCGGCGGGGACGATCGATCATCGCGTCGGGGGCAAGCTCGAGGATCGCACGAAGGACGATCTGATGGACGAAGCGCGAAGGATCGGGATCGCGGGACGGTCGACGATGACCAAGGACGAACTGGTCGAGGCGATCCGCAAGGGGTGACCAAATGCCGTCACCCCGGCGGAGGCCGGCGCCGCCACGTAACAGGCACCCGTCTGCCCCGAACGTGGCGGCCCCGGCCTGCGCCGGGGTGACGGGGCGCATCTCTCCCGCTACACCGCGCGCCATGGAAGACCCTCGCGAAACCGGCCTCGTGCTCGACCCGAAATATGATGCCGCCGGCCTCATCACCGCGGTGGCGACCGACCGCGCTACCGGCGAAGTCCTGATGCTCGCGCATATGAATGCCGCTGCGCTCAAGCTGACGGTGGAAACCGGCGATGCGCATTTCTGGTCGCGCAGCCGCGGCGCGCTGTGGCGCAAGGGGGAGACGTCGGGGCATGTCCTGCGCGTCCACGATATCCGGATCGACTGCGACCAGGACGCCGTCTGGCTGATCGTCGATCCCGCCGGACCGGCGTGCCATACCGGCGCGCGCAGTTGCTTCTATCGGCGCGTCGACCTCGATCGGCTGGTCCCGGTCGCATGAACCGCACGCCGCTGGCGGTGCTTCTGCTGCTGGCAGCATGCCAGCAAGGCGCGCCGCCGCCGACCCGGACGACCGCGACGCCGATCGGTCTGGAAGCCGCCGCAATCCAGGCAGGGATCATCCCCGATCCAGCCAGCACCGACATTACTGGCCTGTACGCGCGCGAAGGCGACCGGGTCTGCATCGTCCCCAGCGCGACTGCGTATCGGATCGGGGTGGCGGCCGATTATGACGACCGCGAACATTGCAGTGGCACCGGCACGGTCACGCGCGCTGGCGAGATCCTGCACGTCACGTTCGAGGGTGAGGGCGGCGGCCAAGCATGTGCGTTCGACGCGCGGTTCGAAGGCGATCGCCTCGTTTTCCCCGGGCGCCTGCCATCCGCCTGCCAGCGGATCTGCACCGATCACGCGTCCGTCAGCGGTCTTATGCTCGACCGGTTGAGCGAATCGCTGTCCGAAGCATCCACGCTGCGCGACCTTCGCGGCAAACTGCTATGCCCGAGCGACGGACGGTCTTGACGTTCACGTAAAGGGCAACTATTTTGGCGGGCATGAGCACCGGTGCCGCCTATGCCGTGATCGATCGCCACCCGACGCGCGATCACTTTTCCATTTCCGACCTGTCGGCGGAATTCGACGTCACAGCGCGGGCGTTGCGCTTCTACGAGGATGAGGGCCTGATTGCGCCAGAGCGGCGTGGAACGACCCGCATCTATTCGCAGCGTGACCGTGCGCGGCTCGCGTGGATCTTGCGCGGCAAGCGCGTCGGCTTCTCGCTCGGCGAAATCCGCGAGATGATCGACCTGTACGACATTGGCGACGGCCGGAAGATCCAGCGCCAGACGACGATCGAGCGCTGCCGCGACCGGATCGCGCTGCTCACCGCGCAGAAACGCGACATCGATGCGGCGATCCACGAACTCGACGATTTTGTCACCCTGCTCGAAACCCACGACGGCCAGACCGCCTGAAGGACTCCCCATGCCCCAGTACACGCCCCCCGTCCGCGACACCCGCTTCATCCTCGATCACGTGATCGGCATGCAGAGCTACGCCAATCTCCCCGGCTTCCAGAACGCGACCCCAGACGTGGTCGATGCTGTGCTCGACGAGGGCGGCAAGTTCGTCGCCGAAGTGCTGTTCCCGCTCAACTATTCGGGCGATCAGGAAGGCTGCGTGCGGCATGACGACGGTTCGGTCACCACGCCCAAGGGCTTCAAGGAGGCCTATCAGGCGTTTGTCGAATCGGGCTGGGGAACGCTCAGCGCGCCCGAGGAATTCGGCGGGCAGGGGATGCCGCACGTCGTCTCGACCGCGTTTCAGGAATATATGATCTCCGCCAACATGGCGTTCGCCATGTACCCCGGCCTGTCGCACGGCGCGATCGCCGCGTTGCTGGTCAAGGGCTCGGACGAGCAGAAGGCCAAGTACGTCCCCAAGATGGTCAGCGGCGAATGGGGCGGGACGATGAACCTGACCGAGCCGCAGTGCGGCACCGACCTCGGCCTGATCCGCACCCGCGCTGAGCCGCAGGCCGACGGATCGTACAAGATCACCGGTACCAAGATCTTCATCTCGTCGGGCGAGCATGACCTGACCAGCAACATCATCCACCTCGTGCTGGCAAAGACGCCGGGCGCGCCGGAAAGCTCGAAGGGCATTTCGCTGTTCGTGGTGCCCAAGTTCATGGTCGGCGACGACGGGTCGATCGGCGAACGCAACGCGGTCACCTGCGGCTCGATCGAGCACAAGATGGGGATCCACGCCAATTCGACCTGCGTGATGAACTATGACGGCGCGACCGGCTGGCTCGTCGGCGAGGAAATGAAGGGCCTCGCGGCGATGTTCATCATGATGAACGCCGCGCGCCTCGGCGTCGGGTTGCAGGGCCTTGGCGTCGCCGAAGTCGCCTATCAGAATGCGGTGCAATATGCGCAGGACCGCCGCCAGGGCCGCTCGCTCACTGGCGCCAAGGAGCCGGGCGAGAAGGCGGACACGCTGTTCGTCCACCCCGACGTCCGCCGCATGCTGATGGAGTCGAAGGCGCTGACCGAAGGCCTTCGCGCCCTCTGCCTGTGGGGCGCGCTCCAGGCCGATCTCGAACATGCCGCGGTCAGCGACGAAGAGAAGCAGCTCGCGGGCGATCTGCTCGGGCTGCTGACGCCGGTGATCAAGGGCTATGGCACCGACAAGGGCTATGACATCGCGACCAACGCGCAGCAGGTGTACGGCGGCCACGGCTACATCGCCGAATGGGGCATGGAGCAATATGTCCGGGATGCGCGGATCGCGATGATCTACGAAGGCACCAACGGCGTGCAGGCGATGGATCTGGTCGGCCGCAAGCTCGCGCAGAACGGCGGACGTGCGGTGCAGGCGCTGTTCAAGGTGGTGGCCGAGGAAGTCGCCGCCGCCAAGGCCGATCCCGCGACCGCCGTGTTCGCGGGCGCGCTGGAAAAGGCGAATGGCGAGCTCCAGCAGGCGACTTTGTGGTTCATGCAGAACGGCATGCAGAACCCCGACAACGTCGGCGCGGGCGCGCACAGCTACATGCACCTGATGGGGATCGTCGCGGTCGGGCTGATGTGGCTGCGGATGGCGGTCGCCGCGACCAGGCTGAAGGCAGCGGGCGAGGGGGACGTGAAGTTCCTCGACGCCAAGTTGATGACGGCACGCTACTTCGCCGAGCGCGTGATGCCCGAGGCTGGCGCACTGCGCCGCAAGATTGAGGGCGGGTCCGAGGCGCTGATGGCGCTGTCGCCGGAGATGTTCGAGGCGGCTTGAGGGGTCGCGCTGACCTTAATCCTGCGTCACCCCGGGCTTGGCCCGGGGTCCACCGGGGTCCTGTCCGATCATGTGCGGAGTCACATCGCGATGGATCGCGGCCGTCACGGGTAGGACGGTGGGGGGGCGGAATTACTTGCAACCCGTCCGTCATTCCCGCGCAGGCGGGAATCCATTAGCACCGTCCGTCCTGTACTGCGCTGTCAGCCAGTATGGATCCCCGCCTCCGCGGGGATGACGGAAGTGGAAGCGTGACCCCTCAAATGTCCGCTGCCGACGCCTCAGGCTGAACGGCGAAAATTGGTGGTTAGCTGCCATTTCGAGCAGGTGCCGGGCGGGGCAGTGTTCCAGTCTCGAACGACCGCTCCCAACCTTCCGCAGCGATCAGCCGCGCTTTTAGGAACGTGAACTCGACCTGTGAGATACGCTGGTCAGTGCTGCTGATGAAGTCCACCTTGACCGATTGCTTGCCGCAAGCATCGGCGGGCCCGTCAATGTAATCCCAACCAAGAAAACGGAACTGGTCAGCGTTCATGGTTTCGGCCATCGACCGAGCACCCGCCACGCCCGTTCCGAGCGGTCGTCCCACATCCCCAGCGCCGAGGGCGAAGCTGGCGGATTGATCGATCAATCCGTCTAGCAAGGCGTCTGCATTCGGGCCTCCTGCCGATGCCGCCGCTATAATCTTTGCAGCTCGACGGCCAAGTGCTTCATGCAAAGAACGGGCGGTGTTAATGTCGGCCAGATCGCAACCCAAAATGGGCGCGTTGATAGCGAGGAGCAGGATGGCAGCGATCATGGTTGAACGCTGCCCGACATTTCGAATGTCCGCTAGTGGGCGGAACCGGAACTGCTGCAATTTCGGGGGCGACCCGCTATCGAACGATCGCTCCAAAGAAAGGCCCCCAATGCCCGCAACCCTCTACGGCATCCCAGCCTGCGACACCGTAAAAAAAGCCCGCACCTGGCTAGACACCAACGGCATCGCCTACACCTTCCACAACTACAAGACCGCAGGCGTAGACCCCGCGCTCCTGCGCCAATGGATCGATCAGCTCGGCTGGGAAAGCGTCCTCAACCGCGCCGGCACGACCTTCCGTAAGCTCCCCGACGCCGACAAGACCGACCTCGACGCCGACAAGGCGCTCGCGATTATGCTCAGCAACCCCTCCGCCATCAAACGCCCGATCCTCGTCAAGGACGACGTGCTGCTGGCAGGCTTCAAGCCCGATACCTATGTTGAGGCCCTCAAGCCCTGACCCGAAGGACCAAGCCCATGCCGACCGCACGCTGGAACGGAACCGTGATCGCCCAGTCGGACGATACCGTGATCGTCGAGGGCAACCATTATTTCCCCGCCGACAGCATCGTCGCCGACCTGTTCGAACCGAGCGCGACGCACTCGCATTGCCCGTGGAAGGGCGACGCGAGCTACAAGACGCTCGTTGTCGACGGCAAGCGCAACGTCGACGCGGCCTGGTATTACCCCGACCCCAAGCCCAAGGCCGCCGAGATCAAGGATCGCTTCGCCTTCTGGAAGGGCGTGACGGTCGACTGACGCGCCCGACTGGCGCGGGGCCGCGCAAGCCGCTATTCCCGCGCCATGTCCACGACCTTCACGATCGACACCGCGACCAGCCGCGCCAATCCGACGCCCGCGCCGATGAAGCGCCTCACCGTCCCCGCGATCCGCGCGCGCAAGGGGAAGGGCGACCCGCTGGTGATGCTCACCGCTTATACCGTGCGCAATGCGCAATTGCTCGACCCGCATTGCGACATGCTGCTGGTCGGCGACAGCCTCGGGCAGGTGATCTACGGCCTTCCCTCGACCGTGCCGGTCACGCTCGAGATGATGGCGGCGCATGGCGCTGCGGTGGTGCGCGGCAGCTATCATGCGGTCGTGGTGATCGACATGCCGTTCGGCAGCTATGAGGCATCGCCCGAAAAGGCGTTCGAAAGCGCGGCATATCTGCTCAAGCAGACCGGCGCGGCGGCGGTGAAGCTGGAGGGCGGCACCGCGATGGCGCCGACCGTCCGTTTCCTCAGCGAACGCGGAATTCCAGTGATGGGACATGTCGGGCTCACCCCGCAGGCGGTCAACACGCTCGGCGGTTATGGCGCGCGCGGCCGGACCGCGGCCGAGGCCGAGAAGATCGTCGCGGATGGCTGCGCGATCGCCAAGGCGGGGGCGTTCGCGCTGGTGATCGAAGGCGTGGTCGAACCGATTGCGATCGAGCTGACCCGGATGGTCGATTGCCCGACGATCGGGATCGGCGCGTCGGCGCAGTGCGACGGTCAGGTACTGGTCGCCGAGGACATGCTTGGCCTGTTCGAGCGCACCGCGCGCTTCGTCAAGAAATACGATGATCTGGGTGGCCGCATTTCCGCCGCAGCCGCAACCTATGCGGCGGAGGTCCGTGCGCGCACCTTTCCGGGTGCCGAGCAGATTTACGCCCCCAAGGATTGAGTCCGCTCCGTTTCCCTATCGTACCATAGCGTAACGATTGCCCGCTTTTGTTTAGGCGGTCGCACGGCTAAGGTCCGCTCCTTCCCGCCCCATCCGATGGAGTTTCCCAGTGGCCGTGCCACCCAACACCGATGCTGCATTCCTCCGGGAAGTCGACGAGGAACTCCGCCGCGACCAGATGGCGACCGCCTGGCGCCGTTACGGCATTGCCGCGATCGTTGTCGTCGTGCTGATCGTGCTCGGCTTCGGTGGGTGGCAGATCTATCGCGCGCACCAGCAATCGGTCGCGGGCGACGAGGGCGAGGCGCTGAGCAAGGCTTATGAGGATATGGGCGCACGCCGGTCGGGCACGGACGCCGAACTGGCGACGCTCGCTGATTCCGGGGTAAAGGGCTATCGCGCGCTGGCGCTGATGAGCCAGGCCGATCTGCTGCTCCAGAAGAACGATCTGCGCGGCGCCGCTGCGAAATTTGCGGCGATCGCGAACGATGCATCGATCGGTCAGCCGTTCCGCGATCTCGCACTGGTCCGGCAGACCAGCGCCGAGTTCGACACGATCAAGCCCGACGTGGTTGTTTCCCGGCTGCGCGGATTGGCCGTGAAGGGCAACCCATGGTTCGGCAGCGCCGGCGAGATGGTTGCCGTTTCGTATTTGAAGATGGGGCGCCGCGATCTCGCGGGGACGTTGTACGGCCAGATCGCACGTGAACCCGACGTCGCAGAGACCGTCCGGCAACGCGCGGTTCAGATGGCCGGCGTATTGGGGGTTGATGCCGTGAACGAGCCGAAGGAACAGAAGTCGCAATGAAGATGACCAATCGAGTCTTGCTGGTTGCGGTCTCCGCCATCGCCTTGAGCAGCTGCGCGACGTTCAAGGGTAAGAAGAAGACCCCGGTGCTCGGCAATCGCATTGCGATCTTGCAGGGCGAGAATGACGTGATCGCCGACAAGACGATCGCCGAGGTCCAGGTCCTCGTGCCGCCGGCCGCGACCAACGACAGTTGGGCGCAGCCAGGTGGCTCCGCCTCCAAGTCGCTCGGCCAGTTGACGCTAGGCACGTCGCTCAATCGCGCCTGGAGCGTGACGATCGACGGCGGCACCAATCGCCAGCGGCTCGGTGCAGCACCGGTCATCGGCGGCGGTCGACTGTATGCGATCGACGTCAACGCGATGGTCCATGCCTATTCGGCCAGCACCGGCGCGCGCGCCTGGGACGCCAGCATCGCGACGACCGACAAGAAGGCTCGTAGCGCGCGCTTCGGCGGCGGCGTCAGTTTCGACGACGGCAAGGTGTTCGCGACCGACGGCCTCGGCGATGTGGTCGCGCTCGATGCGGCAAGCGGCAAGGAATTGTGGCGGGCCAAGCCAGGCGCACCGCTGCGTGGCGCGCCGTCGGTTGCCAATGGCCAGATCTACGTCCTGAGCCAGGATAACCAGCTGTACGTGTTGTCACAGGCCGATGGCACGGTCGTCTGGACCGCCTCGGGCTCGATCGAGACGCAGGGCGTGTTCGGCGTCGCGGCACCAGCGGTCAGCCAGGGCACGGTCGTCGCAGGCTTCTCCTCGGGCGAGCTCAACGCCTATCGCTACGAGAACGGTCGCACCTTGTGGCAGGACGCGCTGTCGCGCTCGTCGATCTCGACCTCGGTGTCGTCGCTCGCCGATATCGACGCGGACCCGGTCATTGACCGCGGGATCGTCTTCGCGGTCGGGCAGGGCGGCCGCATGGTCGCGCTCGAGATCGTCTCGGGCCAGCGCCTGTGGGAGCAGAACTTCGCCGGCATCTCGACCCCTTGGGTTGCCGGCGAATGGGTCTTCATCGTGACCGACGATGCGCGACTGGTCTGTCTTGCGCGGGCGACGGGCAAGGTCCGGTGGATCAGCCAGCTGCGCCATTTCGAGAGCGAGAAGGTCCAGAAGGACGGCACGATCAAGGACAAGAAGAAGGCCAACCCGATCACCTGGTACGGCCCGGTGCTCGCTGGCGGTCGTCTCGTGCTGACCAACTCGCTCGGGCAGATCGTTTCGGCCTCGGTCGAGAACGGCAAACTGGGCACGGTGATCGAATCGAAGGCACCATTCACGCTGCCGCCGGTCGTCGCCAATTCGACGCTGTATGTGCTTGACCAGAAGGGTCGTCTCGCGGCCTATAAGTAACCGCGACACGGCGGGGTGACGAAGACGTGCGCTTGCCCTAAGGGAGGCGCATGTCCAGTCTCCCTGTGGTCGCGATTATCGGCCGGCCGAACGTCGGCAAGTCGACGCTCTTCAATCGTCTCGTCGGAAAGAAACTCGCGCTCGTCGACGATCGCCCCGGCGTGACCCGCGATCGGCGCGAGGGGGCGGCGACGCTCGTCGGGCTCGATTTCCGCGTCATCGACACCGCCGGTTACGAGGACAAGGACGCCGCGTCCTTGCCCGGCCGGATGCGCGCGCAGACCGAGGCCGCGGTCGCACAGGCCGACGTCGCGCTGTTCCTGTTCGATTCGCGCGCGGGCATCGTGCCCCTCGACGAGGAGATCGCGCGCTGGCTGCGCGGATCGACCACCCCGGTCATCCTCGTCGCCAACAAGGCCGAGGGCAAGGCCGGGGCAGACGGCATTCTCGAGTCGCTCTCGCTCGGTTTCGGCGATCCGGTCGAACTGTCGGCGGAGCATGGCGAAGGGCTGGTCGAATTGTTCGACGCGCTGCTCCCCTTCATCGAACCCGAGAAGGACGCGGCTGGCGACGACATTCCCAACGCCGACGTCGACGAGGAATATGCCCCCGACGCGCCGCTCAAGCTGGCGATCATCGGGCGTCCGAACGCGGGCAAATCCACGCTGATCAACCGCATCCTTGGCGAAGACCGCCTGATTACCGGCCCCGAAGCCGGCATCACCCGCGATTCGATCGCGGTCGACTGGATCTGGCATGATCCAGAACGCGAGCCAGGCGAGGATGCGCGGAAAGTCCGGCTGATCGACACCGCAGGGATGCGCAAGCGCGCCAATGTGCAGGACAAGCTCGAGAAGCTGTCGGTCGCCGATGCGCTCCACGCGATCGATTTCGCCGAAGTCGTCGTGCTGTTGCTCGATGCGACGCGCGGGCTCGAATCGCAGGATCTGCGCATCGCCGATGCCGCGCTTCAAGAAGGCCGCGCGCTGATCGTCGCAATCAACAAGTGGGACGTCGCTGAGAATGCCTCGAGCCTATTCAACGGCATCCGCACCGCGCTCGAGGACGGCCTCAGCCAGATCAAGGGCATGCCGGTGCTGACCGTCTCCGCGGCGACCGGCAAGGGGCTCGATACTTTGCTCAAGGTCGCATTCGACACGCGCGATGCCTGGTCGCGCCGCGTCGGCACGGGCGAGCTCAACCGCTGGTTCGAACGCGCGGTCGAGGCCAACCCGCCACCCGCGCCAGGGGGCAAGCGGATCAAGCTGCGTTATCTGACGCAGGCGAAGACTCGTCCGCCGGGCTTCGTCCTGTTCGGCACGCGGGTCGACCAGTTGCCGACGAGCTATCAGCGCTATCTGATCAACGGGATCCGGCGGGATCTCGGGTTCGGCGCGGTGCCGGTCCGGCTCACGCTCCGCGCGCCGAAGAACCCGTTCGATCGGTAGGGCACGCCCAACGGTCTAAAAAAAGGAGCGCTTCCCCGGTGAAGGCCGGGGCCGAGTAGAGGTGGCCGAGAGCATTGGGCGCGATGCTCTCCACCCTACGGCCCGCAACTGGGCCCCGGCCTTCGCCGGGGAAGGGCTTAGATCGTTCAAGTAAATACGCTATGCGCGCAATGCAGCTGCCGCCTCCCGCGCGGCGCGCACGCCACTGTCGTGCGCCCCATGCGCGGTACTGAAGTCGATCGGATTGGTGGCTTCGCCGGCAAAGAAAATCCGGTCATTAAACGGCAGTGCCAACGTCTCCCGTGCAGGGGCGTGACCCGGCAGCGCGCAGCTATAGGCGCCTCCGATCCGCGGGTTGGCGCTCCACGCCGAGGCGATGATCGGCCGGAGCGACCGGCGCACGTCGGTTCCGAACAGCGCGACGAGATCGTCGATCGCATCCGCAAACGCCGCATCTTCGCCCTCGGCTTCGGCCCGGCGCGCGCCTTCACCACCGAGAAAGCACTCGATGACCGGCCATCCGAGCGGCCGGATATAGCAAGACGCGCTTGATGCCTCGCCCGGCTTGCCGAGGACCTGTGTCTCCGCTTCGAAAGGCGCGGGACCATCGATCGCGAGGAACAGCTTCTCGTTGCGGCCGAGCGGCAATTGCGCTGCCGCAGCGCGCCATGGCTCCAGTGCGTCGGGGAGGGTGATCGTGTTTCCGGCGAGGACCGCGGTCGATACGGTGAGGATGACGGCGCGGGCGGTAATGTCCCCCGCCGACGTCGTCAGACGAACCCCGTTCGCCTCGAGCAGTACGCTTTCTACCGGGGTCGATACATGGTGAGCGACGTCCGCGGGCATGCTCATGACGATGAGCGTCCCATAGCCACCGGGCAGGCGCCAGTTGCAGTCGGTCGCGGCATTCTCATACGCCAGGTAATCGGCGACCGAGATTCGATCGGGTGTCACGCCGCTGATGAAGCCGGTCATCGCCGCGATATGCCCGTTCCAGGCGCAGTCGGGCAGCAACGAATCGGACGCTCGGTCACTCGACGGCGGCGCGTGTTCCATCCGTTTCAGCCAATGCTCGAACGCCGTCCTCGCGGCACGCTGGTCATGCGGCGAAAAGCCGAGGTTGCGAAATTGCTGGCCCCAGGCTGGCATCCCGCGATCGATCGCCACGCCTGACGCTTCCGCGACCGTTGTCCAGGCGTTGCGCTCGGCAGAATGCAGCCAGCCACATCCGAGATCGAGCGCGACCCCCTGATGCGGCACGCTCTGCGCCCGGCCGCCGAGGCGCGGCCCCGCTTCGAGCAGGATCGCGCTTCGACTGGATCCCGCCAGCGTGCGGGCGGCGGCGATGCCCGCCGCACCGCCGCCGACGATCGCCACGTCATATCGGCTGTCCAAGACCTGCGATCCTCGGGCGCGCGCTCAGGCGACCGGGGGCAGGCGGTCGAGCATCTTGTCGAGCGTCACCGGGTAATCGCGGATGCGGATTCCCGTCGCATTGTAGGCGGCATTGGCGATTGCCGCGCCGACGCCGCAGAGGCCGAGTTCGCCGACGCCCTTGGCTTTCATCGGCGAAGATGTCGGATCGACCTCGTCGAGGAAGATGACGTCCTGATGCGGAATGTCGGCATGAACCGGCACCTCGTAATTCGCCAGATCATGGTTGACGAAGAAGCCGAAGCGCTTGTCGACGACGAGCTCTTCCATCAACGCGGCGCCAGCGCCCATCGTCATCGCGCCGATCACCTGACTACGCGCCGACTTCGGGTTGAGAATTCGTCCGGCTGCGCAGACCGCCAGCATCCGCCGGATGCGGACCTCACCGGTATAGGCATGGACGCCGACCTCCACGAAATGCCCGGCAAAGGTCGACTGCTGATATTGCTTGCCCAAGTCGCCATATTCGATGGCATCTTCCGCCGACAGACCTGCATCGCCGACAGCTTCGCTCAGCGAGATGCTGCGATTGCCCGAGCGTACCTTACCGTCTGCAAATTCCACGTCCGCCGAATTGAAGCCGAGCTTCTGCGCGATCTGCTCGCGCAGCTTGACGCAAGCCGCGTACACACCCGCCGTGGAGTTGTTCGCACCCCACTGACCGCCCGATCCCGCCGAAACCGGCGAGTCCGAATCGCCCAGATCGACGCGCACGCGGTCCAGATCGACACCCATCATCTCCGCCGCAGTCTGGGCGAGGATGGTGTAGGTGCCGGTGCCGATGTCGGTCATGTCGGTGGTGACGGTAATCATCCCCTTGCGATCGATCCCGACCCGCGCCGCCGACTTCATCGTCATGTTGTTGCGGAAGCCCGCTGCCATGCCCATGCCGACCAACCAATGCCCATCCCGCACCTGCGCGGGCTTGGCGGTGCGCTTGCTCCATCCGAATTGCTCCGCGCCGACCTGCATGCACTTGATCAACTGGCGCTGCGAGAAGCGGCGCTCGGGCTTTTCGGGATCGACCTGCGTGTCGTTGAGCGCACGAAACGCGATCGGATCCATGCCGAGCTTCTCGGCCATCTCGTCCATCGCGATCTCGAGCGCCATCAAGCCCGGTGCCTCGCCCGGCGCGCGCATCGCATTGCCCTCCGGCAAATCGAGCACTGCCAGACGCATCGACGTCAACCGGTTGGCGCCCGCATAGAGCAACTTGGTCTGCGACACCGCCGTCTCAGGGCCGCCGCCGGGCAGATCGCCCGAACCGCTCTCGTGCGCGATCGCGGTGATCTTGCCGCTGCGGTCGGTGCCGATGCGGATCCGTTGCGTCGTCGCCGGACGGTGAGTCGTGTTGTTGAACATCATCGGCCGCGCCAGCGCGACCTTGACCGGACGTCCCGCCGCGCGTGCACCGAGCGCGGCCATGATCGCGTCGGTCCGCACGAACAGCTTGCCGCCGAACCCGCCGCCGACATAAGGCGAAATCAGGCGGACATTGTCCTTGGGGATGCCAAGCGTCTTGGCGACATCGCCCTTGCCCCAGTTGATCATCTGGTTCGAGGTCCACACCGTCAGCTTGTCGCCGTCCCAGCGTGCAAGCGAAGCGTGCGGCTCCATCATCGCATGGCTGTGGTCGGGCGTGGTGTAATGCGCGTCGAGCTTGACGCTGGCGCCGGCGAACGCGCTTTCGAACGTGCCGACGCGGTCTTCGCCCGAGCCCTTTTCCTGACCCTTCTCGCCCTTGCCCTTGCCGTGCAGGGGAGCGGTCTTGAGCGCGTCCGTGAGGTCGAACCGACCCTTGTCGCGCGTGTAATCGACGCGGACCAGCCCCGCCGCGGCGCGCGCCTGTTCGAACGTTTCGGCGACGACGATCGCGATCGCCTGGTGGTAGTGCTGGATCTCGGGCCCGCCCAGCAGCATCGCCGTGTTGAAGTCGCCCTTTGTCAGCTTGCCCGCCTCGGCGGCCGTGACGATCGTGAGGACCCCAGGCGCTGCCTTGGCTTCGGCAAGATGCATCCCGCTGATCCGCCCTTTGGCGATCGCTGCGTGGACGATGTAGCCATACGCCGGGTTGGCGACGACATCATGCCGTTCATAGGCATAAGGCGCGGTTCCGGTCGTC
This sequence comes from Sphingomonas sp. CARO-RG-8B-R24-01, assembly GCF_022662295.1. Classification (NCBI taxonomy): domain Bacteria; kingdom Pseudomonadati; phylum Pseudomonadota; class Alphaproteobacteria; order Sphingomonadales; family Sphingomonadaceae; genus Sphingomonas; species Sphingomonas sp. CARO-RG-8B-R24-01. The sequence goes on along the minus strand of NZ_JAKNQI010000009.1, from coordinate 65,667 downwards.
TTGAACTTGCCGTCGATGCGGTCGTGCGGCTTGCCGACGACTTTCATCTGGTCGATCGGGTTCTGGCCCGCAGGCGTGGTGAACTTCATGCGCGTGTCTCCGCGATCACCGCCGCGAGCGTACGCTCGACCAGCGGAACCTTGAATGCGTTGTCCTTGGTGGGGCGAGCGCCGGCCAGCAGCGGTGTGGCGACGGCCTTGGCCCCGTTCGGCAGCTGGGCGTCCGCCGCTTCGATCCGCCAGGGACGGGGTGCGATGCCGCCGATCGCGACGCGACCGCTGCCGTCCTTCTGGACGACCGCCGCGACCGACACGAGCGCGAACGCATAGGACGCGCGGTCGCGCACCTTCTGGTAGACGTGCGTGCCGCCGAGCGGCTTGGGTAGCGTGACCGCGGTGATCAGCTCGCCCCGCTCGAGCGTCGTCTCGATGTGCGGCGTGGTGCCCGGGAGCGCGTAGAAGTCGGCAATCGGAATCGTGCGGGCCTGGCCGGTCGGGTTGATCGTCTCGACCCTGGCATCGAGCAGCCGCATCGCGACCGCCATGTCGCCGGGATAGGTCGCGATGCAGGCATCGCTCGTCCCGATAACGCCCAGCTGGCGGCTGTACCCGCCGAGCGCCGCGCAACCCGAACCGGGCTTGCGCTTGTTGCAGGCCTGATTGGTGTCGTAGAAATACGGGCAACGCGTCCGTTGCAGCAAATTGCCCGCCGTCGTCGCCTTGTTCCGCAACTGGCCCGACGCGCCCGCGACGATCGCCCGGCTGAGCACGCCATAGTCGCGGCGCACGCGTGCATCCGCGGCGAGCGTCGTGTTCGACACGAACGCCCCAACCCGCAAGCCGCCGTCCTGGGTCGGCTCGATGCGGTCGAGCTTCAGGTCCTGAATGTCGATCAGATGCGATGGTGCCTCGATCTCGAGCTTCATTAGGTCGAGCAGGTTGGTACCGCCGGCAATGAACTTGGCGCCCGGCGTCCGCGCAACCGCAGCCGCCGCCGCAGCAGGGGAGGCGGCGCGTTCATAGGTAAAGGGCTTCATGCGCGCGTCTCCGCAACATCGGTCATGGCTTCGAGAATGTTCGAATAAGCACCGCAACGGCAGATGTTGCCGCTCATGCGTTCGCGCATTTCCGCGTTCGATATCGGTGCCTTGGTGGTGAGGTCGCCGGTCACGTGGCTGGGGACGCCCGCGCGAATTTCCTCCAGCACCGCTACTGCCGAACAGATCTGGCCAGGCGTGCAGTAGCCGCACTGATAGCCGTCATGCTTGATGAAGGCGGCCTGCATCGGATGCAGCTTTTCCGGGGTACCGAGACCCTCGATCGTGGTGACCTTGTCGCCCTGGTGCATGACCGCCAGGCTGAGGCAGGAATTGATGCGCTTGCCGTCGACCATGACCGTGCAGGCTCCGCACTGGCCGTGGTCGCAGCCCTTCTTGGTGCCGGTAAGGTGCAGATGCTCCCGCAGCGCGTCGAGCAGGGTCGTGCGCGTGTCGACATTCAGGTCACGGCGCTTGCCGTTCACCGTCATGGTGATCTTGGCCATCGCGGGGGCCTTGTCGCCGGGACGCAGCGAGGTCTGGGCCTCGACCGCCGGAACCCGGGTAACTGCCACGGCTGCCGCGCCGCCGGCAAGAATGCCCCGGCGCGAGATCTCTGGGGATCCGCTGTCCTTCATTGCTACGCTCCGTATGTGTGTCGGGGCATGAGGCCGACGTTGTTCTGGTAAACCGATTACCACCCGCATCGGGCAGTGTGACGAACTGAAAATGTAGGTAGATTTGCTTAGACGCAGAGATACGCGCTTCAGAACGACGCAGGGCCGATCCGTGTTCCGACAACCATGACAAATACGCAATATCCGGGCAATCCGCCTTCTGGCCGACGGCAGGCGGACGTGCGCGCGGCCGGCGGGGCCTTCGGGAGAACCATTGGCCGGGTGGCTCGTTGACGCGCGGTAACCCCGCCAGGAGGCCCGCCATGTCCGAAACCGACCAGACCGATCTCACCACCGCCCGTGCCGTCCGGATCGAGCGCTTCGGCGGACCCGACGTCATTGCAGTGGCGAACATCGCCGTTCCCGAGCTTGCGCCGGGCGAAATACTCGTGCGCATGGCGGTGGCAAGCATCAATCCGGTCGACTGGAAGATTGCCGAGGGAAAATATCCGCCGCTCGGTGAAGACAAGTTGCCGATCGTGCTGGGCCGCGACCTGTCGGGGACGGTGGTGGCCGTCGGCGCGAGCGGGGGAGATGCCGCAATCGGGGATCGTGTCTGCGCGTTCATCGATACCGATCGGGGCGCGCAGAGCACGCTGGCGGTGCTCAAGCCGGGGGAAGCGGTCGCGGTGCCGCAAGCGGTCGGGCTGGACGTGGCCGGGGCAGTGCCGCTCGCGGCGATGACGGCATGGCAGGGCGTGTTCGATCATGGCGGCCTGGACGCAGGTCAGTCGATCCTGATCCACGGTGCGGCCGGCGGAGTCGGCCATATCGCGGTGCAGCTCGCCAAGTGGAAGGGCGCACGCGTGGTCGCGACCGCCTCGGAAAAGGACCTCGATTTCGTCCGGAGCCTCGGGGCGGATGTCGTCGTCGATTACAAGAACGAGCGGTTCGAGGATGTGGCCAGCGGCCTGGACATGGTGTTCGACACGCAAGGGGGCGAGACGCAGGATCGCTCCTTCGCGGTGCTGCGCAAAGGTGGAATTCTCGTCTCGACGCTCGATCCCAATGAACAGAAGGCCGCCGAGCACGACGTGCGAACGGTGCCGCGCTGGCATGCGCAGCCGGATGCAACGGCATTGGCGCAGGTCATCGCGCTGATCGCCGCGGGTTCGATCGTCGTGACGATCGCCAAGCGATTTCCCCTCGAAGCGGTCCGCGATGCACAAGCCTATGCGCAGAACGAGCATCCGCGCGGCAAAGTAATCCTGACCAATGGGCAGGCCTGATCGACCGCTCCCCTCGAACGGCATCCAACGATCCCCATATAGGGCGAATGGCGATGCTCACGGTCTGGTACGATGGAGGATGTCCGCTGTGTCGGCGCGAGATCGCGCTGATGCAGCGGCTGGACCGCGATCGTGCGATCCTCTTCGTCGACGTCGCGGATCCTGCCGGCGCCAGTTGCCCGATCGACCGGGCAGACCTGCTCGCGCGGTTCCATGCGCGCGAGAACGGGGTAATGGTGTCGGGGGCGGCGGCTTTCGCTGCGATGTGGCGCGTTATTCCACGGTTACGTCTGCTCGGGCTCGCGGCGCGCGTGCCCTGGGTCCTGGCGATGATGGAAGGCGCTTATGTGACCTTCCTGAAGATACGACCCCATCTGCAACGTGTCGCGCGGAGGCTCGACCGCGAGCGGGTCGGGTGATGCCGCGAACCACGACAGCCAAGGAAACCCCGTGACCGACAATCGCAGCAAGGGCCGGTCCGTGCCGAGCGGACGACTGGCGAGACTTGGCGTCTTCGGCCGGCTCGCCGGTGGCGTCGCCGGCGGTGTCGTGGCGGAGGGGGCGCGGCGGCTGGCAAGCGGAGAGGTTCCCCGCATGGGCGACCTGTTGCTGACCCCGGGCAACGCCGTTCGCGTGGCCGACCAGCTGTCGCACCTGCGTGGAGCGGCGATGAAGCTCGGGCAGATGATCTCGATGGATGCGGGCGACATGCTGCCCCCCGAACTCGCGACGATCCTGGGCCGTCTGCGCGACAGCGCGCACCACATGCCGCCGCAGCAGCTCGACATGGTGCTGACCCGGGAATGGGGAAAGGACTGGCGGCGGCGGTTCGCCCATTTCCAGGCGCATCCCATCGCTGCCGCGTCGATCGGCCAAGTCCACCGCGCGCGCCTGCCCGATGGCCGGGAGCTTGCGATCAAGGTGCAATATCCCGGCGTCAAGAGCAGCATCGATTCGGACGTGGACAACGTTGCGACGCTGCTGCGGGTGTCGGGGGTCCTGCCCAAGACCCTCGATGTTGCGCCGTTGCTGGGCGAGGCGAAACGGCAGTTGCACGAGGAAGCCGACTATCTGCGCGAGGGGGAGATGCTCGCGCGCTACGGCGCGCTGCTTGCCGATGCGCCACAGTTTGTGGTGCCCGAATTGTTTCCCGAACTGACCACGCCGCACGTGCTGGCGATGGATTTCGTCGGGGGCGTGCCGATCGAATCGCTCGACACGTCGCCACAGCCGGTTCGCGACCGGGTGACGGGACATCTCATCGATCTGGTACTGCGGGAACTGCTGGATTGGGGGCTGATGCAGACCGATCCCAATTTCGGCAATTACCGCTGGCAGCCGGAAACCGAGCGACTGATCCTGCTCGACTTCGGCGCGACGCGGGTGGTGCCCGCGGCGACCGCGCAGGGCTACCGCGCATTGTTGGTAGCGGGACTGGCGGGGGAGCGCGATGCGGTGCGCGAGGCGGCGGTTGCGGCAGGGTTCCTCGGCGCCGCCGCGGTGACGGCGCATCGCGCGCTGGTCGACCGGATGATCGATGTGATTCTGGGCGAACTCAACAAGCCGGGCGTGTTCGATTTCGGCGATCGCGCGTTTGTCGGCGTGCTGCGGGACCAGGGCATCGATATGGCACGGGATCGTGACACCTGGCACATTCCGCCGGTCGACACGCTGTTCGTCCAGCGCAAGATCAGCGGAACCGCATTGCTGGCGGCGCGGCTTAAGGCGCAGGTCGACGTGCGGCGTTTGGCCGGTGCGTACCTCACCGCGTGATGGGCGGGCGGCGGGAACGGATGGCGTCCTGATCCGCTTCAGCTGCATCCCCCGAAGCGGAAGAGGCATGTGATGACGCAGGATGACGAAAAGTGGATGCGCCGCGCAATCGAGATCGCGCGGTCGAAGGGTTCCGACCCGTCGACGTCTCCATTGGGATCGGTGATCGTGCTGGACGGCAAGATGATCGCCGGGGAACGTAACCAGACGCATGAACTGCCCGATGCCACCGCACACGCCGAGATGATGGCGATCCGGCGTGCCTGCGAGTCGACCGGGGAACTGGAGCTGCGGAACGCGACACTCTACTCGACGCTGCAGCCGTGCGGCATGTGCACCATGGCGTCGATCTGGTCGAAGGTCGGGCGCGTCGTCTACGGTGCCGAAGCGGCCGATGTGCATCCGATGTATTTCGAGGCCCGGCATACCGATACGCTGGATTTCGTCCGCAACGCCTATCGGGACGACATCGTGTTCGAGGGCGGATGCCTGCGGGCGGAATGTGCCGAATTATACTATGGCCCCGACGACGAGCTCCCCAAGGAGGAACAGGCCAACCTGTGACCGGATCGGTGGTTGGTGATCGGCCGGCAAAGCGGTAGTACCGCGCCTGTTCGCGGCACTGTGCCGCCCGGTCTGGAGTGATGATGGAACCCGCCGACGCCAAGGATCTGATCGACGAAGCGATCGAACGCGCCGAGGAAAGCTCGAACGCGGCCGAGCGTGCGGAGCGCGAGCGGGAGCGGCGGTTTCGCGATCGTGTATCGCTGATGGTCGGCGGGTTCGCCGTCGCCCTTGCGATCGTCCATATGGGCGCGGCGGGCGCGCAGCGCGAAAGCCTGCTGCAGGGCATCGCTGCGTCCGACAGCTTTGCGTACATGCAGGCCAAGATCGTCCGGGAAACGGTGCTCAAGACCGCAGCCGCGCAGCCAGGCGCGATGCCGGCCGATCGTGCCAAGTGGCATCAGGAAGCGCTTCGGCTGCGCGCGCCCGATGCCGCCGGGCACGGGATCGGCCAGCTTCAAGACGCGGGAGCCCGCCAGCGCGAAGCCGGCGAGACCGCCGCACGGCGCGGCGAAGGGTTCGAACTTGGCGAGACCGCGCTTCAGCTTGCCATCGTGCTGCTGTCGATCGCGATGGTGGCGCGGTCCAAATGGATCGCGGGCGGGGCAAGCGTGGTCGCGGCGATCGGCATCGTTCTGGCGGCGGCTGCCAGCTTCGGCGTCTTGCTCTGAGCAATGCCGCTGACCGCTACGGTCGCCGCTGGTCTACCTGCGCGATGAAGTTGGAGAGTTCGGTTCGGCGGCGTGCCTCGGCGGCGAATTCGCGGTCGATGCCGAGCGCCCAGTGTAGTGAGCGTCGGTCGGGGTCGTGCTGGAGCGCGTCGAGCAGATCGGCTCTGGTCGCGACGGCGGCTTCGTCCGCCGCCAGGCCGGCTTCGATCAACGCCTCAGCCTGACGCCGCAAGGCCGCTGCGATCTCCCCCGGCGCGAGTTCCGGGTGATATTGCACGCCCCAGAACACACCACCGTCGTGGCGGATTTCGGCCGCCTGCACGGCCGTAACCGCGTTGCTCGCCAGCAGCGTGGAGTCCGCTGGGAGCCGTTCGACTTCATCGCCATGAATGGCCGGAGCATCCCAACTGGCCGCCCGGTCGGCGAGCAGCGGATGGGCGCGTCCGGCGTCCGTCGCGGTGATGCGGCGCGCAATTCCCGCTTCCATCCGCTCGGGCATCTTGCGCACCGTGCCGCCCGCTGCGGCGACCGCCAGCTGCAGTCCCGCGCACGATCCAAAAGCGCGCGTCGTCGATGCAAAGACGTTGCGCATGAATGCGATCTGGCGAGCAACCTCCGGGCTGTCCTCATAGACGTGCAACGGCGACCCGGTGATGAAGACCGCGTCGAACCGGCGGATCGCGTCCGGCGAGTAGACCACCGCATCCGCATCCGCAGGCGCGGCGATCGTGATCGACGCATCCGGCCGAAGCTGCTGCAGCGTCGCGGCATAGCTTTCGCCAGCGCTCTTGCCGACATGTGCGCGACGTTCGGCGCGATCTTCTGCCGTTTCGCTTTCGGCGACGAGGAATTTGAGCAAGATCAGTCCTTGTCTAGTGCGGTGACCGATGCGCGGCGCCGTACCAGCAGAATGGCGGCCAACCCCGCGACGCCGGCAAGGGTCACCGCTCTGACCGTGCCGGGGTGGCGTCCGGCCGTGGTGTACAGGCTCGTCTGGCGACCCGCCTGGACCCCCGACCGTTCCTGTCCCCGCTGGGTCGGCTCGAAGAGCGTGGTCGATGCCGTCTTCGGACGCGTCGTGTCCGACAGCGCCGGCATCAGGAAACCCGACAGTCGATCGAGCGCCGCAGGAAAGTGCGTGCCGATCAACACCTGCAATCGTCCGGCCCCGCCAACGGTAATGTCCCGGCGGACGTGTTGCGCGGCGTCCAGAATGGCGTCGGCGACCAGGGCTGGATCATAGACGGGGGGCGGGATCAGCGCCTCGCCTTCGACGTGGTTGGCGGCATGTTGCGCGATCGGCGTATCGATTCCCGATGGCTTGATCAGCGTGACCGCGATCGGCAGACCGTCGGCGATCAGCTCCATGCGAAGCGCATCGACAAACCCCTTCACCGCATGTTTCGACGCCGCATAGGCGCTCAGGATCGGGGAGGGGAGGTCCGAAGCGATCGATCCCACCGTGATGATTGCCCCTCCTCGATCGCGCAGGTGCGAGACAGCCGTGAGCGCGCCATGCACCGCGCCGAAATAGTTTGTCCGAAACAGCCGTTCGTGTTCGTCCAGCGGCGTGTCGATCAGTTTGCCGTAAATGGCGGTACCGGCATTGTTGACCCAGGTGTCGATCCGTCCGTAGCGCGTCCGGGCTGCCGCAGCCGCCGCGCGAACGGCCTTGATGTCGCCCACGTCGGCAACCGCGAAGATGGCATCGCCGCCCGCGGCCGTGATACCCTCGACCGCTTCGCGTAGCGATTCCGCGTTGCGTGCGACCAGCACCACTTTGGCGCCCTGCGCGGCGGCGCGTTTGGCCGTGACAAGCCCGATCCCGGAACTGGCTCCGGTAATGACGATGACTTGCTCGGCGATGGGCTTGAGCGCGATCTTCATGGCGAACGAATTGCTCCGGAAAGGCGACGATGCTGCCCAAACGGGCGACGTGTTCGTTCGCTCCCCCTTGCCGCAGAAACTTCGCCCCCTGGTCAGATACGGGACGGTCGTATCTCCTGTCGCTAGCGGTCGGTCCCTGGCACCGGGGCGGTGGACTTGGTGCGATGCGGCTCCAGCCATCCGCCATCCGCCAGCCAGTCGTTGAGCCGATCGGGCCAGTGGAGGATCGAGATCCGGTTGGATTCGTCCAGATTGAACGCGTGCCCGCTGTCTGCGAACATATGCAACTCGGCCGAAACGCCAGCGGCGCGCAGTTGTTCGTACAGTGCGACCGACGGTGTCGCGCAGCAGGGATCGCGGCTTCCGGCCACGATGAAGGCTGGCGGGGCGTCGGCGACGGCCTTCGCAGGGATGCCGCGCGGCCCGGGAAACACGAGGATCTGGAAATCAGGGCGCGCCGATTGCCGGTCGATCCGGTCGGTAACGGGTCGCCCGGCAGGCTCGGGATTGTCCGCGATGAGCGACACCAGTTCGCCCCCGGCCGAGAACCCCATGACCCCAATGCGGGCCGGGTCGATCCCATAATCGGCGGCGTGCGTGCGGACCCAGCGCACGGCCCGCCGGGCGTCATCGGCGGCGTCCCCTTCGACCGAATATGGCGCGCCGGGCTCGTTCGCGAGGCGGTATTTGAGGACGAACGCGGACACCCCCATCCGGTTCAGCGCGGTGGCCACCTTGGTGCCTTCGTTGGTCCAGACCAGCAGTTTGTGGCCGCCCCCCGGGAAAATCACCACGGCAGCGCCGGTGTTGTGCTCTTTCTTTGCGGGATAGGCGAGCACCGTCGGCTGTCGAATGTTGCGGACCCAATAGTCGCGCCCGATCTCGGGGGCGGGAGGACGCGCGTCCTTGCCAGGTGCGCCGTTCGGCCAGAGCGGAATGGTGACCGGCGTTGCTGCGTGCTCCGGCGGGGGATCCTGCGCGTCAGCGCCAGTTGCCGTAAGGCCAAGGCACGCAAGCGCCATCCAAGCTGTCACACGCACCGTCACTCTCCATGGAACTGCGCCGCTGTCGGGCGTTATCGCTATCATTACCATCGCGCCGATGGCGGTGAGTGCGATCATCGGCTCGCCACGGTTCGCTTGCAATGGGCAAAAGACGCGCTAGCCTTCGAATGATTGCGTTAGCAAAATCGTGCCGGAAGATGCGCGAGACGGAGAAGGATGGCGATGGAGAGCAGGATGATGCGGCCGCAACGCTCGTTGATGGCTGCGGGGCTGGCGGCGCTTGCTTGTGCCGCCTCGCCGATCGCAGCGCAGACCGGCGCGACACCCGCCGCCTCCACGCCCCCGCCCGGTACGATCGATAGCGGGTATCAGGACAGGCCGCTGGGTCCGATCACGCGGTTCGACGGAGCGGGGGCGGGTGCGGTCAAGACCGGGCATTATCGTAACCTGTTCGCCGAACAGCTCGGTCTGACCGACGCCCAGACTCGGGCGAAAATCGATGCGGTGTTCCACCAGCTGTTCTACGGAGATGGTCAGGAACAACGGATCTATTTCGAAAGCGGCGCGAACGCGAACGGGCCGCTGGCGTATGTGACCGACTGGGCCAATAACGACGCCCGGACCGAGGGCATGAGCTACGGTATGATGATCGCCGTCCAGCTTGGCAAGAAGCGCGAGTTCGATGCGCTGTGGAACTGGTCCAAGACCTACATGCAGATCACCGACCCGCAGAATCCATCGATCGGCTATTTCGCCTGGTCGATGGGGACGGACGGATCCCCGCGGTCGACGGGCGCCGCGCCCGACGGCGAGGAATATTACGCGATGGCGCTGTATTTCGCCGCGCGCCGCTGGGGGAACGGGACCGGGATCTACGATTATCAGGCGGAGGGTGACCGGATCCTGCGCGGGATGCGGCACCACCCGGTAACCAGCGGGATGTCGCCGTTCCGTATCCATCCGCAGGATCCGCCCTTCACCATGCCCGCGGCGCCATGGCCGAGCATCAACAATCGCGCGATGGCGGCGCAGGCGGCACGGGATGGAACGCCCTGGCCGCCTTTCCACCCCGACAATCGCCCACGCCACGCGACGGTCGGCCCGATGGTGGACGAGGCGCACGCAATGGTACGCTTCGTCGCCGAGACCGACGTCGGCGGGACCGATGCCTCCTATCATCTGCCGGCCTTTTACGAACTATGGTCGCGCTGGGGGCCGGTCGAGGATCGGGCCTTCTGGGCGAAGGCTGCCGATGTCAGCCGCGACCTGTTCGTACGGGTGACCGATCCATCGACCGGCCTCGCGCCGGATCGCAGCCATTTCGACGGATCGCCGATGCTGACCCGCGACAAGACCCCGGATCCCTTCGGCTACGATAGCTGGCGAACCGTCAGCAACTGGTCGGTCGATTACGGCTGGTGGGCCAAGGACGTCCGGCAGCGCGTGCTCAGCGACCGGATACAGGCGTTCCTTATCGGGCAGGGGATCGACCGGTTCGCGGACCGTTATACGCTGGACGGCACGCCGCTCTCGACCCGGCATTCACCAGGCATGGTCGCAGCCACCGCCGTCGGCGGGTTCGCGGCGACACCGGGGCCTAATTCCAGGGCGTTTCTGCAAAAGCTATGGGACATGCCGGTTCCAACCGGAGAGCAGCGCTATTTCGACGGCATGCTGCAATTGCTGAGCCTGATGCACTGCGGCGGGCAATTTCGGGTCGTGGATCGGCCGCAAGAGTCGCGGTGAGCTGGGTGTAGGCGCGGCGCCCCGCGCCGTACGACCGCGTTCACCGCGGTGCGCGGGTGCGCCGTATGGTGCGCCGGGCCGGTTCTGCGCAGGCCGCTCGCCCGGCCGACGAACGCTTGCCGGCGACGCCTAGGGAAGCGCCAACTCGAAGGGGCCTGCCGGGAGTCCGGCGTCGTCGACCAGGTTGACGACCGGGAAGTCCGCCCAGGCATAGCGAACGCGCGTCGCAGGCTGGCCATCGCCGGTCAGCGTCACGCGGTTCCCCGCGACGGTGGCCACCGCGTACCGGCATGACCCGGCCGCGGCCCCGCAAAGCTCGAACCCCGTCGCCTGCGTCGCGCTGCGCGTATGGAGCGCGCCCGTAACCCCGTCGAACGTCACGCTGACCGCGTCGCTGGTCGCGCGCGCGACGTGCGTGGCGCGTGGCCCCGATGCTGACGTCGGCGTGCCATAGGCGAGCGCGCCCATCGCGCGTGCCAGGCGCCGGCCCACTTCGTGCTTCTCGCCGGGATGGATATCGAGCGGATCACCGAGATCGATCGCCTGGGCCAGGGCGGCATGCCCGTCACGCTCCGCGACGCGGCGCTGATCTTCGCGGACCTGCGCGGTCCCGCTATCGCCCGGCGCGATCGACGGCGTGCCGAACCCGGGCAGCGACACGATCGCGAAGGGCAAATTGGGCACCGCGACCTGCTTGCGCCATTCCGCCATCATCGCCGTCAGCCGGTCGGCATAGCCCGGATAGGCGGTATCGGACTCCCCCTGATACCACGCCACCCCGGCGAGTCCGGTCTGACCAAGCGGGCTGATCATCGCATTGTAGATCGTGCCCGCACCGGTAATGTCGTCCCATGGCACGCGCGGGGTGGTGCCACTGACACGCCGGGCGACGGCATAACGCCAGCCATCGGCAATCGGCACGGCACTGCCATCAGCGAAGGTCAACTTCATCGCTTCCGCAGGGCCAGGCATGCCGCCGGTCGAATAGGCATTTTCGACGTTGATGGTGATGACGTTTACGCCAGCGTGCAGCGTTCCGGCGGGGACCGTATAGGAACGGGCGTCCCACCCGCCACGACCGCCGACAGGCTTGCCGTTGATCCAGGTCCGATCCGCATCGTCGATCGCGCCGATGGCGATCGTCGCCATCTGGCGCGCCTGGGCGGCGCTCAATGTGACGGTCTTCTGATACCAGAGCATGCCGAGATATGTCTCGAGCGCCGGGACACCCCAATTCTCGTAAAAGGTAATCCGCGGCACGGGGTGCCAGTCGAGCGCGGCGTCCGGTTGCCACGGTTCCTGTCCTGGCCTGTCGCCGGTTTTGTCGCGCCACCAGTCTTCCCACGCGCGACCCGCCGCGCGACTCGCTGCCGCGGGATCACGCGCGTACAGAGCGAGCAAATCGGCCTGCGCGCCCCGCCCGGCTGCGCGCTGGGCATCCTCGCCCATCCAGGCGGCGATCTGCGATCCGCCCCAGCTCGCATGGATCGCACCGATCGGTATGTTGGCGGCCTTGCGGAGCGCCTGCGCCATGTAGAAGCACGCGGCGGAAAACCCGCCGGTCGTCTGCGCCCCGGCGGCCGCCCAGACGGGCTGCTGTCCGAAATGGTCGAGCGGTTTTGCCGATGTCGCCTTTGCGATCGTCACGAGCCGAAGCTGATCGTCCGCAGACCCCATCGTCTGGCCAAAGCCGTCCTGCGCGCGCTCGACGGTCATTTCCATGTTGCTTTGGCCCGAGCACAGGAAGACGTCGCCGAGCAGCACGTCATGAAGCTGCGTCGTGCCACTGGGTGCCATGACCAGCATGTCATAGGGACCCCCGGCCGGCAGCGGCGGCAGGGTCGCGCGAAAGCGTCCGTCCTTCTGCGCGCGTGTCTGGGCGGATCGCCCCCCGAGCACGACGGTGACCGCTTCGCCCGGGATCGCTTCGCCTGTCACGACGATTGGCTGATTGCGCTGGACGACCGCATGGTCGCCGAGCACCCCGCCCAGCTTCGGTGCCGCCAGCGCGCTCGTCGCAGCGGATCCGGCGAGCAGCAAACCGATGCCGGTCGCCAAGCCGCGCATCAGCGCGCGCTCACCGAAAAGCGATAGACGATGACGTTGCGATACGTCTGGCCAGGGTCAAGCCGCGCCGATCCGAGCGCCGGTTGATTGGGCGTGTCAGGGAACACCTGCGGTTCGAGCGCGAGTCCGTCGCCCTGACGATAAGCGTGGCCCGATTTGCCGACCGCCGTCCCGTCCAGGAAATTCCCGGTGTAGAGCTGTACCCCGGGGTGGTTCGAGAGCACTTCCATCGTGCGCCCCGTCATCGGGTCCTCGACCCTTGCGGCGAGGCGGGGTGTTTTGCTCACATCGCGCGCGATCACGAAATTCTCGTCATAGCCCTGGCCGAAGACGATTTGCGGGTCGCTCGCATCGCGGATGCGGCTGCCGATGACGGTCGGCTGGCGGAAGTCGAACGGCGTGCCGGCCACCGGGCGAAGCTGCCCGGTCGGGATCAGCGTTGCGTCGACGGGTGTCGTCATGTCGGCCGGGATGGTCAGCACAGCGTCATAGATCGAACGCTGTGCGGCTTCCCCGCCAAGGTTGAAGAAGCTGTGGTTGGTGATGTTCACGATCGTCGGCTTGGTCGTGGTCGCGCGATATTCGACCGACAATTCATTGGCGTCGTTCAGCGTATAGGTGGCCGTGACGCGCAATTCACCGGGATAGCCTTCCTCGCCATCGGCACTGGTATAGGCGAGGGTGACATGGGCCTTTGCGCCGCCTGCCGCCTCGACGATCCGCCAAAGCCGCTTGTCGAAACCTTTCACGCCGCCGTGTAAAGCATTGGTCTTGTCGTTGAGCGCCAGCGAATAGCTGCGTCCGTCAATCGAGAAACGACCGCCCTTGATGCGGTTGGCATAGCGACCGACGGTAGCGCCGAAGTAGTTCGGCGCGGCGAGATATCCCCGCATGTCCGCGTAACCGAGCGTGACATCGGCAACCCTGCCGTCGCGATCCGGGACTTCGACCGCCTGCAGGATCGCGCCGTAACTGAGGATACGGGCGCGCATGCCGTGCGCGTTGGTCAAGGTGACGGCCTCGACCGTCTCGCCATCGGCAAGCGTCCCGAACCGCGTGCGATCCGCGCTGGCGGCCTGGGCTACAGAAGGGGCAACGGCGGCTAGAACGCCGACGGAAAGCGTCATGATTGCGATGGCCTTGAACATGAAAGTCCTTCTCCAGGGCCGGTCCGACGGCACCGTGCTTGCGCCGTTGACGTCACGGCTTGCCACTTATACTCAGACAAGATCGATCAAAGAGCAACCCCTCGAGCAAGGGTGTGGCAACGATTCGGAGAGGGATTATCGCGATGCTGCATCATGTTCGTCTTGCCTTATGCTTGGGCGTCGCAAGTCTTCCGGCAATGGCCGTTGCGCAGCAGGGCGCTGATCCCGCGACGAGCGCAACGGGCGAAATCCACGCCGATCGGCCGGGGCCACGGATGAACCGGCAGGTGTTCGGACAGTTCGCCGAGCATCTCGGGCACGGCATCTACGGCGGGATCTGGGTCGGTGAGAAATCGGCCATCCCCAACGACCACGGCTATCGGCGCGATGTGCTGGATGCGCTCAGGGCGATCAAGGTGCCGATGGTTCGCTGGCCCGGCGGATGTTTCGCCGACGAATATCATTGGCGGGACGGGATCGGTGCGCGCGCCAAGCGCCCGGTCAAGATCAACACCAACTGGGGCGGCGTCGACGAGGATAACGCGTTCGGAACGAACGAATATATGGGTTTCGTCGAGCGTCTGGGCGCCGAATCCTACGTGTCGGCGAACGTCGGCAGCGCAGCCCCAAGCGAAACCGCGCAATGGGTGGAGTATATGACGTCGCCAAGCGGGTCGACGCTGGCGAAGGAACGTGCGGCCAACGGGCATCCGGCGCCGTTCAAGCTCAACTACATCGGCATCGGCAACGAACTCTGGGGCTGTGGCGGCAACATGCGCGCCGAATATGCGGCGGACCTGACCAACCGCTACGCCCTGTTCGCCAAGGCCGGCGGTACCAACAAACTGCTCAAGATCGCGAGCGGCCCGAGCGACGCCAATTACGAATGGACCGAGACGATGATGCGTCTCGCGGGCAAGAACATCGACGGTCTCGCGTTGCATTACTACACGCGGCCGCGCGACAAGGTCTGGGGCGACAAGGGCCCTGCCCTCGGCTTTTCCGAGAACGAATGGGCGTCCACCATGGCGCATACGCTGCAGATGGACGAATTCGTAACCAAGCATTCGGCGATCATGGACAAATACGATCCCGAGAAGAAGACATGGCTGGTCGTCGACGAATGGGGCACGTGGTACGATCCGGCCCCCGGCAGCAACCCGGGCTTTCTGATCCAGCAGAACAGCGTGCGCGATGCGGTCGTCGCGGGCGTCAACCTCAACATCTTCGCGCACCATGCTGACCGCGTGAAGATGGCAGCGGTCGCGCAGATGGTGAACGTATTGCAAGCGATGCTGCTCACCGATGGCGCGCGCATGGTCAAGACGCCGACCTATTGGGTGTTCGACCTGTACAAGCCCTGGCAGGACGCGACGGTGCTGCCGATCGACGTGACATCGCCCTGGTATCACAAGGACGCCTTTGCCTTGCCCGCGATCAGTGCATCGGCCGTGCGCGACACGGCGGGGCAGGTGCATGTCGCGCTCGTGAACCTGGATCCCACGCGCGCGATCCCGCTGTCGGTCGCATTGACGGGAGTCGCTGCCTCCAGCGTTTCGGGAAGGATCGTGACGGGCGCGAACATGGATTCGCACAACAGCTTCGAGCAGCCCGACGTGGTCAAGCCGGCATCATTTGGTGCGGCGCAGATTGCCGGGGGAACCCTGACCGCCACGCTTCCGGCGATGTCCGTGGTGGTGCTCGACCTGCACTGAGCGACACGGCGGAACGGGGGAGATGGGCTGATGCAACCGGCGGTATTGAAACGCCTGCGCACGATCGGTCTCGGCGTCGCCGGGATCGGCCTGGCGCTCGTACCGGCGCCGGCGCTGGCGGATGATCTCGCCCCGACCGGCCGTTGGAGCGCGAACGGCGACGGAGCTGCCAGGCTGCCGCCGATGGGGTGGAACAGCTGGAACGCGTTCGGCACCGACGTCAGCGAGGAAAAGGTGATCGCCTCCGCGAAGATCATCGCGGACAGCGGGCTGGCCGCCAAGGGGTATCGGTACATCGACATCGACGATGGCTGGTGGCTCAAACGGCGTCAGCCGGACGGGCGGATGGTCATCCGCACCGCGACCTTTCCGTCGGCGGCGGGGGCGGGGCCGGGCGGGGACACGAGTTTCAGGCCACTTACCGACCGGCTGCACGCGATGGGCTTCAAGGCCGGGATCTATTCCGATATCGGCCGTAACTCGTGCGGGCAGATCTACGCGTCGACCGCGCCCAACCAGCCCCAAGGAACCGTCGCGGAACGAGAGGTCGGGCTTTACGGACATGTCGATCAGGACATTCGTCTGTATTTCGCCGACTGGGGGTTCGACCTGATCAAGGTCGATGGCTGCGGCATTCGCGGATTGCCCGCCAGCAGCAAGCTCGTTCAGGCCGGCACGTACCGGGCGTTCGCACCGATCATCGATCCGGAGTCGCTCGGACGTACTGATATCCCGACGGTGCGCGGGCTGTATCAGTCGGTCGGGGCGGCGTTGAAACGCTATAACCCCGACCGCGACTATCTCTTCTCGATCTGCCTGTGGGGATCGGCGGACGTGCGCGCCTGGGGCAAGGACCTGGGCAACATCTCGCGGACCAGCGAGGATATTTCGCCCAAATGGTCGCGGATGCTGCACAATTTCGATACCGTGTCGCGCCGCGCGCTCTATGCCCACGCCGGGTCGTGGAATGACCCCGACATGCTGTTCGTCGGCACCGGCGACTTCGACGTGCAGCATCTGGAGGAGGCGCGCAGTCATTTCGCCTTGTGGGCAATGGAAAACGCGCCGCTGTTCATCGGTTACGACCTGCGTAAGGCATCACCCGCGCTGATCGGCCTGCTTGGAAACGCGCGGATCATCGCGCTCAATCAGGACCCCGCGGGCAACCAGGCAGTGCTGGCCTATGATACCGACGACGTCCAGATCCTGGTCAAGACGCTGGCAAGCGGCGAAAAGGCTGTCGCGATCTTCAACCGCAACGCCGTCTCGACCGACGTCGTGCTGACCGCGGCGCAGCTCAAATACACCGACACGGCCCAGGTCGTGCTAGACGATGTGTGGACGGGGCAGAAGCGTGACTTTCGCGACGAGACGAAAATGACGCTAGCGCCGCATCAGACGCGGGTGTTCATCGCGCGCGGCGAGCGCCAGTTGCCAGCGGGGCTGTACTTGTCCGAGCAACCCGGCAGCGTAAACCCCGCCGTGGACGGCGTGACGGTTCCCGAGCACGAACCGATCGCGCATCGGGCGATTTCCGCCTGGAGCGGGACACGCGGCGGGGGGGATCGTCCGCGCTATGGCGGCTGGGGCGGGGCGCAAGCCGACACGACCCCTTATGGCGAGACGCTGCAGGTTGCCGGGCACAGCTTCGCTACCGGCATCGGCATCCTGGCCAATTCACGAATAGAGGTCCGCAACACCGGGTTCGACCACTTCACCACGCTGGTCGGCGTGGACGATTCCGCGCGCGACCGCAGCGAGCCGGTGCGGTTCTCGGTCTATGGGGATGGCAAGCTGCTGCGCCAGTCGGCGGCCATGCGGTTTGGAGATGCGGCGGCATCAATGAAGGTCGATGTCCGCGGGGTAAAGATCATCGAGCTGGTGGCGCGGACCGCACGGCCTATGCGCTTCCCGGATCCGGTCACCTGGGCAGAAGCAGCGCTGACGCGGTAACCGGGTGAACCGACGGCCGCGCCGGGAATCAGGTCTCGCCGACCAGCTGCGCGCGTTGAGGCAAGTCCGGCCAGGGCACCAGACCGTCGGCTGCGGCGGTGCCACCCATATAAGCGGTGGAGTCGCAGAATCGACGGACTGATGGACTGTGCGTAATGACCAGCACACCCTGACCGGTCCGATCGAGACGCGCCTCGATCCGCGCCAGCACGGCATGCTCGGTCTGCGGGTCGAGTCCCTCGGTCGGTTCGTCGAGGACCAGCCACGGCGCCGCCGACAGCAATGCGCGGGCGAGCGACAGCCGGCGCTTCTCGCCGCCTGAAAGCCGCGCGCCATTCTCGCCGATCCAGGCATCCAGCCCGTCCGTCAGGCCGGCGACACAGATATCCAGGGCGGCATCATGAAGCGCATGCCACAGCGCTGCGTCGCTGGCATCCGGATCGGCAAGCAGCAGATTGTCTCGCACCGTTCCGGCGATCAGATGGGCATCCTGCGGGGCGAAAGCGAACAGTTCGCGCGCCTGGCTGGCGGGGATGTCGGTGATATCCACGCCGCCGATGCAAACCCGATCGCGCGCCGCCGGACGCAATCCCAGCAGGGTCTCGACCAGGCTGGTCTTGCCGCAGCCGGACGGTCCCACGAGCGCGATCCGCTCGCCCGGGTCGAACGTCGCGTTTCCCAAGTCGGCAAACCACAGTTCCAAGGCAAGCGGGTCCGGCGGACGCGGGCGTGCGCACCTGGTTTCCGACTGCCGCAGCAGTCGGTCGAGCCGCGCGGTCGCCGTGGTGACGCCGGCGCGCTCGCCGAGGTCGCGGATCAGCGGGGCGATGCCGTCCACCCCCATTGCAGCCGCCAGCGCCGCCAAGGCGGCGGCCGCCGCCCCGGCGGGAGCCGCCAGGACGAAGGCGGCACTCGCCGCAAGCGCCGTCGCGATCGCGAGTAAGACGTCGAGCCAGCTCGACGCATCGACCCGCGCCAGCTGCGCGGCGGACAGGGTTTCGCTACAGATCGCGACTTCGGCGGTGGCGCGATCTTCCATCCCGTAGCAGCGCAGTTCAGCTGCCGCGGCGCCGTAGCGTGCTATCCTGTCCTTGAGCGCGCCGTTCGCCAGCAGGACGGCGGCCGCCGGCTTTCCCAGCCTTCGGGCCATCAGTGCCGCCGCAGCGATCGTTGCGGCCAGCACGGTCAGGACCGCAAACAGCGTCGCGGTGCCCGCCACGAGCGCCAGCGCTCCGCTCGAAAGGATGGCCCCGAGGAGCGACCAGATCGCCGACCGGCGGACCACCGATGCCTCGATGACGGCGACATCCTGGACGAGGCGAGCGCTGGCTTCCCCGGTGGACAGGGCGCGGGCGCGTCCGGGCGGCGCCGCCGCGATCGCGCCGAACAGGGCCGGGCGGATGCGAGCGAGCATACCGAGCGCCGCATCATGCGCGTTCAGCCGCTCGCCGTAGCGCGCGCCGGTGCGGACAATCGCGAGCAACCTGATGCCGACGGCCGGCAGCATGTAATTGAAGAGATGTGCAGCGCCCGTCATGGCGGCGAGCGCGGCCGCGGTCAGGAACCAGCCAGACAACCCCAGCAGCAGCACCGTCGCGACCGACAGGGCAAGCGCGCACGCCGCAGCGCGGTTAAGATCGCGGCGTCGGGCGCGCGCCGCCGCGCGCAGTAAGGTGGCGAGGGGCGAGGCGGATCGCGGGATCATCGGCAATCCAGCGCGATGACCCGGCCGGCGATCGCGGCGAGGGCAGGGCTGTGCGTGGCGATCAGCACCGTCCGGCCACGGCACGCGTGGCGGATGGTTGCGATCATCGCGGTTTCGGCACCACGATCGAGATGCGCGGTCGGTTCGTCGAGCAGCAGCAGCGGGCCTCGCTTGAGCATCGCGCGCGCCAGTCCGATGCGCCGCCGCTCACCGCCGGACAGGCCGCTGCCACGCGCATCCAATTGCGCGTGCAGGCCGCCCCGGCGCCGTCCAAGAACCGGCATCAGGCCTGTCATTGCTGCCACCTGGGCGATGGCGTCCGGGTGGGCACCGGGATCCGATAGCGCGATGTTGTCGGCGATCGTTCCCGGCAGTAGCAACGGAGCCTGGCCCGACCACGCCGCCATCGCCGCGAGCGACGCATCCGGGGGCAGCGTCTGGCCATCGATCTCCACCCGCCCCGCGCTGAGCGGTGCCAGGCCTAGCAGCAGATGCAGCAGGCTCGACTTGCCGCTGCCCGACGGCCCCGTCAGGGCGATGATCTCGCCCGGGGCGATGTCGAGCGTCAGGTTTTCGAGCGCGGCGTGGTCGGTCCCGGGATAGCGGATCGTGACGCGGTCGAACGTCAGCCGGGGCGGGCCATCGCCGGCGCGGATCCATGCGGGGGGGCGGGGGGCTTGCGCCGCCACGAGGCCCGCGATCCGTTCCGCCGCGGTCTCGGCAGCCTGGCGGTCATGATAGGCCGCGGCCAGGCGCCGCATCGGCGCATAGACCTCCGGCGCCAGCGCGAGAACGAAGAAGGCCCGGCCGAGCGTGAGGTGTTCGGGCACGTTGACGGGCAACAGTCCGAGCAGGTTGAACCCGGCATAGACGGCGACCAGCGCAACCGAGAGCGCGGCGAAGAATTCGAGAGCGGCAGACGATACGAACGCGACGCGCAAGACGCGCATCGTCCGCGCGGCGACCGCATCCGATGCCGCCGCGATGCCGTGCGTCTCGCGTTCGACCGCGCCGAACGCGAGGATGACGGGGAGGGCGCGGACCCGATCGGCGAAACGGATCGACAGTCGCGCGAGCGCCTCGAACTGACGGCGCGACTCCGCCGCCGCCGCGCCCCCGGCCAGCGCCATCGTAGCGATGAACGGCAGCAGGGTCAGCAGCAGGATCGCCGCGGAAATCGGACTGGCGATCCCGATCGCTGCCCCGACGATAAGGGGCGCGATGCGCGCGGCCCGCCGCGCCGGAAGGAAGCGGGCGACATAGCCATCGATGGCTTCCACTTCGTCGACCGCCCCGGTCATCGCCGCGCCCGTCGTCCCGTTACCCGCAAGCGGGCGGAACAGTGCGGCAACCACTCGTTCGCGGACGTCTTGCTTGGCACATTGCGCGTCGCGCGCAGCGACGCGTGCCGATGCCCACGTCCCGGCCCCGCGGATCGCACCGCCGAGCAGCATCAGGCCGATCCACCCTGCCACCGGAGCCGATCCCGCCGCGACCGTCGAAACCGCCCCCGCGATGCCGCCGGCGAAGACGACCGCACCGCCGCTATCGATCAACAGCAGCAGCACCGGCAGGCGCGAGGCATGCCGCGCCAAATCCGATAGAACGGGGCGCGGCTGGTGGCCGGGAAGGGCAGCACTGGTCATGACCGCTGCCTAGAACAGGGGGGACGGCGGTCGAATACGGGAAACCGCGTATTCCGGCCGACACCCCTGCACGGTTAGCCGGATTGCCAGGGGCGGCTCACTATTGCTTGGGCCCGGAGGGCTTTGTAATGGATTTCAGTGTCGTCGATTTATCGCGACTTCAGTTTGCGCTGACCGCGCTGTACCACTTTCTGTTCGTCCCGCTGACGCTCGGCCTGAGTTTCATGCTGGTCATCATGGAATCGCTGTACGTGATGACCAATCGGCCGATCTGGCGCGTGGTCACGCGGTTTTGGGCGAAGATCTTCGGGATCAACTTCGTCCTGGGCGTCGCCACCGGGCTGACGATGGAATTCCAGTTTGGCACCAACTGGTCGTATTTTTCGCAATATGTCGGCGACGTGTTTGGCGCGCCCTTGGCGATCGAGGGGCTGATGGCCTTTTTCCTCGAGGCGACCTTCGTCGGCCTGATGTTCTTCGGGTGGGAAAAGCTCAGCAAGCGGCAACATCTGTTCGTGACGTTCATGGTCGCGGTAGGCTCGAACCTGTCGGCGCTGTGGATCCTGATCGCGAACGGCTGGATGCAGAATCCGGTCGGTGCGCGCTTCAATACCGATACGATGCGGATGGAAGTGACCGATTTCGGCGCCGTCCTGTTCAACCCGGTCGCGCAAGCGAAGTTCGTGCACACCGTCAGCGCGGGGTATGTCATCGCCTCGGTGCTCGTGCTCGGGGTTTCGGCCTTCTACCTCCTGCAGGGGCGCTGGACGCAGGTCGCAAAGCGATCGATGACGGTCGCCGCGGCTTTCGGGCTCGCGTCGTCGCTGTCGGTGGTCGTTCTCGGGGACGAGAGTGGCTATGCGCTCACCGACAACCAGAAGATGAAACTGGCCGCGATCGAGGCGGCATGGCACACCGCGCCGGCCCCGGCCGGCTTGACGCTGTTCGGGCTTCCCGATCTCAAGACGCGGACGACGCGGTATCAGGTCGAGGTCCCGTGGGTGCTCGGTCTCATGGCGACGCGGAGCCTCACGGGCGAAGTCACCGGCATGTCGGAACTGGTGCTCAAGGCACACGAGCGGATCACCTCGGGACAGGTTGCCTATCGCGCGGTCCAGGTGCTGAAGCACGCACCCACCGACAAAGCTGCGCGTGCCGCCTTCGAGATGCACAAGCGCGATCTCGGCTATGCACTGCTGCTGAAGCGCTATGTCGCGGATCCCGCTGCCGCGACGCCGGCCATGATCGATGCGGCCGCCTGGGACACGGTGCCCAGCGTCCCGCTGATGTTCTGGTCGTTTCGTATCATGGCGGGGATCGGGTTCGTGATGATCGCCCTCTTCACTGCGGCCTTCCTCATCTCGACCGCCCGGCGGCATGACCGCTACCGCTGGTTCCTGCGTCTGGCGGTCGCGGCGATGCCGCTGCCGTGGATCGCGGCGGAACTCGGCTGGGTGGTTGCCGAACTGGGGCGGCAGCCATGGGCGATCGACGGCGTGCTGCCGACGTTCCTGGCGATGTCGTCGCTAACCCCGGCGATGCTGATCACGACGATCGTCGGTTTCACCGCGCTCTACGGGGTGCTGGCGGTGATCGAGGTTCGTCTTGTCCTCGCGGCGATCGCCCACGGCCCGATCGAGGGGCTGCCGGATGCCGCGCCAGACCCGCTGCCCGACCCCGCCGGCGCCCGGCCCATCCCTGAACTCGTTGCCTGAAGGAGGATCCGACCATGGCATTTCTCGACTATGAACTCCTCCGGCTGATCTGGTGGACGCTGCTTGGCGTGTTGCTCATCGGCTTTGCCGTCACCGATGGCTTCGATCTCGGCGTTGCCGCGCTGCTGCCGTTCATCGCGCGCGACGACGTCGAGCGGCGGATCGTGATCAATGCGATCGCGCCGACGTGGGAAGGGAACCAGGTGTGGTTCATCCTCGGCGGCGGGGCGATCTTCGCGGCATGGCCGCTCGTCTATGCGATCAGTTTCTCGGGCTTCTACCTCGCGATGTTCCTCGTGCTGGCAGCGTTGATCCTGCGACCGGTGGCGTTCAAATACCGCTCCAAGTCGAACAGCCCCAAATGGCGCGGACGATGGGATTGGGCGTTGTTCGTCAGCGGACTGGTGCCCGCGCTGGTGTTCGGCGTTGCGGTCGGCAATGTCCTGCAGGGCGCCCCGTTCCGGGTCGACGATGACCTGCGCGCGACCTATGTCGGCGGCCTGCTGGGCCTGTTCACCCCGTTCACCCTGGTCTGCGGACTGTTGTCGGTGGCGATGCTGGTGCTGCACGGCAGCGCCTGGCTGGCGGTGAAGGTGGAACGAGGGTCGGTCCATTATCGCGCCCGGGCCTTCGGCACGGTCGCCGCAGTGGTGTCGCTGCTGTTGTTCGCGGTCGGCTGGGGCTTCGTGGCGGCTGGCAATGGGTATGCGGTGCAGGGGAGCGTCGATCCGCTCGGCCCGTCGAACCCGACACGCATGACGACGGTGATCCAGCAGGGCGCATGGCTCGCCAATTATGGCCGTCATCCCTGGATGATCCTGGCACCGGTGCTCGGCTTCGGCGGAACGGCGCTCGCACTGGCGGGAATCCTGGTGCGCCGTGAGGCGGCGGCGCTGGTTGGGTCCTCGGTGGCGGCGTGCGGCATCATCGCGACGGTCGGCGTATCGATGTTCCCGTTCATCCTGCCGTCGAGCATCGATGCGCATTCGAGCCTGACGGTGTGGAATGCCTCGTCGAGCCAGGCGACGCTCGGGCTGATGCTGGGGGTGACGGTCGTGCTGTTGCCGATCGTGTTGCTCTATACCGCCTGGGTCTACCGCGTGATGTTCGGTCGGGTCACGACCGCGCAGGTCGTGGCCAACGTCGACCTGTATTGATCAATAGCCTTGGGAGTGATGCACATGTGGTACTTCAGCTGGGTTCTGGGCCTCGGCCTCGCGGTCGCGTTCGGCATCCTCAACGGCCTGTGGCACGAACTGGAATTGCCCGCGGACGATTGAGGGACAAAAGACCGGAGCAAGACGGCAGAAGGCCACCTCGGGATACCGGGGCGGCCTTTTGCACGGGACAGCTATCGCATCGGCGACCGGGTATCGGTCGGAGGCGGACCCCGGTCGGTCAGGCAGGCCCACAACAGGATCGCCATGAACACGATCATCGCCCCGACAGCGAGATAGAGAAACCCATCGGCATCGCTGTGCATCGTCCTGCTCCTTTCGCAGGACCGCGTTCTGCCACGGTACCCCCCGGGCCGCATTTGACCGGGTCAAACCGCACGACCTCGGCCGTGCGGTTCCGGGAAGCTAGAGCCGTATTCCCACACCGATGCCCGCGACGATCGGATCGACGTGAACGCGTGCCCGGTTGACCGCGGCGCCGGTATCGAGACGTGCGGTGGTGTTCATATCGATGTATTTCACATCGAGATTGACGAACATGCGGCGGGAAATGTCCACGTCGATCCCGGTCTGGAGGGCATAGCCGAAACTATCGGTGAGATGGACGTCCGTCGCACCGATCGCGCCGACCAGCGAATCGCTCGCCCTCGCATGATAGAAGATCGTGTAATTGACCCCAGCGCCGAGATACGGCCGAACATGGCTCTTTGGCGCGAAGTGATATTGGAGAGTCAGTGTGGGGGGCAGCACCCAGGTGCTGGCAACCTTGTCGAGGGCCGCGATCGTGCCGCGTCCGCTCACGCTATGCTTGGTTGTCGCCAGGATCAGCTCCGTGCCGATGTGATCGCTGAGCATATAGGTAAAGTCGACTTCCGGCGCGACGCTGGTGTCGACGCCCAGGCGACTGCCGGGAAAGCCGGGGGTGACGGCGCCGCTGCGTTCATTGGGCGCGACCACGATGGCGCGCGCACGGATCAGGACGTCGCCCTTGCTGATTTGCGCCTGCGCCGGGATCGCTATGCCGATCGCGATCGCTACGGCCAGGAGTGAAGTAAACTGCATGATGTCTCTCCGGTGTTCGTGACGGGAACCCGGGTAGCGGCAGGACAGAGCGGTCGGTTTGCGCGGCGACAAGCGCGCAGCTACGTAAGATTACGGCGATCCTCCACCGCTCGTCTTTCGTATTCGCGATGCATGGGGGCGCTATGTATCTTCGATCTGTGGTGAGGAAGAACGCCGTCGCCGGACCATGCGCCGGATGCGCGGTACGTGAGCGCACGATCTGCGCGAGCGTGCCGGACTCCGGCCGCGCCGATCTCGCGGCGCTCCGACGCATCGAGACGCTCCGCGCCGGGGAGACCCTGGCCTGGGAGGGCGCGGACTCGTCGATCGTCGCGAACCTGTGCAAAGGGGTACTGAAACGCAGCCTGATGCTGGCCGACGGCCGGGAACAGGTGGTCGGATTGGCGTACCCCGGCGCCATGGTCGGTCGACTGTTCGGCCGCACCTGCGATCATAGCCTGACCGCGCTGACCGATGCCGTATTGTGCGTGTTCGCGCGGGCTCCGTTCGAGCGGTTTGCCGCGGCACATCCCGCGATCGAGCATGCGCTGCTGATGCGGGCGCTGGACGATCTGTCCCGTGCCGAGCGCAGCATGGTGATGCTGGCCAGGCTGTCGGCGCCCCAGAAAGTTGCCACCTTCCTGCTGGATCTCGCCGGACGGAGCGCGCCGGACGCGGGCGGGCAGATCGCGATCCCGTTGAGCCGTCAGCAACTCGGCGATCTGCTGGGCCTTTCGATCGAGACGGTCAGCCGTAAACTGCGCGACTTCGCGCGCGCCGGCTATATCGCGCTGCCGGGGTACCGGTCTCTGGTGGTGCGGGACGCCTG
This sequence comes from Sphingomonas sp. CARO-RG-8B-R24-01, assembly GCF_022662295.1. Classification (NCBI taxonomy): domain Bacteria; kingdom Pseudomonadati; phylum Pseudomonadota; class Alphaproteobacteria; order Sphingomonadales; family Sphingomonadaceae; genus Sphingomonas; species Sphingomonas sp. CARO-RG-8B-R24-01. The sequence goes on along the minus strand of NZ_JAKNQI010000009.1, from coordinate 40,062 downwards.
CGCGCTAGCGACCGTGGCCGGGCCCGGCGCACCGGCCCGTTAGTGCGCCCGGCGCGCCAGGAACCCGCGGTGCTCGGGAATACTTCGTATGGTGTTCGCCGGCATGACGCCCGAACATCATCGAACCTCTTGTCGGCGATCCCGTAATGCAGCGTACCATCGTCTACGTCAGCACGCATACCTTCGCTACGAAGCAGGCGGCCGCCGTCATTGCCGCGATCGTTGCACCCGCCGAGCGGCGCAACGCCAGTCTGGGCGTGACAGGCGCGCTGATCGCTACCGAAAACCACTTCGCGCAATTGATCGAAGGGCCAGATGCGGTGATCGCGACGCTGATGCAAAGCATCGGGCGCGACCCGCGGCACCGGGACGTGCTCGTCGTCCAGGACGGCGGATCGGACCGGAGGCGCTTTTCGGAATGGTCGCTCGCCTACCAGGGCAAATCTGCGTATTTCGAGACGTTCGTCCGCCCGCTCGTCGCGCCCGGACCGGTGAGGCCTGCCGACGTGGATCGGCTGGTGGATCTGCTGACGCGCCTGGCCGCGCCCGTCGCGCGGCCGCTCCTGCGCGATATCGGGGCCCCGTAGAAGTACGTAGATATCTGGGGGCACCGGGCGCGGTACGGCAGAAGGAACCAACGGGAACAGTGATGCCGGTTCAAGATCCGTTACGCGCCGCAGGAGCGATCGCGGCAGACCCGATCGGGGCCGGTGCGTTGCCGAGCTTGATCGAGGCGCTGCCAGATCACGCCATCGTGCGACTGGACCGGCAGGGCCTTGTCAACGGCTGGGGGAAGGCGGCCGAGTTGTTGTTCGGCTGGACCGAAGCGGAGATTGGCGGACAGGGCGCGGGGCGGCTGCTGGCGCCCGGCACGGCCGCGTCCCTGCTCGACGATCTGGCGTCGGACGGGCTCGCCAGGCGCAAGACAGCGGAAGACCTGTGCCGCCACAAGGACGGCACCTGCTTCCGCGCGATCGTTTCTCTGACGGCGATCGACGGGGTCGGGGGAGCGGTCGAGGGGTATTGGCTGGTCGTCCGCGACGTAACGGCCGAACGCGCCTCGGCCAGTTCGATCGAGTCGAGCGCCATCCTGCTCAATTCGATCCTCGAGACCGTCCCCGATGCGATGATCGTGATCGACGATCACGGGGTGATCCAGTCGTTCAGCACCACCGCGCAAACCCTGTTCGGCTATGACGAGGCCGAAGTGGTCGGGCGCAACGTCTCGATGCTGATGCCATCGCCCGATCGCGAGGCGCATGACCGGTATCTGTCGCGTTATCTCGATACCGGGGAGCGCCGCATCATCGGCATGGCCCGGCGCGTGATCGGGCTGCGCAAGGATGGAACGACCTTCGCTCACGAACTGGCGATCGGCGAAGCGCGCGGGCGCGGGCGCCGGGTGTTCACCGGGTTCATTCGGGATCTGACCAACCGGGAAAGCGCCGCAGCGCAACTGGCCGAACTCCAATCCGAATTGCTGCATATCTCACGCGTCACGGCGATGGGAACGATGGCCTCGACGCTGGCGCACGAATTGAACCAGCCGGTGACGGCAGTGGCCAATTACGTCGAGACGTCGCTGGCGTTGTTGCAGGAGGCGGCGCCGGACAACCAGGCGATCGTCCAGGAGGCGCTGGCCGAGGCGGCGGCGGAAGCACACCGCGCGGGCAAGATCGTGCGGCGCCTGCGGGACTTCGTCGCGCGCGGCGAGCTCGACAAGTCGGTCGAGAGACTTGGCGACATCGTCGACGATGCCTGTGCGCTGGGCATGGTGGGTGCCGCGACGCCCGCGATCGAGATCGAGCGCGCGATCGATCCGGCAACGGGCGCGGTGCTGGTCGATCGCGTTCAGATCCAGCAGGTGCTGATCAACCTCATGCGCAATGCGGTGGAGTCGATCCCGGTGGATCGACCGGGCGTGGTCCGCCTCACCGCGCGGCGGCAAGGCGACTTCGCACAAGTGACCGTGACCGATAGCGGCACCGGGCTGGACGCGGGTATCGCCGCCAACATCTTCGGAGCCTTTGCCAGCACGAAGCGCGACGGCATGGGCCTTGGCCTGTCGATTTGCCGGACGATCATCGAGGCGCATGGCGGTCGCATCTGGGCCGAGTCGCGACCGGTCGGCACCGCTTTCCATTTTACCATTCCCCTGGCGCCCCCGGAGCCCCGCGATGACTGAACGACCTGTGGTCCATATCATCGACGACGAGGAGGCAATCCGAAAGTCGGCCGGCTTCATGCTGCGTACCGCAGGGTATGCGGTGCATGTCTGGGCGAGCGGGGTCGCGTTTCTGAAGGAGGCGCGTAGCGCACCGATGGGGTGCATCCTGCTCGACGTCCGCATGCCGGAAATAGACGGTCTCGAAGTGCAGGCGGCGCTGGCGGAGCGGGGGATTGCCATGCCGATCATCATCCTGACCGGACATGGCGACGTGGGGACGGCGGTGCGGGCGATGAAGGGCGGAGCGGTCGATTTTCTGGAGAAGCCGTTCGAACGGATCGTCCTGCTGGGGATGGTGGAAGCCGCGATCGCGCGGATCGAGGATGCCGATCGCCATGCCGCCGAAGCGCATTCCGCGAGGCTCCGCATCGCGGCGCTGACCCCGCGCGAGCGTGACGTGCTGCAACAACTCGCGCACGGTCTGCCCAACAAGACGATCGCGTTCGACTTCGGGATCAGCCCGCGGACGGTTGAGGTCCACCGCGCCAATCTGATGGCCAAGCTGGAGGTGCCGAGCTTTCCGGATGCATTGCGGATCGCCTTTGCCGCCGGGCTGGGGCCGCAGCCCGACGAGGCCTGAGCGCCAGACCGATCGCCGCTGGCGGTCGCTTGAGGAGCGCGGCTAGGTATTCGCCCCAATGGCTGCCCGCCGCCCGTCATGGTGTGGAGCATGCGCAGGGAGATGCGCGTGATTCTGAACAAACAGCGGGTTTTTTGGGTATGGCGCGCGGTCTCGGCGATAGCGTTGCTGAGCGTCACGCCCGCCTACGCGCAGAGCGAACCGGGCAGGATCGAGGCGCTGAAGCCGGGCGATTTCCTCTGGGAGCCGGAAATTGCGCCCGCGGGGCCGGTTACGGTGGTGATCAGCACGGCGACGCAGCGCGCCTATGTCTATCGCAACGGTGTTCCCATCGCGGTGAGCACCGTATCGACCGGACGCGCCGGGCATGAAACCCCGACCGGGGTGTTCACCATCCTGCAGAAGGCGGTCACCCATCACTCCAACCGCTACGACAACGCGCCCATGCCATACATGCAGCGGCTGACCTGGGATGGTGTGGCGCTGCATGCCGGGGCGTTGCCGGGCTATGCCGCGAGCCATGGCTGCATCCGCCTTCCGCGGGGGTTCGCCGAACGTCTGTATGCGATCACCAAGACCGGGGCGACCGTCGTCATCACCGATGAAGCGGCTGTTCCCGAAATCGCGCCGTCGGCCGATCCCCTGCTCGATCACGCCGAAGGCATTGCCAGCACGGGCTCCTTCGTATGGACCCCGGAGCGCGCGCCCACCGGGCCGCTGTCCCTGCTCGTCAGCGGGCGGGATCGACGGCTGGTCGTATTGCGCAACGGGCGCGAGATCGGATCGGCACCGCTGCAGATCGATACGCCGATCCTGACCACCAACGCCTATGTCCTCCAGGCCATCGATGCGACCGGGCCGCACTGGCTGCGGCTTCCGTTGCCCGGCGCAGCGGTGCTGCCCGGCGACCCGACCGATCCCGACCGGGCCCACACGCACATTCCCGATGCCTTTCGCCGCCTCCTTCTCGCCGCGTTGCGCCCCGGGACGACGATGCTCGTCACGCGTGACACGCTGGAGAGCAGCGGGACCGGCAAGCGATTGCGCGTGTTCGACACGCGGCGCTGAACCGCCTGCAAACACACATCGCCCCGGCCCGAGCTGAAGCCCGAGCCCAGGCGACGGACCGACGTCACCGCGTCAACACCACCTGCGCCGCCTTGAGCGGCGCGGGCATGGTGAAGGTAAGCGTCTGTGCCGCAGTATCCGCCGTTGTTGCCAGCCGCTTGCCGTCGCGCGTCCCGCTCGCCTGGCCAGTCCAGCCATGCACCGTGACGGCCACCTGCGACCACCATGGCTTGAACGCGCCCACCCGCGGTTCGAACGCAATCGACAGGCCGTTCGGCGTCACCGTGCAGCGCACCGTCTGGCGCAGGAAGCCGCCCCGCTGATAGGCGAGTGTCGTCCCGTCATCCTCGTACAGCGTGCCCATGCAATCCGCCCCGGGATAGACGTCCAGCATCAACGGCCCGGTCGGAGTCTGCGCCGTGCTCTGGACGAGGGGCTGGCGCGGCAGGATGGTGCCGGCGCGGACGAACACCGGCAGGCGGTCAAGGCGCGGGGTTTCCAGCACGCGATCGCCTGCGGCGTGTTCGGTCGGGACCGCCTGCGTCGCCGACTGGATCGGACCGTCGGCGCGGTGCTCGGGCGTGCCGGTGCGCAGGCCGGTCCAGTAATCGTACCAGCCCCCGGCAGGGAGGCAGACGTCATAGGTCTGCGGCGATTCCGGGCTGGGCGGGGGGGCGATCAGCAACGCCTTGCCGAGCGTGAAGGTCATCGACTGGTTGCAGCCCATGTTCGCGGCGCTCGGATAATCGTAGAACACCGGGCGCATGATCGGATCGCCCAGGCGGTTGTTCTGGTCCGCCAGCGCGTAGAAATACGGCATCAGGCGATACCGCTCCTCGACGAAGCGACGCCGGATCGCGAGGTGGTCGGGACCGTCGACCCACGGCTCGACCCGCGGCGTACCGGTGGCGGAATGATCACGGAAGACGGGCGTGAACGCGCCGATCTCGAACCAGCGAGTCAGCAGGTCCGGGCTCGGCCCGCCCGCGAAGCCGCTGACGTCGGCGGCGCTATAGGCGAAGCCCGACAGGCCGAGGTTGATGATCTGGTGGACCGACAGCTTCAGGTGATCCCAGGTCGCGCTGTTGTCGCCGGTCCACGTCACCGAATAGCGCTGGCCGCCGGCATAGCTTGCGCGCGTCATCACGAACGGACGCTCGTTCGGGCGGAGCGCGAGCAGGCCGTCATAGGTCGCGCGCGTGTTCTGCATGCCATAGACGTTGTGGATCTCGCGATGGTCGCCCGTACGGGTCGCGAAATCGTCACTGGCGATGCGGTGCACGGTATCCAGCGGCATCGTCTTGGTCGCCGTATTGAAGATCGCCGGCTCGTTCATGTCGTTCCAGAAACCGGCGATCCCGGCGTCGAGAAAGCCCTTGTAGAGCGTCCCCCACCACCGACGCGACGTGGTCTGGGTGAAGTCGGGAAAGACCGACGGGCCGGGCCAGACCGGCGCGACGTAAACGCTGCCATCGGGGTTCTTGACGAACGCGTCGGCGCGCTTGCCGTTGGTATATGGGGCATAGCCGGTATCGACCTTGGCGATATGCAGGTCGGTGATGGCGATCAGCTTGATCCCCTCCGCCTTCATGTCCGCCGCGAGCCCGGGCAGGTCCGGGAAGGTCTTGGGGTTGGTAGTGAACGGCCGGTTGCGATCCTGATAATCGATGTCGAGCCAGATGACGTCGGTCGGCACGCGGTCGGCGCGGAGGTGCCGGGCGATCTCGCGGACTTCGTCGGCCGACATGTAGCTGTAGCGTGACTGCTGGTACCCGAGCGCCCACTTCGGCGCGAGCGGGGCATGGCCGGTCAGCCCGGCGTAGCGGCGGGTGACGTCGGCGAGGCTGGGGCCGGCGATGAAATAATAGTCGATCGGGCCATCCGGGCCACCGAACGTCAGCGTTTCGGCGTTGCGGTGACCGAAGTCGAACCAGGTACGATAGGTGTTGTCGAGCAGGATTCCGTAACTCCCGCCCGCGCCGCCGGTCGATGCGAAGAACGGGATAGACTTGTAGATCGGGTCGTCCCCGCTGGTGAAGCCGAACGCATCGGTATTCCAGTCGACGAATTCCTTGCCGCGCCGGTCGAGGCCGCCGGTCTTGTCGCCAAGGCCGTAGAAATGCTCGGTGATCGGGAGCGTCTTGGCGAGCGTGAACGCCTTGCCGTCGACGCTCGCGGGGGCTGCGTCGGCGGAAATGATCCTGCCGTCGCGTGTCTCGAACGTCACCGCGCCGCCTGCGCCGACACGGACGCGCAGGGCGGCGGTGGTGAAGCCATCGGCGGTGGGCGTGACGGTCGCGCGCGTCTTGCGTTGCGCCGGCAGCACCGCCCAGCTCGCGTCTTCCGGATAGACCCCGTCGCGCGCGATCCGCACCCGGACCAGATCATCGGACAGGGCGACGAGCCGCATCTTGAGGGATCCGGCGGTGACTTCGACACCGTCGCGTTGCGCCGACAGTGTGGCGGCGGGCGCGGCGGCCTGCGCCTGGGCGGCGGCTGCGGTGAGCGGCAGCGCGACGGTCGCGAGCAGCAGCGCGAGGGGGAGGCGTTTCATGACAGGTCTCTCAACTGATTACCGGGGGAGGTGCGTGTGGTGGGGGCGAAAATTGAGCGCACATCGGCGCAGAAAATCATCGATCCGGGCCATGTCGATCCGCTCGATCTCGGCGCCGGGCGGGACGAGCCGTGCATCGTCGGGAAAGGTGCCATAGCCGGCCAGCAGGCAATGCCAGCTGATCGCATTGTAATAGCGGCCGATGTCGAGCGCATCGATCTCCGCCGCCAGATCGGCGCCGGTAAACCAGGCGGACATGATCCGCTTGAGCATGTCGGAGGGCTCGACCGCGCGCGCGGCGGCCCAATAGCCATGCGGATCGGAAAGGCGCTGGTTCAGGCGGTAATGCGCGACGATGTAATCGCGCACGCCATCATAGCGGGCGGCGATCCGGGCGTTGAACGGCGTCCGTGCCTTGGCGGTGAAGCCATCGGCATCGACGGCGTCCAGAAACGCCTCGACCGTCGCGATCACGATGTGCAGCGCGGTCGCCTCGAGCGGCTCGAGAAACCCCTGCGCCAAGCCGACCGCCAACGCATTGTGTGACCAGCTTTCGGCGACGCGCCCGACCCGCATCGACAAATGGCGCGCCGTGCTCTCGTCGCCGATGGCGAGGTGCGCGCGCAGTTCGGCTTCGGCCTGGTCGGGCGTGATATGCCGGCTCGAATAGACATAGCCGTTGCCGGTCCGGCTGGTCAGCGGGATGTCCCATACCCACCCCGCGGACAGAGCGGTCGCGCGGGTCTGGCTGGCGAGCAGGGCGGCTTCGTCGCGTGGGGTCGGCATGACCACGGCGGAGTCGTTGAACAGGGTATCGCCGTACCGGACGAACGGCACGGCCAATGCGCCCTCGAACACCAGGCTGCGGAAGCCGCTGCTGTCGACGAAGACGTCGCCTGGGATCCGCTCGCCATCGGTGCAGCGAAGCGCCGCGATGCCGCCGTCGGCCGAACGCTCGACCCCGGCGATGCGGCGCTGGAGATGGATCACCCCGCGCTTGTCGACCGCATGCCGCGCCAGAAACGCACCGACCTTGTACGCATCGAAATGATAGCCGTAGCTGACCTCGAACGGGAAAGTCTCGTCAGGCTGTGGCGCACATGCCGCCGCCGCAAGCCGCGCGGGCAGGAGGAACCGATCGGGATGGGCCACCACGTCGCGGCCGGTCCGCCGCGCACGCGTGTTATAGAAGAACATTCCCGCGGTATGGCTGTCGAGCGCTGTCGGGAAGGGATGGAAATAGCGGTCGAACCCCGGCCGATGCGACCAGCCGTCGAACCCGATGCCGAGCTTGTAGGTAGCATCGCACGCGGGCATCCATTCGGCTTCGGCGATCCCGAGCTGATCGAAGAAATGCTTGAGCTGCGGGGTCGAGCCCTCGCCGACTCCCACGATGCCGATGTCGGGGCTTTCGACCAGCGTGACACGCGCTTGCGGCCACCGGCTGGCGATCAGGCAGGCCGCGATCCAGCCAGCGGTCCCGCCGCCGAGGATCACGATCGTCCGGTTCGCCGCCGGATAGGTCATAGCCGCAGCACCAGCCCGGCAAAGGCGGGCAGCATCCCGGCATCGCGCACATCGGTCGCGAGCAGAACGGTCCCGCCCTGCGGCACACCCGCCGGCCAGTCGCGTGCGCGATCGCCGAAGTTGAACAGGCACACCAGCCGTTCGCCGCCCCCGTCGCGTTCGAGCGCGAGCACCGCGTCGTCGCTGTACAGCACCCGCAGATCGCCCGAGCGTAACGCTGGGTGCGCGTTGCGCGTGCCGGTCACGGCGCGCGTCCAGTTAAGCAGCGAGTGCGGATCTGCGTCCTGCGCATCGACCGCGAGCGCGGCATGGTCGCCGCCGAACGGGAGCCACGGCGTCTGGCTGCCGAAACCGAGGTCAGGCGCGGCGCCGGTCCACGGCATCGGCGTCCGTGCGCCATCGCGCGACAACGTCATCGGCCAGTTGGCGATCGCCTCGGGATCCAGCAGGTCCTCGAACGCGATGTCGACCTGCGTCAGCCCCAGCTCCTCGCCCTGATACAGGAAGATGTTGCCGCGCAGACAGGCTAGCAGCAGCAGCTTCATCCGCGCAAACGCGGCGGCATTCTCGGGGCGTGTCCAGCGCGATACGGCGCGCGGCGCGTCATGGTTCTCGAACGCCCAGCTCGGCCAGCCGATCGTCGGATCATTGGGCCAGCGCGCGAGCGAGTCCGCGACGAGCGCCGGCGTCAGCGCATCGGCGTAGAGGAAATCGAAGCTGTACGCGCTGTCGAGCCGTTTGCCATCCGCCGTGAACAGCTTCATCTCGCGGTCGCTGTCCTCGCCGCCGATCTCGGCGACCGTGAAACCCGCGCCATAGGTGTCGAGCAAGGCGCGGATCCGCTCGAGGAACGGCGGAATGTCGGCGTGACCCTGATTATGGAGCTTGAGCTGGAAATCGAAGGGCCGCGTCCGGGCACGATTGGTCGCGGGCGCCGGCGGGTTATCGGTAAGCGCGGGATCGTGCATCGCGAAGTTGATCGCGTCGAGCCGGAACCCGTCCACGCCGCGATCGAGCCAGAAGCGCGCGGTATCGAGCAGTTCCTGCTGCACCGCCGGGTTGTGCCCGTTGAGCTGGGGCTGTTCCTTCAGGAAATTGTGGAGATAATATTGCTGGCGCCGGGCATCCCACGTCCACGCCGGCCCACCGAACACCGATTGCCAATTGGACGGCGGGCTACCGTCGGCCTTCGCGTCGGCCCAGACGTACCAGTCGGCCTTGTCGCCCGACCGGCTCGCGCGGCTCGCCTCGAACCAGGGGTGTTCGTTGGAGGTATGCGAATAGACCTGGTCGATGATGACCCGCAGCCCGAGCGCATGCGCGCGCGCGATCAGCGCGTCGAAGTCCGCGAGCGTGCCGAAGATCGGGTCGACATCGCGGTAATTGGCGACGTCATACCCGAAGTCCTTCATCGGCGAGGTGAAGAACGGCGACAGCCATACGGCGTCCATGCCGAGACCGGCCACGTGATCGAGATGCGCGGTGATCCCGTTCAGGTCGCCGATGCCGTCCCCGTTCGAATCCGCGAAGCTGCGCGGATAGATCTGATAGATGGCGGCGCCCTTCCACCAGGGGTCGGGGGCGGCGGGGTCGGGCAGGGCAGCGGGGGCGGTCATGGGACTCATTTGCTGGGGAGGCGATCGGGAGCGGCGGCGCAGATTGCGTAGCCGAGCGGTGGGAGCGTTATCATCATCGAACCGGGTGCGGTCACGCTCGCCGGGCAATTCCCGGCAAGGGCCGTGAAGCGGGCGGAACGTGCGCCCACTTCGACATTGGCGGTCAGCGGCTGGCTGGACGTGTTGAGCGCCACGAAAATTTCCCGGCCATCGTCATCTCCGCGGGTAAAGGCCAGCAGGCCGGGCTTGTCCGACGCGAACCGAACGACGGTGCGGCCGCGACGGAGCTGCACGTGATCGCGCCGGATTCGCGACAGTTTGGCGATCGTCTGGAAGATCGGGTTGTCCGTCCCGAAATGCGCGGTCGCGGTGGTGGTCGTGGTGCCGATCAGCCGGTTGTCGTTGTAGCTCGTGACCTGGCTCGGGAACAGGTCCTCGCGGGAATCCTGGTCGCCACCGTGTCCGGTGAAGCCCTGTTCGTCGCCCGAATAGATCGTCGGTACGCCGCGCGCGGAAAGCAGCAGCACGTGCGCAAGCGTCAGACGCTGGAGCCGCTCCGCATCGGTCGCTTGCGGCCAGGCCTGGTCGAGCATGTGCCCCATCCGGCCCATGTCATGATTGCCGGTGAAGGTCGGCAACCGCAGCGCGGTGGCGTCGCCGCCTTCATACAGGACGTCGCCGTCGATCAGCTTGGCGAAGACGTCCGTTCCGGCCTTGCCGGTGAGCATCGCGCGGGTCGCGGCCTGGAACGAGAAGTCGAGCACTTCGGGATATTTGTCGCGGCGCGTGAACTGCGCGGTGTAGCCGGGATCGACCGCCTCGGAATAGACTTCGCCGAAGATCGGAAAGTTCGGGATCCCGCGTGCCGCCGCGCGCGACTGCATCGCCGGGATGAACGCCTGCCAGAACTCGGGATTCACGTGGCGCGCGGTATCGATGCGGAAGCCATCGACGCCGAAGCGGTCGATCCAGCTGCCATAGATGTTGATGAATCCGGCGACGACGCGCGGATCCTCGGTCATGACGTCGTCGAGCCCGCCGAAGTCGCCGTAGCGCGCGGATTCGCCGGCAAAGGTCGAGTCGCCGCGGTTATGGTAATAGCGCGGATCGTTGAGCCATTCGGGCACCTTCACATGCGCTTCGGCGGCCGGGACGAAGGGCGTGTAGGCATAAGACGGATCGGTCAGCCGCGCGAAATTTTCGGGCGTCTGCACCGCGTCCCCGGCGAAACCGGCATTGATCGACTTGCCGGAGACGCCCCCGCGACGCTGATACGGATAGTCCGCCTTGCTGCGATAGGCGCAACGCTTCGCGATACATTCGCGGTACTGGATCACATCCGCGGTATGGTTGGCTATGATGTCCATGTACACCTTCATCCCGCGCGCATGGGCGGCGTCGACGAAGGCGGCGAACTCGGCATCCGTTCCGAAGTGCGGATCGACCTTGGTGAAATCGGTAATCCAATAGCCATGGTAGCCGGCGCTTTCATGCCCCTGCGCGCCCTGGACCGCCTTGTTCTTGAGCACCGGCGCAACCCAGATCGCGGTGACGCCGAGCGACTGGATGTAGTCGAGGCGGCGCGTCAGCCCCTTGAGGTCGCCACCATGGTAGAAACCCTTGGCGGTCGGATCGAAGCCCGTGGTCAGCCGGTCGCCCGTAAGACCGCCCTTGTCGTTCGACGGGTCGCCATTGTCGAACCGGTCGGGCAGGACGAAATAGATGATCTCGTCTTCCGGCGCGCGGGCGCGAACCTGTTCGATCGGGACGGCTGCCGGACCAGCGGTCTGTCCGGCCAGCGCGAGCAGCAAGGCGGCGGTGATGCTCATGCCGTCACCGGCTGGGCAGCGGCGCAATGGCGCGCGATGAAGTCAGCGTGGCTTGGCATCTGGGCAACCTCACGGGCGTTGAGCTGATCGATCGTATCGAGAAATTCGGCGAGGTCGGCGGACGGGATGGCTTCGGCGAGCGGGTGGTGGCCGGCGGGCATCACGCCTTGGCCGGCGAACACCTGGAGCCAGCCGACCTCGGTGAACAGTTCCTCATGCTCGCGCGTGATGTGCCCGTTGCCGCGCCACAGGTCGATCTTGGCGGCGAGCGTCTCGGGCAGCGGCATGTCGCGACACATCTGCCAGAACGGCTCGGGCCGTTCGTTCGCGTGGTAATGGAGGATGATGAAGTCACGGATGCGCTCATATTCGAAATCGCTCTGGCGATTGAACTCGACGCGATCGGCCTCCGCGATGGTACGGCCCGGGAGCAGCTTCATCAGCCGTGCGATCGCCGACTGGATCAAATGGATGCTGGTGGACTCGAGCGGCTCCATGAATCCGCCCGCGAGCCCGATCGCGACGACGTTGCGGTTCCACATCTTGCGGCGCTTGCCGGTGCGGAAATGGATCGGCCGCGGATCCGCCAGCGCCTCCCCGTCGAGCCCGGCCAGCAACGTGGCGGCAGCCTCGTCGTCGCTCAGATGCGCCGAAGAATAGACCAGGCCGTTGCCGGTGCGATGCTGCAACGGAATGCGCCACTGCCAGCCCGCCGCCTTGGCGGTCGATCGCGTATAAGGGGTGAATGCGGCACGGCGCTCGGACGGCACGGCGATCGCACGGTCGGCGGGAAGCCAGTGGGTCCAGTCGTCATAGCCGGTCTTGAGCGTTTGCTCGATCAGCAAGCCGTGGAAACCCGTGCAATCGATGAAAAGATCGGCGGCAAGCGTCGTGCCGTCTTCCAGCCAAAGCGCGGCGATGTCGCCGGTATCGTGCTGATCGACCCGGACGACCTTGCCCTCGATCCGGTTGATCCCGCGCGTCTCGCTGTAGCGGCGCAGGTGACGAGCATAGAGCCCGGCGTCGAAGTGAAAGGCCGACGGCATGTCGGGGAGCGTGCGCGCGGTACGCGCGGGGCCGCGCTGCATCCGGTCGGCGAGCGCCGCCTGATTGTTGAGCGAATAGGCGGCAAGATCCTTCGCCGTCCCGAGAGCCCTGGCGCGCAGCCAATATTGGTGGAACGGCAACAGCCCGACATCACGTCCGACCGCGCCGAACGCGTGCATGTAGCGATGCCCCGGTCGGAGCCAGTCGACGAATTCGATCCCGAGCTTGTACGTCCCCTGCGTCGCGCGGAGGAACGCATCCTCGTCGAGCCCCAGCGCATCGTTGAACAGGCGGATCTGCGGAATGGTCGCCTCGCCGACGCCGACCGTACCGATCTCGTCGGATTCGACCAGATCGATCTCGAACCCGACTTCGAGGAACCGCGCGAAGGTGGCCGCGGTCATCCAGCCAGCGGTCCCGCCGCCGACGATGACGATCCGGATCGGGCGCGGCCCGTGCGGATCGGAAGGATTGGCCATGTTCCGCGTCCCCGCTTCTACACCAACAGACAGCGGAACGGCGGACAGCGAAGGGTTTCGCTGTCCGCCGCAGGCTGCGATCAGAACTTGTACGTGATGCCCAGGTAATAATCACGACCGTAGCGCTGGTAATCGATCACCTGGCGCGGGTCGTTGTTCTGGTAAGTCACGAACGGACGATCGGTCAGATTCTTCGCCTGTGCCAGGATCGCGAAGTTCTTGAGGAACCCGCTCTGGAACTCATAGCCGATCTGCGCATCGAGAATGCCCTCGGACTGCGCCGTGCGGTAGGTCGGCGTTGCCGACAAACCCGCGACTTCGGCCAGGAAGGACGAGCGGTACCGATAGTTCACGCGTGCCTGGAAGCCATGCTTCTCGAAATACACCGTGCCGCTGCCGGTCCACTTCGACAGGCCGGGCAGGGTGATCGCCTGCGTCGGGTTGCTGGCGAACTTGATCGCGGAGTCGGTGTAGTTGCCCGAGACGAACACCCCGAAGCCGTCGAGCGCCGTGGTGATCATCTTGAACGGCACGGAGATCGTGCCCTCGAGACCGATCACGCTGCCGCGGCCGGTGTTGGCCGGCGCGCTGACGACGCCGTTGGTCAGCTTGTTGTTGATCACGATCGCCTGCTGCGCCGGTGTCAGCGCAGGAAGGAGCGACGTGAAGTCATAGAAATACGCGTTGTTGGGATCCACGAAGTCGGTGAGGTGCTTGTAATAGCCCGACAGCGCGACATAGCCGCCGCCACGGAAATATTGCTCGAACGACAGATCGATGTTGGTCGACTGATAGGGCTTGAGCGCGACGTTGCCGCCGGTCGAGCTGAACACCGGGTTGAGGCCGGGGTTGATGTTGCCGAGCTGGATGTTGGAGGTGTTGATCGCAACGTCCTGCGTCACGCGCTCCTGGTCGAGCCGCGGCCGGACCATCGTCTGCGAGGCGCCGATCTTGACATAGCCCAGCGGGACCAGCTCGACCGCCATCGTCGCCGACGGCAGCACGTTGGTGTAGGTTACCTTCTGCGACGCGGGCGCATTGGTCACGACCCCGCTGACGACGCTGGCGATCTGACCGTCCGAACGCTGCTCGCTGTGGACGACCTGCGTACCGATCGAGCCCTTCAGCGCCTTGCCGCCGACGTCGCCGTCGATGTTGATCTTGGCGTAGCCGGTATAGACGTTTTCGATCACGACGTTGTCGCGGACCAGCGAACTGGGGCGGCCGTCATACGCGCTGTTGTAGCTGTTGTTGTACAGATACAGCGGGTTGAGCGCGAGGGCTGCGGGCACGCCGAGATAGGCGAGCGGGATCGTGCCGATGATTGCCTCGGCCGGGATGGCGGCCGAGGTCGCGACGCCGTTGCCCACCGCGCAGGTCGTTCCCGTCGCCTTGGGGCACAGGAAGTACGACTGGTAGGCGCTGGTCTTCTCGCGCCGGCTGTAATTGCCGCCGACTTCCCAGCTCTTGACGATGCTGTTCTCGAACTCGCCGTTCAGGCTGGCGCGGAGCGACTTGAGGTCGTCCTTGAAGCTCGGGCGGTTGAGGAAGCCGGACTGCACCACCGGCGAAGTGCCGTTATAGCCCCAGCCCTGCGGATCGGTCAGCTTGAAGATGTTGGTGTTGGTGTAATCCAGCGTCGGGACGATGCGATAGGCGCCGTTGCTCTGCCGCGTCAGGTTGACCGTGTCGCCGATCCCCGAGGCCCCATAACCGGTGCCGGTATAGGTCTCGAGCAGGAAGTCGGTGCGCTTGGCATGGCTCCAGCTCGCGTCGACGTTGAGGTGGATCGTCTCGGTCAGCTTGAGGTCGTTGTTCCAGCCGAGCGAATAATTCTCCGCCTTGCGCTGGTTATAGTCGTTGCGCTGGATCGCGTGGACGTTGGTGAACTGCAGCGTGTCGGCGAACCCGTCAGACGCGGTAATCGGGCCGCGATGCGCCGACGTTGCGTAATTGGCGGCAGTCGGGTCGCTGCTGACGTTGCTGTCGAGCGGGAATTCGATGCCGCGCAGGTGCTGCGTTTCCTCGAAGTGCGAATACAGCGCGTCGAAGGTCGAGTGGAACCGATCGGACGGGCGCCATTCGATGGTTGCGACGCCGCCATACCGCTTCAGCTCGTTCGACTGGACGTAAGGCTTGGCGCCCTGGACGACGAACGGGCTCGCTGCGGTGCCCGCGCCGTTATAGCCCCAGGCGTTGTACCGCTCGTCCTGCGACGGCGCCGAGGTCGCCGACCCGCCGATCGCGATACCGAGCGTGTCGTTGGCGAACTTGTCGACATAGGTCGCCGACGCGCGGTAACCGTAGCGCGTGCCGTCCGGGTTGAGCTTGTCGATCCCGTTCATCTGGCCACGGGCGCTGATCGCGATCACGCGCTTGCCCTGATCGAGCGGACGGAGCATCCGCAGGTCGACCGTGCCGGCGATGCCCGCCGCGATCAGCGAGGCGTCGGCCGACTTGTAGACGTTGACCGTCTTGAAGAATTCCGACGGATATTGGTCGAACTCGACGCCGCGGTTGTCGCCGACGGTGACCTGCTCGCGGCCGTTGAGCAGCGTGGTCGAGAAGTCCGGACCCAGACCGCGGATCGACAGGCGCTGGTCGCGGCCTTCGAGACGCTGCGCAGTGACGCCGGGAAGGCGGGCGAGCGAGTCCGCGATCGACACGTCGGGCAGCTTGCCGACGTCTTCGGCCGACACGGAGTCGACGATGAGCACCGACTGGCGCTTGATCTTGGCGGAGGAGTCGAGCCCGGCGCGGATACCGGTGACGACGATGTTCTCGTCGGCAGGCGCGGCAGCGGCAACAGCCTGCGCGGGCGTTTCGGCGGGCGCTGCGGGCTGTGGCGTGGGGTCGGCCTGGCTGGTGGTCGCCTCGACCTGGGCCTTGGCGGTCGGGTTGGCGTTGGCGGTGGAAGCGGCGTCCTGTGCGAACGCGATCCCCGGCATGGTCAGCGCCGCGGCCAGCGCCGTGCTGCTGACGCGCAGGCCAAGCAAGGTGGCGGACAGGCGGCGCGCGGGTGCATTCGCGCAATCTGCGCGGCTCATCGCTGTATCAATCATCTGGTATACCCCTTCAAGCGGGCCCAGCCCGCGCATCCTCACGTTCAGTTTCGTCGACGTCATGATCCAGCGTCGATTGCCCTGCGGTCGCTATATTTCGAGGTGGGGGTTTGCAGAAGGGGCGGGCATACGTATTCTCGAAAGCCGCCTCGCCGCCTCATGTCCCGCCGCGCTAGGCGGGGGTGTATTTCACGGGACCGGTATTGACCATGGCGAGACGACCGACATCTCTCGATATCGCGCAGCTGGCAGGTGTTTCGCAGCCGACCGTGTCGCGCGCGCTGCGCGGGGTAAAGACGGTCAATCCGCAAACCCGCGCGCGGATCGAAGCGATCGCCCGCAAGCTGAACTACGCGGTGGACAAAAACGCGTCGAGCCTGCGGACGCAGTCGGCGAACACGCTGGCACTGTTGTTCTTCGAGGAAGCCGCAGAAGAAGACGGTGCGATCAACCCGTTCTTCCTGTCGATGCTGGGATCGATCACGCGCGCGTCGGCAAAGGCCGGCTACGACCTGCTGATCTCCTTCCAGCAATTGTCGGGGGATTGGCATGTGGACTATCAGGATAGCCACAAGGCCGACGGGATCATCCTGCTTGGCTATGGCGATTACGATACATATCGGGTTCGCCTGGATCATCTTGCGGAGCAGGGATCGCACGTCGTTCGGTGGGGAGCGGTGGGAACGGGTCCCGGCGCGATCACCGTGGGGTCGGACAATCGGGGCGGTGGGGCACTGGCGACCGCGCATCTGATCGCGCAGGGACGACGGAGAATTGCATTTCTCGGTACGGCGGACAGCCGCTATCCCGAGATCGAGGAACGCTATCGCGGTTATTGTTCGGCCCTGACGGAGGCCGGTTTGCAAGCCGATCCGGCGCTTCGCATCGATGCCATCACTTTGGAGGAGGCTGGCCAGGAAGCGGTCGAGGCGCTCGCGCGACGGGGGGCGGTTTACGACGCGATCTTCGCGGCGAGCGACAGCATTGCGATCGGTGCAATGCGCGCCCTGTCGTCGGCGGGCCGGAGCATTCCGGGGGACGTGGCGATCGTCGGCTTCGACGACATCCCCTCCGCCTCGCTGACCAGTCCGCCGCTGTCGACGGTCGCGCAGGATGCGCGGCAGGCAGGGGAGACGCTTGTCTCGACCCTGCTCGGCCGGTTGCGGGGAGAAGCGGTGGTGCCGGCACCCCTGCCGACGCGGCTGGTGGTCCGGGCCAGCAGCGGCGGGTAGCGGCGCGCGCGCGTCAGTCGTCGAACAGGAACAGGTTGAGGGTCAGCCGGCCCGCGAGCGGGTCGGTGCTCAGGCGCACGTCGGGTGGCAGGTACGCGCAATGAAGGGTGTTTCCCGCGTAGATCAGCGCGCGATTGAACCCGCCCGGCTGAACCGCAATCTGTTCGTACAGCGGCGTGTCACCCGCGATATAGGACGGGGGCGGCATACCGTGGGTGCGAACGCCCGCTTCCAGCGCCTGTCGGAACGGATCAAGCCGCATGGCGTCGACGCTTTCGAACCCGGTCGTCCGCTGCCGGTAAAAGGCCGTGCCGCCTTGCGGACCGTGTCCTAGGAACAGCAACGCCGCGATCCGACGCGACTCCACCCCGTCGAAATGGGGGAGCCGCTGGATCGGCGCGAGTTGCGCCGGATCTGTCGTGACCAGCGAATAATAGGCTTCCGATACGCCCGGCACGGGGTCCAGACCGAAATGCTCGACGAGCAACGGTGCCACCTTGCGGCGCATGGTTTCCGCAAGGCGGGTCGGGACTTCTGCGCGCACGCCGGGATAATGCGGTCCGATTTCGCCCATCCGCAAGGCCGCTGCGTCCTCGCGCAGCAAATCGGGGTCCGGCCAGAAATCGTCGATGACCAGCAGCGGGCGCTGTTCCTGGCCCTGTCGATGGAGGCGTGGCGTTTGCATGGCGGCGTCTTGGAACGGGCGCGCGGCCCTTCGCAAGTCCCTTGTCGATATGCCGGGTGGCACCGCATTCGTATGCATTGGGCCGCGGTCTTGTGCCGGGGTGCGCTTGTCGGCACTCAGGCGCGCGACAAGCCGGGCCGACGCGAAGAGCCGGGTACGGGAGGGACGCGTTGAACGACAAACCGGTGCAGGGCTTTGGTGGCCTGTGGAACATCAGCTTCGGCTTCTTCGGCATTCAGATCGGCTTTGCGCTGCAGAATGCCAACATGAGCCGGATTTTCCAGACGCTGGGCGGGTCGCTGGACGACCTGTCCTATCTGTGGGTCGCGGCGCCACTCACCGGACTGCTCGTCCAGCCGATCATCGGGCATTACAGCGACCGGACGTGGAACCGCTTCGGCCGCCGGCGTCCCTATTTCTTAGCAGGAGCCGTCCTCGCCGCGCTCGCGCTGTTCGTGATGCCAGAGGCAAAGGTGTTGTGGTTCGCCGCACTGACGCTGTGGGTGCTCGATGCGTCGGTAAACGTGTCGATGGAGCCCTTCCGCGCGTTCGTCGGCGACATGCTGCGCAGGGACCAGCACAGCGCCGGTTATGCGTTGCAGACCGTCTTCATCGGCGCGGGCGCGGTGGTCGGCTCGGTCTTCCCTTTCGCGCTGGCGCATCTCGGCGTTTCCGAAGCGGCGCTCGGCGGCGTTCCGGATACGGTACGCTACAGTTTCTGGGTCGGCGGGGCGGCGCTGTTGCTTGCGGTGCTTTGGACCGTCGGCACCACCCGGGAATACAGCCCCGAGCAGATGGCGTCGTTCGGCGAACACAGCGCAGCCGCGGATATGGACCAGCCGATGCGCGCGCTGGCAGCGCGCGGACTTGCGCGGAGCATGGCCTGGATCGCGGCCGGTGCCGCCGTGCTGGTGGCTGTCCCGGTGCTGGCGCTGCAAAAAGAAGTCTATCTGCTCGGCGGCCTGTTGATCGCTTATGGCCTGGCGAGTGTGATCGCGATCCGGCGGGTGCGCGCTGGGAATACGGACAATGCGCTGAGCATGATCGTCGGGGACTTCTCCGCCATGCCGGCGGTGATGAAGCGGCTGGCGCTCGTCCAGTTCTTCAGCTGGTCCGCGCTGTTCATCATGTGGATCTATTCCACCCCGGTGGTCGCGCAATATGCATTCGGATCGAGCGACCCGGCCAGCGCAGCCTATAACGCGGGGGGTGACTGGGTCGGGGTGCTGTTCGCCGTCTATAACGGCGTCGCGGCGCTGGTCGCGTTGCTGCTCCTGCCCCGCCTCGCGGCGCGGATTGGGAAGGTACGGACACATATCGTCTGCCTGTTGTGCGGCGCCGCCGCCTTTGCCAGTTTCTTCGTGATCCACGATCCCCGCGCGTTAATCCTCAGCGAGGTCGGTATCGGGATCGCCTGGGCATCCATCCTGGCCATGCCGTATGCGATCCTGGCGTCTAGTCTGCCGCAGGCCAAGCTCGGAATTTACATGGGCCTTTTCAACGTGTTCATCGTCATTCCGCAATTGCTGGTCGCAACGGTCATGGGATCGGTGCTGAAGGCGTTCTTCCCGACCGAGCCGATCTGGACGATGGGGTTCGCCGCCATCGTCATGCTCCTGGCGGCGGTGGCGATGCTCCGGGTCCCGGAGACGCCGATCGGCTGACCTTAGTGGGGGGGCGGCGACACCCTGCGCTTTGGCGACGAAAGGGTTCGACTGCACCTCCTGGCGCTTTTCCCGTGCGTACCACGGACCGGAGCGATTATAGCGGCCGAACCCGACCGGGATTTCATGCTGGGATGATCGTCTTTTGCCACCGCCTACCACGATCTTCGAACGCCAGTCGCGGCTCGCCCAGGACTTGGGCGCGATCAACCTGGGGCAGGGATTCCCCGACATGGCGGCCGTCGGGCGCGGGCCCGAGGTTTTGCTGGCCGCCGCCGCCCGCGCGCTGACCGAACAGTCCAACCAGTATCCCCCGATGCGCGGGCTTCCCGTGCTGAAAACTGCGATCGTCGACTATTACGCCCGGGAGCAGGGGCTCGCGCTGCATTCCGACGAAGTCGTCGTTACTTCCGGCGCGACCGAGGCGCTTGCCGCTGCGTTGCTTGCGCTGGTGCGGCCGGGGGATGAGGTGGTCCTCGTTCAGCCATTGTACGACGCGTATCTCCCGCTCGTAGCGCGCGCCGGCGGAGTCGCGCGGCTGGTCGACCTGACGCCGCCGCACTGGAGCCTGCCCCTTGCTGCGCTGGCCGAGGCGATCAGTGACAAGACCCGGGTGCTGTTGCTCAACACGCCGAACAATCCGACCGGCAGTGCGATTGATGCGGACGCGTGGACCGCCATCGCCGCGCTGTGCGAGCGGCACGACGTCACGCTGATCTGTGACGAAGTGTGGGAAGGCATGGTCATAGAAGGCCGCCATCTCTCCCCCTTGGCGATCCCGGCGTTGCGCGCCCGCACGGTTAAGATCGGATCGGCAGGCAAGATCTTTTCGCTCACGGGATGGAAGGTCGGCTGGGCCTGCGCCGCGCCGCCCTTGGCGGATGCGATTGCGGCGATGCACCAGTTCCTGACCTTCACGACCGCGACCCCACTGCAGTGGGCGGTCGCGGAGGGACTGGCGCTGCCGGCGGACTGGCACGCCGAACACCGTCAGCCCTATCGCAACGCGCGCAATTTTCTGGCCGATCGCCTGACGGCGGCGGGTTATGCGGTGATGCCGGGCGGGGCGACGTGGTTCCTGATCATCGATCTTGCGGCATCGGGGATCGCCCTGCGTGACGAGGACTTCGCGCACAGGGCGCTGACCGAGGCCGGGGTGGCGACCATCCCGGTTTCGGCGTTTTATGCGGAGCGCCCGCAGACCGGCTTCGTCCGGCTGTGCTTTGCCAAGGACGAGGCGACACTTGCGCTTGCTGCCGATCGGCTCGCGGCATTCCGCCGGGTAGTGTCGTGACGACGTTCGACGCGGCGACCGACGCGATCATCGCAGTCGGGGCTCGGCTCGATCGTGCCGGGCTGGTTCCGGCAACCGCGGGCAACTATTCGGTGCGCCTGCCCGACGGCACGTTCGCGGTGACGGTGTCTGGCGGACACAAGGGACGGCTTGCGCCGGAACAGGTGATGCGGGTCGACGCCGACGGCGTTTCGCTCGACGGCAAGCGGCCCTCCGCGGAGACGCTGCTACACTGCCTGATCTACGCGATCGACGACAGCGCCGGAGGAGTCCTCCACACGCATTCGGTGCCGGGGGTGGTGTTGAGCCGCGCGCTCCGTGACGTGCGGGAGATCGTGTTCGACGGCTATGAACTGCTCAAGATCTTTCCCGGGATCGACACCCATGCCGCCCGCGTCGCGCTCCCGCTGGTCGAGAACGACCAGGATATGATGGCGATGGCGGCGGTGCTGCGCCCGTTGCTGACGGCGCAGCACCCGATCGTCCCCGCTTTCTATATCCGGGGCCACGGACTGTACGCCTGGGGGCCGACGATTGCCGAGGCGGAACACGTCACCGAAGCCGTGGAGTATCTGCTGGCGTGCGAGTGGGAGACGCTCAAACTCGAAAGGAGCCGCGCATGACGACCCTGACGCTGTATGAACTCGCCGAGCCGCACGCGTGCTTGCGCGAGACGCGGGACGCCGCCGAGATCGCGACGCTCCTCGCGCCGCTCGGCATCCGGTTCGAGCGATGGGCCGCAAGCGTGGCGTTACCCGAAGACGCGAGCGACGACGATGTTATCCGCGCTTATCGTCGCGATATCGATCGGCTGATGGCTGAAGGCGGGTATCGGTCGTGCGACGTCATCCGGTTGTTGCCGGACAATCCCGCGCGCGCGACCCTGCGCACCAAGTTTCTCGACGAGCACACCCACGCCGAGGACGAGGTGCGCTTCTTCGTCGAAGGATCTGGCGTCTTCTACATCCGCGGCGCCGATGCCGTCTATGCGCTGGAATGTACGCGCGACGATCTGATCGCGGTGCCGGAGGGGACGCGGCACTGGTTCGACATGGGGCCTGCGCCCCGTTTCACCGCGATCCGTCTCTTCGCGGAACCGGATGGGTGGGTGGCCAGCTTCACCGGGGACGCGATCGCGCGGGGCGTTCCGCTGTACGAAGGGTCGGCATGACCGTTCGCGCCATCGTAACCGATATCGAGGGGACGACCTCGAGCATCGCTTTCGTCCATGACGTGCTGTTCCCCTATGCCCGCGCGCGGCTTGCTGCGTTCGTTGCCGCGAATGCGGCGCGGCTTGGCGATGAACTGGAGCAGGTGCGCCAGGAGACGCATGCGCCGGCGCTCGACCTGCACGCGGCAATCGCGCAGTTGCTGGACTGGCACGATGCCGACCGCAAGGTGGCACCGCTCAAGGCGATCCAGGGGAAGATCTGGGCAGAGGGCTATGCCGATGGAAGCCTGACTGGCCATCTCTATCCCGATGCGATCGCGGGACTGCGGCGGTGGCATGCGCAGGGCGTTGCGCTGTATGTCTATTCCTCCGGATCGATCGCGGCGCAAAAACTGCTGTTTTCGCACACCGCCGCAGGGGACCTGACCCCGCTTTTCACCGGGTATTTCGACACCACGATCGGTGGCAAGCGCGACAGCGGATCCTACGCCGAGATCGCGCGACGGCTTGCGATGCCGGGAACGGACATTCTGTTTCTGTCGGATGTGGCGGCGGAGCTGGCGGCGGCCCGGCAAGCGGGATTGGCCGTGCTGCTCGTGGCACGCGACAAACTGCCCGAGGAGTCCGCTTATCCGGTCGTGACCAGCTTCGACACGATCTTCCCCGAAAAGGCGCCCGCATGATCCTCGACGGCAAGAAGACACGCTCGATCTGGTTGAATGCAGATGGCTGGAGCGTCGGGATTTTCGACCAGCGGCGGCTGCCATGGGCGGTCGAGCGTCTGGCGCTGACGACGGTCGACGAATGTGCACACGCGATCGCGGATATGGCGACACGCGGCGCGCCATTGATCGGGGCGGTTGCCGCTTATGGGATGGCGCTCGCGCTGCGCGTGGAGGCGGACGATGCGGCGCTGGAACGCGCCTATCGCCAGTTGCTGGCGACGCGACCGACGGCGGTCAACCTGAAGTGGGCGCTCGATCGGGTTCGCAGCGTAGTGGCCGGCTTGCCCGCCGCCGAACGCGCGGTCGCCGCTTATGCCGACGCCGCCGCGTTGTGTGACGAGGACGTCGCGATCAATGCCGCGATCGGTCGCGCGGGTCTCGAGATCCTCCAGGACCTTGCCACACGCCATCCCGGCCGGCCGATCAATATCCTGACGCACTGCAATGCGGGATGGCTGGCAACGGTCGATTGGGGCACCGCGACCGCGCCGATCTACATGGCGCACGACCTGGGTATTCCGGTGCACGTCTGGGTCGACGAGACGCGCCCGCGGAACCAGGGGGCGCTGACCGCGCTGGAGTTGGCCGGGCACGCGATCCCGCATACCTACGTCGTCGACAACGCCGGCGGGTTGCTGATGCAGCGAGGTCAGGTCGATTTGGTCATCGTCGGGACCGATCGCGTCACGCGCAACGGGGATGTGTGCAACAAGATCGGAACATATCTCAAGGCACTGGCCGCGCGCGACAATGGCATACCGTTCGTGGTGGCGTTGCCGTCGTCGACCTACGACCCAGTGACCGCGGATGGCGCCGCCGTTCCGGTCGAGGAACGCGCGCCAGCCGAGGTTCGGTCGCTCGAGGGGCCGGACGACAGCGGCACGCTGCGGCGGATAACGGTCACGACGGCACCGGCGGCGAACCCGGCGTTCGACATCACGCCGGCGCGGTTGATCACCGAATATATCACCGACAGAGGCAGGATCGTCGGTGCGACCGCACTCGCGGACGCTTTTCGCGCCTAGCGACCTCCGAGCGAGCGCCCACCGTCGCCCGCAAGTCGAGGATTCCGTCAGGCGCCGTAGCGCACCTCGATGTCGTCGAGCCGTTTCCAGCGATACACGCCCCAGCTCACGATCCAGCACAAGGCGAACATGCCGATGATGCCGAAGCCGAGCAGGTTGAACCGGCCGCCGAGGTCGCTGGCGACCGACCATATTCCGCCGGTCAAGCCGAGCTTGTCCGCGATCAACGCGAGCGTCTCGATCCCGCCGATCACGATCGCGACGAACGCCGACACCGCGGTGATCGTGATGTTGTAATAGAGCTTTCGGATCGGCTTGACGAACGCCCACTCATACGCGCCGAGCATCAAGATGCCGTCGGTCGTGTCGACCAACGCCATGCCCGCCGCGAACAAAGCGGGAAGCACCAGCACCGGCCCCAGCGCGAAGGCGTGCGCGGCCTGCGCCGCGGACAGGCCGAGGATCGCGACCTCGGTCGCGGTGTCGAACCCCAGCCCGAACAGGAAGCCGAGCGGCGCCATGTGCCAACTGCGCGACACCAGCCGGAACAGCGGCCGGAACAGGCGGGACAGGAGCCCGCGCCCGCCGAGCAGGATGTCGAGATCCTCGTCGACATAGGCACCGCCCGCGCGGACGTGCTGGAAGGTGCGCCAGACCGAGCGCAGGATCACCAGGTTCATCGCCGCGATCGTGAACAGGAAGGCCGCGGATACGATCGTCGCGACCACCCCGCCGGTCGCCTTGAGCGCGGCAAAGTCGGACAGGGCCGAGGCGGTGAACGCGATGGCGACCGAGGCGAGCAGGATGATCGTGCTGTGCCCGATCGCGAACCAGAAGCCGACCGTCATCGGCCGCTGCCCGTCCTGCATCAGCTTGCGCGTGACGTTGTCGATCGCGGCGATGTGATCCGCATCGACCGCATGACGCAGCCCCAGCCCCCAGGCGAGCAGCGCGGTGCCGAGCATCAGCGGCTGCGCGTGGAACAGCGCCAGCGCCCAGATCCACGCCCCGACATTCGCGCCGATCAACAGCACGTAGAGCAGGCTGATCCGCTTGCGCAGCGTGGGCAGGGCGGGGGCGGGCGGGGCGGGAGCGGGCATCGGATCAGCTTTCGACAAGGTAACCCTCCGGCGGTGTACGGGCGATGAAATGGCCCTTGATGCCCTGCGGCCATTGCTTGAAGGGCACGCGGCCATGGTCGCTGTCGGCATAATGGACCGCATAATCGAGGATCGCGCGCGCGGCCTCGGCATCGGGCGTGAAGCGGCCGAGCAGATAGCCGACCTTGCCGGGCGCACGCAGGTGGATCGAGCAATGTTCGGTGCAGGAGAAGAGGCACGGCATCTGCTGGATCGCGACGTCGGCGTAGCGCGGATCGGCGGCCTTCGCGGCTTCGAGCGCCGCGACGAGCAGCGCGCCGCCGCGCGTGCCATCGGCATCTTCCCGCTCATCCGCGGACAGGCGGCAGGTGTTGCACGCGATGACGGCGAGGCCGTTCGCGACAGGGGTCAGCATGGTTTCTGGTCCAATTTTCGAGAGGGGCGGGGATTCATCGTTCGAGGATTCGGTCCGCGATCGGCTCGCGGGCCTGCCAGCCGCGGCGCTCGAGTTCGGGGATGTCGGACAGCTCGGCCGGGTAGCCGAGGCACAGCAGGGCGATCAGCGACCACCCGGGGGGCACGTCGAGCAGTTCGGTCACCACGGCGGGGTCGAGGATCGAGACCCAGCCGACCCCGATGTCGCGAGCGCGCGCGGCGAGCCACAGTGTGTGGATCGCCATGACGGTCGAGTAGCGCAGCATCTCGGGCATCGTCGCGCGACCGAGGCCGTGGCCCGCTTCCGGCGCCTCGTCGCAGAACACCGCGAGCAGTTCAGGCGCCTCGCGAATGCCGTGGAGTTTGAGTGCCTGATAGCGCGCGCGCAGCGTTGCATCCGGGATCGCCCGGGCAGCGTTCCGGGACGTGGTATCGACGTGATCGGCAAGCCAAGTGCGCAGCGCCGCCGAACGAATCCGGACGAAGCGCCACGGCTGCGCATTGCCGACCGACGGCGCGAGCGCGGCGGTGTCGAGCAACGCTCGCATGTCGTCCTCGGACACGGCGCATGTGCTGAAGTGCCGGACGTCGCGCCGCCAGCGGAGCAGCGTTTCGAGCTGTGCCCCGAATGCCGGGTCGAAGTCGGGCGCGGTCATGCCGTCGCCTCCGCCCGCCGGAGGAGGTAGGTGTCCATGATCCAGCCATGCGCGGCGCGGAGGCTTGCCCGCCGTGCGACGATGTCCGCGGAAACCTCGGCGAGCGGACCGGCCACGAGTGCCTGTTGCGGCATCCCGAGATAGGCGCCCCACCAGATCGTAACGCCGCGCGGATCGAGTGTCGTGAAAGCACAGCCGCCGTCGAGCATTACCGCGAGGGTATCCGCCGCCGTCGGCCAGCCATCGGCGCGCAGACGGCGTCCGGTCGTCACGAGCACGGGTGCTGCGAGCGTGTTGAGCGGGATCGCATGGGCGGCGGTCAGCGCCTGGAGGCTCGTGATGCCCGGCACGACATGGACGCGGATCGCCAGTCCGTCGTGCCGCAGCCGGTCGGCGATCCGCAGGCTGCTATCGTAAAGCGACGGATCGCCCCAGACGAGCAACGCAAGCCTTCCGCCGTCGGGCAGATGCGCCGCGATCTGCGCTGCCCACGCGGCGGCGATCGCATCGTGCCAGTCACCGACGGCGGCGAGATACGGCGCGTCTTCCGCGCGTTCGGGCAGATCGAATTCGACCACCCGGGTCCCGCCGCGCAGCACGGCGGCGCATAGGGTCCGGCGCAGGTCGATCAGGTCCGACGCGGCGTCGCGCTTGCGCGGGAGCAGGATCAGGTCGGCGGCATTCATCGCTGTTTCCGCCGCGCGCGTCAGATGGTCGGGGTTGCCGGTGCCGATGCCGATGAGGTGCAGGTCGATCATGACTCGAGCAGCGGTCCGTAGAGGATCACCGCCGGGGCATCGTGCCGCGGCTCGAGATCGCGTGCGAGGTCCGCGATGGTCGCGCGTGTCAGCCGCTGGTCGGGATAGCTGACATTCTCCGCGAGCAATGCGGGGGTATCCGGCGACAGGCCATGCGCGACGAGCATCTCGACCAGTGCGGCGAAGGTCCGCTTGGGCATGAACACCACCGTCGTCGCGGCAGGGTCGGCAAGTGCCGCCAGGTTGAGCCCGTCGGGCAGCCCGCCGGTAACGTCATGCCCCGTCACGAACTGGACCCGCCGGGCGCTTAGCCGTCGTGTCAGCGGGATCGCCGCGGCTGCGGCGGCGGCGCTGGCGGAGGTGACGCCGGGGACGATCTCGAACGCGATGCCGGCGGTGCGGAGCGCTGCGATCTCCTCCTCCAGCCGCCCGAATATCGCGGGGTCACCCGATTTCAGGCGGACCACGCGGACGCCGGTCAGCGCGTGATCGACCAGCAGTTGCGAGACATGCGCCTGCGATGGCGAGGCGCGGCCCGCGCGCTTGCCGACCGCGACCAGTTCCGCGCCCTTGCGGACATGCTGGAGGATCGGCCCCGAGGACAGATCGTCGAACAGCACGACGTCCGCCGCCTGCAACCGCGCGACCGCCTTGAGTGTCAGCAACTCGGGGTCGCCCGGGCCGGAGCCGACGAAGGAGACAGGGCCGCTCATCGCTCGGGGGCGATCAGGTGAAAGAAGGTGCCCGACACATGACGGCGATATGATCCGGTCTCGGCCACCGGGGTCCCCTCGGCGTCGACGACGTGCGCGAGCGGCGCATCGGGCTGTTCGAGGATCGTTGAATAATGAAATTCGTGGCCGCGCTGGCCGGTCCCCGCCGCCGCGCCCGCGACCGGCGCAAGCAACGTGGCGTGGCGATACCCGAGATGCATCCGCCGCTGCGCATAGCTTGTCACGAGCCCGAGCAGCCCGGCCATTTGGTGGCGCGTACCGTCGGCATCGATCAGTCCGTCGCCGAGCGCCATGTAGCCGCCGCACTCGCCGTGCACCGGACGGGTGCGGGCATGCTCGGTTAGCGCGGTGCGGAAGCGCGCGGCGTCGGCGAGGCGTCCGGCATGAAGCTCGGGATAGCCGCCGGGCAGCCAGACGAGGTCTGCGGCTGCGTCGGGGGCCTCGTCCGCAAGCGGCGAGAACGGCAGGATCTCCGCGCCCGCGCTGCGCCAGCCTGCGAGCATGTGCGGGTACGCAAAGGAGAAGGCCGAATCCTGCGCCAGCGCGATTCGTTGCGCGGGCGGGGCGAAGCGGTGCGCGGGGGCAGCGGGGGCGACGGCGCTCGTTGCCGCCTCGCGGATCGCCGCGAGATCGACATGCTCGCGCAGGAAGACCGCGTATTCGGCGATCCGCGCGTCGAGATCGGGATGCTCGGAGGCCTGGACCAGACCGAGGTGACGCTCGGGCAGCTTGAGGTCGCCACGCCGGGGCAGCGCGCCGAACACCCGGATCCCCACCGCCGCCATGCCGCTGCGCGCGAGCCGTTCATGCCGCGGGCTTGCGACGCGATTGAGGATCACGCCGGCGACCTGTACCGCGGGGTCGTAGCGCGCGAAGCCGAGCGCGGTGGCGGCGGCGGATTGTGCCTGGCCCGACACGTCGATCACCAGCACCACCGGCCAGCCCATCCGCCGCGCGACGTCCGCGCTCGCGCCGTTGCCGGTCGCGCCCGGCTTGGCGACGCCGTCGAACAGGCCCATCGACCCCTCCGCGAGCACGAGATCGGCATCGCGACCCTCTGCCGCGAGGCCGTGGAGCATCGGCTGCGCCATCGCCCAGCTGTCGAGGTTGAAGGAAGGCCGCCCGCTCGCCGCGCGGTGGAAGGCGGGGTCGATATAGTCGGGGCCGCTCTTGAACGGTTGCACGCACAACCCTGCGTCACGGAACGCGCGCAGCAGACCGAGCATCACGGTCGTCTTGCCGGTTCCCGAGGCGGGGGCGGCGATCATCACGCCCGGGGTCATGCGCCGGTCCCCGCGAACGGCGAGGTGGCGCTTTGCGGGCGGAAGCGGCGGTCGTAGCCGGGGGCGTACAGGCTGCTTTCCGCGAAGTCCTCGGCGGCGAGGACTCGGCCGACGAGGATCAGCGCGGTCCGTTCCGGGCCGTCCGCCGCAGCCGCGACGATCGTCGCGAGCGTCGCGCGGACGATCCGTTCGTCGGGCCAGCTTGCCCGCCACACGATCGCAACCGGGCATTCCGCGCCGTACGCCGGGGTCAGCTCGGTGACGACGCGGTCGAGCGCGTGGATCGAAAGATGAATCGCGAGCGTCGCCCCGGTCGCGGCGAAGGCGGGAAGAGTCTCCGCGCTCGGCATCGTGCTGGCGCGCCCCGATGTGCGGGTGAGAACGACCGATTGCGCCACGCCGGGGAGGGTGAGTTCGGCCTCGAGCGTCGCGGCAGCGGCGGCGAAGGCGGGGACGCCCGGCGTGATGCTGAAAGGAATGTCGTGCGCGCGGAGCCGCCGGAGTTGCTCGCCCAGCGCCGACCAGATCGACAGGTCGCCCGAATGGAGTCGTGCGATGTCATGGCCCGCCGCATGCGCCGCCACGATCTCGTCGATGATCTGATCGAGCGACAGGGGCGCGGTGTTGACGATCCGCGCGCCCGGCGGACAATGGTCGAGCAACGCCGCCGGGACGAGCGACCCGGCGTACAGGCACACGGGAGCGGCGGCGATCAGGTCGCGGCCGCGCAACGTGAGCAGATCGGGCGCGCCGGGGCCGGCACCGATGAAGTGAACGGTCATGTCGAGGGTCCTTGGGCGATCGCGCAGGTCGCGCTGCGATCGGGGGAGATGTGGCGGTGCGCGAGCAACCGCGCGCCTGCGCCGATCGCAGCGAGGGCGGCGGCTTCGGCGACGCTGCCGGTGCCGCGCGCCGCGAAGCTTGGCCTCGAGCGGGTCGGCGTCGGGACGCCGGTCAGCGCAGCCGCCGGAATGGCGAACAGCGCGAGACCAAGCCGTTCGGCAAGCGGCGCGAGAAGAGCGGTCTTGTCGTCGGGCGCGGCGAGCGCGGTGACCGGGGGGTGCCCGACTTGCGCCAGCGCCAGCGCTGCCTCGCACGAGGCGAGCGCGGTCCCGGTGCGATAGCCGAAGCCAGCGACGATCACAGCGAGACGCTCCACTGCACGATCGGATAGTGCGCGCGCCAGCCGCGGCGCGTGCCGATCGGCGCGGCGTCGGACAGCTCTATCCGCAGCAAATCGCCGCCCTTGGCGCGGTGCCAGGTCGCCAGCAACGCCTCGGATTCGAGCGTCACCGCATTGGCGACGATCCGCGTGCCGGGCGCGAGGTGCGTCCAGAGGCAGCCGAGCAGCGCCTCGGAAAGCCCCCCGCCGATGAACACCGCGTCCGGCGTGGGGTGATCGGCCAACCCGTCGGGCGCGCGCGCTTCGACGAGCTGGAGACGCTCGACCCCCAGCGCAGCGGCGTTGGCGCGGGCGCGTTCGGTGCGGATGGGGTCCGCCTCGAATGCGATTGCCCGGGTGGTCGGATGCGCAAGCAGCCATTCGATCGCGATCGACCCCGAACCAGTGCCGATGTCCCACAAGGTCTCGAACGGTCTGGGCGCGAGCGCGGACAGCGTGAGCGCGCGGACCGGGCGTTTGGTGATCTGCCCGTCATGCGCGAACCAGCAGTCGGGGCGTCCGGACGCGGTGGCCAGAACCGCCCCGTCACCGTCCACGGCAATGCCGACGGCGACGGGATGCGCGATATCGGTGAAGTCGATCGTGGCGGCGGTGGTCTCGCGGATGCGCTCGCGCGGACCTCCGAGCGCTTCGAGGATCCACAACCGGCTGTTCCCGAAACTCTGATCGAGCAGGTAGCGCGCCAGCGCGCCGACCGCCGCGCCATCGCGCACCAGCACGATCATCCGGACGTTCGGGGCGAGGATCGGACGCAGTCGTTGGAAAGGCGCAGCGTGGAGGCCGAGGCACTCCGTGGTGTCGATCGGCCACCCCAGTCGCGCTGCGGCGATGCCGAAGCTCGAGAGTGCCGGATAGGCGATCCATTCACCCGGCTCGAGGTGTCGCGTGACGACCGATCCCGCGCCGAACCAGAACGGATCGCCCGATACCAGCAGCACGACGCGCCGCCCGCGCTGCGCCAGCAGCGGCGCGATCCCGTCCTCGAACGGCACAGGCCACACGGCGGTTTCGCACGCCAGATCGGGCAGCAGTGCGAGATGGCGCGCGGCGCCGGTCACCCGTTCGGCGCGCGCGAGGGCATCATGGCTTGCGGGGGACAGCCCGGCTGGTCCATCCTCGCCGATCCCGACGATCGTCAGCCAAGCCTTGCCGAGTTCATCCGCCATGCCGAAAATCCTGATCCTCGGTGGCACCACCGAGGCGAGTGCGCTGGCGGAGGCGCTGGCCACGCGCGGGGACGATGCCGTGCTCAGCTATGCGGGCCGCGTGGCGAACCCGAAGGCGCAGCCGGTGCCGACGCGGGTCGGCGGGTTCGGTGGCGTGGCGGGGCTTGCCGATTATCTCCGCAACGAGGGCATTACGCACTTGGTCGACGCGACGCATCCGTTCGCTGCGACGATGAGCAGGAATGCGGTCGAAGCGGCCGCCGATGCTGGTATCCCGCTGGTCGCTTTGACCCGACCTGCATGGACCGCGGAGTTCGGCGACGACTGGCGGCGTGTCGAGGATATCAAGGCGGCGGTCGCCATGCTCGATGGCGCGCGTCGCAGCGTGATGCTCGCGCTCGGGCGGGTGCATGTCGCTGCGTTCGCGGCGCAACCGCAGCATCGTTACCTGCTGCGCTTCGTCGATACGCCAGAGGGTCCGCCCGAACTGCCGGACCATCGCCTCATCGTCGATCGGGGGCCGTTCGATGTCGCGGGCGACGTCGCGCTGATGCGCGACCATGCGATCGACGTGGTCGTCTGCAAGAATGCCGGGGGCACCGGCGCGCGGGCCAAGCTGATCGCGGCGCGCGAGTTGGGCATCCCCGTGGTGATGATCGATCCTCCGGTCCTGCCGGAGCGCGTGCAGGTCGAGGCGGTGGCCGATGTGCTGCGCTGGATCGATCATGCCGCCGACCTCGGGGTGTAGAGGATCGGCGCGCCGCTGCGCACGATCGTCCGCGTCGTGCTCGACCCGACGATGACGACGGTCCGCATGTCCGCCATCTGCGGCCGGGCGTCGGGCAACGGAACTACGTTCAGCGTCTCCTCGGGGGTGGAAACCGCGTGCGCGAACAATACGGGACGATCATCCGCACAGACGTCGCGCAGGATTTCGAGCGCGCGCCCAAACCCGTCGGGTCGGCTTCGCGAGCGCGGGTTGTAGAAGGCGATTGCGAAGTCCGCCTCGGCGGCGAGGCGGACCCGGCGGTCGATCAGCGCTTGCGGCTTGAGATTGTCCGACAGGTTGATCGCGCAGAAATCATGGCCCAGCGGTGCACCCGCGCGCGCCGCCGCCGCGAGCATCGCGGTGATGCCCGGCAGCACGCGGATGTCGAGCTCGCGCCACGCCGGGGGGCCATGCTCGACCGCCTCGAACACGGCGGCCGCCATCGCGAACACGCCGGGATCGCCCGACGACACCACCAGGACGCGGTGCCCCGCCATCGCGAGATCGAGCGCATGCCGCGCGCGATCGAGCTCTACGCGATTGTCGCTGGCGTGGAGCGTCAGCCCGGCGCGCGGGGCGACGCGCGCGACATAGGGGATGTAGCCGATCACGTCGGTCGCCTCGGCGAGCGCGGCGGTGACCTCGGGCGTCACCAGCGCGACGTCGCCCGGACCGAGCCCCGCGATCGCGATCGAGCCGCTCATGGCCGCCGTCCCTGGCCGTGGATCAGCAGGATCGAGAAATAAGGAGCGATGCCGTCCGCGTCGCACAGCCGCGTCACGCGCTGGTCGGGCATGGCGGCATATTCGACCAGCCACGCAGCGTCATCGCGCCCGGCGGCGGCGACCGCGCGGCGCAGCTTGGCGAGGTGGCGGCCGATCTTCATCACCACCAGCGCATCGGTGTCGCGGATCCGGCGGGTGAGCTCGTCCTCGGGCATCGTCGCGGTGAGGACGGTCAGCACATCCTCGCCCCAGGTGATCGGCGTGCCGCTCGCGGTCCACGCGCCCGACATGCCGGTGATGCCGGGGACGACCCGCACCGGCGCGATCCCCGCCAGACGGCTGTGGAGATGCATGAACGAACCGTAGAAGAACGGGTCGCCCTCGCACAGCACGACGACGTCCTCCCCGGTTGCCGAGAGCGCTGCGAGGCGGTCGGTACAGTCGGCGTAGAAACCGCAGAGACGGTCGTTGTAGCGCGGGTCGGCGACCGGGATTTCGGTCGTGACGGGATATTCCATCGCGAACTCGATCGCATCGTCGCGCAACATGCCGTCGACGATCCGCCGCGCCTGGCCCGGCTTGCCCGCCTTGCGGAAGAAGGCGATGTGACGCGCGCCACGCACGAGCCGGTCGGCGCGGACGCTCATCAGATCCTGCGCGCCCGGGCCGAGGCCGACGCCGTGGATCGTTCCCAGGGGGGGAGGGGACGTCATTCGGTACGGCTCGCGAGCGCGTTGATCGCTGCGACGGTGATCGCGCTTCCGCCCATCCGCCCCTCGACCACGACGCACGGGACGGGCTGCTCCGCCCACAAGGCCGCCTTGGATTCGACCGCGCCGACGAACCCGACCGGGCAGCCGATGATCGCGGCCGGGCGCGGGCAGGCGGGGTCCTCGAGCATGTTGAGCAGGTGGAACAGCGCGGTCGGGGCATTGCCGATCGCGACCAGCGCACCCGCCAGATGCGGCCGCCAGAGTTCGAGCGCGGCGGCGGATCGGGTGTTGCCCATCGTGCGCGCAAGGTCGGGCGTTTCCGCGGCGTGGAGCGTGCAGACGACCGGATTGTCGGCGGGAAGGCGACCGCGCGTGATCCCCTCAGTCACCATCCGTGCATCGCACAGGATCGGCGCGCCTGCCGCAAGCGCATGCCGCGCGACTACGGCGAAACCGGGCGAGAAGCGGATATGCGCCGCAAGATCGACGAGACCCGCGGCGTGAATCATGCGGACTGCGACCGGCTCCTCCTCCGGCGTGAAACGCGCGAGGTCTGCTTCGGCGCGGATCGTCGCGAAGGACTGGCGGTAGATGGCGGCGCCGTCGGTTTGATAGACATGGGGCATCAGGCGGCTCCGAAACGGGCGAGGATCTGGGCGGCGTCGAGCCCGGCTATGACGGGGGGAGCACCGGCGCGCGCGGCGAAGGCGAGATCGAAGCGGCCGTCGCGCCCCGTCAGTACGACATCGGCGGGCAGCGCGCGCGCACAGCCCTTGGCGCAGCCCGATACGTGAAGCTGCCCGCCGACATGCGGCGCGAGACGGATCGCAAGGGCACGGGTCGCGACGCTTGCCTGCGGACACGCGGGCGCGCCGACACAGGCGTCGGTATGCAGGCGCGCGACGTCGGTCTGTTCGGTGGCAACGCCCCCCTCGACGATCAGGCACCGCCAGGGCGTGACGCGGATTCCGTGTCCGTCGACCGACATCCGCGCAAGGTTCGACGCCGCGATCCGCCCGAACGGCAGACCCACGACCGCGCCGAGCGGGTGCGGTCCGGTGGCAAGCGCAATGCCGGGGGGCGACGGGACAATGTCGCGATCTGCCCAGCCGGGCAAAGTGGCCGAGTGACGTGCCATTCGGCCAGCGGCGATCCCGCCGCTCGCGACGAACCAGTGCGCGAGCGCGATCAACGCGTCGACCTCGGTGCCCGTAGCGAGCGCGATGCCGCTGGTCCGTCCCTCCGCGCGTAGAATCAGGCCGCCGGTCGCGTCGCGTTCGATGCGGATGTCGGCGGGGGCGTCGCGGAGCAGGGGGGCGGCCCCCGCGTCGATGGCGAACCCGAATTTGCCGGGCAGTTCGGGAAGCTCGAGGAGGCGCGCTGCCAGGTCGCTGGCGATGCGGTGCGTGTCGTCACCCGCGTTCCAGTCGGGCGCCACCAGCACGGCCCGCCGCGCCTCGAGCGCCGGGTCGGTATCGACCAGACCGAGTGCGCACAGGGTGGCGATCAACGCCGCCCAGCGGTCGTCGCGGACGCCGCGGATCTGCAGATTGGCGCGGTTGGTGACGTCGATCGCGCCGTTGCCATGTTCCGCCGCCGCCTCGGACAAGCCAATTGCCTGCGCGCGGGTGAGGTGCGCAAGGCGCGGACGCACGCGGACGAGCAGGCCGTCGCCTGCCGCCATCGGGCGATGCGCCGTCGGGCACCAGCCGCGCACCACGCTCATGCGCCTGCGCCCAGATGCGCCAGAATCGAATTGCGCCGCGTCTGCCACAGCCCCGCGGCGTGGAGCGCGACGAACCGCGCCTCCAGCGCCGCCAGTGCCTGCGGATTGGCGTCGGCCATGAACGCGCGGACGTCGTCGCGCGCGAGCGTCGCGTCGTAATAAAGGTCGATCGACTCGGGCGTCACGACGTCCGCCAGATGCGCGAACGCACCGAGATGATCGAGCGTCGCGGCAAGTTCGGCGGCACCGCGGAACCCGTGCCGCATCATCCCCGCGACCCAGCCCGGATGCGCCGCACGCGCGCGGACGACGCGCGCGATCTCCTCCCCGAGCGGGCGCGCACGCGGACGGGACGGATCGGTCGCGTCGAGGTGATACAATGCCGCCTTGCCCCCGGTGACCGCCTGCGCGGCGGCGAAGGCTGCCTCGTGCGCGGCGTAATCGGCGGCGAGCAGCAGGTCGGTCTCGGGCAGGTCCTGGACGTGGACGAAGACATCGGCGGCGGCGACGCGCGCCGCGATCCCCGCCGGGTCGGCGCGTGCTTCGCCGTCGTCGAGCGCGTGCGCCGATGCGGCGAGCCACGCCGCGCCCGCCGCCTGTCGCGCTTCGGGGGTGTAGGTGTCGGCACTGTCGCCAAGGCCGATGCCATAGCTGCCTTCGCGTGGCCCGAACACGCGGGCGCCGGGAGCGGACCCGACGAACGGGTTGCGATCCACCGGCTCGTCGCGCGCCGCAAGCGCGCGCACTGCTTGTCCAAACATCGCGCAAAGCGTCGGGAAGGCATCGCGGAACAACCCCGATACGCGCAGCGTCACGTCGATCCGTGGCCGGTCGAACTGCATCAATGGCAGGATCTCGACCCCGGTGACGCGGTCGGACTGATGGTCCCACATCGGCTCGGCACCGAGCAGATGCAGCGCCATCGCGAATTCCTCGCCCGCGGTGCGCATCGTCGCGGAGCCCCACAGGTCGACCACCAGCGCGCGCGGATAGTCGCCATGATCCTGCAGATGGCGGCGGATCAGTTCGTCCGCGAGGCGCACCCCCTGCGCATGCGCCGACCGCGACGGCACCGCGCGCGGATCGGTGGTGTAGAGGTTGCGCCCGGTCGGCAGCACGTCCGTGCGACCGCGCCACGGCGACCCGGACGGCCCGGGGGCGACGCGGCGTCCGGCGAGCGCCGCGAGCAGCCCGTCGCGTTCGGCAGGTCCCTGCTCGCCGCGCCCGAAGACGTGGAGCCCGTCGCCATATTGGCTGTCCTTGACGTCGCAGACGAACGCATCGATCCGCGTGATCGCCTCCGCACTCGACCGTGCCTGGTCGAGCGCGAGCACGTCGCCCAGCCCGAGCGCCAGCGCTTCGTCGCTGATATCGCGTTGCAGCCGATCACGCCGTGCCGGATCGAGCCCGTCGGCATTGGAGAATTCGTCGAGCAGCGCCTCGAGCCGTCCGAGCCCGGTGCCACCGTCTGCGCGGACCAGCGGCGGCGGGACATGGCCGATCGTGACCGCGCCGATCCGCCGCTTGGCTTGCGCCGCCTCGCCGGGGTCGTTGACGATGAACGGATAGACGACGGGCATCGCGCCGGTCAAAGCCTCGGGCCAGCACGCGTCCGACAGCGCGACCGCCTTGCCCGGGAGCCATTCGAGCGTACCATGTGCGCCGACATGGACCAGCGCGTCGGTCCCCTGCGTGCGCAACCAAAGGTAGAAGGCGATATAGCCGTGGCGCGGGCAGCGCGAGAGATCGTGATACTCGTCCGCGCGCACCGCGGGGCTGCCGCGTTCGGGCTGGAGCGCGACGAGACTGTCCCCGGCGGCGACGGCGGCGAAATGGAAGGCGCCGTCCACCACCGCGGGATCATCCTCGGGCGCGCCCCAGGCTGCGGTTACGTCGGCTTGCAGCATAGCGGGCAACGCGTCGAACGCGGCGTGGTAGGCGGACAGCGGCCAGCCGATCGACTGGTCGGCCAGCGCGTCCGGCAGGTGTGCTGCGTTCGGCGATCCGGTGGCAAAGCCTGCCTCTGCCAGATCGCCGAGCATCGCAGTAACCGAGGCCAGCGCATCGAGCCCGACCGCGTGCGCCATCTGGTACGTCTTTCCCGGATAGGTCGACAGCACGATCGCGAGCCGCCGCTGCTCCACGGGTTTCGCGCCAAGCGCGATCCAGCCGTGGACCCGGTCCGCGATCGCCGCGATCCGCTCTGGCTCGGCGCGGTGTTCGCGGCGGGCGAATTGCAGGTCGGCGTCGCGCGCGGCAGCGTCCTTGAAGCTCGCCACGCCGGCGAACAGACGGCCATCGACCTCGGGCAGCACGACGTGCATCGCGAGATCGGCGGGCGATAGACCGCGTGCCGCATCGGCCCAGGCGGCACGGTCGGACGTTGCCAGCGCGACCTGGAAGACCGGGACTCCGTCGGCGTCGAGCGGGGTCGTGCCGCCGGCATCGCGCGCCGAGAAAGCGGTTGCGTTGACGATCGCGACTGGCGCGAGCGCGGACACCCACCGCGACAGCCACCCGCCCGCCGCGCGATCCTTGAGCGACGGC
The DNA here is from genome assembly GCF_022662295.1 of Sphingomonas sp. CARO-RG-8B-R24-01. NCBI lineage: Bacteria > Pseudomonadati > Pseudomonadota > Alphaproteobacteria > Sphingomonadales > Sphingomonadaceae > Sphingomonas > Sphingomonas sp. CARO-RG-8B-R24-01. Next base: position 2,482 of record NZ_JAKNQI010000009.1, on the reverse strand, counting down.
GCGAACAGCGCGAGGACGTCGTAGCCGCGTTCCACGAACGCCGCGTGCAGCGCCGTAATCGGGTCGAGATCGGCGGCCATGAGATAGGATCGGTAGAAGACCAGCAGGACTCGCGGTCGGATCGCCGTCAGCGCGAACGCCGCCGGGCAGGTCACGCCGGGCCTCGGTTGCCAGCCGCCGACCGAGGCGATCGCGTGCGCTGCCGGCGCGGGCTTGACGTACAACTCGGCCGCCAGTGCGAATTGCGCGATCACCGCGCGCGCCGCAGTCGCGCCGCCAATGTCGCACAGTTCCGCCAGGCGGCGCAGCGTCGAGACCGGCACCGTCGACGCGGCATCGAGGCGAGAGTCCATGCGGCCATCCGCGGGGATGATCGCCAGCGCGATCCCGTCTCGTCGGGCGAGCGCTTCGACCTGCTGCACGCCGTAGGGCCAATAGGCGATCCCGCCGATCAGCCGGATCAGGATTCCCTTTGCGGCTCCCAGCGTACGCTCGACATAGGTGTCGACCGAAAGCGGGTGCGTCAACTCGGCGAGATTGGCGAGCCGCAGGCTCGGCATTGCAGGCCCGCCCGCGCGCCATCCCGCCGCGAACGCGCCGAGGTCGCTGTCGGAAAAGGACAGCACGACGAGATCCGCGGCATCCTGCCCCAGATCGCGCGGTGTGGCGCTCTCCTCCAGCCCATGCGTTTCGCGAAAGACGACGTGCATGGCGGATCAGCCCGCCAGCGCCGCCCTGATTGCCGGCGGGTCGAGCCGGTCGCGCTCGGCGATCACGACCAGTTGCGTGCCGCGTGTTTCGTCGCCGCGCCACGGCCGGTCGTATTGCATGCGGACCCGCGCCCCCACCGCCTGGACGAGCAACCGCATCGGCTTGCCCGCGACCGCGGCATAGCCTTTCACGCGCAGCACGTCGCCGTCCGCCGCGAGCGTCTCGATCCGGCGCGCGAGATCGTCCGGGTCGTTGATCTCGCCACAGGCCACGACGATGCTGTCGAAGTCGTCATGCTCATGCTCGTCTTCGCCATCGTGATGTGAGGGGCGGGCGGCAATATCGTCCTCCGCCGCCGCGCCGAGCCCGAGCACGACGCGCGGGTCGACGATGCCGTCGACCAGCTCGACGATCGGGAGCGAGCGCGGGGTCTCGGCGGCGATGACCGCGCGCGCTGCGGCGATCCCGGCAGGGCCGGCCAGGTCGCATTTGGTGAGCAGCACCATGTCGGCACAGGCAAGCTGGTCCTCGAACACTTCGGACAGCGGGGTTTCATGGTCGATGCTCGGATCGGCAGCGCGCTGCGCGTCGACCGCGGCGAGATCGGGCGCGAAGCGTCCCGCGGCGACCGCCTCGGCGTCCGCCAGCGTGATCACCCCGTCGACCGTGATTCGCGAGCGGATCGCGGGCCAGTCGAACGCCTTGAGCAACGGCTTGGGCAGTGCGAGCCCGGACGTCTCGATCAGGATATGGTCGGGCCGCGGATCCATCGCGAGCAGCGTCTCGACGGTCGGGATGAAATCGTCCGCGACGGTGCAGCAGATGCAGCCGTTGGCAAGCTCGACGATGTTCTCGGCCGGGCAATCGGGGATCGCGCAGCCCTTCAGGATGTCACCATCGACGCCCAATGTGCCGAATTCGTTGACCACCACCGCGAGACGGCGCCCACCGGCGTTGCGGATCAGATGGCTGATGAGGGTCGTCTTTCCGGCGCCAAGGAAGCCGGTGACAATGGTGACGGGAACCTTCGATAGATCGGACATGCTCTTCCCCGCGGCGCGACAGCAACGAACGGAAGGGGCCGATTTCGGACGGCGCGCGACGACGGACGAGCGCCGTAAAGCCGCCCAGCCACGCACCGATGCAGCCCCAGCCGCATAGGCTCGTCGCTCAGACGGAGAACCGTGCCGCGGCCATCCCCTGGACCAAGGCAAGAGCGACCTTATCGCCGGCAGGTCTCCTGGCTCGCGGGTCGTAGCTCGAGCATCGCCTTCCCAGATCGACGGTTCGAAAACCGCCGCAGTCCAGTGGCCGCTCCCGTTGCCGGGAGCATGACGCTTTCACTCACCGCTTACAGTTGCAGGGACAGCCGCGGATTTGGGGGAGGACCCCCGCACCGCATTCCCATTCAAGCCCCTCGCGGGGCACCGGCGCGATCAACGAGAACCGTGAGGCTCTCGAGGACAGGTATAGACCGGGCCGACCGGCTTGCCAATCCGTTCGTAGTAATCTGTGGGCGATCGATCCTGAGTTGGTGAGCGGGGAAGGGGGTACCCGATGCGGAACGCGTAAGTACGATCGCCTCCCGATGCGTCGGCGGACGTCAGCAAAATCGTGCTGGACCAAAAAGTTTCGCGCGGTTTGAAAAAAGGCGTTGACCGCTCCGAATCCCTTCCTTAGAGAGACCGAACCGCAGCGACGGACCGGACGGTTCGCTTCTGCAGTCACCAAATCTTCGGCGCATGGCTCGCCCTTTGAAAGAAGGGTAGGA
>NZ_JAKNQI010000008.1:0-263842 GCF_022662295.1 Sphingomonas sp. CARO-RG-8B-R24-01 | reverse complement strand
TCGATTGCGGTCCGTCCGCTTCCATCCCCGAAAGCTGCATGTCCGCTTCCGGAATGGTGGCGGCCTGCATTAGCGGCTGAACGTCACGATCTGGTGGGGCAGCTGACCTGGCGGAGATGACGGTGGGGGGACGAAATTCCTTGCAACCTGTCCGTCATTCCGGCGTAGGCGAGCTCCCTTGCGAAAGTCGCTCGGCGCCCGACCGTCATCCCGGCGAAGGCCGGGGCCGTCTGGTTACCCGGGCGTGCCGGTGCGATCGGGCCCTGTATCGCCGGTTGCGTCTGAACAACAGGCCGGCCCCGGCCTGCGCCGGGGTGACCGGGGGGGGTGTGACCCTTTCATGGCGGCCCCCGACGCATTTGGTTGAAACAGCGCAAATTGGTCGATTGGGGACCGGCCGCTTCCGCCGGCCGGACATACGACAGCGCCAAACGCACCCAGCTGCGGCTCACCCCAGCTGGATCAGTTCCAGGCGGTTACCGAACGGATCCTCGGTAAAGAACCGCGTGCGCCCGGGGAGCGGCACGTCCTCGCCGATCGGACAGCCGGCATCCTGAAGCCGATGCGCAGCGCGGCAAGGTCGTCGGTCGTCAGCGCGACGTGCGCCTTGCGTGCGGGATGGAAATCCGCGTCCGCGCCGAGATGGAGCTGGTGGAGACCGAGATCGTACCAGCACCCGCTCCGCCCCGCCAGAATTGCGGGACGGTCGAGTTCGCGCAAGCCCAGCCGCGTGCCGTAAAAGCCAGGCGCTTCGGTCTCGCTACCCGGCGGGATGGCGATCTGCACGTGGTCCAGCGCGAACGCCATTACGCCAGCGCGATGTCCGGCGCGTCCTCGGCCTTCATGCCGATCACGTGATAGCCTGCATCCACATGGTGCGTCTCGCCGGTCACGCCGCTCGCGAGGTCGCTCAGCAAATACAGCCCCGCCCCGCCGACGTCCTCGATCGTCACGTTGCGCTTGAGCGGCGAGTTGAGCTCGTTCCACTTGAGGATCAGGCGGAAATCGCCGATTCCCGAGGCGGCAAGCGTCTTGATCGGCCCCGCCGAGATCGCGTTGACGCGGATGTTGTCGCGCCCGAGGTCGACCGCGAGATATTGCACGCTCGTCTCGAGCGCGGCCTTGGCGACGCCCATGACGTTGTAATGCGGGATGACCTTCTCCGCGCCATAATAGCTGAGCGTCAGCAGCGCGCCGCCGTTCGGCATCATCGCCGCCGCGCGCTTGCACACCGCGACGAACGAATAGACCGAGATGTTCATCGTCATCAGGAAATTGTCGAGGCTGGTGTCGACATAGCCGCCACGCAGCTCGTTCTTGTCGGAGAAGCCGATCGCATGGACGACGAAATCGATCGTCGGCCATTCCTTCGCGAGATCCGCGAAGGTCGCGTCGAGCGCCCCCATGTCCGACACGTCGCAATCGAACAGTCGAGCAACGCCCAGCTGTTCCGCCAGCGGGCGTACCCGCTTTTCCATCGCCTCGCCCTGGTAGCTGAACGCGAGTTCCGCCCCCGCTTCGCTCAGCTTCTTGGCAATCCCCCAGGCGAGCGAGCGATCATTGGCCAAGCCCATGATCAACCCGCGCTTGCCCGCCATCAATTCCGTCACGCCGCTACCGCCTCCTGTTGGTCTGTTGCGCTCTCTACCCCTTGTTCGGGCGGTTCCGCCAGTGCTGCATTGAGATGCGCCCCGAACACGATCCCCAAACCGACCAGGAAAAAGAACAACAGCGCGACGATCACGCCCGCCAGGCTGCCATAGGTCAGGTCATAGCTGCCAAGTTGCGACAGTACCAGCGGCAGCAAGGCGGTGATGGTGATCCACCAGACCGTGGTGAACAAGGCACCAGGCCATTTGGGGCATTTGCTGACGCGGTACTTCGATGGGGTGACCGAGAGGAACAGCATGTACAGCGCGCCGAACATCACCACGCCCGGCACCGCGCGCGACAGTCCGATCCAGCCCGCGACATTCTCCGCAAACGGCAGCAGCGCATAGATGAACCGCTCCGCCGCGGTCAGCATCCCCTGCACCAGGAAGGACAACAGGGCGAGCACCACCGACGCGACGATCACGAGCATCGAACTGATCCGGTAATGCCAGAACGGCTTGCTCGACTTGACGCCATAGGCCCGACGGAAAATATCCCGGATCGTTTCGACGAAACTGCCGACGGACCACAAGGCCACCAGCGCACCGATCCAAAGCAGCGATCCGGTCCTGGCCAGCAGCACGTCGTGGATCGGCTTTTCGAGCAGTTCCGCGACGTTCCCGGGCAGGACGTGCAGGAAGGATGCGACCGCACGCTGGGTCTCGGCGCTCTGGCCGAGCAGCGAAGCGATCGCCGCCGCCAGAATGAAGAACGGGAAAACGGTGACCAACGCCAGATAGGCGAGGTTACCCGCATGGATGAAACCATCGGAGAAGACGCCGATCAACGCGCGCCGGGTGACCTGCCAGGCCCGCGCCAGCAGCCGGGCATTGGGCGCCACATTATCGGGGTGGATCCCCGCCTCGCCACGGACGGCACGTTCTTCGGGCGAAGCGGGGGATACATCACTCATCCGGGATCAGACGCCCATGTCGCCCCTGGGGTTCCCTAAGTCGCGGTCTTTCCAGCCTTGTACGAACTCGATCAGCGCATCGTCATCGACCGGGAGATCGACCATGAGCGTCACCATCTGGTCGCCCCGCGTGCCGTCCTTGCGGTGGAACCCGCGCCCGCGCAGCCGCAGCACTTTGCCCGAGGACGAGCCCTTGGGCACCGTCAGCATCACCGCGCCCTCGACCGTCGGCACACGCACGCTCGCGCCGAGTACGGCTTCCGACAGGCTGATCGGCAGGTCGAGCAGGACGTTGTCGCCGTCGCGCGAGAAGAAGCGGTGCGGTTCGATCTCGAGCGTGACGATGCCGTCGCCATTGCCCCCCGGCCCCGGCTGGCCCTTGCCCGCGAGCCGCATCTGCGCGCCGCTCTCGAGCCCCGCGGGAAGCTTGAGGTCGATCGTCTTGCCGTCGGCGAGCGTGATCCGCTGCGGTTTGGCGGCGGCGGCGTCGGTGAACGGGACGTCGAGCTTGTAGAGCACGTTCGCGCCCTTGGGCTGTTCGCGATTGCGCCCGAACCCCCCGAACCCGCCCGAGAAACCGCCGCCGCCGCGACCGCCACCTGAGAACATGCCCTCGAAGATGTCGCTGAGGTCGGGGCCGTCCGCCTGGAACCCCTGCCCGCCCGGCCCGGGACGGAACCCGCCGCCGCCACCCGCCGGACCACCGAAGCCGAACGGCGACGCGGGATTGCCGTCGCCGTCGATCTCGCCACGGTCGAAGCGCGCGCGCTTGTCCTTGTCGTTCAGGATATCATAGGCCTGCGTCACCTTGCCGAAGCGGTCGCTGGCCTTGGGGTTGTCCTTGTTGCGATCCGGATGGAGTTCTTTCGCGAGCTTGCGATACGCCTTCTTGATGTCCGCTTCGCTCGCGGTGCGTTCGACGCCCAATGTCGTGTACGGATCGGCCACTTCTATCCCCGGTGCTGGTCTTTCCCCGTATTTGGGGAGTCATTACGGCTAGCGCAAATACTGGGCGCAAATCTCAGGCGACCGGCTCTAGCACAGGCGCGACGTCAACGCTGACATCCATCTTCTGCGCGCTCGACCCGAGCACGACGCCGTCGATCGGCGCGATCTCGCCGTAATCGCGCCCGATCGCCATCACGATATGGTCGCCCGCCATCCAGATCCCGTTGGTCGGATCGACCCCGACCCAGCCGAGCTCCGGCCCGCACCACAGCAGCACCCACGCGTGCGTCGCATCCGCCCCGACGAGCCGCGCCTGTCCGGGCGGCGGGATCGTGCGGATATAGCCCGAGGCATAAGCGGCGGGCAGGCCGGCGGCGCGCAGGCCCGTGATCATGATCTGCGCGAAATCCTGGCACACGCCGCCGCGCTTGAGGAACGCCTCGTGCGGGGGGGTGTCGACCAGGGTGGCATGCGGATCGAACGCAAAGTCGTGCTGGATCCGCTGCGCCAGCGCGATCGCGGCGTCGAGCGCGGGGCGATCCGGATCGAGATCGAGCGCGCAATAGTCCGCAATGTCGCGGTCAAGCGGGATCAGCGGCGACGGGAACAGATAGCTCGCCGGGCCCGCCGGGGACGGATCGCGGCTCGCGCGCGCGGCGACCGCGATGTCGTGGAGCCGCGGCGATCCGTCCGACGGCATCGGGACGGGCCGGTCGATATCGATCCGCGAGATGCTTTCGATCACGAGATGCCGGACGGGTTCGTCGACCACCAGCCGCACGACGTTGGCCAGCCCCGCCTCCGCGCGCGCAGGCGACACGCGCCCGGCGGGGGAGATGCGCAGGTCATAATCGAGCAGCCGCTGCCCCGACCAGTGGATCGGCTTGAGCCGCAGGTTGCAGCGCGCGAACTTGACGTTGCCACCGTAATCGAAGCGCGTGACGTGGCGGATGTCGTAGATCATCGCATCGCCCCTCCCGGGCTCGGCGATACCTTTGCCAATACCGAACTGTTCTCCTGCGAAAGCAGGAGTCCAGGAGTCCCGGACACGATCCGCGGCGGCTTTGCCCAACTCTGGGTTCCTGCCTTCGCAGGAACACAAGCGATGGATCGAAATTGTCGGCTCACGCGAGCACCATCCCCGCCGCGCGGAGCGGCTCCGCGCCCTGTAGAAAATAGCGCCGCGCGATCGCCTCGGACAATTGGAACAGCCGCCGTTCGACGTCGCCGAGGATATCCGCATCGAGCGCCGCGGCGGTCGCGGTCGAGACGATCGCGTGGAGCACGGTCCCCTGCGCCTGCTGCGGCTCCTCCATCCCGTCGTCCTCGAGCACGGGCAAATCCTTCAGATGCTCGCAGATCCGCACGATCTGATAGGCGAGCGAACGCGGGTTGTTGGGGTCGAGCGCAACGAGGTCGACGACGGGCACGCGCGCCATCCCGGTCAGATAGCGCTGGCGATAGCTGATCTGGCTGTCGGCGAGATCGAGCAGCGTCGACAGATCGTCCCCGCTCGCGCGCGCCAGCCCGAACGCGCGGATCGCGCGCGTCATCGTCGTCGCGCGCTCGAGCCGTCGCCCGAGATCATGGAATCGCCACGACGCGGTCCGCCCCATATGCTCCGCCGACAATCCCGACAAAGCCGCATAGCGCCGCTGGAGCGACCCCGCGCGATCGAGCATCCCGCCCCGGCTCGGGAAGGGCGCGTCGAGCAGGCGAATCACGTCCGCCGCCAGCCGGTCGCGCGACCCCTGCCCGATCCCGCGCGCGAGCCGGTTGATCGTCCGCACGCTGTGCCAGCCGTCATCCTCGAGCGCGGTGCGCGCAAACGCGGCGAGATCGGCGCGGCGCAGCGTCGCCGGATGCGGCGCGCCGCCGCCATTGACGACCAGCCCGACGAGCTTGCCGACCGTCTCCACCGCGAGCGCCGCGCCCGCATCGGCATCGATCGAATTGCCCAGCATCACGCGGATCACCCCGAGCAACGCCTCGCCGCGTTCGAGATAGCGCCCGAGCCAGAAGAAATTGTCCGCGACCCGGCTCGGCAGCGTGCCCGGGTTGCGGCGGACGTGGATCGTGTCGGCGGGCTGGAGCAGCGACACCGGCGCGACCGATTCGTCGCTGCCATGGACGACGACATCGGCGGACCACGTCCCCTGCCCCATCACCGACGCCCGCGGATCGGGATGCTCGCCGATCCGCGCGAACCCGCCGGGGAGGACGGTCCAGCGCCCATCGCCCCCGCGCGCGGCAAACACGCGCAGCGTGAACGGACGCGCCGCGAGCCCCGCGTCGGTCACCACCGGCATCGTCGATAGCCGGACGATCTCCTGCCCGACATAATCCTGCGGACGGCGCTCGAGGTCGGCGAGCAACGCGGCGCGTGCCTCCCCGGTGATTTCGATCCCGGGCCGCGCGATGCCGTCGGGCAAGCCCAGCGGCGCCACCCCGAAGGCGGGGCCGATCAGCATCGTGTCGAGATCCTCGATCACGCTGGCGCGCGCGGCATCCTGCCCGCACCACCAGGTCGCGATATTGGGGAGGATCAGGTCCCGCCCGGTCTCGCGCGCCGCGATCCGCGGCAGGAACGCGCCGAACGCGGGCGATTCGAGCACACCTGCGCCCGGCGCATTGGCGATCACCAGATTCCCCGCCGCCACCGCGTCGATCAGCCCGGCGACCCCGATCCGCGAATGCGAATCGAACGCGAGCGGATCGAGCAGGCGCGGGTCGATCCGGTGCCACAAGGCATCGACGCGCTTGAGCCCGCCGATCGTGCGGACATAGAGCTTGTCCTCGAGCGCGGCGAGATCCGGCCCCTCGACCAGCAGGAACCCGAGATAGCGCGCGAGATGCGCCTGTTCGGCATAACTCGCGCTGTAGCGGCCGGGCGTCAGCAAGCCGATGCGCGGCTCGACCCGGCGGCACGCCGCCGCCAGCCCGTCGCGGAACGCCGCGAAGAACGGCGCATGGCGTTCGACGTTGAGCCGCGCCTGCAGCCCCCCGAGCGACCGCGCGATCGCGAGCCGGTTTTCCAGCGCATAGCCCGCCCCCGCCGGCGCGCGCAGATGATCCGCGAGCACACGCCACTCGCCGGTCGGCCCACGCCCGAGGTCGATCGCGACGAAATGCAGATGATGCCCGCCGGGCGGCACCAGCCCCGCCATCGGGCGCAGGAAATGCGGCGAGCCGCCGACCAGCGCCGCGGGGAGCAGCCCGCGCGTGACCAGCGACGCGCTCCCGTACAGATCCGCGATGATCGTTTCGAGCAGGTCGGCGCGCTGGACGATCCCCGCCTCGATATGCCGCCATTCGTCGCTGGCGATCAGCAGCGGGACGGGCGACAGCGGCCACGGTCGCTCCTCGCTTTCGCCAATGATGCGGAAGCCGGTGCCGATATCCTCGGCATGCCGCTGCACCCGGTCGCGCGCGGTGGCGAGATCGTCGCCCGCCCCCGCCGCGAGTTCCTCGAACATCGCGGCCCAGGCGGGATCGGGCTGCGCGCCGAGCACGTCCCCCGCGCCGGCGCGCGCGCGATAGTCCGCGATCCAGCGCGCGGCATGGGTTCCGGCGTCGAGCAGCGAGGGGGCGGGGGCGGTGGCCATCAGGTCGCTCGCCGTAGGGCGATACCACGCCCGCCCGCTTGTTGTGCTCCTGCGAAGGCAGGAGCCCAGGGGTACCGCGCGCCAACCGGCGTAATTCCACTTTGCTCTGGGTTCCTGCCTTCGCAGGAACACGGGGCAGGCGGTGATCCGGACGTTCGCGTGCGGTCCGCTGCTCGGAGCTCTGCGCCCGCGCAACAATCCGCGATCCGGCGCGCGGCGGGCGTTCCCGCGTCGGGCAGCGAGGGGGTGGGAGCGGCGGCCATCAGATTCCTCGGTCTTGGGCGAGACCACCGAACAACGACCGTCGTGCTCCTGCGAAGGCAGGAGCCCAGGGGTATCGCGCGCCTGCCGGCCTTGTCCGGCTTGGCTCTGGGTTCCTGCCTTCGCAGGAACACGGCGCAAGCGGTGCGCACGCGGCCATAGCCGCCGCCCGGAGCGGAACGCCGGTCGACCCGTGGGAACAGCAAATGGATGGCGTGACGATCACTCGGGCCCCTTTGATCCCCGGCCGACTTGGCCACAATCCCTTCGCTAGCGCAACATCGCAATCAAAGATCGGGCAGAACCTGATCCGCCACGCCCCACCCGGCGAGGCCGGGCGACGCCGCCCGCGCGATCAGTTCGTCGGCGTCGTTGACGCTCCAGCGGTTCGCAGCGTCGAGCGCGCGGAGTTCGGTCCACGACACCGGTGCCGCGACCGGCGCCCCGGCACGCGCGCGCGCGACGTACGGCAGCACCGCGGTCGCGCCGCGCTGGTTGCGCAGCCAGTCGATGAAGATCCGGCCCTTGCGCTTCGCCTTGGACATGGTCGCGACGAACCGCTCGGGTTCCGCCTCGCCCAAAGCCCGCGCGAAGCGGTCCGCGAAATCCTTGACCGCGGGCCATTCCGCCTGCGGCGTCAGCGGCACGACGACATGGACGCCCTTGCCGCCGGACAGCAGCGCGAAGCTCACCAGCCCGAGTTCGGCAAGATGCTCCTTGAGATCCTCCGCCGCCTTCTTGACCACGTCGAATCCGAGGTCCTCGTCCGGGTCGAGATCGAACACCAGCCGGTCGGGCTGTTCGAGCGTTCCGACCGAAGACCCCCAGCCGTGGAATTCGATCGTTCCCATCTGGACGCAGGCGACCAGCCCGTCGGCATCGTCGACGTAGAGATATTCCTCGGTCGATCCGTCCTTTTCGAGGATCGGCACCTTGTGGACCTGATCCTCCTTGAAGCTCCCGGCGTCATGCTTCTGGAAGAAGCATTGCTTCGCGCGGCCTTGCGGACAGCGGACGAGGCTGATCGGCCGGTTGCCCGCGAAGGGGAGCATGATACCCGCGACCTTCGCGTAATAATCCGCGAGCTGGCCCTTGGTGACGTTCGATTCGGGGAAGATCACGCGGTCGCGGTTGCTGACCTTGACGTTGGTCTCGGGAACTTCGCCCGCAGCAACCGGTGCCGCCGCCGGGGTTTCGGCGACGACCTCGGACGCCTTCTTGTCCTCGCGCAGGCCGAGGAAACTCGAATGGCGCAGCACGCCGTCCGGGGTGGTCTCGGCGAAGGCGACTTCGGCGACGAGCTTGGGGGTGACCCAATGCGCGCCCTTCACCGCCGCGCGCGGGGCCTCGACCGTCGGAGTCTTGCGCTCGATCTTCTCCATCCGCGCGCGCAGGTCGAGCATCGTCGCGGTGTCGAACCCGGTCCCGACCTTGCCCGCGTAGATCAGCCCGTCCGGCCCGTGGACCCCGAGCAACAGCGAGGCGAACCCACGCGCCTTGCTGCTCGCGGTCCAGCCGACGATCACGAATTCCTGCCGCCGGGTGCATTTGATCTTGAGCCACGCCTGCGTCCGCTTGCCGCGATACGGCGCATCGGCGCGCTTGGAGACGACGCCTTCATAACCCTCGCGGCACATCGTCTCGAACAGCGCCTCGCCCTGCCCGACGACATGCTCCGAATATTGGACGCGCGCGTCCTTGCCGTCGATCAGCGGCTGGAGCCGGTCCTTGCGCGCGCTGTTGGCGAGCGCGGTCAGGTCCTCGCCGTCTACGCTGAGCAGATCGAACGCGAAGAAGGTCATGTCGCCGCCGGATGAGATAGCATTCTTGAGCGTCGAGAAATCGGGCTTGCCATCCTTGAACGCGACGATTTCGCCGTCGAACAAAGCGGTGGCGACCGGGAGCTTCGCGACGGCGTCGGCGATCGCCTGGAACTTGTCGGTCCAGTCGAGGCCCGAGCGGGTGAAGACCTTGGCCTTGCCCTTGGCTACCGCGATCAGCGCGCGATAGCCGTCATATTTGACCTCGTGCAGCCACTGGTTCCCGGACGGCACCGAGTCGACCAACGTGCAGAGCTGCGGCTCCTGGAACACTGGCTTCCCCGTTTTCCGGCGAAGGCCGGAATCCAGAGCAACGAGCGCAGCCTTCGTAACCCTGGGCCCCGGCTTTCGCCGGGGAACGGCAGGCTTCGCCCCCTCGGCGATCTCCACCATCGTCCTGCCGGTCGAAACACTCGTCAGCCCGGTCTCAACCAGCGTATCCGCGCCGCCCGCTTCCGCATCGCCGACCTTGCGGAGCAGCCAGTTCTCGCCCTTCTCCTTGCCGCGCGGCTTCAGCCGGATCAGCATCCACTCGCCCTTCATCCGCTCGCCATCGAGGACGAAGTGGAGATGGCCGTGCTCGAGGTCCTTCGCGCTCTTGCCCGCGATCGGCGACCAGGTGCCGCTGTCCCACAGCATCACCGTGCCCCCGCCATATTCGCCCTTGGGGATCGTCCCCTCGAAGTCGGCATAGGACATCGGATGATCCTCGGTCCGCACCGCGAGCCGCTTCTGGTCGGGGTCGATGCTGGGGCCGCGCGTCACCGCCCAGCTCTTGAGCACGCCATCGACTTCGATCCGGAAGTCCCAGTGGAGCCGGCTGGCGTCGTGCTTCTGCACGATGAAGCGGTTGCCATGACCCGGCGCAAGCGTACCCGCAGGCTCCGCGGTCTTGGCGAAGTCGCGCTTGGAATTGTACTTTTCGAGCGGATCAAGGGTCATTTTTGCTCCCCTGAGTGGAAGAGCAGGACACCTGCCTTCTCCCCTCCCTGGAAGGGAGGGGTCGGGGGTGGGGCGCTCTGCAACGGGCGACCGGCTCCACCTCGGACCAACCCACCCCCTGCCCCCTCCCTTCCAGGGAGGGGAGGATGACACACGTTACGCACGCTTTTTAGCCGGTGCGCGCTTGGCGGGCGCCTTCTTCGCCGCAGGCTTGTCCTCGGCCTTGGCGGCACTTCCCCCCATCGACTTCTTCAGCGCCGCCATCAGATCGACCACGTTCGAGCTCTTGGCGGGCGCATCCCCGTCCTTGTCCTCGATGATCTTGCCACCCTTCGACTTGCGTTTGCGCTCGATCAGATCGCGCAACGCATCGACATAGCGGTCATGGAAATCCTGCGGGTGAAACGCCCCGCTCTTCTTCTCGATCAGCGCCTCGGCGAGATCCATCAGGTCGGCATCCGGCTCGTCATCGGGAATGTCGCGGAAATAGCCCTGCGCCTTGTTGACCTCATCGGCATAGCGAAGCGTCTCGAGCACCATCCCGCGCCCGCACGGCTTGAGGCTGACGACATATTCCCGCCCGCGCATCGCGAGCTGCCCGAGTCCGACCTTCTTGGTCCGCCGCAGCGCCTCGCGCAGCACGATGAACGCTTCCTCCGCGAGGTCGTCGGCGGGCACGACGAAATACGGCTTCTCGTAATAGAGCACGTCGATCTCGCTCGCGTCGACGAACTGCGTCAGCTCGAGCGTCTTCTTCGATTCGAGCTTTACCGCGTCGATCTCGTCCTGCTCGAGCAGGACGTAGGAGCCCTTTTCATACTCGAAACCTTTCATGATCTCGTCGGTATCGACCGGACCGACCCCCGTGACGACCTTGTCGTAATGGATCGGCTTGCCGCTCGGCTCATGAATTTGCTTGAAGCTGACCTGCGCACCCGACTTGGTCGCGCTGTAGATCTCGACCGGAATCGACACCAGCGCGAGCCGGATCTGTCCTTGCCAATAGGCGCGTGCGGCCATTGCGATCGGTCCCTTCGTTGCGAGACCGATTCAATCCTTGGCGCGCTGAGTCGTTCCGGTCATCCGAGCCGACTGCGCAGAATTGCGGCTACATCGCGCGCGCCGTTCAAGACCGCGATCACGATCACGCGGTCACGCTCGACCCGGTAACAGATCACGTAGCGACGAATACGCGATGGCGCACGCCCTGGCGTGGAAAGTCTTCATGGATCGGATAGGCGAACGGGTACGCGCATAAATTCTGGCAGCACGCCCGAATCTCTTCGACAAAACGATCGGCGCGGACGGGATCGTCGCGTGCTATCCAGTTGCCGCTTTCCGCCACGTCCTGCAGCGCAGGCCGTGAAAAGATGAACCTCACCGACCGATCATCGACCGGTATTTCGCGCTCAATTCGTCGAGAAACGTCTCGCCATAGACCACGTCCCCAGCATCCGCCGCAGCGATTCCCGCTTCGATCCTGGCGCGAAGGGCGGGCGGCAGGGTGTCAAGATCGACGACGTCGTCGCGTGGCAGCGGATCAAGTTGCCAGATCGCAGCCTCGACCGCCTGCTCGAGCGACTCATAGCGCCCGCTCGATACCAATGCCTCGGCGTGCGCCTTGGCCGCTTCGCTGATCACCACCGATATCGGCATGCGCTACCTCCGCACCGATGATACGCGCGAAGCGGTGGCGATTGAAGCGGCTTTGTCCTAAAGCGCCCTGATGTCCAGCGACCCCTTCCCCCTGTTCGACGCCTGGTATGCCGAGGCGCGCGCGAGCGAGATCAACGACTCCAACGCCATGGCGCTGTCCACCGCCGATGCGGCGGGGCGGCCGTCGTCGCGGATGGTGCTGCTCAAGGGGCACGGCCGCGACGGCTTCGTCTTCTACACCAACCGCGAGAGCCGCAAGGCACGCGCGATCGCGGAGAACCCGTATGTCGCGCTGCTGTTTCACTGGAAGTCGCTCCGCCGCCAAGTCCGCATCGAAGGTGCTTTGAGCGAAGTCAGCGACGCCGAGTCGGACGCCTATTTCGCGACCCGCGGGCGTGATTCGCAGCTCGGTGCCTGGGCGAGCGAGCAATCGCGCCCGCTCGACACGCGCGACACGTTCGAGGCCGCCTTCACCGCGATGACCGAGCGGTTCGCGGGCGGCGACGTCCCGCGTCCGCCGCATTGGGGCGGCTACCGGGTCGTGCCCGACAGACTCGAATTCTGGCAGGACCGCGCGCACCGGTTGCATGAACGCCGCCTCTTCCTGCCGGACGGGAACGGACAGTGGACCGAGGGGTTGCTCTACCCATGACCGAGGAACAACGCCTCGCGATCCCGCATACCGTCCGCGCCGCCATCGCGAGCGTCGCAATGGCCTGCGGCCTGATTGCGCTTAAATCCTATGCCGCCTGGACCACCGGCTCGATCGCGATGCTCGGCAGCCTTGCGGACTCAGGGCTCGACCTGCTCGCCAGCCTCGTCACTTTGTACGGCGTGCGGCTCGCGGCGCAGCCTGCCGACCACGACCATCGCTTCGGCCACGGCAAGGCGGAGGCGCTCGCCGCGCTGTTCCAGGTCATGCTGATCACCGCGTCGGCCGCCGGGATCGGCTGGCGCGCGGTGATGGCGCTTGGCAGCAACGAACCGACCAAGGGCGCGGAATTCGGCATCGGCGTATCGATCGTCGCGATCCTCGCGACGATGGTGCTGCTTGCCTATCAGCGCGCGGTGATCCGCCAGACCGGGTCGGTCGCGATCGTCGCGGATAACGTCCATTACCAGTCGGACGTGCTGCTCAACGGCTCGGTCATCATCGCATTGGTGCTCGACCAGTATCTCGGCTGGCGCAGCGCGGACCCGATCTTCGGCATCGTGATCGCACTATGGCTGGCGTATGGCGCGTTCCGTGCCTCGTCCAACGCGATCGACCAGCTGATGGACAAGGAATGGCCCGAGGACATGCGCCGCGACTTCATCGAGGTCGCCGCGCGGCAACCGGGCATCAAGGGCATCCACGATTTCCGCACGCGGCATTCAGGCGCGCATGATTTCGCGCAATTCCACATGGAAGTAGCGCGCGACATCACCGTCGCGCAAGCGCACGAAGTCGTCGAGAACGTCGAGGTCGCGCTGCGCCGCGCCTTCCCCAAGGTCGAGGTGCTGATCCATCTCGACCCCGAAGGCCATGTCGACACCGACAATCCTCTGGTCGAAGCGGACGTGACGCCGCACTGGTTCGGAAAACGCATATGAAGCTCCCCATCACAAAGATCGACGCGTTTGCAAGCCGGCCGTTCGAGGGCAACCCTGCGGCGGTGATGCCGCTGACCGAATGGCTCGACGACGCGACGCTCCAGGCGATCGCCGCCGAGAACAACCTCAGCGAAACCGCGTTCATCGTCCCCGACACGACCGACGCGAGCGATTACGAGCTGCGCTGGTTCACGCCCACGTCCGAAGTCGTGCTGTGCGGCCATGCGACGCTCGCAAGCGGGCATTACGTGCTGTCGGGCGACCCGGCGCGCGCTGCCGTGCGGTTCCGCACGCGCAAGGCGGGAACCCTGTCGGTGACGCGCGCGGGCGAGGGCTATGAACTCGCGCTTCCGGCGTGGAAGCCCGAACCCAAGCCGCTTGCGCATATCGTCGCGGCGCTGGGACTCGAATCCGCGGTCGAGACTTTGTGGCATCCGCATCGCTACGCACTGATCGTGCTGGAACATGCCGACCAGATCCACGCGCTCGACCCTGATTTCCGCGCCTTGGGTCGCCCGTCCGCGGCGGACCCCGAAGTTGCGGGGAGCGCCGAACCCGATGTGCTGACGATCGTCACTGCGCCGGGCGACGGCACCGACGTCGTCAGCCGCGTCTTCGCGCCGGGTGCGGGGATCGACGAGGACCCGGTCACTGGCTCGGCACATGCGGTGATGACGCCCTATTGGACGCAGCGGCTCGGCCGCGACCGCTTCACCGCGTTCCAGGCGAGCGCGCGCGGGGGGCATCTGACGTGCCGGCTGGAGGGGGATCGCGTGGTGCTCGGCGGGCGGTGCGTGACGGTGCTCGAGGGGACGTTCACCCTCTGACGCCTGCGCGTGGGTCAGGACTACGGTTCGGGGCACGCCGCCGCAAAAATCACAGGGCGGCGGCAGGGTGCGCCGGGACAACGCCTGGAAAACCGCCGTCACCCCGGCGAAGGCCGGGGCCGCCATGTCAGGGGGTAAAACCGGCGTTACCGCACCCAGCTGTCCCGCCGCGCCCAGCTAACAAAACGGCCCCGGCCTGCGCCGGGGTGACGGTACGGGTTACTTCAGCAAATCCACCGCAAACACGCGCACCGTCTCGGCAATCTCCGGCCGCGTCAGCGCAACCGCGAGGTTGGCGGTCATATACCCCGCCTTGTCGCCGCAATCGTAGCGCTTGCCCTGGAAGGTTAGGCCGTGGAACGGCTGGTCGCCGATCATCCGCGCCATCGCGTCGGTCAGCTGGATCTCGCCGCCGGCACCCTTGCCCTGCGTCTCGAGGATGCGCATCACCTCAGGCTGGAGGATGTAACGCCCGATCACCGCGAGGTTCGACGGCGACGTGCCGGCCGCCGGCTTCTCGACCAGCCCCTTGACCTCGGTCAGCGTGCCGTCGCGCGTGCCCGGCGTGATCACGCCGTACATGTGCGTCTGGTTGTCGGGGACTTCCTGCGCGCAGATGATGTTGCCGCCGGTCTGCATATAGGCGTCGACCATCTGCTTGAGGCAGCCCGGTTCGCCGACCATGAAATCGTCCGCGAGCAGCACCGCGAACGGCTCGTCGCCGACGATGTCGCGCGCGCACCATACCGCGTGACCAAGGCCCGACGGCTCCTGCTGGCGGACATAGGCGACCGCGCCCGGGGTCAGCCGGGTCTGTTCGAGCAACTGCAACGACTTGCCCCGCGCGGACATCGTCGCCTCGAGCTCATAGGCAATGTCGAAATGGTCCTCGATCGCGGACTTGCCACGACCGGTGACGAAGATCATCTGCTCGATCCCCGCCTCGATCGCTTCGTCGACCGCATATTGGATCAGCGGGCGATCGACCACCGGCAGCATTTCCTTGGGGATGGCCTTGGTAGCCGGAAGGAAGCGTGTTCCCAGTCCACCGACCGGAAAAACAGCTTTGCGCAGGGGTTTGATAGCCATGGCAATATTCCTTCGAGCTCGTTCCGATTCGCGAGCTCGCGTTACCGCGCTGCAGCAGAGAATTAAAGGGCGTTACCTGTAACAAACGCGCCAGACGAGCCGCCTACACGGTGAAACTCTCGCCGCAACCACAGGCGCCTTTGGCGTTCGGATTGTTGAACACGAACCCTGCGGCAAAATCGTCCTCGACCCAGTTCATGGTCGACCCAATAAGATACAAAATCGAAGCCCCGTCGACGAACAGAATACCGCCCGGCGTTTCGATGCGTTCATCGAACGGCTTCGCCTCCGATACATAGTCGACCGAATAGGCGAGGCCCGAACAACCACGCTTTGGCGTCGAAAGCTTGACGCCGATTGCACCGGCGGGCGCCCTCTCCATCAGCGCGGCGATCCGTGCCTCAGCCGAAGGGGTGAGGATCAGCGCGGCAGGCCGCGGACGGGCGATCGTCGCCATTACAGCATCCCCAGTTCGAGTTTTGCGTCGTCCGACATCTTGGCGGGATCCCATGGCGGATCCCACACGAGATTGACTTCGGCCGAACCGACCCCGGGGACCGAGCCGACCCGAAGCTCGACCTCGCCCGGCATCGATTCCGCGACCGGGCAATGCGGCGTGGTCAGCGTCATCATCACGACGGCGTGTCCCGCTTCGGTCACTTCGACGCCGTAGATCAGACCCAGGTCGTAGATGTTGACCGGGATTTCCGGGTCGTAAATGTCCTTGAGCGCCTCGATCACGCCCTCATAGACCGCGCCACCGGGCGCACCCGCTGCATCGGCCTGCGGCTTTTGCGTAAGGAAGCCTTCGAGATAGTCGCGCTTGCGCTCGAACGTCTCGGTTGCGGCTTCGACGCGGGCGCGCGGGGGCTGCTCGACGCCCGTCACCTCTTCGATCTCGATCCGGTCACTCATGTGAAAGTCCTACCCAAAAATTCGCGTCACGCGCTCGATCCCGCGGACCAGCGCCTCGACGTCTGCGGCGGTGTTGTAGACACCGAAGCTCGCGCGCGCCGTCGAATCGACGCCGAGCGATGCCATCAGCGGCTGCGCGCAGTGATGGCCGGCACGTACCGCCACCTTCGCTTCGTCCAAGATGGTGCCGATGTCGTGCGGATGCACCCCCTGAATGCTGAAACTGACGATTCCGGCGGAATCCTCAGGCCCGAACAGGGTCAGCGAGTTGATCTGCGACAGCGCCTCGCGCGTCATCGTGACGAGCGCGGTTTCGTGCGCGTGGATCCGATCGAGCCCGATCGATTCGACATAGTCGATCGCGGCATGCAGCCCGAGCGCGCCGACGATGTGCGGCGTCCCCGCCTCGAACCGCCCGGGGGGCGGCGCGTAGGTGGTGCGTTCGAAGCTGACGCTGTCGATCATCGACCCGCCACCCTGGTACGGCGGCATCGCCTCGAGCAATTCGGGCCGCGCCCACAGCACGCCGATCCCGGTCGGGCCGTACAGCTTGTGGGCGGAGAAGACGTAGAAGTCGCAATCGAGCGCGGCAACGTCGACCGTCATTCGCGGCACCGACTGGCAGCCGTCGAGCAGGATCTTCGCGCCGACCGAATGCGCGATCTCCGCCGCGCGCTTGCCGTCGAGCACCGAGCCGAGCACGTTCGAGACATGCGCCAGCGCGACGAGCTTGTGCTGCGGCGTGATCATTGCCGCCATCGCGTCGAGATCGATCCGGTGATCGGCGGTCAGCGGAAGCACGTCGATATGCGCGCCGACGCGCTCGGCGACCATCTGCCACGGCACGATGTTGCTGTGATGCTCGAGCTGCGACAACAGGATGCGGTCGCCCGCCTTGAGCTGCGTCCCCGCCCAGCTATGCGCGACGAGGTTGATCCCCTCGGTCGCGCCGCGGACGAAGACGATCTCGTCCGCGCTGCCCGCGCCGAGGAAGCTCGCGACCTTGCGGCGTGCGGCCTCGTAAGCGAGCGTCATGTCGGCGGAGCGCTGGTAGACGCCGCGGTGGACGGTAGCGTAGCTGGCGTCATAGGCGCGGGTGATCGCGTCGATCACGGCTTGCGGTTTCTGCGCGGTGGCGGCGGTGTCGAGATACGCCCAGCCGGTTGGGATGGCAGGGAAATCCGCGACATGGTCCAGCGCGGCGGTCCGGGTTTCAGTCACGACGCTCATCCCACGCTCCCGTCATCCTGAACTCGTTTCAGGATCCAGCCCTCCACAAGTCCGGCCAGCCGGTGCGGCGCGGTGGATGCTGAAACAAGTTCAGCATGACGGCGGTTGTGGGAGTGCCTCACAACATCCGCTCCAGCGCAGCCTGCGCTGCCGCCTCGACCTGCGCACGCTCGGCCGGATCATCGATCCCGTCGAACACCGACCCGATGAACGCGCCGAGCAGCATCACCTTCGCCTGCGCCGGCGCAATCCCGCGCGACGCGAGATAGAACAGTGCGTTCGCATCCAGCTCGCCCACGGTAGCACCATGCGCGCACTTCACGTCATCGGCATAGATCTCCAGCTCGGGCTTGGCGTTGGCCGTCGCGGTGCGGCTGAGCAGCATCGCCTTGACGCTCTGCGACGCGTCGGTCTTCTGCGCATGCCGCGCGACCGCGACCTTGCCGAGATACGACCCCGTCGCGCGCCCGCCGAGCACCGTACGCACCACCTGGTTGGACGTGGCGTTAGGCTCGATATGGTTGAGCGTGGTGACGATCTCGAGCGTCTGCTCGCCCGTCCCGAGCATCGCGCCGCCGAGTTCGAAATGCGCGCCCGAGTGACACGTCACATCGATCGCGACGCGCCCAAAGCTGCCGCCGGTGTTGAGCACATGAAACGTCGCGGTCGCGCCCTCGCGCAGGATCACGCGGTAATCGCGGATCGCCACCGTGTCGGTCGCAGCGTCCTGCACGATGACGCGCGCGATCGATGTGCCGGCGGGCACGTCGATCACTTCGGTCTCGACGGGCCAGACCGATGCGACCGCTTCGAGGTTGCTGTAGTGCCACGTCTCGTCGCGGCGGGTTGGAACGGCGAGCACGTTCATCTCCCCTCCCCTTCAGGGGAGGGGCCGGGGGTGGGGCCGCGCCTCGCAGAGAGCGCAGTTCTGCTGAACTGCCCCACCCCAACCCCTCCCCCGAGGGGGAGGGGCTTGATGATGCGCAAGCGGCTCACGCAACCACCCCCGCATACCCTTCGCGCTCCAGCTCCGCCGCGAGTTCCGGTCCGCCCGAGCGAATGATCCGCCCGGCTGACAGGACATGCACGAAATCGGGCGCAACATAGCTCAAAAGCCGCTCGTAATGCGTGATGAGGATCACCGCTTTGTCCGGCTTGCGCATGATCCGGTTGATGCCGTCGCCGACAATCCGCAGCGCATCGATGTCGAGCCCGCTGTCGGTCTCGTCGAGGATCGCGAGCTTGGGATCGACGATCCCCATCTGCACCATCTCGTTGCGCTTCTTCTCGCCTCCGGAAAAACCGACGTTGACCGGGCGCTTGAGCATCTCGGCATCCATCGACAGCGCGGCCGCCTGTTCGCGCGCGAGCTTGAGGAATTCCGCACCCGACAGCGGCTTCTCGTCGCGCCCGCGGCGTTGCGCGTTCAAGGCTTCGCGCAGGAACTGCACGTTCGACACGCCGGGGATCTCGACCGGATACTGGAAGCCCAGGAACAGACCGGCAGCCGCGCGCTGGTGCGGTTCCATCTCAAGCAGGTCCTGCCCGTCGAACTCGACCGCGCCGGACGTCACTTCGTAACCGGGCCGCCCGCCGAGGACATAGCCGAGCGTCGACTTGCCCGCGCCGTTCGGGCCCATGATCGCATGGACTTCGCCTGCATTGACGCTGAGCGAGAGGCCCTTGAGGATTTCCTTGCCGTCGATTTCGGCGTGGAGGTCGGTGATTTTAAGCATCTGTCTTCCGCAAATTCGTTTGAACTATAGTCCGTCCGTCACCCTGAACTTGTTTCAGGGTCCACCGCGCCACACGTCCGGTCCGTGCCGGTTGCACGGTGGATGCTGAAACAAGTTCAGCATGACGGCAGTGTCGGGCGGCGCTTACCCCACAGAACCCTCAAGGCTGATTCCCAGCAATTTCTGCGCTTCCACCGCGAATTCCATCGGCAGCTGCTGCAGCACTTCCTTGGCGAATCCGTTGACGATCAACGCCACCGCGCTCTCCGAATCGAGCCCGCGCTGCATCGCGTAGAACATCTGGTCGTCGCTGATCTTCGAGGTGGTCGCCTCATGCTCGATCTGCGCCGACGGGTTACGCACCTCGATATACGGCACGGTATGCGCGCCGCACTGGTCGCCCAGCAGCAGCGAATCGCACTGGGTGAAGTTGCGCACGCCCTCCGCGCCCGGCGCGACGCGCACCAGCCCGCGATAGGTGTTGTCCGAACGCCCCGCCGAAATCCCCTTCGACACGATCGTCGAGCGCGATCCCTTGCCGTTGTGGATCATCTTGGTGCCGGTATCCGCCTGCTGGCGATTGTTGGTGACCGCGACCGAGTAGAATTCGCCGACCGAATTCTCGCCGTTGAGCACGCACGACGGATATTTCCACGTGATCGCGCTGCCGGTCTCGACCTGCGTCCACGACACCTTGGAATTCTTGCCCTGGCACAGTGCGCGCTTGGTGACGAAATTATAGATTCCGCCCTTGCCGTTCTCGTCGCCCGGATACCAGTTCTGGACGGTCGAATATTTGATCTCGGCATCGTCCAAAGCGACCAGCTCGACCACCGCGGCGTGGAGCTGGTTCTCATCGCGCATCGGGGCGGTGCAACCCTCGAGATAGGAGACGTACGAACCCTTGTCCGCGACGATCAGCGTGCGCTCGAACTGGCCGGTATTCTCGGCGTTGATGCGGAAATAGGTCGACAATTCCATCGGGCAGCGGACGCCCTCGGGGATGTAGACAAAGGTCCCGTCACTGAACACCGCGGCGTTGAGCGTCGCGAAGTAATTGTCAGTCATCGGCACGACGCGCCCGAGCCACTTGCGGACGAGCTCGGGATATTCCTTGATCGCCTCGGAGATGCTGCGGAAAATGACGCCTGCGGCCTCGAGCTCCTTGCGGAAGGTCGTCGCGACCGAGACGCTGTCGAACACCGCGTCCACAGCGACACGGCGCTTGGGCTGGCCGTCCTCGCCAAGCTCCTCGACGCCCGCGAGCATCTTCTGCTCGGCGATCGGGATGCCGAGCTTCTCGTAGACGCGCAGGATCTCGGGATCGACCTCGTCGAGCGAACCCAGCTTGGGCTTGGGCTTGGGCTCGGCGTAGTAGAACGCGTCCTGGTAATCGATCGGCTCGAGATTGAGCTTCGCCCAATCGGGTGATTCGAGCGTCTGCCACAGGCGAAACGCCTTCAGCCGCCAGTCGAGCATCCACTGCGGCTCGCCCTTCTTGGCGGAGATGAACCGGACGGTGTCTTCGCTCAGCCCCTTGGGCGCGAAGTCCTGTTCGATGTCGGAGTGGAAGCCCCACTCATAGGTCTTGTTGACGGCCTCATAGGCCTGCGCATTCTTGGTAGCCATCATGCAATCCCTGCCGCGCGGCGGCGTTCAGCTAATCTAAGATTCTTCGTGTCTTTGTGGCTTTGTGCGAGAAAGTCTGCCTCGCACAAAGGCACTAAGCCACGAAGGAAGAAGGGGGAGGTGTTGATCATGCCGGTGCCCTCGACAGGCTGGCCAGCGAGACACCGTCGAGCGCGCCACGGACGGCGCCGTTGACGACGTTCCAGTGCGGCTTGACCCGGCAATCGCCTTCCAGCGCGCAATCGTGGCGGCCCTCGTCGACACAGGTCGTCATCGCGATCGGCCCCTCGACCGCCTCGATGATCTCGGCCAGCGAGATCGCCGCGGCGGGGCGCGCGAGGCGGAAACCGCCACCGGTGCCGCGCGTGCTCTCGATCAGCCCGCCCGCGGACAGGCGGCTGACCAGCTTCTGCACCGTCGGCAGCGGCAGCCCGGTCTCCTCCGCGAGCAGCGTCGCGTTGAGCCGGCACGACGAGCCGCAATGTCGCGCGGCGGCGGACATCATCACGACGGCATAGTCGGCAAGGCTGGAAAGACGCATGAGCTCCAATCGGACAATATTGGTAGGATTGCAAATGGGGGTGCGTGGTGAGTCGGTCAAGGGCTGTCCAAGGGTCGCGTCCCCCTTGCGGCCGTCACCCTGAACTTGTTTCAGGGTCCACCGCGCCACAAGTCCGGCCTGTGCCTGCTGGACGGTGGATGCTGAAACGAGTTCAGCATGACGGCGCGTGCGCTTTGACGCAGGCCGGCACCAGTGTCATCAGGCCCGCATGCTGTTCCCGCTCCTCCGCCCCGCGCTGTTCGCGCTCAATGCCGAACAGGCGCACGGCCTGACGATCACGCTCCTGTCGCGCTTCCCGCGCACCGCCCCGAAAAGCGCGCCGATCCTGCGGACCACCGTCGCCGGGCTCGATTTCGCCAACCCGCTCGGACTCGCCGCCGGGGTCGACAAGAATGGCGAAGCGATCGACGGCTTTTTCGGATTGGGCTTCGGCAGCGTCGAGATCGGCACGCTGACCCCGCTCCCGCAAGCGGGCAACCCGCGCCCGCGGCTGTTCCGCTTGCAAGAGGACGAAGCCGTCATCAACCGCATGGGCTTCAACAACGGCGGGATCCACGCCGCCCTCCCCCGCGCGAAGGCCGCGAAGCGGCGCGGGGTGCTCGGCATCAACGTAGGCGCGAACAAGGACGCACCCGACCGGATTGCGGACTACGCACACGGCGTTGCAGCGGCGGCACCGATCGCGGACTATATCACGGTCAACATCTCGTCCCCCAACACCCCGGGCCTGCGCGATCTTCAGCATGGCCGCGAACTGACCGACCTGCTCGCCGCCGCAGACGATGCGCGCCGGATCGGCAAGACACCGCGCCTGTTCCTCAAGGTCGCGCCCGATCTCGAAGCGTCCGCGATCGACGCGATCGCGCGCTCGGCGATCGAGCATCATGTCGATGCGCTGATCGTCAGCAACACGACGATCTCGCGCCCCGACCTGCGCTCGGCCAATGCGGGTGAGACGGGCGGACTGTCGGGCGCGCCGCTTGCGCCGCTCGCACGCCAGCGGTTGCGCGATTTCCGCAAGGCGACCGGGGGCGCGATGCCGCTGATCTCGGCGGGCGGGATCGACAGCGCGGACGAAGCCTATGCCCGCATCCGCGCGGGGGCGAGCCTGGTGCAATTGTATAGTGCGCTGGTTTTCCATGGGCCGGGCTTGGCGCAGCGCATCCTGCGCGGGCTGGCGGAGGCGTTGCAGCGGGACGGGTTCGCGAATGTTGCGGCGGCGGTGGGGGCCGAGGACTGAGGTTCGCCGTGCGTCTGCGCAGGCAGGAGCCCAGGGTAAAGGGCGTAGCGTTTGTAACTCTGGATTCCTGCTTTCGCAGGAAAACCGAACACGATTGAGCGGAAGCGCGCACCTCTAGCGGCTTCTCTTTGCGTCTTTGCGGCTTCGTGTGATCCAGCTTTGCTTCTTCCAGGCCCTATCGGCGCGGTGCAGCGGGACAGGTTGGCGAGCGTGGCGGCGGCGGTGGGGGCCGACGGCTGAGGTTCGCCGTGCTCCTGAACAGGCAGGAGCCCAGGGTAAAGGGCGTCGCGTTCGCAACTCTGGATTCCTGCTTTCGCAGGAAAACTGCATAGGATTGAGCGGAAGCGCGCACCTCTAGCGGCTTCTCTTTGCGGCTTTGCGGCTTTGCGCGATCAATCCTTCCTTCTTCCCGGCCCCGCCCCGCGCTGCACCCGCGCGAACCTGCGGCCGTCGAACGCGCACCCCGGTGGATGCTGAAACGAGTTCAGCATGACGGGGGATGGGGAAGCGCGCCGTACCGAAACCCCAACCTTGCCTGACCATCAAAGCGCGCTACGGTCCCGCGCATGTACAAGTCGTTCGTAACCCTCGCGCTCCTGCTGCTCGCCCCCACCGTCGCCGACGCGCGGCGGACCGACCCCAAACCTGCCGCTACCCAGGCCGGAACCGGCATGGTCAGCGCCGCCGACCCGCGCGCCGCCGCCGCTGGCGTCGAGATCCTCAAAGCCGGCGGCAGCGCGACCGATGCCGCGATCGCGACGATGCTCGCGCTCAACGTGGTCGAGCCGCAAAATTCGGGGATCGGCGGCGGCAGCTTCATGATTCATCACGATGCCGCCGCCAACGCGACGACCAGCTTCGACGGCCGCGAAGCCGCCCCTGCCGCCGCCGATGCGCGCTGGTTCTATGGCAAGGACGGCCAGCCCCTCCCTTTCACCCAAGCCGTTCCTGGCGGGCGCAGCGTCGGCGTGCCGGGCAACTTGCGGATGATGGCGCTCGCGCACAAGCGTTACGGCGTGCTTCCCTGGGCGCGGCTGTTCGCGCCCGCGATCAAGCTCGCGCAGCTCGGCTTCACGGTCACGCCGCGGCTCCACAACGGGCTCGCCAATTTCGGCGACCGGCTCGATCCCGCCGCGCACGCGCGCTTCTTCCCCGTCGGCAACGAACCCGTCGCGGTCGGCACGATCTTCCGCAACCCCGCGCAAGCCGCGCTGTTCGCGAAGATCGCCAAGCAGGGTCCGGATGCCTTCTACAAGGGGCCGGTCGCGCAGCGGATCGTCAAGGCGGTCAACACCTCGCCGCGCAATCCTTCGAAGATGACGCTCGCCGACCTCGCCGGTTACCGCGCCAAGGAACGCGCCCCGATCTGCGGCACGTACCGTGTCTACAAGATCTGCGGGATGGGCCCGCCGGGATCGGGCGGGGTCGCGGTGCTGATGATCCTCAAGCAGCTCGAACGCTTCGACATGGCGGGCCTCGGCAAGACCAGCCCGGTTGCATGGCATCTGTTCGCCGAATCCGAACGCCTCGCCTACGCCGATCGCGACATGTACCTCGGCGACCCCGAGAAGGTCGACGTCCCCGCCAAGGGCTTGCTCGACCCCGCCTATCTCGCGCAGCGCTCCGCGCTGATCGCGACCGACCGCACGATGCCAAGCGTCAGCGCGGGCACGCCCCCCGGTGCCCCTGCGCGCCAGCTCGCGCCGAACGCCGACGTCCCCGGCACGAGCGATCTCGTCACGGTCGACCGGCGCGGTAACGTCGCCGAAGTCACCACCACGATCGAAAGCTATTTCGGATCGGGCCTTTCGGTCGACGGCGTGCAGCTCAACAACGAGCTGACCGACTTCGATTTCGTCCCCGAAAAGAACGGCAATCTCGTCGCCAACCGGGTCGCCGGGGGCAAGCGCCCGCGCAGCTCGATGTCGCCGACGATCGTCTATAACCCTGACGGATCGGTCCGCATCGCGATCGGCGCGGCAGGCGGCTCGACGATCATCGCGCAAGTGTCGAAGGCGCTGATCGCGGTGCTCGACTGGAAGATGAGCGCGCAGGATGCGATCGGCCTCGGTTTGCTCTATGCTCCGGGCCAGACCGCGGCGGCGGAAAAGGGCACGCAGCTCGACGCGATGATCCCGGCGCTCCGCGCGCTCGGCGAACGCGTGGTGAGCACGCCGCTCGGGCTGAAGGCGAATGCGATCGAACGCGTGGATGGGCGCTGGGTCGGTGCGGCCGATCCGCGCAGCGAAGGCGTCGCGATCGGTGAGGACGGGCGCAGGACCGAGATCGTCCGGGTCGGCGCGCTCGCCAACCGCCCGCCCGAATAAGCCGCCCGAAGTATCACGCGCAGTCGAACACGACGCGCCAAAGGGAGAGACCGATGCGTACTCTTGAAACCTTCCCCAACCTCGTCGCGATGTTCCTCGCGCGCGTGACCGAGCAAGGCGATGCGCCGTTCCTGTGGCACAAGGCGGGCGGGGCGTGGCGCTCGCGCAGCTGGACGCAGACCGCGCGCGAGGTCGCGAGCCTGGCGGCGGCGCTGAAGGCGATCGGGCTGGTGCCCGGCGACCGCGTCATGCTGGTGAGCGAGAACCGCCCCGAATGGTGCATCGCCGATCTCGCGATCATGGCGGCGGGGTGCATCACCGTGCCGACCTACACGACCAATACCGAGCGCGACCACACGCATATCATCGAAAATTCGGGCGCCAAGGCGGTGATCGTCTCGACCGCGAAGCTTGCGAAGACGCTGCTCCCCGCCGCGATCCGCGCGTCGACCGCGAAGATCGTGATCAGCATCGAAGATTTCCGCAGCGGCCAGCAGGGCGCGCTCGAGTTCCATCATTGGGACAAATTGCTCGCGGACCATGCCGCCGAACCGTCGACGATCCACACCACCGCGACCCGCGACGATACCGCGTGCATCATCTACACCAGCGGCACCGGTGGCGCGCCGCGCGGGGTGATGCAACATCACGGCGCGATCCTCCACAATGTGTTCGGCTGCTGCACGATCATCTCGGAGGATTTCGGCTGGGACGACGAGATCTTCCTGTCGTTCCTGCCGCTGAGTCACGCCTATGAACATAGCGGCGGGCAGTTCTTCCCGATCGCGCTGGGATCGCAGATCTATTATTCGGAAGGGCTCGACAAGCTCGCGTCGAATATCGAGGAAGTCCGCCCGACGATGATGGTCGTCGTGCCGCGGCTGTTCGAACTGCTCCGCGCGCGCATTTCGAAGGCGGTCGAGAAGCAGGGCAAGCTCTCGACCTATCTGCTCGGGCGGGCCGAGGCGCTCGGGAGCAAGCGGGCGGCGGGCAAGGCCGGGTTGCTCGACAAGCCGATGGATTTGTTGCTCGCCGCGACGCTTCGCCCCAAGATCCAGAAACGCTTCGGCGGGCGGATCAAGGCGATGGTCTCGGGCGGCGCGCCGCTGACGCCCGAGGTCGGCACCTTCTTCGACGCGATCGGGATCACCGTGCTGCAAGGCTATGGCCAGACCGAGTCCGCGCCGGTCATCTCGTGCAACCGCCCCAAGGTCGGGATCAAGATGGACACGGTCGGCCCGCCGCTCGCCAATACCGAGGTGCGGATCGCGGAGGATGGCGAGATCCTGGTGCGCGGCGAGCTGGTGATGAAGGGCTATTGGCGCAACGACGCCGAGACCGCGCGGGTGCTGAAGGCCAACGGGCGCGAGCCCGACGACAAGGGACTCTGGTTGCACACCGGCGACATCGGGGTGATCGATACCAAGGGACGGATCCAGATCACCGACCGCAAGAAGGACATCATCGTCAACGACAAGGGCGAGAATGTCGCGCCGCAGAAGGTCGAGGGGATGCTGACGCTGCAACCCGAGATCTCGCAGGCGATGCTGTTCGGCGACCGGCGGCCCTATATGGTCGCGGTGATCGTCCCCGATCCAGAATGGACCCAGCAATGGTGCGCGCGGAATGGCGATGCGTGCAACTTCAAGCGGCTCGCGGAGAATAGCGAATATCGCACCGCGCTCGGCCATGCGGTCGAACGCGTGAATGCCGAGCTTTCGCTGACCGAGCGGATCCGCCGCTTCGTGCTGGCGGACGAGCCGTTCGCCATCGAGAACGAGCAGCTCACCCCGTCGCTCAAGATCCGGCGGCACGTGCTGAAACAGGTGTACGGCGCGCGGCTGGAGGGGCTGTACAAGGCGTAACCGCGCCCGCCCCCTTTGCGCCGTCGCCACGATCGCTGGACGGGACGGCGCGGTGGTGCGACGATAGCGATACCATCCGCCAGCTCCGGGAACCGCCGATCGTGTCGCACCACACCCTAGCCTTCGCCAACACGCATTGCGCGGGCGGGCCGACGCGCCGCACCCTCATCACGGGGATGACCGCGCTTGTGGTGGCGCCCGCCTTCCCTGCGGCGGCGCTGGCCGCGGACACCGCGCCCGGGATCGAGCGCCTGTCTCCCGCCGCCGACCGCTATCTCGCGCCCGGCACGACGATCGAGACGATCGCCACCGGGATCCGCTGGGCGGAAGGGCCGGTGTGGGTTCCCGCGCTCACCGCGCTGCTGTTCTCGGACCCCCCCGCCAATCTGATGCGGCGGTGGACGCGATCGGGGGGTGTTGCGCCGTTCCTGACGCCGTCGGGTGCCGCCAACCCCGACCCGAAGACGATCCGCGAGGCGGGATCGAACGGCCTCGCGCTCGCGGCGGATGGCGCGCTGGTGATCGCGGACAGCGGCAGCCGCGCGCTGATGCGCTACGATTTCGCGAGCCGGAAACGGACCACGCTGGTCGATCGCTATCGTGGCAAGCGGTTCAACAGCCCCAACGACCTCCACATCGCGCGCTCGGGCGCGGTCTATTTCACCGATCCGCCCTATGGCCTGGTCGACGGCGACACCTCGCCGCTGCGCGAACTGCCGCACAACGGCGTCTATCGCTGGACGCGCGGTGGGGAGACGGTGCTGATCGACGGGACGCTCACCCGCCCCAACGGGGTCGCCTTGTCGCCCGACGAGCGCAAGCTCTACGTCTCGGTGTCGGACGACAAGGCGCCGCGGATCATGGTCTACGATCTCGACGTGCGCGGATTGCCGACCGCGCGGCGGGTGTTCCTCGATGCGGGCACGATGCACGGTCCCGGCCTTCCCGACGGCATGAAGGTCGCCGCGGACGGGACGCTGTTCTGCAGCGCGCCGGGGGGCTTCTACCTGATGACTCCCGAGGCCGAACCGATCGCGCGGATCGCCAATGGCGGCCCGATCGCGAACGGCGCCTTCGGCGAGGGGGGACGGACGCTGTTCCTGACCGCGAACGATCGCGTGCTGCGGGTCCCGCTGGCACGGTCGGCGACGGCGCGGGGGTAGCGTGACGACGGTTCGACCGAAGTGGGGAGCGGTTTTCTTCTAGCCGCCGTCACCCTGAACGCGTCCCAGGGTCCACCGCGCAGCAAGTCCGGTCCGTGCCAGTCGCGCAGTGGATGCTGAAACAAGTTCAGCATGACGGCAGGGGGGGAGAGACGTCGCTCAAAACCACCGTCACCCTGAACTCGTTTAGGGTCCACCGTGCTACAAGTCCTGTCCGTGCCCGTTGCGCGGTGGATGCTGAAACAAGTTCAGCATGACGGCGGGGTTGGAGGGCCGAACGGCAGAAGCCGTCACTTCGCCTTTGGCACTACCTGCATCGTCCAGTCCTTGTCCGGCCGCAGATACTTGACCGCCGTTTCCTGCAACTGCGCCGCGGTCATCGAGGAGATGTCGCTGTACAGATGCATCAGCGCGACGATCCTCGCCGGATCATAGACCGCGCCGTCCAGCTGGTTCATCCAGAACTGGTTGCCGGTCGACTGGCGCATGATCGCCTGCTGCATCGGGCCGATCGTGCGCTTCAGTTCGTCCTCGTCGATCGGCTTGGACACCAGCTCGGCCGCAATCTCGCGCGACAGCTTGAAGAACAGCGGCACGTTCGCCGGCGCGACCTGCCCGATCGCGACGATCCGCCCGCCGCCGGGCTGCCCCACCGGCCAGTTGCTCGACACGTTCGGGCTGTAGCTCGCGCCCGCCTGCGACCGCAGCCGATCGAACAGGCGATCGCTGAAGATCGCCGCCAGCACGTCCAGACGCCGCGCGTCGGTCAGACCCGCTACACCGCTCCCCGTCGGCCAGGCGATGACCGCCGCCGCCTGGTTCTCGGGGCCATCGTGCGTGCGCACGACCGGCGTCAGGTTATGCGCCGGGAACCGAACCGGGGGCGGGGCGACATTGACCGGTGCCGCACGCGGCGGCAGGGCGCCGAGCGTCTTCTGGACCGCTGCGATGGCGGCGTCGGCCTTGATGTCACCGAACACCATGACCTCGACCGGCCCCGTCTTCAGCAGCGGCTCCCAAAGACCGCGGAAGCTCGCGGGCGACGTCGCCTCGATCGCCGCCTGGCTCGGGGTGCCCCAGCGCGGGTCACCATCGTGCAGCAGCCGCTCGAGATCACGCTGCAACACGCCGTCCGGCGACGAATTGTAACCCGGGAATGCAGAGATCGCGACGCTGCGCGCGCGCGCCAGCGGGGCGGGATCCCAACCCGGTGCGGACAGCGCCGCCGCCATCAGGCGCAGCTGATCGGACAGGTCGGCCGGCGATGTCAGCGCATTATAGGTGAACGCGTCTTCATCGATGCCGAAATCCAGCCCGATCCGGCGTCCCGAGGTCAAAGCGTCGAGATCGCCTTGCTTGAGCTTGCCGATGCCGCCCGCAGTGAGGGCGAGGTCGGCCGCCCAGGCGGGCGACTCCTTGTCGGCCGGCAGCGCGTTATATCCCCCGCCGAAGCGGACGCGGACATAGACGCGACTGTCCTCCGACGTGGTGGGATAGACCAGCACGCGGACGCCGTTCGACAGCGTATATTCCTGCATGTCGAACGGCTTGATCGGCGTCGTCGACGTGATCGTGGCGGGCGCGCCGAGCTTGGGAAGCTGATCGAACGAGACGTTCCCCTGGCGCAGTCGCTTGCCCGCCAGCCCCTTGACGTCGGCCTTCAGCGCATTGGCGAGCGACGCCTCGATCCCCTGCTCGGCGGTCGGGGTCGAGATCAACGCGCGCGGTGGCGTGCCCTGGAACAGGCGGCGCGTCGATTCCAGGATCTTGGCGGGCGCGAAATAGCCCTTGGCCACGGCATCCTCGAACACCTTCTGGATCACGTCGGGGGAGGTCGTCGTCTCGCGGATGTCGACCGCCTGCACCATGTCGTCGGCTTCCTTCGCCCCGGCTTCGGCACGATAGGTGTCG
Organism: Sphingomonas sp. CARO-RG-8B-R24-01; assembly: GCF_022662295.1. Taxonomy (NCBI): domain Bacteria; kingdom Pseudomonadati; phylum Pseudomonadota; class Alphaproteobacteria; order Sphingomonadales; family Sphingomonadaceae; genus Sphingomonas; species Sphingomonas sp. CARO-RG-8B-R24-01. The sequence goes on along the minus strand of NZ_JAKNQI010000008.1, from coordinate 233,957 downwards.
ACCTGCGTGCGGAACTGGACGCGCTGCTCGGCGAGTTCGCGCTCGACCTCGGCCTTGGTCGGCGGGGAGGTTTGCGCATCGGCAATCACCGCCCGCACGTCCTTGACCGCGGGCGCCCACGCGTTGCCCACCGGCAGGATCGTGACGAACGTCCCGTTGGCAGAGCGCGACGGATCGTCCAGCCGCACCGCGGCCGCGATAAAGCTGCCACCCGAGCGTGCGCGTGTCTCCAGCCGACGGTTGATGATCGCGAGGCCCAGGAAGTCGACCAGCCGCTTCTGGTTGAAGATCACCGTATCGTCATTGTAATGCCAAGGCCGCAGGATCGCCATCTCGATCCGCGCGGCAATCCCTGGCTCGACCACCGCCTTGGTCGTCGATTGCTTGGGATCGGGCTTGCCGAAATCGGGATCCGCCGGGGCCGGACCGATGCCGCGCCAGTCACCGAAATTCTTCGCGACCATCGCTTCGAGCTGGGCCGGGTCGAAATCCCCCGCGACGACGACGACCGCGCGTTCGGGGCGATACCAGCGATCGTGGAACGCCTTGACGCTGTCCGCGGTCGCCGCCTCCAGTTCCTTGACATGCCCGATCGGCGAACGGTCGGCGAGTGGCTGCCCGGCGAAGAAGGTGGCGTTCAGCGCGTTGACGAAGCGCACCTGCGGTCCGGGCGCCTCCCGCTGCTCGGCAAGCACGGCGGGCCGTTCCGCGCCGAGCGCCAGCGTCGTGATGTTGGGACGCGAGACCATGCCGGCCAGGATCTTGAGACTCTCGTCGATCCCGCCCGCAGTCGCGCTGGGCAGGTCGAGCTTGTAGACGGTCTGCGTCGTGGTCGTCTGCGCGTTGGTATCCGACCCGAAGGTCGTTCCCATCCGCTGCCAGATCCGCTTCGCCTCGCCGTCCGGCACATATTGCGAGCCGCGGAACGACAGGTGCTCGATCATGTGGGCAAAGCCGCGCTCGGGATCGGTCTCGTACAGCGAACCGACGTCCATCCGCACGCGCACGGCGATCTGCCCGGGCGGCACGCCGTTCTTGCGCACGGCATAGCGCAGACCGTTCTTGAGCGTTCCGAACCGCCACGCCGCATCCGGCGTGATGTCACTGCCCTTGTAGAGCCACGCATCGCGGTTCGCGATCGCAGCCTCGCCCGCCTCTGCGATGGCGGCGGCGCTTGCGGGGTGCACGGACGACGGCGTCGTCGAGGGCGCCGGCGCGGTCGCGGCAGGACCGCTCTGCTGGGGTGCTGCACCGATGATGAGGGACGACAGAAGGGCGAGGCGCATCTTGCGCTGAAGCGAAGTCATGGTTCGACGATAGCGGCGGAATCCCGCCACCGCCAGCATTCAGGCGGATCGCGCAAACGGCCAGATCGGCCGCGATCATCCCTTGCGATCCGTGCAGCAGCGCGCCACATGACAAGCATGTTGATCGAAACCGAAACCACGCCCAACCCGGCCACGCTCAAATTCCTGCCCAACCGGACGGTGATGGCGGCGGGCACGCGCGACTTTGCCGCTCCCGAAGAGGCAGAAGCGTCGCCGCTTGCCGAAGCCCTTTTCGGGCTCGGGGATGTGACCGGCGTGTTTTTCGGCAGCGACTTCATCTCCGTCACCGCCGCAGCGGGTACGGACTGGAGTGTGCTCAAGCCTGACGTGCTCGGTCTGATACTCGACCATTTCAGTGCCGACATGCCGCTGTTCCGGGCTGGGTCGGCAGCCGGGATCGCGGTCGCCAGCGACAGCGGCTTTGCCGACGATCCCGAAGACGCCGACATCGTCGCGCAGATCAAGGACCTGATCGAGACGCGGATCCGCCCGGCGGTCGCCAATGACGGCGGCGACATCGTCTATCGCGGCTTCGAAAAGGGGAAGGTCTATCTCGCGATGCAGGGCGCTTGCGCCGGCTGTCCGTCGTCGAGCGCCACGCTCAAGAACGGGATCGAGCAATTGCTGCGCTATTATGTCCCCGAAGTCACCGAAGTGCGCGCAATCTGATGCCGATGCTCGACGACGCGGCGCTCGACCAGATCTTCCGTACCGCCCGCACCTACAACGGTTACACCGACGCCACGGTCAGCCGCGACGATGTCCGCGCGATCTGGGACCTGATGAAATGGGCGCCGACCTCGGCGAACCAGATGCCGGCGCGCATGATATGGTGTACGACCGATGCCGCCAAGGCGAAGCTCGCCGACTGCGTTTCCGCGCAAAATGCGCCCAAGATCCTGAAGGCACCGGTCAGCGTCATCATCGGGATGGATCGCGACTTCCACGAACATCTCCCGACGCTGTTCCCGCATGTCGATGCCAAGGCTTGGTTCGACGGGAACGCCGAATTGCGTGCGGCTTCGGCATTTCGCAACTCGTCGCTGCAGGGCGCCTATTTCATCATCGCGGCACGCGCGCTCGGGCTCGATATGGGGCCGATGTCGGGGTTTGACGGCGGCAAGATCGACACCGCATTCTTCGCCGAAACGCCTAGCGTGACGGTCAACTTCATTTCCACGCTCGGCCATGGCGACCCCGCGACGATCTTCGATCGCTCGCCCCGGCCGGACTTCGAGACGTTCAACACGATCGTCTGATCGCATGCGCACGCTTGTCATCGAGACCGCGACCGCTGCCTGCTCGGTCGCGTTGATCGCTCAGCAGCGCGTGATCGCGCGCCGCCACGAAGTGGTCGGGCGCGGCCACGCCGAACGCCTGATCGCCATGATCGCGGAACTGCCCGACGGTGGTCGGGCACCGTGCATTCTGGTCGATTGCGGTCCGGGCAGCTTCACCGGCATCCGCGTCGGCATCGCCGCTGCCCGCGGTCTTGCGCTCGGGTGGGGCGCATCGCTGCATGGCTATTCGTCGCTGGCGCTGATCGCTGCGGCGGCGTTTGACAGCATAACGGGGTGTTCCGATCTTGCGGTGGTGCTGGAAGGCGGGCATGGCGAAGTCTTCATGCAAGGCTTCGCCGCCCCTCTTCGCGCGACCGCCCCCTTTACTTCGCTTCGTCCCGAAGCGGCGCTGGCGGCAGTGCCCGCCGACCTGCCGCTCTTCGGGAACGGCGTCCGCTTCATGACCGCGCTCGATGCCAGCCGTATGTCGACCGACATGCTGCCCGACGCGGCGCATGCGACGCTGTTGCCGTCCCAATTCGCAACATTGTCGCCGGTACCGATCTATGGACGCGCGCCCGATGCCAAGCCGGCGGCACGCAAGGTCGACCTGGCGGGACGATCGACATGAGTACGATGCTGCGCGTCGACCTGCGCGGCGGCGTTGTCGCGGACCTGCCGATCGTCGATCGTATGATGCAGGCAGCGTTCGATCCGCGCTTCGGCGAAGCCTGGACGCACAACCAGGTCCTGGGGCTGCTCGCCATGCCCGGCGTCTGGTTGACGATCGCCACGCTGGGCGGCGAACCTTCCGGATTTGCCCTGTCCCGTCGTGTCTTAGACGAAGCGGAACTGTTGTTGCTGGCGACTGTTCCGGCGTTTCGGCGGCGTGGTGTCGCGGCTGCGTTGTTACGATCGGTGGTCGCCGACGCGACAAGTCAGGGGGCGCGAACCGTCCACCTCGAAGTGCGTAGTGGTAACGACGCGATCAAACTGTACCGGTCGGCAGGATTCGAGAAAGTCGGCGAACGTCATCAATACTATCGAGGACCGGCTGGTCAGGCATTCGATGCGCTGACATATCGACGCGATCTATAATGACGTATCGGTCATCTTCGTAATTGATCCTTGCATTCGAATCAGTGCAGGGCGATAGCCCGCATGTGCCACGGACTGTAATCGTGCGCACTATAGTGTGAAAGGATTCCAATGGACATCAACAGCGAGCTTCAGGACACCCTGATCACGCTTACCGCCGACATCGTCGCGGCCCACGTCAGCAACAACAGCGTCGCGGTCTCCGACCTTCCAGTGCTCATTTCCAATGTGCATGGTGCTTTGACGTCGCTCGGTGGCCCTGCCCCCGTCGCCGAAGTTCGCCAGGAGCCGGCGGTTTCGGTACGCTCTTCGATCAAGCCCGATTTCATCGTGTGCCTGGAGGACGGCAAGAAGCTGAAGATGCTGAAGCGTCACCTCATGACGCATTATCAGATGACGCCCGAGCAATATCGCGCGAAGTGGAATCTTCCGGCCGACTATCCGATGGTTGCACCCAACTATGCGGAACAGCGCCGGACCTTGGCCAAGAAGATCGGCCTGGGCACCAAGCGTCGCAAGCCGGTCGGTCGCTGATCGTCCCGCACAAGCCCTTCCCGGTGCGGGAAGGGCTTGTTGCGACTCACTATCCTCTTTCGCAATAAAGCGAAGACGCCTACATCGGGCCCATGCCCCGCCATATCGACCTTGAAGCCTTGTGCGCCGAAAAAGGCCTGCGCATCACCGACCAGCGTCGCGTGATCGCCCGCGTCCTGTCCGATGCCGAAGACCATCCCGATGTGGAGAAGGTGTATGAACGCGCCTCTGCGATCGATCCCGGCATTTCGATCGCGACGGTCTATCGTACCGTCCGCTTGTTCGAAGAGGCCGGCATTCTGGATCGGCACGATTTCGGGGACGGCCGCGCCCGCTACGAACCCGCGCCCGAGGCGCATCATGACCATCTGATCGATGTCGAGACCGGCAAGGTAATCGAATTCGTCGACCCGGAGCTGGAACAGTTGCAAAAGGCGATCGCCGAGCGGCTGGGCTTCCGACTGGTCGACCACCGCATGGAATTGTACGGCGTCGCGCTTGACCGCAAGGGCTGAAGCCGCCGCCGCCCGCGCGGCTGCGCGGGCCGATGCGGCGGCCGGACGGCCGCCCCCGATCAGCTGGCTCGGCTGGGTCCGCCTGTGGACGCGGGTGACGCTGCTCGCCTTGTCCCTGCTGATTACCATTCCGCTGCATTATCTCTGGCGCTTCGTACGCCTGTCGTCGCCCTGGCCGCGGCTGTTCCTCGGGACGGCCGCGCGGATCTGCGGCGCGCGCGTGCGGGTCGTCGGCGTACCGTTGAAGCGCGACGTCTTCTATATTTCCAACCATGTCAGCTGGGTGGACATCTGCGCGATCGCCGGGGCCAGCGGGACCGCGTTCGTCGCCAAGGCGGAAATCCGGGAAGCCCCGGTCGTCGGCTGGCTGGCGACGCTCAACCGCACCGTGTTCGTCGCGCGCGAGGATCGCCTGGGGGTCGCCGAACAGATCAACGCGCTGCGCGAGACGCTTGCCGAGAACTGGTCGGTCACCGTATTTCCCGAAGGCACGACGACCGACGGTCGCTCGCTGCTGCCCTTCAAGACCTCGATGCTCAAGGTGCTCGAACCCCCGCCCCCCGGCGTGATGGTCCAGCCGGTGCTGCTCGATTACGGGCCGGTCGGTGCGGACATCGCCTGGATCGGCGAGGAAAGCGGCAAGGCCAATGCGGTTCGCCTGCTCGCACGCGCGGAGCGGTTTCGCGTCGCGGTGCACTTCCTCGAACCCTTCTATCCGCGGGACTATCCGGGTCGAAAGGCGATCGCGGCGGAGAGCAAGCGGCGCATCGAGGCAGCGCTGTCGGTCGTGATGTGCGGGCCGGTACCGCCGTTCATCGGCCACGACGTCTGGGCCGGCAAGGGCGAGACCCTGCCCGCGGCGCTGGAGATCAAGGACCATCCCGCCGCGCGCGCCGGGGAGGCCAACGGCGTGAAGCGGACGGGGTGAAGCGGGCGCCGCGGGCGTAAATCCGCGCAACCGCCGCGCGAATCCTGGGCGGCAAAAAGGAAACGGTCGCCCCCGCCGCGTTGCGAGATCCGGCAGCAACCGAGGGGTTCATCCCCTGTCCGTTCTCGCCTATAGCGACCGCGACATGACCCCTGCCCCCAAGATTCCGCACAAAGCCCCAAAGACCTTCGCGGTCAAATCGTTCGGCTGCCAGATGAACGTCTATGACGGCGATCGCATGGCCGAACTGATGGCCGCACAAGGACTGACGCAGGCGGACCCCGCGGATGCCGATCTCGTCGTCCTCAACACCTGCCATATTCGCGAGCGCGCGACCGAGAAGGTCTATTCGGACATCGGACGGTTGCGCAAACACGGCAAGGACCCGATGATCGCGGTGGCCGGCTGCGTCGCGCAAGCCGAGGGTGCGGAAATCGTGCGTCGCGCCAAGGTAGACGTGGTCGTTGGCCCGCAAGCCTATCACAATCTTCCCGACCTGGTCGCACGGGCGGCGCGGGGCGAAGCCGCGCTCGACACGGACATGCCGGTCGACATGAAATTCGGGCATCTCCCCGCACGCCGCCGGGTCCCGCCCAGCGCGTTCCTGACGGTGCAGGAAGGGTGCGACAAATTCTGCACGTATTGCGTCGTCCCCTATACCCGCGGGGCGGAGGTGAGCCGCACCTTCGGCCAGATCGTCGACGAGGCGAAGGCGCTGGTCGAAGCCGGCGCGCGGGAAATCACGCTGCTGGGGCAGAACGTCAACGCCTGGACCGATGGCGGCCAGGGCCTGCACGATCTGATCGCGACGCTGTCCGGAATCGATGCGCTCGCCCGGATCCGCTACACCACCAGCCATCCGAACGACATGACACAGGGGCTGATCGAGGCCCACCGCGATATCGCGAAGCTCATGCCGTTCCTCCACCTGCCGGTGCAGTCCGGCAGCGACCGCATTCTGAAAGCGATGAACCGTAGCCACAGCCGGGACTCGTACCTCCGCATCCTCGACCGGGTGCGCGCGGTCCGGCCGGACATCGCGCTCTCCGGTGATTTCATCGTGGGGTTCCCCGGCGAGACCGAGGCGGATTTTGCCGATACGCTGAGCCTGGTCGATGCCGTCGGCTATGCGCAGGCGTTCAGCTTCAAATATTCGCCACGCCCGGGCACGCCCGCGGCGACGATGGGGGAGCAGGTTCCCGCCGACGTCATGGACGAGCGGCTCCAGCGGCTCCAGGCCGCGCTCAATCGGGATCAGGCGGCGTTCAACGCCGCCAGTGTCGGACGGCGGTGCCAGTTGCTGGTCGAGCGCAAGGGCAAGCTGCCCGGGCAGATGCTCGGCAAATCGCCATGGCTGCAATCGGTCCATCTCGTCACCGACGCGAAGGTCGGCGATCTGGTGACGGTCGAGATCACGCAGGCCGGGCCGAATTCCGTATCGGGCACCGAGTCGGCCGGTCTGCCGATCAGCTGAGGACGGCCACCGCGGCGACCACGCCGGTCACCACCACGCCCCACAACGCCAGCGACGCGCCGACGATGACGACCAGGCGCGTACGCATCGGCAGACGACGGAATTCGGGGTCCGCGTTCGCATCGCTCGCGCCGGTCGGCAGGGGATCGGCGCCCGTTGCGAACGGGACCACGGTCTGGACCGCACGCGCGGCCAGCACGGCTCCCTCGGACAGCGGCTGGTCGAAGGCACAGCCATATCGCTGCCCGTTGCGCCGCACGATTCGCGCGGAAACGCGCCCGATTCCAGCGATGCCGATGCTGATGTCGGACGGCACCGCAACCACGCCATCGACGACGATCAGGCATCCGGTGGTGGAAAGATCGACAACCTCGGCATCGATCGGTCGCGCGCGGTCGTCGCGGACAGTGGCGCCGGCATGGATCGGGCGACGCGGCGCCTGACGACCGCTGGGGCCCGGCTCCTGCAGGGCACCATCTTCCTGAAGAAAGAGTTGTGCAGTCAAAACCATGTACCGTTCTCCGAGAGGACACACGGCTCACACAAGAATACTAAGATTTCGTAACCCTCTTTCCTTCTTGGTCGGTAGTTTAACCTGAATTGATGATACGCTTCCCAAGCAGCTTTGGCCAGCGGCAACCTGACGTGTCGCGCCGGCCGCTCGCCGCACATGCTCTCGACAAGCAATCCGCTTTGGCGCACCATGGTGTCCATGCTTCCCGATCGCTCCTCGTCCGACCTCGCACCCGGCCAGTGGAAGCCGAATCCGCCCGCATTATGGGTGTACATTTTCATCGGCGCGGCGCGCATCATCGTGTCGGGGGTCGAGGTGGCGCTGACGCGCATCGGCGTCCGGCGCTGACACCGCGGCGTCGATTGAACGCCTGCGCATTTTTGTCTGTCACCGTTCACGACGGCGTGCCACACCGTCTCCCGGATGCAGCCCCGAACGATCCCGCCCCCCATCCTTGCCCGGCTGCCCATCGCTCCCCATGTTCGCGTTCCGTTCAGCGTCACCAGTCGTGATGCCTATCGTCCGCCTTTTCCCAGCAAAGGAATTGCATGAGCCGCAAGCCAGTCCCCGCGCAATCCGGCGACCGTAGCCGCACCGAGGTCGTGTTCGATCGCCCCCAGTTGATGGCGCAACTGTTCGGAGAGTTCGACCAGAACCTGCTCGCCCTGGAGAACAAGCTGGGCGTCTATATCACCGCGCGCGGCAACAAGGTCGGACTGGAAGGCACTGCGGAATCGGTCGCGCAGGCGCGCGACGTGCTCCACGGCCTGTACAACCGGATCGCACGGGGCGAAGTCGTCGACCCGGGCCTGATCGACGCGGTCATCGCGATGTCGAGCGAGCCGACCCTGGCCGGAATCATCCAGGCCGATGCCAGCGGCGGCGCGGTTCCGCAGATCATGATCCGCACGCGCAAGAAGACGATCGTCCCGCGCACGATCGCCCAGGCGCATTACATGCGGCAGTTGCTCAACAACGACATCATCTTCGCGCTCGGGCCAGCGGGCACCGGCAAGACCTACATCGCGGTCGCGCAGGCGGTGGCGCAGCTGATCACCGGCAGCGTCCAGCGGCTGATCCTGTCCCGCCCGGCGGTGGAAGCGGGCGAGAAACTGGGCTTCCTGCCCGGTGACATGAAGGAGAAGGTCGATCCCTATCTCCGCCCGCTCTACGACGCGCTCAACGACTGCCTGCCCGCCGAACAGGTCGAGCGGCGCATCGCGAGCGGCGAGATCGAAATCGCGCCGATCGCGTTCATGCGCGGGCGGACGCTGGCGGATGCGTTCATCATCCTCGACGAAGCGCAGAACACGACGCCCGCGCAGATGAAGATGTTCCTGACGCGCTTCGGCGAGAACAGCCGGATGGTAGTGTGCGGCGATCCCAAGCAGACCGATCTTCCCGGCGGCATGAACGCGTCGGGGTTGAACGACGCGGTCGGACGCCTCGAGGGAGTCGAGGGGTTGTCGATCTGCCGGTTCGGGTCGGGCGACGTGGTACGCCATCCGATCGTCGGGCGGATCGTCGAAGCCTATGAGGGGGCGAGCTGACGAAGCCGTCACCCCGGCAAAGGCCGGGGCCGCTGCGTTACCCGGGCGTCATCCGCGATAACGACACGGCCCCGGCCTTCGTCGGGGGTGACGAGAGCGCAGACAGGATGCCGCGCGTGCTACGCTCCGGGTGCATTTGCTCGATCGCCGGCGCCCGCTGATACCCTGGCCTCGGTCCAGACCGGCGTGGATCGAGGCTGGGGAATCCCCTAGGCCGGGAGTGCCCGCGTACCGCTATCGGAGGAGGGAGGCGTCCCCGTTCGCAGGAGCCGTCTTGTCTCGATGCGCGCGAGGATCCGATGGAAAATCCGTACAGGTCGCTTCCTGATGCCGCTTTCTGGCGCCGTTCCGTTGCGGCATGCCCGGGGGACAGCATCGACCCGGTCGTCGACATCCCCTTCCGGCTGTTTCGCAGGGACCGCATCGCGACCGCGGGCAGTTGCTTCGCGCAACATCTGTCCCGGGAATTGCGCGCCGCCGGCTTCGCACCCATCGTTGCGGAGGGAAATCCCCCGGATCCCCGCGACGTGGCGGCGCACGCAGCGTTCTCGGCCGCTTACGGCAACATCTACACCGCGCGCCAGCTGCTCCAGCTGTTCGAGCGTGCGTTCGGACTGCGCGATCCGCACGACACTGCCTGGCGTCGCGCGGATGGTCGCTATGTCGATCCGTTCCGACCGACGATGTGCACCGCTGGCTTCGATTCGCCCAAGGCGGTCGCGACGGCGCGCGTCGGGCATCTCGACGCGGTGTGCCGGATGTTCGAGACGTGCGACGTCTTCATCTTCACGCTCGGGCTGACCGAATGCTGGATCGCGGACGCGGATGGCGCGGTCTTCCCGATCACGCCCGGCGTGGAAGCCGATCCGGGATCCGGCGCCTATCGGTTCCACAACATGACGGTAGAGGAGGTGGTCGACGACATGCGCCGGTTTCTCGCGCTGCTGCGCGAGGTCAATCCGCGCGTGCGCGTGCTGCTAACCGTGTCGCCCGTTCCGCTGATCGCGACCTATGTTCCCCGCCACGTGCTGGTTTCGACGATCGCGAGCAAGGCGATCCTGCGCGTTGCAGCCGACATGCTGTCCGAGTCCGAGCCCGACCTGGCCTATTTCCCGTCTTACGAGATCATCACCGGGCCACAAGCGCGCGGACGGTATTTCGAGGCGGATCTGCGATCGATCACCGCCGACGGCGTGGCGCACGTGATGCGGGTGTTTTCGCGTCATTATCTCACCACGGACGACGACGATCGCAGACCGCCGGACGAGCAGCCCGACCGAGCAATCGACGAGGCGGACGTCGCCGGATCACTCCAGCGCTTGCAGGCGCTCGGGCGAATCATCTGCGACGAGGAATTGCTCGATCCGGAACGGAGCGCGCAATGAAGATCGCCGTCGTCGGCAATTGCCAGTGCGAGAGTTTTGCCGCGTGGGCGCGACTGGCGATCCCGGATGCAGAGGTCACGACCGTCCACCTGACGTGTGTGTATCATCCGGACTACGAACAGTTGGTCGTAGCCGAGTTGGAGACCGCCGACATCGTCTTGTCGCAAGGGGTCGAATGGCCGCACCACGGGCCCGTTCGTGCCGCGGCCATCGCCGCGCGGCCCAAGACCACGCATTGGCCAGGCTTCGGTTTCGACGGCTTCCACCCCGACAGCGCCTATTTGCTCGACTCGGCGGGCGGGGTGGTCCGGTCGGTGATGGGGGATTACAATTCGCGGATCATCGCGGCCGCCTTCGTCGCCAATCGCACCCCGGCGCAAACGCGTCGCCTGTTCAACAGCCTCAGCTACGCCCGTCTCGGCTATTTCGACGCCTTTCCAAAAGCGCGGGCAGCGGCCACGCTGTGGCTCGGCGAGCATGGATTGGAAGCCGAGCGACTGTTTACGGAATGGCTCGGCGCAGGTTCTTTCATGCATACGGTCAACCATCCCGCGATCCGGGTCGTCGCCGACATTGCGCGGCATGCGCTGACGCAGGCTGGATTGGAGATCCGCGAAGACGTGCCCGCAATTACCGACGATCCGATGGCGGGATGCAAATGGCCGATCTATCCCGAGATCGCGCGTCGGATCGGCCTTGCCGGGGACATGCTGTTCGTCACCGGTCATCCCGGCGCACAGGGATTGACGCTGGAGCAGATGATCGACGGCAGCTTCGAGGCCTATGCCGCCTTGCCACCGGGTACGCTCGCCGAGATCGCGACGATCAAATCCGCCGTCGCCACCCTGCAACTGTGATGGATCCTTCCGCGTGCATCGCTGCCGCTGGCTGAAGCGATGGAGACCGACCTTGCCCTCGCTCAACGCGCGCGGTTATGCAGGAGCGTTCACTCCATCGGCCCCGTCCATCGGCGAATGCGTCGCGCGCGCTTCGCAGGCAAGCGGGTATCAGAAGGCAGTGATCTTGCGCACTCCGGTCTCAAGGACGCGATAGTTTCATGATCCTCGTCGAACTGCAGCAGGAAGACATCTGGCCCCAATATGACTGGGAGGCGCTCGCAACGCGGGCTGCAACCGCCGCTCTGGAACGCACGCCGCATGCCGAACTCGCCACCGGTGCCGCAACGGTCGAGATTTCGGTGCGGCTGACCGACGACGCCGAAGTGCAGACGCTGAACGCGCAATATCGCCACAAGGACAAGCCGACCAACGTGCTGTCCTTCCCGATGGTCCAGGCCGATCTGCTCGACACGATCGCGCAGAATTCTGACGATGGTGAGGTGCTGCTCGGCGATATCGTACTCGCCTACGAGACGTGCGCCCGCGAGGCGGCGGAAAAAGATATCGCGGTCGAAACGCATGCAACGCATTTGATCGTGCATGGCACGCTGCATTTGCTAGGGTATGATCATCTGGACGATGACGAGGCGGGGGCGATGGAAGCGATCGAGGTCGCGGCCCTCTCCGCGCTGGGCATCGCCGACCCGTATCTGATCGACGAGGACTAACCCAAGCTCATGCCCGACGGCCAAAGTACGACCGGCACCGCCAATCCTAACGGCGGTGTCACCCATGCCTCCCCCGGGCATGAAACCAGCATTTGGCGGTCGTTCCGCAGCTGGATCTCGGGCCATTCGGGCGACGAATCGCTCCGCGCGACGCTCGAGGAAGCGATCGACGCGCATGAGGACGACCCCGCGCCCGACGCCAAGGGGGATCTGTCCCCGCTCGAGCGGACGATGGTCCGCAACCTGCTCCACTTCGGCGAGCGCGATGCGGGCGACGTCGGCGTGCCGCGCGCGGATATCGTCGCGGTCGAGGAAAGCACCAGCTTCGCCAATCTCGTCGCTCTGTTCGCCGAGGCCGGGCACAGCCGCCTGCCGGTGTACCGCGAGAAGCTCGATACGATCATCGGCATGGTCCACATCAAGGACGTGTTCCAGATCCTCGCGACCGGCGCCGAGCATCCCGACAGCATCGCGCCGCTGATCCGCGAGCCGCTCTACGTGCCGATGTCGCGCGGCGCGCTCGATCTGCTTGCGGACATGCGGCAGAAGCGGGTGCATCTCGCGATCGTGCTCGACGAATATTTCGGGACCGAGGGGCTCGTCACGATCGAGGACCTGATCGAGGAGATCGTCGGCGACATCGAGGACGAGCATGACGACGCGCCGACCGCGTTGCTCGTGCCGCTGGACGGTGGCGCCTGGGATGTCGATGCGCGCGCCGAGCTCGAGGATGTCGGCGAGACGATCGACGAGCGGCTCGCGGAGGTCGATGGCGACATCGACACGATCGGCGGGCTTGCCGCGGTGCTTGCGGGGCACATGCCCAAGGTCGGCGATTGCATCGTCCACGACAGCGGCTGGACGCTCGAGATCGTCGCGGCGGATCCGCGCCGCGTGCTGAGCCTGCGCCTGCATCCGCCACGGTCGGTGCAGGAGGGGCGGGAAGACTAGGTAAGGTTGCGCTTACCATTCACGCTTCCCCGGCGAAGGCCGGGGCCCAGGAGCGGAACGCCGAAAGGTGAGGACTGCGCTCCGTTACCTCGGCCATCTCGACTGGGCCCCGGCCTTCGCCGGGGAAGCGAACGGTTTCAGAGCGAAACACAGCTTCCCAAATATCACCCAACCGATCACTCTCTTCGGATTAATGCATTTCCTCAATTGCGCCGGTCGTGGCAGTCTCCAGCCTGAGTTTACAAGAGTCGATTGGAGAGACCCATGGACGCAATCACCACAGGCAGCCCGCTGAGCGATCCGAGCAAGGAGCCGGCTGCGCTCCGCTCTTTGCTCGGCCGCACCAACCGCGATTGGTGGCCCAACCAGCTCAGCCTCGAAATCCTGCAGCAGAACGGCTTGTCGGCAAACCCGATGGGCGACGACTTCGATTATGCCGAAGCGTTCAACGCGCTCGACTACGCCGCGGTAAAGCGCGATCTGACCGCGCTGATGACCGACAGCCAGCCGTGGTGGCCGGCGGATTACGGGCATTACGGCCCGTTCTTCATCCGCATGGCGTGGCATTCCGCCGGTACCTATCGCACCGGTGACGGTCGCGGCGGATCGTCGTCGGGCTCGCAGCGCTTTGCGCCGCTGAACTCCTGGCCGGACAACGGCAACCTCGACAAGGCGCGTCGCCTGTTGTGGCCGATCAAGTCGAAGTACGGCAAGCAGCTGAGCTGGGCCGATCTGTTCATCATGGCGGGCAACGTCGCGATCGAATCGATGGGCGGCCCGGTGTTCGGCTTCGGTGGCGGACGCGAGGACGTGTTCGAGCCGATGAAGGACATCTACTGGGGCACCGAAGAGGAATGGCTCGGCGATACGCGGATCGAGGAGGAAGAGGGCCGCGCGCTCGAGAGCCCGCTCGCCGCGATCCAGATGGGCCTCATCTACGTCAACCCGGAAGGCCCGGGCGGCTGCCCCAACCCGATGGGCTCGGCGCGCGACATGCGCGAGACGTTCGCGCGCATGGGGATGAACGACGAGGAAACCGTCGCGCTGACCGCCGGCGGCCACACCTTCGGCAAGGCGCACGGCGCGGGTGACGCCTCGCTCGTCGGCGTCGAGCCCGAGGGTGCGGATATCGCGACGCAGGGTCTTGGCTGGACCTCGACGCACGGCACCGGGATGGGCGACGACACGATCACCTCGGGGATCGAAGGCGCCTGGACCCCGACGCCGATCACCTGGGACCAGACCTATTGGGACATGCTGCTCGACCACGAGTATGAACTCGTCAAGAGCCCGGCAGGCGCGCACCAGTGGCAGCCGGTCGGCAACCCCGAGGAAACGCTCGCCCCCAAGGCGCACACCCCCGGCGTCAAGGTCCCGACGATGATGACGACCGCCGACATGGCGCTCAAGAAGGACCCGGCCTACCTCGAGATCAGCAAGCGTTTCCAGAAGGACCCGGCGGCGTTCGCCGATGCCTTCGCACGCGCCTGGTTCAAGCTGACCCACCGCGACATGGGGCCGAAGGTCCGCTATCTCGGTCCCGACGTTCCGGTCGAGGACCTGATCTGGCAGGACCCGATCCCCAAGGCGGACTATCCGCAGATCGACGCGGGTGACATCGGTGGCCTCAAGCAGGCGATCGCCAATTCGGGGCTTTCGGTCGCCGAGCTGGTGACGACCGCCTGGGCGTCGGCATCGACCTATCGCCAGTCGGACCACCGTGGCGGCGCGAATGGCGGGCGGATCCGGCTCGCGCCGCAGAAGGACTGGGAAGTCAACCAGCCCGAGCAGCTCGCCAAGATGCTTGGCATCTATGAGGGCATCAAGGCCGACTTCGACGGTCAGGGTAGCAAGAAGGTGTCGATCGCGGATCTGATCGTGCTCGGTGGTTCGGTCGGGGTCGAGGCGGCGGCGAAGGCGGCCGGCAAGACGATCGAAGTGCCGTTCCTGCCGGGTCGGACCGATGCGTCGGCCGAGCAGACCGATGCCGCGAGCTTCGACGTGCTCGAGCCCAAGGCGGACGGCTTCCGCAACTATCTGTCGGTCAAGTTCAGCGTTCCGACCGAGGAACTGCTGGTCGACAAGGCGCAGTTGCTCGGGCTGAGCGGCCCGCAGATGGCAGTGCTGCTCGGCGGACTTCGCGTGCTCGGGGCGAACCACCCCAAGGCCGAGAACCACGGTGTCTTCACCGACCGCAAGGGTCAGCTGACCAACGACTATTTCGTCAACCTGCTCGACATGCAGACCGCATGGAAGCAGATCAGCGACGAAAGCGACGAGGAATATCTCGGCACGCGGCGCGCGACCGGCGAGCAGAAGTGGACCGCCTCGCGCACCGACCTGGTGTTCGGCGCGAACTCGCAGCTGCGGACCGTCGCGGAGGTCTATGCCTCGGCGGATGCTGGCGACAAGTTCGTCAAGGACTTCGTCGACGCGTGGGTCAAGGTGATGAACGCGGACCGGTTCGACGTCGCGTCGGGCCATGTCGAAGGCGAGCCTGCGGTCGCCTGATAGGGGCGTGAGGATCCGGCGAAGGCCCGGGGGTGCAGGTTTCTCGCCTGTGCCCCCGGGCTTTCGCTTTTTTAGGGTCTGGTGTCGGACTTGGGTTGCGTCCGGCTAAAGTGGCGGCCCCGGCCTTCGCCGGGGTGACGGGTGTGTTGACGTCACCCCGGCGAAGGCCGGGGCCGCCATGTTCGGGGCACCACCGCGGCCACAAAGCCCCCTTCCAACAAGCCCCCCGCCCCCCTATCACCACCCCATGCGCAAACATATTCTCATCCTCCTCGGCATCTTCGTCGTCGTCGGCGCGGCGGTCCTCTGGTGGATGTTCCAGCCCGAACCCGCCCAGCTCCCGATCGCCCAGGTCGAAGGCGAACGCCCGACCATCGCCGCACCCCGCGAACAGACGATCCCGACCACGCAGGTCGCCAAGGCGGTCGGCTGGCCGGCGGGCGCGACTCCGGTCCCCGCCGCCGGGCTCAAGGTCGCCGCGTTCGCGCGAGGGTTGGAGCACCCGCGCTGGCTCTATCGGCTGCCCAATGGCGACGTGCTGGTCGCCGAGACCAATTCGCCGCCGCGCAAGGGCCGCAGCATCACCGACACCGTGATGCGCTACCTGCTCGGACGCGCGGGCGCGGGCGTTCCCTCCGCCAATCGCATCACGCTGCTGCGCGACGCGAACGGCGACGGCGTCGCGGAACAGAAGACCGTGCTGATCGGCGGGCTCAACTCGCCCACCGGCATGGCGCTGCTCGGGGGCTATCTCTACATCGCCAACACCGACGCGCTGGTCCGCGTGCCGTTCAAGACCGGCGAGACGAAGATCACCGCGACGCCTGATAAGGTGATCGCGCTCAACGGCGGCGGCAACCATTGGGCGCGCACGCTGCTCGCGGACCCGAACGGCAAGTATCTCTACGTCGGCGTCGGCTCGTCGTCTAACATCGCGGAAAACGGCATGGATAAGGAAAAATACCGCGCCAACATCCTCCAGGTCGACCCGCAGGCGAAGACGTTCCGCGTGTTCGGCGCTGGCCTGCGCAACCCGCAGGGGATGGCGTTCGAGCCCAAGTCGGGCGGGCTGTGGGTCGCGGTCAACGAGCGCGACATGCTGGGCTCGGACATCGTCCCCGATTACATCGCGCGGGTCGGCCTCGGGGACAACTTCGGCTGGCCGTGGTATTATTGGGGTGGCTATCCGGATGCGCGAGTGAAGCCCGAGAACCCGGCGTTGCAGGAATATTCCAAGCGCCCCGATTTCGCGATGGGGCCGCATGTGGCCGCCCTCGGGCTGACCTTCGCGAACGACGCGAGACTCGGGGCGGCGTATGCGAACGGCGCTTTTGTCGGCGAGCATGGCTCGTGGAACCGCGTGCCGGTGTCGGGCTACAAGGTCGCGTTCGTGCCGTTCGGCGAGCTCGGCTTCCCCAGGAAGGGTGCAAAGCCGGTCGACGTGTTGACGGGGTTCCTCAACGCCAAGGGCGAGGCGCAGGGCCGTCCGGTCGGCGTGACGTTCGATCGCGGCGGCGCGCTGCTGGTCGCGGATGACGTCGGCAACACGGTGTGGCGGGTCAGCGCGAAGTAGCCGTTCTTCTCCCCTCCCTGGAAGGGAGGGGCCGGGGGTGGGTCGCTATGGGGCGGGCGCTGGTCCCAATTCACACCGACCCACCCCCACCCCTCCCTTCCAGGGAGGGGAGACGCCTACAACCAGCGCTACTCCAGCATCTTCGGCGCTTCCTTCGCCAGCTTCGCGCGGATCTTGTCCGCGAACAGCGCGAGGAACGGCGGCAGGTCGACCTCGGCACGGACCGACGTCTCCGCCACCGTCAGCCGGCTCGCGACGCGCTGCCCCATCGCCGCGACGGTGAAGAACATCGTGTCCCCCTCCCAGCGATGATCGACCGCGGCACCGCCCGGGAACATCCCCGCGAGCTTGCCGATCCCGCCATCAACGCGCGCGCGCGCGGCGGCGAGGCCGAGCTTGTGGGGGATATCGACGACAATCGGTTCGCTCATGGTCTGTCCTTCACGCGACGGCGTATCACTGCGCGAAGATCATCGCGTCGTCGGCAAACGCCTTGAACTCGAGCGCGTTGCCGCTGGGATCATAAAAGAACATCGTCGCCTGCTCGCCCGGCTGCCCGACGAAGCGCGTGTGCGGTTCGATCCCGAAGCGAGTCCCCGCCGCGGTCAGCCGCTCCGCGAGCGCGTGCCAGTCGGGCATCGTCAGCACGACGCCGAAATGCGGCACGGGGACGGCGTGCCCGTCGACCGCGTTCGACACCGCGACCGGCTTTGCGGCGGGGTCGAGATGCGCGACGATCTGGTGGCCGTAGAGATCGAAGTCGATCCACTGATCCGAACTGCGCCCCTCTGTGCACCCGAGCGTCCCGCCATAGAAGGCGCGCGCGGCGGCGAGATCGTGGACGGGAAAGGCGAGGTGGAAGGGGCGGGTCATGCGCGGACGATAGCGGCGGGGGTGGGGGGCGTCACGTTCAGACTGGCTGCTGACCCCGAGCCGCCAACATCATGCCACTTCCCCGGCGAAGGCCGGGGCCCAGGAGAGGAGCGGAGGATTGCTGGCCGCTGCGCTTCGTTACCTCGGCCATCGCTCCTGGGCCCCGGCCTTCGCCGGGGAAAGGGAGAGAGGGGAAGCGCAAGTAGGGAAACTGCGAGGGCGCGCGCTCCCCCGTTGCGTCCCCACCTCGATAACGCGATAGCCACCGCATGACCCAGCGCCCCGCCCTCTTCTCCTTCCTCCTCGGCGGGATCGCTGCGGTCGGCTTTGCGCCGCTTGCGCTCTGGCCGGTCACGCTCGGCTGTTTCGCCGCTTGGATGCTGCTGGTGCATCAGGCCCCCACCCGGCGTGCGGCGCTGTGGCGCGGGTGGCTGTTCGGGGTCGCGCATTTCTCGATCGGCAACAACTGGATCGCCAAGGCCTTCAGCTTCCAGGACGCGATGCCGCATGCGCTCGGTTTCTTCGCGCCGATCCTGCTGTCGCTGTATCTCGCGATCTTCCCGATGGCGGCGGCGGGGGTCGCGTGGCGGCTGCGCAAGCCAATGCTCGACGCGTCCTACGTGCTGATCTTCGCGACCGCCTGGATCGCGACCGAATATCTGCGCGGTACGCTGTTGACGGGCTATCCGTGGAACCCGCTCTCCGAACTCTGGCTCCCGACCCCGGTCGCGGCGAGCGGCGCCTGGCTCGGGACCTATGCGCTGTCGGGTATCGCGGTGCTGGCCGCAGGCGCGATCCTGCTCGCGGTCCGGCGGATGTGGCGCTTTCCGGTCGCGGTCGGTGGGGTGCTCGTCGTGCTGTCGCTGGCTGCGTTCGACCCGACGACCTCCCCCGCACCGCTCGCCAACGCGCCGCGCATCCGCGTCGTCCAGCCCGATCTCGACCAGGAACAGCGCCCGCGCGAGGATTATGCCGAGACCAACCTCCGTGCGCTCGCGGGGCTCAGCGGCACCCCGCACGCCGCGCCGCGCCTGATCGTCTGGCCCGAGGGCGCGCTGCGCTATCTCCCCGAGGATGGCTATCCCCCGCAATATTACTTCCGCGGCGCGCCGTTCGTCACGCGCTCGCGGATCGCCGCGCTGCTCGGCCCGCGCGATGTCGTGCTGACCGGCGGTAACGCACTGACCTTCGACAAGGCTGGCGAGGTCAACGCCGCGACCAACGCGATCTTCGCGATCGATGCGCAAGCCAAAATCATCGGCCGCTACGACAAGGCGCATCTCGTGCCGTGGGGCGAATATCTCCCCGCGCGCCCGCTGATGTCCGCGATCGGCCTGTCGCGGCTCGTCCCCGGCGACCTCGATTTCGCACCGGGCAAGGGGCCGGACGGGCTCGACATTCCCGGCATCGGCCGGGTCGGGTTCGCGATCTGTTACGAGATGATCTTCTCGGGTTCGATCGTCGACCGCAAGCATCGTCCGGCGCTGATCTTCAACCCCTCGAACGACAGCTGGTACGGCAGCTGGGGCCCCGCCCAGCATCTCGCGCAGGCGCGAATGCGCGCGATCGAGGAGGGCTTGCCGATCATCCGCGCGACCCCGACCGGCATTTCCGCGATCATCGACGCGCGCGGTCATGTCCTCGCGTCGATCCCGTGGGAGACGAAAGGCGCGATCGAACTGCCGATCCCGGCGGCGGCACCACCCACCCTGTTCGCGCGTATGGGCAACCTGATGGCGCTCCTGTGCGGGGTCCTGCTGGCGCTAACGGCAATTGCCATCCGCCGACGGGCGCGATAGGAGCACATATAAGGAAAGCTTTATATGCGTGTTCCGGTCGCCCCGGTCCGCGCCCAGACGAGGGTTTCACTAAATGCGCGCATCGTTTCTCTTCACTTCCGAGTCGGTCTCGGAAGGTCATCCCGACAAGGTCGCCGACCAGATTTCGGACACCATCGTCGACCTGTTCCTCAGCAAAGACCCGCAGGCGCGCATCGCGTGCGAGACGCTGACCACGACCAACCTCGTCGTCCTCGCGGGCGAGATCCGCTGCAAGGGCGTGTACGAGAACGGCGCATGGGCTGATGGCGCGCTCGAGGAGATCGAGGACGCCGTGCGCAACACCGTTCGCGAGATCGGTTATGAGCAGTCGGGCTTCCACTGGGAGAACTTCCGCTTCGAGAACAACCTCCACGGCCAGTCCGCCGAGATCGCGATGGGCGTCGACGAGGGCGCGAACAAGGATGAGGGTGCCGGCGACCAGGGTATCATGTTCGGCTATGCGACCGACGAGACCCCGGGCCTGATGCCCGCCACGCTCTATTACAGCCACAAGATCCTGCAGCAGATGGCGGCAGACCGGCACTCGGGTGCGGCACCGTTCCTCGAGCCCGACGCCAAGAGCCAGGTCACGCTCGAGTACAAGGACGAGAAGCCGGTCCGCGCGACCGCGCTGGTCGTCTCGACCCAGCACAAGGCGGGCTATTGCCTTCAGGGCGACAACGCCAACCCGGCGCTGTACGAGGAACTCCGCAGCTACGTCGCCGGCGTGATGAAGGACACGTTGCCCGAGGGGTTCGTGACCGATGCGACCAAGATCTACATCAACCCGACCGGTGCGTTCGAGATCGGCGGTCCGGACGGCGATGCTGGCGTGACGGGTCGCAAGATCATCGTTGACACTTACGGCGGTGCTGCCCCGCACGGCGGCGGCGCGTTCTCGGGCAAGGATCCGACCAAGGTCGATCGCTCGGCAGCGTATGTCTCGCGCTATCTCGCGAAGAACGTCGTCGCGGCGGGCCTTGCGCGTCGCTGCACGATCCAGCTGAGCTATGCGATCGGCATTGCCGAGC
Source organism: Sphingomonas sp. CARO-RG-8B-R24-01 (assembly GCF_022662295.1). Taxonomy (NCBI): domain Bacteria; kingdom Pseudomonadati; phylum Pseudomonadota; class Alphaproteobacteria; order Sphingomonadales; family Sphingomonadaceae; genus Sphingomonas; species Sphingomonas sp. CARO-RG-8B-R24-01. Next base: position 213,025 of record NZ_JAKNQI010000008.1, on the reverse strand, counting down.
CGCTGTCGCTTTATGTCGACCTGCACGGCACGGGCACGGTGCCTGAGTCGAAGATCGAGGAAGTGCTCCCGCAGCTCGTCCGCCTGACCCCCAAGGGCATCCGCGAGCACCTCAAGCTCAACGCGCCGATCTACAAGCGTACCGCGGCCTACGGCCACTTCGGGCGCGAGCCCGATGCGGATGGCTTCACCTGGGAAAAGACCGATCTGGTCGACGCGCTCAAGGCCGCCGTCGCCTGATCGCTATCGGGCGCGGCACATGCCGCGCCCGAGACCTTGCGAGGCCGGATCGCGGCCTAGCGTGGACTACCGGAAAACACCGACGGATCGAATCGCGCGGGCAAGACCCGTTCGGCTTGCCCGGAGCGATCTTCCATTGCCGCGACCGCCTGTTCGCTGTCGGGTTGCAGCGTGAACCGCATGTCGTCCGCCAGATAGGCGACGACCGGCGTATCAGCCGGCAGGCGACCGCTGGTGCCGTGAATGAACAGCATCGGCCACGCCACCACAACGCCGCCGCCGATCGCGAGCAAGGCCTGGTCGAGACCCTTTCGTGCGGCCCGGCCGGAGAGCCGCACCGGCCCGCTCGGTGTCTGAACGTAGTTCAGGCGGACGTCCAACTGGCCGCGCTTGCCAAAATACCCGTTCTTTTCGGACCGCATGACTTCGCCGACCGCGAGGGATCCCGCCGGAACGACCACCTGTCCTCGGTAGACCACGGGTTCCGCGACTTCGAGGTAGAAGCGGTCGCCTGCCTGATTGTCCTTGGTATTCAGCTCGGTCCGCGTCTTCAGGTGAAGCGCGGTGCCCATCGGGAAGTAAGCCGTGCGCCCGGTTGCGGCAACTGGCGCGGACCATTGCACGACGTCCTGCGCCACCGCACCGACCGGGGATACAGCAGCGAGCACGACGCACGTCCAGACACTGGCTTTCATCACATTCCCCTTCATCTTCAGGGGGAAGCTAGCGCCGTGGTGTTGCACCCGGCTTAGCGCAGATGGTAAATCCCGGCTTTAGGATCATGGCTCCAGCCATCAGCCATCAGCCAGCCGCAGCACGCCGCGCTTACCGCCGCCGTCGCTTGAGCGCTCCCAGCAGCGCCGCCTCCGCGACCCGCACGGCGGCGCTCGCCGCGCGCTGCGCGACGAAGCCCACGGCGGCCCCCGCGACGGTATCGAGGATATAATGTTTCCCGCGCGGCATCTGCACCGCTGCCACCCCGCTGGCCAGCGCATAGGCCGGCACGCCCAGCACCGGCACATCCTTCGCCAGCGCGCCCGCGACCGCCACGGCACCCGCAGTGTGCCCCGAGGGGAACGAGCTCTCGTCGTGATCCTTGCTGTCGCCAGGCTTGAAGTCGTGCTTGCCCGTGGCGATCGCCTTCGCGGGCCGTGTGCGATCGACCGAGCGCTTGATGATCGACTTGATGCCGGTCGCCACCACCTCGCTCGCCAGCATGCGCGCGCCCGTGCGCAGCATCACCGGCTGGCGCAGCGCCGCGCCGACCACCATCGTTCCCACGCCGAGCAGCAGCAACGGCGGCTGGTCCGCGCCTTCGCTGAGCTTGCCGAGGGCCTTGACGGCGGGCTGGTCCCGGTGTTGCGCCGCCTCGTGCGTCGCCTTGCGATCGGCTTTCGCCAGCTTCTTCGTGGCCTTGCTCATTGTGCTCATCGTCCTGCGTCTCCGACTGTGCCAAACCGAACGGGCGAGCCCGTGGTTCGGTCCATCGCCGCGCTCACGCGCCTTGCTCGCGCACCTGCGCATGCGCCAGCACCGCGAACAACCCGGCCCCGCCGAACAAATTGCCGAGCACCGCGGGAACGAGGAACGACAGCACCCCGCCGACCCCGATCTTGCCGGTCCATAGCAACAGGAACGCCTCGCTCGATCCGACGACCGAATGGCTGAAGCCGCCGATTGCCACGACATAGACGATCCCGAAGATCACCAGGAACGCCTGCTCGCGCGCGTTGGGTAGCGACCAGGCGACGATCGCGATCAGGAACCCCGCGGGCACGGCGTTGAAGAACGTCTCGAGCACGCCATGTTCGGTGATCTTCATCGACACCTCGATCATCCCGGCATCGAGCGACGCATCCCCCAGGCCGAGCCCCGCAAATGCACCGGTCGACAGCGCCGTACCGATGCAATTGGCGAGCAGCACCACCGCCCATAGCCGCAGCGTGCGCCCTAGCGCATCCCACGACGGTGTCGTGACGAGCGGCAGCATCGCCGTCACGGTACTCTCGGTAAAGAGCTGCATGCGCCCAAGAATCACCATCACGAACCCGATCGGATAGCCGAGCGCGATCAGCAGCGGGCGCGTCGGCCCTGGTGGAACGTGCGACGCGATCGCGCCCTCCGCGATCAGCGACGCCGTCACCGCAAGCCCGGCCGCGACCCCGGACCAGAACAGGGCGCTGACCGGGCGTTCGAGCTCCTCCTGCCCTTCCTCGCGCACTGCACGGTGCAGTTCCTGCGCATTGGCGGCCTTCAGTTCCTCGACGCTTCCGGCATCCTGCTCCTGCGTTTCGTCCTGCTGGTTCGCGTCCGCCATGATAGTCCGTTTCCTCGTTGCCGCAGGGTAACGACAGGCTCGGGACTTTGCTCCCGTCGCATCCCGCGCTACACGCCCGCCCGATGACCGATCCGATGACGACACGCCGCCTCTATGGCCGGCGCCAGGGCCACAAACTGCGGCTGGGCCAGGCCGACCTGGTCGAAACGCTGCTTCCGCAGATCAGCGTGCCGACCGATGGCCCGCTCGACGCGACGACGCTGTTCGGCGCGGACCGCCCGCTCGAGGTCGAGATCGGCTTCGGCGCGGGCGAGCATCTCGCCGGGCAGGCGGGGATGCGACCGGATACCGGGTTCATCGGCTGCGAACCGTTCCTCAACGGCGTGGTTGGCGCGCTCGCGCATATCCGCGACGATGGCCTCGACAACGTTCGGATCCACATGGGCGACGCGCTCGACGTGGTGGAGCGGCTCCCGGATTCATCGCTGTCGCGCCTGTATCTGTTGCACCCCGATCCGTGGCGCAAGGCGCGCCATGCCAAGCGTCGGATGGTCAACCACGGCCCGCTCGATCTGATCGCGGCGAAGCTCAAGCCCGGCTGCGAGTTCCGGCTCGGCACCGACGACCCGACCTATTGCCGCTGGGCGATGATGGTGATGGGGCAGCGCCGCGACTTCGAGTGGACCGCGCAGGGTCCCGCCGATTTCCTGATCCGTCCCGACGACTGGCCCGAGACGCGCTACGAACGCAAGGCGCGGCGGCAGGGGCGTGAGGTCTGGTACTTCCGGTATCTGCGGGTCTGATCCCAATCGGGCGGCCCCGGCCACGTTCCTGCAGAACGCCCGCTACCGCTTGCGCGACCGCCCCTTCGTCATCAAGTCCGGCTTGGGCGGTGGTGTCCACCCCTCGGGCGGGGTCATGCGCTGCTGGCTCGACCCTAGCCCCATCGCGCCGGGTTGTTGCCGCACCAGCCCCGCCGTATCCGCGTCTGCCGCGTCCTGCGTATCCGCCCCGCCGCGCACCAGGCTGATCCGGTCGCGCAACCGCCGCGCCTCTTCGAAATCAAGTGCGGCGGCCGCCGCTTCCATTTGTTCCTGAAGGTCCTCGAGCTCGCTCATCCTCCTTCAACGCCGGACGCCCGCATCCGCTCCCCGGGTTGCGTCGGCGCACCGCATTGCGCACAACGGCCCGGATGAATCCCTATCCCGCCGTCACCACGATCGCCCAGACGATCCAGCTCTCGCTCTCCCCCGTGTTCATGCTCGCCGGTATCGGTGCGTTGCTCAACGTGCTGGCCGGGCGCCTGTCGCGCGTCGTCGATCGCGCGCGCGCGCTGGAGGCGCTGCACCCTGCCTCGCAGGGCCCCGAGCACGACCGTCACGTGTGGGAGTTGCGGTTGCTCGACCGACGGATGATCGTCATCAACGCAGCCCTGGTGCTCGCGGTGTCCAGCGCGGTGATGACGTGCCTGGTGGTGGCGCTGCTGTTCGTGGCCGAACTGGTGAAGCTGCATATCGGGACGATGGTCGCGGTGTCGTTCATCCTTGCGATGGGCTTGCTGATCGCGTCGCTCATCTCGTTTCTGTTCGAAGTGCGGATGTCGCTGATCGCGATCCACATCCGGCCGGAACTGCTGGAGAAGTAAGGACCGCACCGTTGCCCGTTGGAAGCGGACGAACGGACGGATCGGGTTGGCCGCCGCTTGGCCGCACACCGGTCGGCGCGGTCCCCCCGCAGCGCCCTACCGCGTGCCGGCCAGCCCCGGCCCGGCATCGGTTGTCGCAAGATAGCGCGGCGCGACGCGCGCCTTGGCCGCCTGTTCGAACACATAGCCCGCGTTGAGCACGGTCTGGTCGCCCCAGCGCGTCGCAATGAACGACAACCCGACCGGAACCCCACGCACCAGGCCCATCGGCACGGTCAGATGCGGATAGCCCGAGATCGCCGGTAGTTCGCTTGCGCTCGGTCCGTTGAATGTGTCGCCATAGACCGTGTCGGACAGCCACGGCATGCCGTAAGTCGGGGCGACGATCAGCGTGGCCTGCGCCTTGGCGAGCAGCGCGTCGATCCCCTCGGTCCGCGACAGTCGCAGCGACTTGGCTCGCGCGCCGAGATATTCGGCGTCGGCCAACCCCCGCGTCTTGGCGGCCGCAAGGAACGTCTCCTGCAGGAAGAACGGCATTTCGGTGGCGGCATTGGCGGAGTCGAACGCGATCACCTGGTCCAGCGTCCGGGTCTGGACCGTTTTCGGCGTCGTCGTGAGATAGGCGTCGAGATCCGCCTTGAGTTCGGTCTGCAGCACCAGCGATTCGGCATCGCCCAGCCCATCGAGCTTCGGGCTGTCGACATCGACCAGCACCGCGCCCTGTGCCTTCAGCACCGCCAGCGAGGCTTCATAGCGCGTCCTCAGCATCTCGGGCATGTCGGGGCGGAGCACGGCAACGCGGACGCCCGATAACGACGCGGTGGCGAGCGGCGCGACGAAATCGTGAATGTGCGCCTTGCTCTCGCGGGTCGCCGCGTCGTCCGGATCGACCCCGACCATCGCGTTGAACAGCAGCGCCGCGTCGCGCACGCTCCGGGCCATCGGGCCGGGCGTATCCTGGCTATGGCTGATCGGGACGACATGCGTCCGGCTGACCATGCCGAGCGTCGGCTTCAGGCCGACCAGCCCGTTCATCGACGATGGGCAGACGACCGACCCGTCGGTCTCGGTCCCGATCGCGACGGCCGCGAGGCTCGCCGCGACCGCCGCGCCCGATCCGCTCGACGAGCCGCACGACGTCCGGTCGAGCGCATAGGGGTTGCGCACCAGCCCTCCGACCGCGCTCCACCCGCTGATCGAATGGGTCGAGCGAATGTTGGCCCATTCGCTGAGGTTGGTCTTGCCGAGGATTACTGCGCCCTGCCGGCGCAGGGCGGCCACCACCGGCGCATCCCGGCCGGTGACATTGTCCTTGAGCGCAAGGCTGCCCGCGGTCGTCGCGATCGGATCCTTGGTTTCGATATTGTCCTTGATCAGGACCGGGATACCATCGAGCGGGCCGAGCGGCTTGCCGGCCCTGCGGCGGGCGTCGCTTGCCTTCGCCTGGGCGAGCGCATCGGGGTTGGTCGCGATGACCGCGCGCAGCGTCGGGCCGGTCCGGTCGATCGCGGCAATTCTGGCGAGATAGGCTTGGGTGATGGCGACGCTGCTCGCCCCCTGCGCCATCTGCGCCCGCAGCGCGTCGATCGACTGTTCCTCGATGATGGGGCCCGGCTGCTGCGCCGGCAGCGCCGCCGGACTCATCACCAACGCCGCGACTACCGCCCGCATCCTCATTGCCCGTCATCCCCTCTTGATCTTCGAAGAGGCTGATCATGCTGGATTGTCTGCCGCACAACAAGCGGCTGTCGCGCAGTGCCGCGCCAGAAATGAAAAGAGGCTGCCGGGGGTCTTCACGACACCCCGGCAACCTCCTGACATGGTCAGCGGCCGGAAGCTCCAGCTTGGGAGACCATGCGAACCACTAGTACCTCGATGCGGCGGCTACGTTGTCTGGGGGAAGATACCCCCCGTGCCCACGATCGAAGGGGTTTCCCCCAAAGGCCTAGCGGTGCGTCCCCCGAACGAACTGAACCGACCCCTTTGCTGAACCATGAGACATCGGATCACCTCCTTTCGCTAGTTGAAACGGCGTGACCTGCGGTGGTCACGACTCGTGTTTGAATCATATATTTTTGCGAAACAAGTCTTGTAATGTTCGCGAGAATCACCGATTCTCCTCCGCCTGCCCGAAGCATGCCCGCAGCGGCATCCGATCAGCGACGGCAATCCTCCGTGACCCGTGCGATTTCGGCCCAGGCGGGCACGACCAGCGTCGCAGCGCCCGCCTGTTCCACGATAAAACGCCCACGACTGAACACCATCGCGTCGAGCAACGGATCCCGCGCAGTCAGGCGGGCGGCGACATACGCGGGCGCGCCAAGTGGCCCTGCGCTGGTCGGCTGGACCGGCAAGCTTCGCGCGATCGACGACGTCCGCACGGTGAGCGGCGTACCGCCCGCCCCTTGCCGCGACAGATAGAGTGTTCCGCTCGCCGCGTCGCAGTGCAGGGTCAGCACGGCGTTGGCGCCGGTCGCCCCGAACAGCGCAGTCGATCCGCCCTGCTCCTGGCGATACACCCAATCGCCCGTCGTGACCGGCCAGTCGCGCCAGTCGGTGCTGGCTGGCGGCACGGGACGGGGAACCACGGCGGGTCGGGCGACGGGTGCCGGCGCCGGGCGCGGCGCGACGGGCTTGGCCACGCACCCCGCGAGAACCACCAGTGCAACCAAGGGGATAGTGTTACGCATCCGCGGTCTATGCGCGATGCGCGCCGCCCGCTCAACCGCAACGCCCGCGCCGCCCCGCGTTTTCAACCCGTCCAACCTCAAAGCCACGCGGAACCGGGAGCACCCTAGCGCCGTTACGCCCGCGAACTGTAGGGATTGATCCATGTCACAAACCGAACCGACCCAGCTGCTGCTCCAGTCCAACAAGAGCGACACCATGCAGGTGCGCAGCCGCGACGGCGACAAGATCGGTTCGGTCTTCTCGTTGATGGTCAACAAGCGCAGCGGCCAGACGATCTACGCGGTGCTGACGATCGGCGGCTTCCTGGGCATGGGCAAGGCGTTCTACCCGCTGCCCTTCTCGCTGCTCCAGTTCGACCCGGTCAACGACACCTATATCGTGACGATCGACCGCCGCGTCCTTGAAGGCGGCCCGAGCTGGGCCAGCAACGCACCGGCATTCGACCAGGCCTATGCCGATCGCGTGTCGAAATATTACGACGTGGCGAGCGAGGACCTTTCGGTCGGTTAAGCCGCGCGGGGGACGATCCGGTCAAGCGCGCCATTGAGGGCGCGCTTGGCCTCGACGATTTCGTAGCGATCTTGCAATCGCAGGAAGAATCCTTCGGACATCCTGAAATAGCGCGCGAGACGCAGGTCCAATTCTGCGTCCATCGGGCACGTACCGTCTATCACGGCGGTGATCCGCTCCGGGCTTACCTCGATAGCAGTGGCCAGCCTTTCAACGCTGAGCGCTTCGGGCTCCAAAAATTCGCTTACCAGCAATTGCCCGGCGTGTTCGTTTTCAAGCCAGTCCGGATCAGTGATAGTCAACGATTGCGACGTCATATGCGTCTCCGTTCTTCCAGACGAAGCATATACGCCATTGGTCATTGATGGAAATGGAATGCTGCCCGGCGCGATCGCCGGTAAGGCGATGCAGCCGGTTTCCGCGTAGATTTCCAAGTTCTTCCAACGAATTCGCAGAATCTAGCAGCGTCAAACGGCGCATGGCTCGTAGCTGAATCTCGGACGGCAGTCGGCGGCTGAATTCCCGGTTCCATATACGCTCGGCATCAGCTGAAGCGAAAGTTCTTATCATGGCGTCGTCTCCGTCGGACACGGCAAAACTCACGCCAAGATTTCGTTTATAAGGGTCCGTTCGATAGCCTCGCAAGCGATCTTACGCCGCGTCATCCGTGGCAACCGTCGACTTCGCGCGAACTTCGAACCCTCTAATCACCGCGCCCGTCGCGAACTCCCCGCCATTCCAGCCCGCATCTTCTGGCTCTTGCCATAGCGCGTCTTGCGCGTCCCCGGCTTGCCCTCGTTCGAGCGCCCCATGATCGGCAACTTCTGCTGCTCGACCGGAAGCCCGAGCTCTTCCTGCTCGAGCTGCCGGATCTCGTCGCGCAGCCGCCCGGCGGTCTCGAACTCCAGATCCGCCGCCGCCGCGCGCATCTTCTTCTCGAGATCCTCGATATACGCGCGCAGGTTGTGGCCGACCATGTGCGGCCGGTCCTCGTCGATTTCCACGGTGACCTGATCGCGGCTCGACACGTCCTGGATGATGTCGCCGATGTTGCGCTTGATCGTCGTCGGCGTGATGCCGTGTTCCTCGTTATACGCGCGCTGCTTTTCGCGACGGCGCTCGGTCTCGTTCATCGCGCGCTCCATCGAGCCGGTGATGCGGTCGGCATACAGGATCACGCGCCCGTCGACGTTGCGCGCCGCGCGACCGATCGTCTGGATCAGCGAGGTTTCGGAGCGCAGGAAGCCTTCCTTGTCCGCATCGAGGATCGCGACCAGCCCGCACTCGGGAATATCGAGCCCCTCGCGCAACAGGTTGATCCCGATCAGCACGTCGTACACGCCAAGACGCAAGTCGCGGATCAGCTCGATACGCTCAAGCGTCTCGACGTCGCTGTGCATGTAGCGGACGCGCAGGCCCGCCTCGTGCATGAACTCGGTCAGATCCTCCGCCATGCGCTTGGTCAGCGTCGTCACAAGGGTACGATAGCCGAGCTCGGCGGTCTTGCGCGCCTCGACGATCAGGTCCTGCACCTGTTCCTCGACCGGCTTGATCTCGATGGGAGGGTCGATCAGCCCGGTTGGGCGAATGACCTGCTCGGCGAACACGCCGCCGGTCTGCTCCATTTCCCATGCGCCTGGCGTCGCCGAGACATAGGTCGTCTGCGGGCGCATCGCCTCCCATTCGTTGAAGCGCAAAGGCCGGTTGTCGATCGCCGAGGGCAGACGAAAACCATATTCGGCGAGCGTCAGTTTGCGGCGGTGATCGCCGCGCGACATGCCGTTGATCTGGCCGATCGTCTGGTGGCTCTCGTCGACGAACAGCAACGAATTCTCAGGCAGATATTCGAACAAAGTGGGTGGCGGCTCGCCCGGCATCCGTCCGGTCAGGAAGCGCGAGTAATTCTCGATCCCCGCGCAGGACCCGGTCGCCGCGATCATCTCGAGATCGAAATTAGTGCGTTGCTCAAGCCGCTGCGCCTCGAGCAGCTTGCCCTCGGGCACCAGCTCCTTGAGCCGCTCCTGCAGCTCGAACTTGATCGCTTCCATCGCCTGCTTGAGCGTCGGCCCCGGCGTCACATAGTGCGAATTGGCGTAGATGCGGATGTAACCGAGGCTCGCGACCTTCTTGCCGGTCAGCGGATCGAACTCGACGATATCCTCGATCTCGTCGCCGAAGAACGACACGCGCCACGCGGTGTCGTCATAATGCGAGGGGAAGATCTCGAGCGCATCGCCGCGCACGCGGAAATTGCCGCGCTGGAACGCCGCGTCGTTACGCTTGTACTGGAGCGCGACGAGCTTGCGCACGATCTCGCGCTGGTCGACGGTCTGGCCCTTCTTGAGGTCGAAGATCATCGCCGAATAGGTCTCGACCGAACCGATGCCGTACAGGCACGACACCGACGCGACGATGATCACGTCGTCACGCTCGAGCAGCGAGCGGGTCGCGGCATGGCGCATCCGGTCGATCGCCTCGTTGGTCGAGCTTTCCTTCTCGATATACGTGTCCGACCGTGCGACATAGGCCTCGGGCTGATAGTAATCATAGTAACTGACGAAATACTCGACCGCATTCTCCGGGAAGAACGACTTCATTTCCCCGTAAAGCTGCGCCGCGAGGATCTTGTTGGGCGCGAGGATCAGCGCGGGGCGCTGCACCGCCTCGATCACCTTCGCCATGGTGAAGGTCTTGCCCGAACCCGTGACACCCAGCAGCACCTGGTCGCGCTCGCCCGCCTCGGTCTGCGCGACGAGCTCGGCGATCGCGGTTGGCTGGTCGCCCGCCGCGGTATAGTCCGAGACGAGCTTGAACTTTTTGCCCCCTTCCGCCTTGGGCGGACGCGCCGGACGGTGGGGGACGAAGCTGACCCCGGTTTCGGGTTCATCGAGCGTGGTGCGAATCTGGATTGCCATCACGCAGCAATATGGGAAGGGATGCGGCAACAGACAATCGTGCCCGGCCGCGTGTCGCGTACGGCGCATCGGGGAAATTGCATGACGCTTCATCGTATAGCGACGCTCGCGCTCCCGATCCTCGCGGTCGCGGCGTGCTCGCCCGAGCAGGTGATCAAGCGTGAACCCGGCAGCTGGACGCAAAAGGTCCAGATCCTCCGTCTCGAGGGCAAGGGCGCGACACCGCAGGTCAAGGCGCAGATGCAAGCGATGTTCGACGCGATGGCGGGCATGGCGATCTGCCTGACCCCCGAGGCGGCCGCCAAGGAGGATCTCGCACAGACGATGGAGCAGATCGGCCCGCGCGGGAAGAACTGCAAGATCGGCAAACGCGACGAGACCGGCGCGACGGTCGGGCTCAGCGCGGTCTGCCCGCAGGAGGGCGGCGGGACGGTCAAGCTCAGCGTCACCGGCACCAACGCGACCGGCGACCGCGACATGACGATGAAGTCGGAAGGCTTCGACGCCAAGGGCGTGGCGGAAGGCGTGATGGAAATGCGCGTCCACGCCGTCCGCAGCGGACCGTGCAAGGCCGGTGACATTACGCCGCCGGCGACCCCGGCGGTGAAGAACTGACACGGACACGAACGGCGCCCCCCCCCTCCGTCACCCCGGCGAAGGCCGGGGCCGTCCGGTTAGCCTGGCGCGGCGGGACGACGGAATGCTGTATCGCCGGGCACGCCACGCAACATGGTGGCCCCGGCCTTCGCCGGGGGGACGGGAGGGGGCTCGCCTTCGCTAGAAAACAAGACGTCAGGGCAACGTCCGCACCGCCGCCGGCAGACGCTCGACAATCTCGATCCGGTCGATCGGAGCAACAGGCACACGCCCAACATACGGCGCAATCACCCGAGGTTCCCCAAGCGGCACCGTCCCGAACCCCAGCACCCCCGCCGCCCGTGTCACCCCCGCGAGCAACCGCGGCGGCGTATCATACGCTTCGGACGACAGATGGAACGTCCCCCAGTGGATCCCGATCCCCGTCGACGCGCCCAACCGGCGATAGACTTCGGCAGCGTCGATCGGCCCGATATGGCTCCCCGACACCATCTGCCCCGGCGCGAAGCGGAACGCGCCGATCGGGAGCAGCGCGAGCCGCACCGGCCCATAGCTTGCCGCCGCATTCGCCCAGGTCAGGTCACCCGGCCCGGTATCGCCCGCGAAAAACACGTTGCCGCCCGCCAACCGCACCACGAACGCCGACCACAAGGCGCGGTTGCGATCCCCGAACCAGCGGCTGCCCCAGTGATGGTTGCGCGTCACGATCACGTCGACCCCGGGCTTGACCGCAATCCGCCCGCCCCAGTCGAGCGCATGCGACGGAACGCCCGCTTGCCGGATCACGCTGTCATTACCCAGGCTGGTGACGATCAGCGGATGATCGCGCGTCCACAGCCGTTTGAGCGTCGCGAGATCGAGATGGTCGTAATGATCGTGACTGATCAGCACGACATCGATCTTCGGCAGCTTTCCGAACGCGATCCCCGGTTTGGCGACCCGCGCCGGCCCGATGCCGAGCGGACCCGCGGTCTTGCTCCACACCGGATCGGTCAGGATGTTGAGCCCCTGCGTCTGGACCAGCACCGTCGCATGCCCGACCCAGGTCGCGACCATCGCCTGCCCCGCGACACGCTGCGGCGGTGCGACCGGATGGATTGCGACGTGGTCGGGCCATTTCGGGCGTCCGTCGCTGCCCGTCAGGTAACGCCACAGGAAGCCGGCGCGGTTGCCGGCCATCTCGTCCTGCTCGCCGTCCGGATTATAGAAACGCTGCCCGTCGAAATGCCCGCCCGCCGCGCCGCGATAATAACGCGCGTCGAGAAAGCGCGGTACGATCGTCAGCGCGAGGCACAGCAGGATGACGATCCAAAGAAGGGCCGTGCCGATGCTTTTCGCGGCGCTTCGAAGGGTCAAGGGCAGGCCTTTGCAAAGGGAGGGGCGGGATGATGAAGTGCAGTCCCTAACTATCGCCAGGCTTGGTCGATCCGTCACCCCGGCGAAGGCCGGGGCCGCCACGTTATGGTTCGCGACCTCGATCACACATCGTCCGAGTCAACATGGCGGCGCCGGCCTTCGCCGGGGTGACGGTCATTTGTGCAGCGTATCCCACAGATCATCCCAGTTCGGATTGGCTTCGGCGATCAGCCGCAATTTCCAGGCCCGATTCCAGTCTTTCAGCCGCTTCTCCCGGAGGATCGCATCCTCGATCCGGTCGTGCACCTCGACCAGCACGAGCCGTTTACAGTCCCACTTCATGGCGAATGCAGCCCCCCGCCCCTCCCGATGCGCCTGAATCCGCAACAGGTCTGCCGTGACGCCGATGTACAGCACACCGAACGGCCGATTGGTCATGATATAGGTATAGCCCCCCACGCCCCGCCCCCGCGATGCCATGGTCGGGTTTTACCGCTTCTCCCTATCCCCGTCACCCCGGCGAAGGCCGGGGCCGCGAGGTTGTCGCGGATGACATGTGATCGAGGGAGCCAAACCATAACGTGGCGGCCCCGGCCTTCGCCGGGGTGACGAGATTACCGAAAACCGTCCCTGCCCAGCCAAGGCATCACGCCGGCAACAACCCCTCCCGCGCGATCTTCTCCTTCCACACCAGCGGCGCGAGCTGGTGGACGTTTGCGCCTGACGAATCGACCGCGACCGTCACCGGGAAATCGACCACCTCGAACTCGTAGATCGCCTCCATGCCGAGATCCTCGAACCCGACGACCTTCGAACCCTTGATCGCGCGCGCGACGAGATACGCCGCCCCGCCGACCGCCATCAGATAGGCGCTCTTGCCCTCGGCGATCGCCTTGGTCGCATCGGGCCCGCGCTCGGCCTTGCCGACCATTGCGAGCAGCCCCTGGTCGAGCATCATCCGCGTGAACTTGTCCATCCGCGTCGCGGTGGTGGGGCCAGCCGGGCCGACCACTTCCTCTCCGACCGGATCGACCGGCCCGACATAATAGATCACGCGGCCCTTGAACTCGACCGGCAGCGGCTCGCCCGCGTCGAGCATGTCCTTGATCCGCTTGTGCGCGGCATCGCGGCCCGTCAGCATCTTGCCGTTGAGCAGCAGCCGGTCGCCCTGCTTCCAGCCCTGCACGTCGGCCGGCGTCAGCGTGTCGAGATCGACGCGGATCGCGGCCTGGTCGGGCACCCAGTGGACGTCGGGCCACTCGTCGAGCTTCGGCGTCTCGAGATACGCCGGCCCGCTGCCGTCGAGCGTGAAATGCGCGTGGCGCGTCGCGGCGCAATTGGGGATCATCGCGACCGGCTTGCCCGCGGCGTGGCACGGCGCGTCCATGATCTTGACGTCGAGGATGGTCGACAGCCCGCCCAGCCCCTGCGCGCCGATGCCGAGCGCGTTGACTTTGTCGAAGATCTCGATCCGCAACGCCTCGATGTCGGTCTTCGGGCCACGGGCTTTCAGGGGCCCCATGTCGATCGGCTCCATCAGCGCCTGCTTGGCGAGCAGCATGCAATGTTCCGCGGTCCCGCCGATGCCGATGCCGAGCATCCCCGGCGGGCACCAGCCTGCGCCCATCTGCGGGAGCATCTCGAGCACCCAGTCGACGATCGAATCGCTCGGGTTCATCATCTTGAACTTGGACTTGTTCTCGCTCCCGCCGCCCTTCGCCGCGACGTCGACCGAGACGCGCGATCCCGGCACCATTTCGACGTGGAGCACCGACGGCGTATTGTCCTTGGTGTTGCGGCGGGTGAAGGCGGGGTCCGCGAGGATCGATGCGCGCAGCTTGTTCTCGGGGTTGAGGTACGCAAGCCGCACGCCCTCGTCGACGACTTGCTGGAGCGAGCGGCTGGTGTCGTCGAGCCGGCAGTCCATCCCCCATTTGACGAAGACGTTGACGATTCCCGTATCCTGGCAGATCGGGCGATGCCCTTCGGCGCACATCCGCGAGTTGGTCAGGATCTGCGCGATCGCGTCTTTCGCGGCGGGGCCCTGCTCCGCCTCATAGGCCGCGCCGAGCGCGCGGATATAATCCATCGGGTGATAGAAACTGATGAATTGCAGCGCGTCGGCGACGCTTTCGATCAGGTCGGCTTCGCGGATAATCGTGGACATAAGCGCTTCCCGTACTGGCGTTTGCCCAGCCTTATGCCGCGAAAAGCCCGTCGCCAAGCCGCCCGCGCCGCGCGACCGACTTCGTTAACCACCTCCTGCAAGGCAAAATGCAAGGATCGTCGGGTAGAGACACCTTGATGCGTATCAGTATAACCCCCTTTCGCGCACTCGGCGTCGCATTTGCGGCGCTGTGGACCGACCTGTCGCCCAGCACGACCGAGTCCGAGGGGCACCGCGACGCCTTGCGCCAACAATTGCGGCAGCTCTGCGCCACCTGGCCGTTCGCGGTGACCGTCGCGGTTGCAGCACCGCTACTGGTCGCGTGGACCGCGTGGGACGGGGGTGCGACCGGCGTTCTGATCGTCGCCATCGCCAGCGGCATCGCCATAACCGCATCGGGGACGGTACTGCTCGCGACGTTGCGCCACGATGCGGCGCGTCGCTGGCCGCCGCACGTGAAGGTCCGACTCGCGACGCTGCTTGGCGCGATCGGCGCGGCCGCGGTGCTCGCCCTGCTGTTTGCGACCGACCTGCTGCCGCCCGGGCCTTTGCGCATGGCCAGTTCCGCCACCACCATCGCCGCGATGATCGTGATGGTCATCGCTCTGTACCCGGTGCGCGCCGCAACGATCGGGTTCGGCGTGGGCCTGCTGGCGACGCTGGCGGTGCAGGACTTTTTCGGGATTGCCTGGTGGATCGGCCTGCTGGTGCTGCTGACGCTGACCGGCGCGACCTATCGACTCGCGCTGTTCGAGCGGAGCGCGGTCGCGCTGCGGGACCTCGACCAGGCGCAGGGTCGCATGGCGACCCGCCTCGTCGCCGAATTCGAGACGCATTCGAGCGGCTGGTTCTGGCAGACCAACAGCGAGGGCGAGGTGACCTATCTTACCGCCAAGGTCGCCCAGGAACTCGACGTGCCCGACGCCCCCGCGATCGGTGCGCCCTTGTCGCGCCTGTTCCGGATGGACAGCGCGCTACCCGAAACCGAGCGGACACTCGCCTTTCACCTGTCGTCGCGCACCGCCTTTTCCAATTATTCGGTCCGCCCGGCGAGCCGCGCCAAGCTGGAGCGATGGTGGTCGATGTCGGGGCGCCCGATTTTCGACGAGGACGGCATCTTCCTGGGATTCGTCGGCAGCGGCAGCGACCTGACCGAACGGCGCCGCGCGGATGCCGAGATCACCCGGCTCGCGCTGTTCGACAGTCTGACCGGGCTCGCCAACCGTCAGCGATTGCGCCTGTCGCTCGACCAGATGCTGGCGCATCCGGCGGCGGCGCAACGGATGACCAGCCTGTTCCTGCTCGACCTCGATCGTTTCAAGGCGGTAAACGACACGTTGGGGCACCAGATGGGCGACGCCCTGCTCAAGCAGGTTGCGCAGCGGCTGCAGCGGACGATCGGCGAAGCAGGCCTCGTCGGTCGGCTCGGCGGCGACGAGTTTCAGGTGATCCTGCCGGGTCATGCCGCGCGCGAGGATCTGACCGACCTTGCCCGCCGCGTTATCTTCGACCTGTCGCAACCCTATTCGATCGAGGGATCGGCGATCAGTATCGGCTGCTCGATCGGCGTTGCGATCGCGCCGCAGGACGGCGCGGATTCCGAAACGCTGGTCCGCAACGCCGATCTCGCGCTTTACGCCGCCAAGGGGGACGGTCGCGGCATCCACCGCTTCTTCCGCGACGAATTGCTGGTGGGCGCGCAGAGCCGCAAGCAGCTCGAGGATGACCTGCGACAGGCGCTCGTCGGCGACCAGTTCTACCTCGCCTATCAACCTGTGGTCGATACGCGGTCCGAGCGGATCGTCGGATACGAGGCGCTGCTGCGCTGGGAACATCCGACGCGCGGACTGGTCAGTCCGTCCGAGTTCGTCCCCGTCGCCGAGGATTGCGGGCTGATCGAGTCGATCGGCGAATGGGTATTGCGCACCGCGTGCATCGAGGCGGCAGGATGGCCGGGGGATGTCCGCGTCGCGGTCAACGTCTCGCCGATCCAGTTCGCCAATACCTCCTTGCCATCGCTCGTCACCTCGGCGCTCGCCAAATCGGGGATCGCGCCGCATCGGCTCGAACTCGAAATCACCGAAGGCGTCTTCCTCAATGAGAGCGCCGCGTCGGAACAGATGTTCAAGACACTGAAAGGGTGTGGCGTGCGGCTTGCCCTGGATGATTTCGGGACCGGCTATTCGTCGCTCGGCTATCTGAAAAAGGCGCCGTTCGACAAGATCAAGATCGACCAGAGCTTCGTCAAGGGTGCGACCATCGCGGGCAATCGCAACGCCGCGATCATCCGCGCGATCGTGTCGCTGGCCGAGGCGCTGGGCATGGACACCACGGCCGAGGGTGTCGAGAATCGTGACGAGATCACGCTGATCCGCGCGCTCGGGTGCAGCCACATCCAGGGCTATGTCTATGGCAAGCCCGCGCGCGCGGCGGACGTGCTGCAGCAGTTGGCGGTGGGCGGCGGGATGGCGACTGCGAGCGGCTTCCAGATCACCCGCAACCCGCGCACCGCGATGCTGCGCCACGCGCGGATCCAGGCCGGTGCCGTCTCGGGCGAGGTACGGATCCGCAACATCTCGTCGACCGGCGTGATGGTCGAGGGGATCGAGGTCGATGCGGGATCGGCCGACCTCGATGTGCTGATCGAATTGCTCGAGGACCAGATGTTCCCTGCCAAGCTGCGCTGGGCCGCGGATGGCCGCGCGGGTCTGGAATTCGCCGAGACCTTCAATCTGGAACGGCTCGCCGCGCCAAGCGTGCCGACGTCAGCGCGCAAGGCGGGATAAGGCTGCGCGGGAAGGGCGGGCCGCGCGCGGTTATCGCGCGGCCCGGTCGTTTACTTGCTTGCCGTCACGGTTGCGGTCGTCCGCGCAGCCGCGGGCGCAGCCGGCGCCACGGCGGGCGTCGCCCCCGGGGTTGCGTTAGGCGCAGCGGCCGGCGGTGGCGGCGGTGCGGCATCCTGCGCGCCGGGGCCATCGGGGCCGTCCGGTCCACCCGGGCCGCCGGGGCCATCAGGACCACCGCGCCCGTGCGGGCCACGCGGCCCACCCGGTCCACCGCGCGGCGGCATCGGGCGGAGCGCGGTGACCTTGCCGTCGGCACCGACCAGGAACGAGGCGTGCAGCATGCTGCGCCCGAAGCGCCCCTGCACGCTGACGGTCTGCCCGACCGCGACGAGGCCGGTTCCGTCGACCTGCCGCCCGCCCTCGACCAGCGTCCGCCCGGTGCCATCGGCAAGGATGAACATCGGGCCATAGGTCTCCGCGATCTTGCCGCGTACCGTGACGACGCTGCCGGTATCGCTGAGGCTCCGGATCGCGACGGGCTTGATCGGCGCCATCTCGACCGATGGTGCGGTCATCTGCGCGACGGTCGCGCCGCCGCCGACGCCGACCGCGACCAGCGCTGCGGCGATCAGCGCGCCGCGGGTCGAGATCGTGCGGCGCGGTGCGGTGTGTGTTTCTTCGGTCATGGTCATGCTCCTTCGGTTGGTATGCAGCCTTCTACCGAGTCGTCCCCCCGGCCCACTGAACCTTGTGGTTCAGATTGGGTTTAGCGCAGGGAGATAGCCGCAATGTTGCTGCGGCATCCGGTCCCGACCGCACGAGAGAGAGAGCTGCACAATGCGTATCCTGCTGGTCGAGGACGACAGCGCGCTCGCCGACGCGACCGCCAAGGCGCTGCGCGCCGAGCATTTCGCGGTCGACGTCGCAGCCAATGGCGAGGACGGCGCACATCTCGGCGACACCGAAAGCTATGATGCGGCGGTGCTCGACCTTGGCTTGCCGCTCAAGTCGGGCATCGCCGTGCTCGAGGAATGGCGTGCGGCCGGGCGCGTGCTCCCGGTGCTGATCCTTACCGCGCGCGATGGCTGGTCCGAAAAGGTCGCCGGGTTTCGCGCCGGCGCGGACGATTATCTGACCAAGCCGTTCCGGATCGAGGAACTGGTGATGCGGTTGCGCGCGCTGGTGCGCCGCTCGGCCGGGCATGCGTCGGCGCGAATCGTGTGCGGGCCGATCACCTTCGACGCGCAGACCGGGCAGGTCGAGCGCGACGGGCTGCCGCTACGGCTTACCGCGCTCGAATGGCGGGTGCTGTCGACGCTGATGCTGCGCAAGGGCGTGGTGGTCGAGCGGCTCGACCTGATGGAGCATATCTATGAGGGCGATGCCGATCCCGATTCGAACTCGCTCGAGGTGATCGTCGGACGTCTGCGCAAGAAGATCGGCGCGGACCTGATCGAAACGGTGCGCGGGCGCGGCTATCGGATCGTGGCAGCGTGAGCGCGCCCAGTCCCCCCTTCTGCCGTCATGCTGAACTCGTTTCAGCATCCACCGCGCTACAATGGCGGACAGCCGGTGTCGGACGGTGGACCCTGAAACGAGTTCAGGGTGACGCCGGGAAGAGGGGAAGCCTACCCGCCTACCCCTGCCGAGCAACCGCGTGACCCTCCTCCCGCGCTCGCTCTACGGACGCCTGCTCGTCACCGCGCTCGTCGCGACGCTCGCGGCGCTCGCCTTCGCTGCGCTGACGATCGGCGCGGTGCTCGACCGGTTCGTGATGCAGGGCCTCGACGACCGGCTGGATTCGCAGATCGCGATCCTGGCGCAGGCGGTTGGCCCGGACGGGCGCATCGATCGCAGCCGCCTGATCCTTGCGGCTCCCTATGACGATCCCGCGAACGGCTGGGGCTGGCGGGTCGACGCCGGCGGCAAGACGATCGCTTCCCCCGCGCCGCCCAATATCGATGCGATGCACGCGCCCTGGACCGCGTTGCCCCCGCCGCCGCCGCCGGGCGAGAATCCAGACGCGCTGCGACCCGCCGACCGCCATCCGGACCGCGCCCGCGCGCTGGACTGGCGCGACGGCAACGGCCGTCGCCATGCGCGCAGCCTGACGCTCGCGACGCCGGCGGGCGAGGTGCGCATCACCGCCTCCGCCCCGCGCGCGATCGTCGACCGGCCGCTGCGTGCCGCTATGGCGCCGCTGCTCGGATCGCTGCTGCTGCTGGGGCTCGCACTGGGCGCGGCGACGCTGGTGCAGCTGCGCGTTGGGCTCGCCCCGCTTGGGCGGATGCGCGCGGGCCTCGCGGCGGTACGAACCGGCCGCGCCACCGCCATTCCCGAAGACCAGCCGCGCGAGCTCGCCCCGCTTGCCAGCGAGATCAACGCGCTGCTCGGCGAGAATGCCGCCGCGCTCGCCAATGCGCGCGGGCATGTCGCCAATCTCGCGCACGGCCTCAAGACTCCGCTCGCGACGCTTGCCCTGTCGGTCCGCCCGCACGATCCGGACGGGACGCTCGGCGCGCAGATCGCGCGGATCGACCAGGCCGTGCGCCATCATCTCGGGCGCGCGCGCGCCGCAACCCCGGGGGTCGCGTCGCGCGTCGCTACCTCGCTCAGCGACGTCGTCGCGGATCTCGCCGCTGCGCTCGCGCGGATCCACGCCGAGCGCGGCATTACCGCCGACGTCGCGATCAATCCGGAGCTCGCGGTCGCGGTCGACCGGCAGGACCTCGACGAACTGATCGGCAACCTGCTCGACAATGGCTGGCGCTGGGCCGCCGCCCGAATCGTCGTCCGCGCCACGCAGGGCGCGGACGACCGGTTCGTCGTGCTGACGATCGAGGATGACGGCCCGGGCATCCCCGAGGCTACCCGTACCGCCGCGCTTTCGGCGGGACAGCGGCTCGACGAACGCGGCGACGGGCACGGCTTCGGGTTGTCGATCGCGACCGAACTGGCGAATCTGTATGGCGGCACGTTGACGCTCGATACCGCGACGATCGGGGGGCTCGCGGTCCACGTCACGCTCCCGGTCGGCTTCGCCGATCCGGCATGAAATAAATGTCACGTTCCCTGTTCGGCCTCTTGCCTTTCCGCAACGCCAGCTTTGACCGCGCGTCGCTGGCCATAAGTCACATTCGACGCCCGCCAGCCGCTGGAAAATAGCGACGAACCGAGTCCCCGAACTGTCATTTAGGATATTGCGTCGTGGACGCGATCGGCACAATCTGTAGGGGTAAGGTTCGGGGGCGAACCCAAGAACTGGTAGAGCGAAGCGTACGACCCTATATCGTACAGACGGCCGGACCGGCATCGTAGATGCTTGCAGGGCTGCTTTTTGGTCTCGCCGATCGCCCCTGAAATGCTAGCAAGGGGGCTCGTCCCCCGAGTCGAACGAAGATCGAACGGATCGGGAACGAATGTCGTGTCCGATCCTGTGACTTTGAGACGTAACCAGGGGCGGGACAATGGATTTTCGGGATACCGAGGAAGTGAAGACGGATATGGCAACCGACACGATCGAAGCGCTCGCGACGAGCGCCCAGGCACCGAATGCGGCCGACCGCAACGGTGCCGACCGCAAGCTCGAAGCGCGTGGGGATTCCAAGGAAGTCCACGTGCAGCTGTATCCGGTCGAGGTCGATCACTCGCGTGACGCGCTGCTGACCGATTTCGGCAAGGAGACGCTGCGCGACCGCTATCTGCTGCCGGGCGAGACGTTCCAGGACTTGTTCGTCCGCGTGGCCTCTGCTTATGCCGATAACGAAGCGCATGCGCAGCGGCTCTACGGCTATATCTCGCGCCTCTGGTTCATGCCCGCGACGCCGGTGCTGTCGAACGGCGGCACCGGGCGCGGCCTGCCGATCTCGTGCTTCCTCAACTCGGTCCCCGACAGCCTCGGCGGGATCGTCGATACGTGGAACGAGAACGTCTGGCTCGCCTCGCGCGGCGGCGGGATCGGCACTTATTGGGGCAACGTCCGCGGCATCGGCGAGCCGGTCGGCCTCAACGGCAAGACCTCGGGGATCATTCCCTTCGTGCGCGTGATGGATTCGCTCACGCTCGCGATCAGCCAGGGCTCGCTCCGCCGTGGCTCGGCGGCCTGCTACCTCGACGTGTCGCACCCGGAGATCGAAGAATTCCTCGAGATTCGTAAACCCTCGGGCGATTTCAACCGCAAGGCGCTCAACCTCCACCACGGCGTGCTGATCACCGACGCGTTCATGGAAGCGGTCCGTGAGGGCAGCGAATGGACTTTGGTCAGCCCGAAGGACGGTTCGGCCCGCGCGACGGTCGATGCACGCTCGCTGTTCCAGAAGCTGGTCGAGACGCGGCTTGCCACCGGCGAGCCGTACATCGTCTTCGCGGATCACGTGAACAAGGGCATGCCGCGCCACCACCGCGAACTCGGGCTCAAGGTGTCGACGTCCAACCTGTGCAGCGAGATCACGCTGCCGACCGGGACCGACCATCTCGGCAACGAGCGCACCGCGGTCTGCTGCCTGTCGTCGCTCAACCTCGAGACGTGGGACCAGTGGAAGGACGACAAGGGCTTCATCGAGGACGTCATGCGCTTCCTCGACAACGTCCTGCAGGACTTCATCGACCGCGCCGAACCCGGCATGGAACGCGCGGCGTATTCGGCAATGCGCGAGCGCTCGGTCGGCTTGGGCGTGATGGGCTATCACTCGTTCCTCCAGGCGCGTGGGTTGGCGTTCGAGGGCGCGATGGCGAAGTCGTGGAATCTGCGCATGTTCAAGCACATCAAGGCGCAGGTCGACGAAGCGTCGATGCACCTCGCGGTCGAGCGCGGGCCCTGCCCCGACGCGGCGGATCGCGGCGTGATGGAGCGGTTCAGCTGCAAGATGGCGATCGCGCCGACCGCGTCGATCAGCATCATCTGCGGCGGCACCTCGGCGTGCATCGAGCCGATCCCGGCGAACATTTACACCCACAAGACGCTCAGCGGCTCGTTCTCGATCAAGAATCCGTATCTGGAAAAGCTGCTGGTCGCCAAGTCGAAGAATTCGGACGCGATCTGGAACTCGATCCTCGAACAGGGCGGGTCGGTCCAGCATCTCGAGTTCCTCGACGTCGAGGAGAAGGATTGCTTCAAGACCAGCTTCGAGATCGACCAGCGCTGGCTGCTCGAGCTCCAGGCGGACCGCACGCCCTATATCGACCAGTCGACCTCGCTCAACCTGTTCATCCCGGCTGACGTCGAGAAGTGGGACCTGTTGATGCTTCACTTCCGCGCGTGGGAACTGGGGATCAAGTCACTCTATTACCTCCGCTCCAAGTCGGTGCAGCGCGCCGGTTTCGCGGGCGGGGTCGAGAACGACAACACGATCGAGAAGCCGCAATACGAGTTCGAGACGACCGACTACGACGAGTGTCTCGCCTGCCAGTAAACCATGCCGGGCACGACCGTCGACGGCGGCGTGCCCCCCATCCCGCGGCCTGAGCGCGGTCGTCCTCCAGGGTCAGCGCGACCGTTCCTCACCAAGCAACCGACGATAGTGGTGCTCGGGGCCGCCATAGGTGTCTCCGGCCAGCGCGATCAGCGTGGCGCGGTCGCGCACGATCACCCGCCCGCGCACCGCGCGGATCGCCTGTTGTTCCTCCAGCCGGTGGAGCGCGTCGGTGACGCTGCTGCGGCGCACGCCGAGCATCAGCCGAAATTCCTCGTGCGTCATGCTGATATCGTCCTCGCAGACGCGGTCGTGATAGAGCAGGATCCACCGGGCCAGCCGCCGCTCGACCGGATGCGCCAGCGCCGAGACGATCGTCCGGCCCATCTGGATCATGAAGACCTGGACGAAGCGTAACAGCGTCACCCGCAGCGTTTCGCTCCGCGCGGCCGCCGCCAGCAGCACGTCCGCCGGAATCCGCAGTGCCTCGCCGTGTTCGGCGCGCATCACGATGTCATACGGCGAGCGGTCGTCGCCCAGCAGCGGCGGCCAGCCGACGAACCCCTCCGCGCCGACCAGCCCGACCGCATAACACCGTTCCCCTTCCAGCGCGTCGAGCACCCCCGCGATGCCCGCCTCGAGAAAGCAGAAGCTCTCGACGGCGTCGCCCGCGCGCAGGATCACCTCGCCGACCGCGAACGGCACGCGCGTGAGATGTGGCTGGAGCAGCCCGAAATCCGCATCGTCCAGGCGGCTCAGCAGCCGGTTGCGGGTTTGCGCCCGCGTGATCGGTACGGCGCGCTCGATCGGATCTGGGGTGGCGGTGTTCACATCCATGCCATTCCATAAAAGGCTTCCCGCCATACCGCCAATCCGCTCTCTGTTCGGTTCCGTACAGAAACAACCACGGGTGCGTAGGTGTTGCTGCCTCCGAAGATACAGGAGAACCCATGACCTATTCGTTGAAGCGCGCCCTGTCCCACGGGGCGGTCGCGAGCACCCTGGCGATCGCATTGAGCCCGCTGTCGGCCCAGGCGCGCCGCGCGAACACCGCGCCGCCACCCCCGCCGCCCGCACCAACCCGGGTCCAGCCGCCCAAGGCCGCGCCGGACATGCAGACCGTGCTCGATGCGCTCGCGTCGCTCGGCGGAAAGCCGATCGAGACGCTGACGCCCGCCGAGGCGCGGCAGCAACCGTCCGCCGCGGACGGCGCGAAGGCAGTGATGGCGAAGCGCGGCATGCCGACCACGCCGGACGCAAGCGTGTCGACGCAGGATGTGCCTTATGGCGCGGATGCGATGCAGTTCGCGCGGGTCTACAAGCCCGCCGCCGCACCGGCCGGTCGCCCGTTGCCGGTCGTGGTCTATTATCACGGCGGTGGCTGGGTGATCGCCGATGTCGCGACCTACGATGCCGCCCCGCGTGCGATGGCCAAGGCGCTCAACGCGATCGTCGTGTCGGTCGAATATCGCCACGCGCCCGAATTCAAATTCCCCGCGCAGCATGACGACGCCGCGGCCGCCTATCGCTGGACGTTGCAGAACGCGGCATCGTGGGGCGGTGACCCTAGGAAGATCGCGGTCGCCGGCGAAAGCGCGGGCGGCAACCTTGCGGTCGCGACCGCCATCTATGCCCGCGACAACCACCTCACCGCGCCGCTCCACATCGTCTCGGTCTATCCGATCGCGAACAGCAGCATGACGCTGCCGTCGCGGCGCGATTCGGCGAACGCCAAGCCGCTCAACGCAGCGATGCTCAAGTGGTTCGGCCATTACTATCAGGCGACCCCGGCGGATGCGCAGGACCCGCGGCTCAATTTGGTCAAGGCCAATTTGCGGGGCTTGCCGCCGACGACGATCATCAACGCGCAGATCGACCCGCTTCGTTCGGACGGTGAGACGCTGGCGACCGCGATGCGCGCGGCTGGCGACACGGTCGAGCAGCGCACCTTCCCGGGCGTGACGCATGAGTTCTTCGGCATGGCGGCGGTCGTCCGCGGTGCCAGGGATGCCAATGACCTGGCGGTCGCGCGCCTGAAAACGGCGTTCGCCATGGCCCCACGCGCGCGTTGAGCGCGTTCAGGCAGGGGTGGCACGCTCCACCCCTGCCGATTTGTCTGCCCTGCAAGGAGTATTTGCAATGTCCCCGATCCGCTACAGCCCCGCCGTGGAAACCGTGCAGCCCGACGAGACCGAGACGGTCGCCGGCCTGAACGAAGCGTTCGACATCATCCTGGAGCGGACCGCCGAGGATTATGGCCATGCCGTTCGCTCGGTCCACGCCAAGTCGCACGGCCTGCTGGAGGGCGAGCTGGAGATTGACGGGAACCTTCCGCCCGAACTGGCGCAGGGCCTGTTCGCATCGCCGGGCAAGCACAAGGTGCTGTTGCGCATGTCGACCAACGCGGGCGATATCCTGCCCGACGTGATCAGCCTGCCGCGCGGCATGGCGATGAAGGTGTTCGACGTCGCGGGCGAACGGCTGCCGGGATCCGAAGGGACCGCGCAGGATTTCGTGATGGTCAACGGTCCGGTCTTCGCCGCCAAGACCGCCAAGAAATTCCTCGGCAACCTCCAGCTGCTCGCCAAGACGACCGATCGGCTGGAGGGCACCAAGAAGGTGGTTTCAGCGGCGTTGCGCGGCGTTCGTCACGCGTTCGAGGCGGTCGGTGCGGAGGCGCCGGCAGCGGTCAATTCCATGGGCGGCGCGCCCAATGTCGAGCCGCTCGGCGAGACCTATTACAGCGCGACCGCCTTCCGCTTCGGTGACTATGTCGCCAAGTTCAGCTTGGCCCCCGTCGCGCCGGCGATGACCATGCTGACCGGCAAGGAAATCACCATCGACGGGCGTGAGAATGCGATCCGCGAGGAAGTGCAGAAGGAAATGCGCGACATCAGCGCGGAATGGGAATTCCGCGTGCAGCTCTGCCGCGATCTCGATGCGCAACCGGTCGAGGATGCGACCGTGCTGTGGGACGAGGCGGACACGCCGTTCATTCGCGTCGGCACGGTCCGCGCAGCACCACAGGACAGCTGGAGCGATGCGCACGTCCGGAAGATCAACGAGGAAACCCGCTTCAGCGTGTGGACGGGGATCACCGCGCACCAACCGCTCGGCAACATCAACCGGGCGCGGCGCGATACCTATCGCCATTCCGCCGACTTCCGCGCGCGCACCAACGGCTGCCCCTATCACGAGCCGACCGGGCAGGACGGCTGATCGAAACCCGAACATAGCATTCAAGACCAGGCAAATGGAGACGACCATGACGTTGGAAGGCAAGAACATCGCGATCCTGATCGCACCGCGTGGCACCGAGGAGCCCGAATTCGCCAAGCCCAAGGCTGCGGTAGAGCAGGCCGGCGGCACCGTGACCGTCATCAGCCTGGCGACCGACGACGCGCAGTCCGTCAACAATGATCTCGATCCGGGCGCGACCTTCAGCGTCGACAAGGCGATCGAGGATGTTTCGGCGGACTCGTTCGACGGCCTGATCATCCCGGGCGGGAGCGTCGGCGCCGACACGTTGCGCGGATCGAAGGCGGTGGTCGCGTTCGTCCACGCCTTCTTCGCGCAGGCGAAGCCGGTTGCTGCCATCTGCCACGCCCCCTGGACGCTGGTCGAGGCGGACGTGCTGAAAGGCCGGACGGTAACCTCCTTCCCGACGCTGCAGACCGACATTCGCAACGCCGGCGGGACATGGGTCGATCAGGAGGTCGTCGTCGACCAGGGGCTGATCACCAGCCGCACCCCGGACGATCTGCCCGCTTTCTGCGCCAAACTCGTCGAGGAATTCGCCGAGGGCAAGCATGCCGAGCAGGCGGCCAGCGCCTGAACCCGCACGGGTCCCGGGAACGGTCGCAACCGTTCCCGGGATCCCCTAGCGCTGCCATGCCGTCATACGCTGGCCGGCATCAGCGGCAGCAGCAACGCAAAGCGTGCGCCGCCATCCGCGCCGTCGCCGATCTCGATCCGCCCGTCATGCAGGTCGACGATCCGCTGGACGAGCGATAGCCCGATCCCGGCACTGTCCGAGCGCAGGTGATCGGCCCGCCAGAAGCGCTGCGTCAGCAAGCTGCGATCGGATACCGTGATTCCCGGGCCTCGATCGGTCACGACGAGCGCGCCATTCGCGCACACCGCAACCTCGATCGCCGTTCCGGCGGCGGTGTGCCGCACCGCATTGGACAGCAGGTTGGTCAGCGCAATGTCGAGCAGCACGCGATTACCGCGAACCCGGACCGGCGCGTCGGGGGCCACGAACGCGACCGGATGCCCGCTGGCCAGTGCCATCGGCGCGGCCTGGGCCAGCGTGTCGCGAGCCAGCGCGACCAGGTCGACCGCGACCAGATCCTCATCCGAAATCGAATCGAGCCGCGCCAGGTCGCGCAACTGCGACACGACGTGCGACATGCGATCCGCCTGCGCCAGCAACGCCGCCCGCAGCGTGTCGTCCGCGACGGCGTCAAGCCGCACCCGCAGCGTGGCGAGCGGCGTGCGCAGTTCGTGGACGACGTTGCCGACGAACTCGGCCTGCGCGGCGAAGCTTTGCTCGAGCCGCTCGACCAGCCCGTTGGTCGCATCGACCAGCGGGCGGACCTCGGTCGGCAGGCCCGTATCGGCCAGGCGGACGTGCAGGCTGCGCGGCCCGATCGCCGCCGCGCGATCCGACACCTGCCGGACGGACCGCACCAGCCGGGCGATCAGCACGCTGTTGACCACCGGCAGCAGCAGCAGGATCGGCAGGAGCAGCGCCAGGTAGCGCGTCAGGAACGCGCGGGTGATGTCGTCGGTGATGGCGCCCGGGCGCGTCTCGTCCTGCGACACCAGGATCCACAGCGTTGCGCCGGACAGGCGTACGGGCACGCTGACGATCACATAGCCCGCCCGCCACAATGATCGCGCCGTCCGGCTGCGCGGGACCGCTTGCCAGGGAACGCCGCCCGCGTGGCGGCTGAACGCGACCGCTCGTCCGGTCGCCGCAACGATCGCGAAGGCGCGGCCGTCATAGGTGCTCGCATACAACGCCTCGAGCGCGGGGGGGAGCAGCAGGTGCCCGGCGTCGGACCGCGCCTGGGTCAGTTCGGCGGCGATGCTCTGTGCCTGCGCGACCAGCAGTTTCTCCTGGTAGATCGCCTTGGTCCGTTGCAGCACCGACCCGGTCAGCAGCGGGATGAGGATCGCCGCGCACAGGATCGCCACCCCTTCCAGCAACAGGATCCGCGCGATCAGCGACCGCGGCCAGCCGAACCTCATGCCGCCGCGCGCAGCATATAGCCCACGCCCCGGATCGTCTCGATCACCACGCTCGCCCCCGCCTGTTCCAGCTTGCGCCGCAGCCGATGGACATAGACTTCGACCGCATTCGACCCGAGCGTTTCGGACAAGCCGAACAGCTGGTCCTCGATCAGCGCCTTGACCACGACGCGGCCGGGCCGCTTGAGCAACAGGTCGACCAGTTCGAGCTCGCGCGCGGACAGCGTGACCACACGCGCCTCTACCGTCAGTTCGCGCGCGACGGAGTCGAATCGCACGTTGCCGACCGTCAGCTCGGCGCCCGCGAAGCCACCCTGTCGCCGCAACACCGCGCGCAACCGCGCGACCAGTTCCTCGACGTCGAACGGCTTGGCGAGATAGTCGTCGGCGCCATGGTCGAGACCGCCGATCCGCGCCGCCGTATCGCCGCGCGCGGTCAGGATGACGACCGGCACCGGGTCCTGCCGCGATCGCAGGGTGCGCAGCACGTCCAGCCCGTCGGCATCCGGCAGGCCGAGATCGAGCACCACCGCACTGTAGCGTGCGGCCCCCAGCATCAGCAGCGCGTCGTCGGCGGTCGCGGCGTGATCGCTCGACATGCCGCGCCGCGCGAGTGCCGCCGCCAGCGCCTCGGCCAGTTCCCGGTCATCCTCCACCAACAACAACCGCATCGACCCGTCCGAACCTGCTTGAGCGAAAACCCTCTTGGCAAAACCCTCGGGCCAGAAATAGGTCTGTAAGCCTGCTGTAAGCCTAGCCGCCTAGTGCGCCGGCTCCATCAGCCCCGCAAGCGAGTTCGAGACCGAGATGACGGCGACGACCGACCACACTATCGCCTTGCCACAGACCAAGCGGCTGGACCGACGTGCCCAACTCCGGCTGCTGGCGATCGCCGCAGCGCTTATCGTAGCGATCTTCATCGTCATCGCGATCATCGGCGCGGCGACCAAGCCGGCCGAACCGGTGACCGAGAAGACGCCGCCAGGCGCCTTTGCCCCGACGAAGGAGCAGCTTGCCGGAATGAAGCTGACGGTCGTGCGCGACGGGTCGACGATGGGCGGGATCCAGGCAACCGGCACGATCGCGGTCAATGGCGACAGCAGCACGCCCATCCTGCTCCCCTTCTCGGGTCAGGTCGCCGCGGTGTTCGTTCAGGCCGGGCAGAAGGTCACGCGAGGGCAGCCGCTGCTGCGCATCGCATCGCCCGATTTCGTCGAGGCGCGCGACCAGTTCCTGACCGCCAGCGCGCAGCGCGCGACCGCCGCCGCGCAGGTCCGCATCGCGCAGGACACCGCGACCCGCCAGGCCGCGATCTACCAGACCGCAGGCGGCGCGTTGAAGGATTACCGCCAGGCGCAAAGCGACCTGGTAACGGCGCAGTCCGCGCTGCGCTCGGCCGACGCAGCGCTCGCCGCGACGCGCGACAAGTTGTCGCTGCTCGGCAAGGGCGCGACCGAAATCCGCGGGCTGCAAACGGGCGGCGATTCGATCTCGGCGCAGACCGTTTACCGCGCGCCGGCGTCGGGCGTGGTCGCGACCCGCGACGTCGCGCCGGGCCAATATGTCACCGCGGGCGGCGACAAGCCGATCATGACGATCGCGGATGCCAGCCGCGTCTGGCTGATCGCGCAGCTTGCCGAAGGCGATGCCGCGAGCGTCCATCTCGGCGACCGTGCGCGCGTCACCACACCCGCCTATCCGGGCCGGGTGTTCGACGCGGTGATCGACAATGTCGGCGCAGCACTCGACCCCGCGACGCACCGCCTCCCCGTCCGCGCCACCGTGCGCAACGACGACGGCGCGCTGAAACCGCAGATGTTCGCGAGCTTCACGATCGAGCGGCGCAGCGGCGCGCCGACCGGAATCTACGTCCCGTCGGACGCGGTGATCCATGAAGGCGACAAGGCGGTCGTCTGGGTCGCCGGCCCCAAGGGCTATCTCTACGCACGCCCGGTCCAGGTCGCGGACAGCACTGACGGCGTCGACCATATCGTCGCTGGCCTGAAGGCGGGTGAGCGGATCGTCACCTCGGGCGCGTTATTCGTCAACGAAGCGGGGCTCTAAGGTGAACGGCATCGTCGGCTTTGCGCTGCGCCAGCGCATCCTCGTGCTCATGCTGCTGGTGGGGCTGATCCTGGCCGGCGGGATCGCTTTCTACAATCTCAACATCGAGGCCTATCCCGACCCGGTCCCGCCGATGGTCGAGGTGCTGACGCAGAGCAACGGCGTCTCGGCGGAGGAGATGGAGCGCAACGTCACGATCCCGGTCGAGGTCGCGATGGCGGGCGTGCCGCACATCACCTCGGTCCGCTCGATCTCGCTGTTCGGCCTGTCCGACGTGCGGATCCAGTTCAGCTACGATTACACCTTCGCCGAAGCCGAGCAGCGCGTGCTCGGTCGCCTGTCGCAGCTCGGCAACCTGCCGGGCGGCGCGCAGCCGCAGATCTCCCCGACCAGCCCGATCGGCGAAATCTACCGCTACCGCATCTCCGCGCCCAAGGGCTATTCGGTGATGGACCTCAAGACGTTGCAGGACTGGGTGCTGCAACGCCGGTTCAAGCGTATCCCGGGCGTCGCGGACGTGACCGGCTGGGGCGGCAAGCTGCGCACCTATGAGGTGGTGGTCGACAACGACCGGACGGTCGCGCACGGCGTGACCGTCTCGCAGGTGCTCGCCGCGATCAGCAAGGGCGACAGCAACGTCGGCGCGCAAACGATCAACTTCGGGTCGCAGGCGGCGATCGTCCGCGGGGTCGGGCTGATCCAGTCGACCGATGCGATCCGCAACGCGCTCGTCACGACCAATGCGGGCAACCCGGTGCTGGTCAAGGACGTCGCGACGCTGCGGATCGGCAATGCCCCGCGGCTCGGCATCGCGGGCGAAGGCGCGGACGACGACATCGTCATGGGCATCGTGCTGATGCAGCGCGGCGCGCAATCGATGCCGACGATCAACGCGGTCCAGAAAGAGGTCGAGACGATCAACGCATCCGGCATCCTGCCGCCCGGGGTCAAGCTCGAGCGGATCTATGACCGCTCCGAGCTGATCGGCGTCACCACGCACACCGTGATGCACAATCTGGTCGAGGGGATCCTGCTGATCTTCGTGCTCCAGTGGCTGTTCCTCGGCAACCTGCGCAGCGCGGTGATCGTCGCGCTGACCATCCCCTTCGCGCTCGCGTTCGCAGTGCTGATCCTGACGGTGCAGGGCGAATCCGCCAACCTGCTGTCGCTCGGCGCGCTCGATTTCGGGCTGGTGGTGGATGCCAGCGTCATCATGGTCGAGAACATCTTCCGCCACATGGTCGAACGCTCCGCCGCGATTGAAAGCGGGCACGGCCACGCCACCCCGGCGAGCCGCTTCTCCGCGATCCTGCACGGATCGAGCGAAGTCAGCCGCGGGATCTTCTTCGCCGCCGCGATCATCATCGCGAGCTTCATCCCGTTGTTCACGCTGACCGGGGTCGAGGGGCACATCTTCGGCCCGATGGCGAAGACCTATGCCTATGCGATCGCGGGCGGGCTGATCGCGACCTTCACCGTGTCGCCGGTGCTGTCCGCCTTGCTCCTCCCCGATTCGCTCGACGAGGTCGAGACCTGGGTCGTGCGCAAGCTGCGCGCGATCTACGAACCCGCCGCCGCCTTCGCCTTGTCGAACCGGATCGTCACGCTCGGGGGTGCGGCGCTGTTGCTCGTCACCGCACTGGTGGGGATGCGCTCGCTCGGGATCGAATTCCTTCCGCATCTCGAGGAAGGCAATCTCTACATCCGCGCGTCGCTGCCCGGGTCGATCTCGCTCGAGGCGGGGCAGCCGTCGGTCAACGCGATCCGCGACATGATCGCGGCCTATCCCGAGGTCCAGCGCGTCATCTCGACGCATGGCCGCCCCGATGACGGGACCGACGCGACCGGCTTCTTCAACGCCGAATTCTACACGCCGCTCAAACCTGCCGACCAATGGCCCGCGGGCGTGACCAAGGAAACGCTGACCGCCGAGCTGCAATACCGGTTGCAGGCGCGTTTCCCCGGCGTCGACTTTGAATTCTCGCAATATATCCAGGACAATGTCGAGGAAGCCTCGTCGGGCGTGAAGGGTGCCAATTCGGTCAAGGTGTTCGGCCCCGACCTCGCGACGCTCCAGCATATCGCCGAGCAGATCCGCGACCAGATGGCCAAGGTCCGCGGCGTCGCCGATCTCGGCATCTCCAACTCGCTCGGTCAGCCGACCGTCCAGATCGACATCGATCGCGGCGCGGCGGCACGCTATGGCCTGACGCCCGACGACATCAACACCGCGGTCGCCGCGTCGATCGGCGGGCAGAGCAGCGGCGACCTGTACGAGCGCGGGACCGACCGGCACTTCCCGATCGTCGTGCGATTGAAGGACGCGCAACGCGACAGCCTCGAGGCGCTGCGCCGGATCACGATCGGCGCGCCGTCGCCGAGCGGGACCGGGTCGATCCAGGTGCCGCTGTCCGAAGTCGCCAAGGTCCGGCTGACCACCGGCGCGTCGTTCATCTACCGCGAGCATCAGGAACGCTACGTCCCGATCAAGTTCAGCGTCCGCGGGCGCGATCTCGGCGGCACGGTCGACGAGGTCCAGGCGCGGATCGCCAAAAACGTCACGCTTCCGCCGGGCTACAGCCTCGAATGGGCGGGCGAGCTCGGCAGCCTGACGAGCGCGGTCAACCGGCTCGAGGTGGTCGTGCCGATCAGCCTCGCGCTGATCCTGGTGCTGCTCTACGCCAACTTCTCCTCGGTGCGTGATACGCTGCTCAGCTTCAGCGTGATCCCTATGGCGATCATCGGCGGTGTGCTCGCGCTCGCGCTGACCGGGACCGCGTTCAGCATCTCGGCGGCGATCGGTTTCGTCGCGCTGTTCGGGATCGCGGTGATGGACGGTATTCTGGTGGTAACGACCTTCAACCAGCATATCGACCAGGGGTTCGACCGCGACGCCGCGATCGCGAGCACCGTCCAGACGAGCCTGCGTCCGGTCGTGATGACGTGCCTTGCGGCTGCGATCGGGCTGCTTCCCGCCGCCGTCTCGTCGGGCATCGGAAGCCAGGTGCAGAAGCCGCTCGCGCTCGTCGTGGTCGGCGGGATGGGGCTCGCGCCGATCCTGATCCTGCTGGTGCTGCCGGTGCTGATCGGGCGTTTCTCGCGCCACGTCGGCCCGGAGGATCGCGGCGCGCACGGGCGCGACGTCGGGCACCGCCCGCATCCCGCCATCCCGCAGGGAGAACCGGCATGAAGCGTGTCACGCTCGCTGCGCCGTTGTTGCTGATCGGCTGCACGGTCGGTCCGCAGCATCCGACCACCGCGCTGTCGATGGCCCCCGCCGTAGCGCCCGAGCAGATCGCGCCGACACATGGCCCGGCGCAGACGATCGCGCCGGGGGCAAGCCTCGACGCAGCCTGGTGGCATGCCTTCCGGAACCCGGCGCTCGACGCGCTGGTCGCGCGCGCGCTGGCGGCCAACAACGATCTGGCGGTCGCCGACGCCACGCTCCGGCAGGCCCGCGCGCAGCTGGTCGTGACCGCCGCGGCTGGCAAGCCGCAGGTCGATGCCTCCTATCAGGTCGAGCGCGCACGCGTGTCGAACGCGCTGCAAAGCCCGCTCGCGGACCAGAACCAGAACCTCTACACGCTCCATACCGCGCAGGTCTCGGTCACCTATCCGCTCGACCTGTTCGGGCTGCAGCGCAACCGCAGCCGCTCCGCCCGCGCCGCGGCGGAGGTCGCCGCCAACCGCCTGCTGGCGGCGCGGACGACGGTGGTCGGCAATCTCGTCCTCGCGGTGATCCAGCAGGCCTCGCTCGCCGCGCAGATCGACGCCGCCGCCAGCAGCGTCTCCGGCAACCGCGACATCCTGCAACTGTTGCAACGCCGCCAGGCGCTGGGGGATATCGGCGCGGCGGACGTCGCCGCGCAACAGACCGTGCTGTCGACTGCCGAGGCCGCGTTGCCCCCGCTGATTCGCCAGCGCGATCATCAGCGGACCCTGATCGCGCTGCTACTCGGAGTCGCGCCCGGCGCGCCTTTGCCTGAACTGCCACGGCTGGACGCGCTGGCGCTTCCAGCGACGCTGCCGGTCGGCCTGCCCGCGCAGATCGTCGCCGCGCGCCCCGACGTTCGCGCGGCGGAGGCGCAGATGCGCGGCGCCGGCGCCGATCTCGGCGTGGCGATCGCGGCACGGCTGCCCAATATCTTGCTGACCGCGACAGGGGGCAGCAACGCGGTGGATTTCGGCGGGTTGTTCGCCAGCGGCAATCCGTTCTGGGCGTTGATCGGCGGGGTGACGCAGCCGATCTTCCACGCCGGCGCGCTGCGCGGGCAACAGCGCGCGGCCGAGGCGGCGTTGGACGGCGCCAAGGCGCAATATCGCAGTGCCGCGCTGCAGGCATTCGCGGATGTGGCGGACAGCCTGTCCGGGCTGCGCACCGATGCCGCCGCGCTCGATGCGGCGACTCGTGCGAACGACGCGGCGACGCAGAACCTCGTCTTCACCCGTCGCCAGCTGTCGCTGGGCGGGGTTGGCACGCTGACCGTCTTCAACGCGACGACCGCGAGCGCACAATCGACCGCATTGCTGCTCCAGGCGCGCGCCGCCCGGCTGGCGGATACGGTCGCGCTATATCAGGCGGTCGGCGGCGGCGTGACAGTCGAGGACGCTACGCGACAGTCGCACTGAAGCGCGTCATCCGTCGATGACCCAGACCAGGCACGGCCGGGCACGGCCGAAGGCGGTCGCATGCCCGCGCCCTGCCTCGCCCGCAACCGGCCCGGCGATGCCGCATGGCCACGGCGCGCGCGAACGGCGGCCCATCGGACGGTAGCCGATCTTGTATCTCGCGTGCCGGGGTAACACTACCCGTTGCGCATCCACCGCGCTTTTATGAACAGTTCGATAAGTTAGCGGTGGCGCAGCACGGTACGATCCGATACGTCTGGGACACGGTCGATCCGGGGGAGTCCCGCGTGCGGGAAACCGCCGGGTAATGCCCGGACGGCGCGGTATTCGGAGAAGACAAGTGCATCGGTCAGCGGCGTACCGGCTATGCGATGCGGGTTTTGTGGGACGGGTGTCTGCTGCCGTCGATGGCACATCAAACGTGCGCGCTGATGCCCCTGCCCTTGTGGCATCTGGCAGGCCGCCGAGATCGAAGGACATTGGGGTGACTGCTGCTGCCGCTTTCCACGGATACGACGCTTGCAAGAACGAGAGCATCCGTGCGTCGATCGTGTCGGGCGGCGTGTCGGGCAAGAAAAAGGGCACCGCATGAGCGATGCCCTTTTCGTGCGGACCCGTGCGGCGTGCGCGGGCCAGCCGCCGTTACTTCTCTTCTTCGAACGTCACGGCGACGTCGGCATTCGCGCTGAGGCGGACCTTGCCGTCCTCGACATCGGCGACCAGGCCGAGCGAGATGAAGTGATGATGGCCTTCATGGCTGCCGGTACCCTCGTTGACTTGCGCGCCCGAGTCCTTCTTGGTCAGCTTGATGCGGCCACCCTCGACGTGGTCGACCGTGCCGACATGGACGCCGTCTGCGCCGATGACTTCGGCATGTTCTTGGATCTGCGATGCGTCGACCATGATGGTAGCTCCTTCGTTACGGTTGCGGATCCCCAACGCGCGCCCGACCGATTCGATGCAAGGGCCATCGCATGAAGATGACGCGATCCGGCGTCGGCGGCCTGGCGATCGCGGCGGCGCTCCTGCTCGGCGGATGCGCGCACCAGGCAGCGAGCGCGATCGCGCCGGCGGCCCCTGGCTTCCTGCTGGGCGTGTGGCACGGCTTCATCTTCCCGGTCGCCTGGGTGGTGTCGCTGTTCGTTCCCGACGTGGCGGTCTACGCCGTCCCCAACGACGGCGGCTGGTATGATTTCGGCTATTTCGTCGGGATCGTCTTCCTCGGCGTCGGCTCGCACCGCACGCGCACGGTCTATGTCACGCGGGTGGTGAGGCGATGACCATGGCGATCGCGATCATGTATGTGGTAGCGGCGGTGTTCACCGTGATCGGCGCAGGTTTGCTGCTCGCGCTGCTGCGCCCGGCTGGCGAGGGCAAGGTCTATGCGTTCCGGATGGTCGGGATCATGGCGCTTGCGCTGGGCATCGTGCTGATCATGTCGGCAAGCGCGATGTGGCGCTGGAGCGTTGCGGCGTGACGGTCCGCCCCTTCTGGCTCCGTGACCCCGTCACCGCTTCCTTTCTGCGTTGCCCCATGCCACCCTTGTTTTCCCTTTTTGTTCCGGAGTAGCCCCCATGTCCCTCACCGAAGCCCGCAAGCAGTACAAGCCGTTCGAATACCCCTGGGCGTTCGATTTCTGGAAGCGCCAGCAGCAGATCCACTGGATGCCCGAGGAAGTGCCCTTGGGCGAGGATTGCCGCGATTGGGCGCAGAAGCTCAGCGACCATGAGCGCAACCTGCTGACCCAGATCTTCCGCTTCTTCACCCAGGCGGACGTCGAGGTGCAGGATTGCTATCACGAAAAGTACGGCCGCATCTTCAAGCCGACCGAGATCAAGATGATGCTGGCGGCGTTCAGCAACATGGAGACGGTGCACATCGCCGCCTACAGCCATCTGCTCGACACGATCGGCATGCCCGAGAGCGAGTATGGCGCCTTCCTCGAATATAGCGAGATGAAGGACAAGCACGATTACCTGCAGACGTTCGGCGTCGATTCGGACGAGGACATCGCCAAGACGCTCGCGATGTTCGGTGGCTTTACCGAGGGGCTGCAGCTGTTCGCGTCGTTCGCGATGCTGATGAACTTCCCGCGCTTCAACAAGATGAAGGGCATGGGGCAGATCGTCACCTGGTCGATCCGGGACGAATCGCTGCATTGCGAGGGGATCATCAAGCTGTTCCACGCCTTCTGCGCGGAACGCGATTGCATGACCAAGTCGGTGCGTGACGACATTGCCGACATGTGCCAGCACACCGTCCGGCTCGAGGACAATTTCATCGACCTCGCGTTCGAGATGGGTCCGGTCAACGGGATGACGCCCAAGGAAATCAAGAAGTACATCCGCTACATCGCCGACTGGCGGCTGGGGCAGCTCGGCATGAAGCCGATCTACATGATCGACGAGCACCCGCTGCCGTGGCTCGCGCCGATGCTCAACGGCGTCGAGCACGCCAACTTCTTCGAACAGCGCGCGACCGAATATTCCAAGGCGGCGACGCGCGGGAACTGGAACGAAGTGTGGGACGGGTTCGACAAGCGCCAGAAGGCGAAGGCTGGGCCGTCGGGCATGGTGTTCGCGAACGAGGATTCGGACGCGGGGGACATGTTCTCGCGGGCTGGGGTTGCGGCAGAGTAAGTTGCCTTGAGGCGGAGGATTGGCGCTAGCTAATCCACCGCCTGGGGCGCGATCGGCCGACGGCGCGGGCTTCGCCCGCGCTCGATCCGAACAGCTCATACGAACGTGGGCCATCAGATCCTCGGAAGTTTGGGTCTTCCCCGGCGAAGGCCGGGGCCCAGTCGAGGAACGCCTGAAAGCCACGCCGACGGAAACTAGCCAACGCTCTCGCTACTGGGCCCCGGCCTTCGCCGGGAAAGTAAGGCCGGTTACTAGATACGACTGACCAGCACCGCCCCGGGCCGTCGCCTCGGGCGATCGGCATGCTGTTCCCACGCGGCTCCGCTAGCCGCTCACCGCAACCAAGACAAAACAAACGGCCGCCGCACCCCGCTCGTCCCGTTCGGCACCGCCACGTCGATGTCCTGCCGGTGGAACTGGCGGTACAGCACCACGCTCAGCACCGCGGCATAGAAACACCACACCGAGGCGAAGGCATAGCCCTTCACCAGATGCACCACCGTCAGCCCGATCACGTTGAGCACCCCATATCCCCGCACCACGCGGTGGGTCGACAGCAGCAGCGCGCCGCACGTCGCGAGGATGTAGAGCAGCGACACCCACAGGCGGCTCGTCACCGGGTTGCTATAGGCGATCGAATGCTGGTCGATCACCGCGCAGGTCGGCGCGATCACCAGCCCCGCCATGTCCCACGCGAACACCACCGCGCCCACCCCCGTCAGCACGAGGACCGCGCGCCGCCGCCATCCCGGCGGCTCCATCAGCGCGACCGCGGTCGGCATCAGCAGCGGGAGGATGCCGATCGCGTAGAGGCTGAACAGGAACACGCTGTGATCGACCGCATAGCGCCCGAGCCGCCCCTCGAGCGACAGCCACACCAGCCCTTCCGAAAACTGGTGGAACGCGAACAGCAAGGGCACGCTCGCGAACAGCAGCGCGCGTGGTTCGCGGACGTGGCGCAGCGTGGCGACGCCGATCGTGGCGAGCACGGCGGCGGCGGTGAAGCTGGCGGTGGCGGAGAAGCACATGGTCGGTCCCTCGGGCGCGGAACCGCCGGGGCCTGTGTGGGGGGATTTGGGTTGGGTGGGAAGGGCCGTACTTCTTGAAGCCCCTCCCCTTTAGGGGAGGGGTTGGGGTGGGGCAGTCCAGCAGAACCCTGCTCTCTGCAAGGCACTTCCCCACCCCAACCCCTCCCCTGAAGGGGAGGGGCTTAAGTGTAACCCTACGCCCGCGCGCCCTCGACCACGCCGCCCGAATTATGCCGCAGCGCCTTCAGCACCGTCTCGACGATCGCATCCGCATCCAGACCCGCCTCGGCATATTGCGCCTCGGGCTTGTCCTGATCCTG
Organism: Sphingomonas sp. CARO-RG-8B-R24-01; assembly: GCF_022662295.1. Taxonomy (NCBI): domain Bacteria; kingdom Pseudomonadati; phylum Pseudomonadota; class Alphaproteobacteria; order Sphingomonadales; family Sphingomonadaceae; genus Sphingomonas; species Sphingomonas sp. CARO-RG-8B-R24-01. The sequence goes on along the minus strand of NZ_JAKNQI010000008.1, from coordinate 174,494 downwards.
GAACACGTCGGGCAAGCGCAGCGTGCGCAGCTTGAGCCCTGCGTCGATCAACCCGGTGTCGCTCGCAAAGGTCAGCACATGCGCGCCCAAGCCCCCGACCGACGATTCCTCGATCGTCACCGCGACCTCATGCGTGGTCAGCAGCTTGCGGATCAGTTCCTCGTCGAGCGGCTTGGCGAAGCGCAGATCGGCGACCGTGGTCGACAACCCCTTGGCTTCCAGCGCGTCCGCTGCCTTCAAGGCCTCGCCGAGACGAGTCCCCAAGGCCATGATCGCGACCTTGTGCCCCTGGCGGACGATCCGACCCTTGCCGATCTCGAGCCGCTCGGGAACCTCAGGCATCGCCACGCCCGTGCCGTTGCCGCGCGGATAGCGCACCGCGATCGGCCCGCTGTCGTGGAGCGCCGCGGTGTGGGTCATGTGGACCAGCTCGGCTTCGTCCGATGGCGCCATCACCACCATGTTGGGGAGCGTCGCGAGATAGGTCACGTCGAACGACCCGGCATGAGTAGCGCCATCCGCGCCGACCAGACCGGCGCGGTCGATCGCGAAGCGGACCGGCAGGTTCTGGATGCAGACGTCGTGGACGACCTGGTCGTAGGCGCGCTGGAGGAAGGTCGAATAGATCGCGCAGAACGGCCGCATCCCCTGCGCGGCGAGGCCCGCCGCGAAGGTGACCGCATGCTGCTCGGCGATGCCGACGTCGAAGAAGCGGTCGGGATACGCCTTGGAGAAGCCGTCGAGCCCGGTCCCCGACGGCATCGCCGCGGTGATCGCGCAGATCGTCGGATCGCTCTCGGCTTCCTTGAGCAACTGCGCGCCGAACACGTTCTGGTACTGCGGCGGCCCCGGGGGTGCCTTGGTCTGGACGCCCGAGATGACGTCGAACTTCTGGACGCCGTGATATTTGTCCGCCGCGGCCTCGGCCGGGGCATAGCCCTTGCCCTTCTTGGTCACGACATGGACGAGGATCGGGCCTTCCTCCGCATCGCGGACATTCTCGAGCACCGGGATCAGCTGCTCGAGGTTATGCCCGTCGATCGGGCCGACATAATAAAAGCCGAGTTCCTCGAACAAGGTCCCGCCCATCGCGAGGCCACGCGCGAATTCGTCCGCCTTGCTCAGGCTGGAGGCGAACGGGCGCGGGAGCTTCTTGGCGAGCCGCTTGGCGAGTTCGCGGAAACCGAGGAACTCGCGGCTCGACACGATGCGCGAGAGATAGGCCGACAGCCCGCCAACCGGCGGCGCGATCGACATGTCATTGTCGTTCAAAATCACGACCAGCCGGTTGCCCGCCTGCGCCGCATTGTTCATCGCTTCATACGCCATGCCCGCGGACATCGCGCCGTCGCCGATCACCGCGATCGCCTTGCCGGGCTTGTCCGCGATCTTGTTGGCAATCGCGAAACCGAGCGACGCCGAGATCGAGGTCGAGCTATGCGCCGCGCCGAACGGGTCATATTCGCTCTCGGAGCGCTTGGTGAAGCCGGACAGGCCACCGCCCATGCGCAGCGTGCGGATCCGGTCGCGACGCCCGGTGAGGATCTTGTGCGGGTAGCATTGATGCCCGACGTCCCACACGAGGCGGTCGCGCGGCGTATCGAAGACATAGTGAATCGCCACGGTCAGCTCGACCACGCCGAGCCCCGAACCGAGGTGCCCCCCGGTCACGCCAACGGCGGCAATCGTTTCCTGCCGCAGCTCGTCGGCAAGCGCACGCAACTCTGTGGCAGGGAGGGTCCGCAGATCCGCGGGAACATTGACCGTATCGAGCAACGGTGTCTTATGAGAGTCAACCATCGGACCTGTTTAGCGCCGCTGCCGCACGCTGTCGATTGCTCCAGATCGCTTCTGTCATATCGCGACATTTTCTTGACGCGCGTTGCAATCGCGCACGACAAGGATGCCATGCGCGACTTTTCCTACCGCACGGCGACCGAAGCCGACATTCCCGCGATCGCCGACCTGATGGAACGCGCCATCCTATCGCTGCAGACCGCCTTTCTCGACCCCGATGCGATCGCGGCGAGTCGGCTGAGCATGGGGCTCGACACACAACTGATCGCCGACCGGACCTACTTCCTTGTCGAGGAGGCGGGTGCCCTGGCGGGCTGTGGCGGCTGGAGCTTTCGCGCGACGCTGTATGGCGGGGATACGAGCGCGGTCGCACGCGACGTTCGAACGCTCGATCCGGCGAAAGATCCCGCACGGATTCGGGCGATGTACACCAACCCCGATTTCATCCGGAGCGGCGTCGGCCGCTTGGTACTGGCCTTGTGCGAAGATGCGGCGCGAGCCGCCGGCTTCAGGCGCGCCGAACTGATGGCGACGCTCGCAGGCGAGCCGTTATACCGCGCATGCGGCTATACCGAGATCGAGCGGGTCGCGCGGATGGCGCCGGCGGGGCCGCCGGTGCCGGGGGTGCGGATGGGGAAAGCGCTGGGGTGATTCACAATTTAAGCAGCGATCACTTTTAATACCAATCACTTCCCCGGCGAAGGCCGGGGCCCAGGAGCGGGCCGTCGATGCTCTGGCGCTGCGCTCTCTGACGACCACCTTCGCTACTGGGCCCCGGCCTTCGCCGGGGAAGCGGCAGGGGTAGGTCGACGCCCCCCGCTACGCAGCCTTCGCGGTCGCCGTACATGCGGCACATGTGCCGCGCACTTCGATCACCGGGCGTTCGGGCGTGAAACCCGCAGCTTCCGCGGCAGTCCGCACCCCCTTGGTCAGCCGGTCGTCATCCAGATGGACGATCTGCCCGCAGGAATCGCACACCAGGAAAATGCAGTCGTGCAGACAGTCTGGGTGGGCATTGGCGATATAGGCATTCGCGCTTTCGACCCGGCGGGCGAGGTTCGACGCAACGAACAGGTCGAGGATGCGGTACACGCTGTTAGCCGCAACCCTGCGCCCTTCGGTCTTGGAAACCGCCTCGGCGATGTCATAGGCCGAGGCCGGCTTGTCGAACCCCGCCAGCGCGCGGAAGATGTTGGCCCGCATGACGGTCCATTGCTCGCCCGATCGCTCGAGCGTCGCCTGCGCCGCCACGGCCAGATCGGCGTCCTGCGGGTGATAATGTCGATGCGTCGCCATGGACGGGAGATAGCCCCTGCCCGGCCCGGCCGCAATGTCCGGCCGGAATTCGCTCAGCAGGCGGCGCGACGGTTGAGGTCGTGCCCGAGTGCGAGCGTCGCCACGCCGATCAGCGTCCAGATCGTTTCCAGGCCATCGCCATCGTGCGGCAGCGAGATGGCGCCCGCCATCATCCCGAGTCCAGCCGATCCGACCACGGCGGGCATCATATAGCCATGCGTAAAGATCCCGCGCCCCAGCGCGAGCACGCCGAAACCGATCGCGATCGTCAGCCCGATCTCGTGGAACAAAGGGTTGAGCAGCAGCCCTCCCGCCGATGCCGCGAGCGCCAGGAACACCGAACTCGCGATGCAATGCACCACGCACAGCCCGGAGAGCCCGATCGCCATATTGTCGAATCGCTGCTCGATCCAACGATAGACAGGAAAAGAAGCGAGCGTCGTCATGCTGAGCGGCATGTGGCATGACCCACGCCAAGTTACAACATATCATGGTACTCTTTTTTGCACGCCGGCTGCAGCATTCAACAATCGACGTGTGCCTGCCCGAGGCGTAAGGCTTGAAGATGCTTCAAGCTTCCTCGCTTCCCGCTCGCGTCCGGCCCGCCACGCTGTCGGTCTGGCTGTTCGTGGCGGCGGCGCTCGTCGTCGCCATGGTGATCATCGGCGGGATCACCCGCCTGACCGAATCGGGGCTGTCGATCACCCAGTGGAAACCGCTCACCGGGATCATCCCGCCGCTCAATGCCGCGCAGTGGCAGGCCGAATTCGACAATTACAAACGCATCCCGGAATATCAGCAGCTCAACCGCGGAATGACGCTGGCCGGGTTCCAGGCGATCTTCTTCTGGGAATATGTCCACCGTTTGCTCGGCCGCGTGGTCGGCATGGTCTACCTGCTGCCGTTCCTCTATTTCTGGGTGCGCGGACGCCTGCCGCGTGGTTATGCGCCTCGGCTAGGCGCGCTGGTTGCGCTGATCGTGCTGCAGGGCGCGATCGGCTGGTGGATGGTGTCGTCGGGGCTGACCAAGCGTACCGACGTCAGCCATATCCGGCTCGCGATCCATCTTGTCACCGCGCTGACGCTCCTGGCGGGAACGGTATGGACCGCGCTCGACCTGCGCGACCTCGCTGCGACTCGCCTCGCGCGTCCAGCCCGGCTGCGCGCTTTCGCGGCGGCGGCGCTGGTGCTCTTGTTCACGCAGATCATGTTCGGCGCGTTCACCGCGGGGCTCGATGCGGGCTATGCCTTCTCGAGCTGGCCGTTGATGGGGGACGAGATCTTCCCCGCCGCCACGCCGATGACGGATCCGATGTGGCGCAACGCGATCGACAATCCGATCGTCGTCCAGTTCATCCACCGCTGGCTCGCCTTTATCGCCGCAGCGGGAATCGTCGCGCTGGGCTGGCGCGCGATCCGGGCGGGCGCGCCGCGAATCGGTGCCATCGCGATCGCACTGGTCGTGGGCCAGATCCTCCTTGGGATCGCCACGCTGCTCACCGGCGTCGAGATCGTCGTCGCCGTGGCGCACCAAGCGAATGCCGCCCTGCTGTTGATCGCAGCGATCGCCGCGGCGCATGCAGTCGGACGTCGTACGATCTGAGGCGGGATTGCCAGAGGTATCCCGATACCTGTCGGGAAACCCGCCGAAACCTTGACTTTCCGGCCCGCGCACAGCAATAGCCGCTCCAACGATGCCGTCCCCCGGGGCGGCATCCGTCATTTTAGCTATGTAAGGTCACAAGCCCCATGAAGGCGCTGATGAAGACCACCAAGCCGGCATTGCCGTATGAGGTGGAGAAGAAATGGATCATCGTCGATGCCGATGGTCTGGTCGTTGGCCGCATGGCCTCGATCATTGCCAACATCCTGCGCGGCAAGCACAAGCCGAGCTTCACGCCCCACGTCGATTGCGGTGACAATGTCATCATCATCAACGCGGACAAGGTGCGGTTCACGGGCAACAAGCTCAAGGACAAGGTCTATTACAAGCACACCGGTTATGCCGGCGGCATCAAGGGAATCACCGCGGGCAAGGTGCTCGAAGGTCGCTTCCCCGAGCGCGTGATCGAAAAGGCCATTGAGCGGATGATTCCGCGCGGCCCGCTCGGCCGTCAGCAGATGCGCAACCTGCGCGTCTTCGCCGGCACGGAGCATCCGCATGAGGCGCAGAACCCCGAGGTTCTCGACATCGCCAGCATGAACCGCAAGAACAAGGTGGGCGCATAATGTCCGACAACCGCCAGTCGCTGGCTGATCTCGCCGCTCTGACCAACACCCCCGCCCCTGCCGCCGCTCCGGCTGCAGCAGCCCAGTCCGACGCGCAGGCCGAGGACTACATGGCCGGCAAGATCGAGGAGCCCGCCGCTCCGACGATGCCGCTGCGCGAGCAGATCCTCGACCAGTACGGCCGCGCCTATGCGACCGGTCGTCGTAAGGACGCCGTCGCACGCGTCTGGATCAAGCCCGGCTCGGGCAAGATCACGATCAACGGTCGTGACCAGGAAGTGTATTTCGCACGTCCGACGCTGCGTCTCGTCATCAACCAGGTGTTCGGTGTGACCGAGCGCGAGGGTGCGTATGACGTCGTCTGCACCGTCAAGGGTGGTGGCCTTTCGGGCCAGGCCGGCGCGGTCAAGCATGGCATCAGCCAGGCACTGACCAAGTTCGAGCCGATCCTGCGCGCGCCCGTCAAGGCGGCAGGCTTCCTGACGCGCGACAGCCGTACCGTCGAGCGCAAGAAGTACGGCCGTGCGAAGGCACGTCGTAGCTTCCAGTTCTCGAAGCGCTAAGCTTCCAGACCTTCGATGCTTGCGAAAGGGCGGTCCGGCAACGGGCCGCCTTTTTCGTTTGGGGCAGAAGGCGAGGCGATACCATTCTTATTGATGAGCCGGACCATTGGCCCCGCACGATAAGGACACCCTTTCTCGTTCGTTGCGAACGACGTCGAGAAACCCGGCACAGCGCCGGTTTCTCGACTACGCTCGAAACGAACGGGGGGAACTTACTCCCCCGCCACAGGACCTTGCCCAGTGACCGACGACGCCACCCCGCCCGCCACGACCCAGACCGCCTTGCTGGACGGTCCCTCGGACGACGTCGTCGAGACTGCGGAGGGCACGTCGAATGAACCGACCTCCTTTGCCGAGGCGATCGAACAGGTCGGCGCCGGGTCGCTGCTCGGCTATCGGCTTCAGCAGCAGGCGATCCTTTCGGATTTCGGACTGTTCGCGTTGCAATGCCGCGATAACGCCGCGCTTTTGACGAAGGCGGCCGAAATGGCGGCTGACGGCATGCAGACCGGACTGTGCAAGGTGCTGGAATATCGGCCTGCACAAGACGACCTGCTGTTCCGCGCTGGCGTTGGCTGGAAGGCCGGAGTGATCGGCAACGCCACGCTCGGCGCGGACGAGGAATCACCCGCCGGCTTTGCGTTTCGCAACGGTACCCCAGTCATCTCCAACCATCTCGAGGGCGAGGAGCGCTTCCGCACGCCGCAGATCATGGTCGAACACGGCGTGCGCCGCGCGATCAACGTGCTGATCTCGACCACGGCGGGCGCCTGGGGCGTGCTCGAGGTCGACAGCCCGAGCGCGGGCCAGTTCGAGGCCGCCGACATCGCGTTCCTGCAGGGCTTCGCCAATCTGCTCGGGGTGGCGATGGACCGGCAGGAGGGCGAGCGGCGGCTGGCAGAGGCGCTCGACTACCAGAAGGTGCTCGTCCAGGAGGCGAGCCACCGCGTCAAGAACAGCCTGACGATGCTGTCGAGCATCCTCCACCTGCAATCGCGCAGCAACGCGCTCCCCGAGGTATCGAACGCGCTCAACGAAGCGTCGGGGCACGTCATCGCGATCGCGCGGACGCACGACCAATTGTGGCGGCAGGGTACCGGGCGGGTCGACATGCGGGCGTTGCTCGACGATCTCTGCGCGAGCCTGGCGGGACAATTGCCCAGCCTGACGCTTGAATGCACCTCGGATGCGATTTCGATCGATGCGGATCAGGCGGTCGCGGTCGGGCTGTTGATCACCGAGCTCGTCACCAATGCGGCAAAGCACGCATATGGCGAGGAGGGCGGCAGGGTGTCCGTCACCGCGATCGCGAACGACGTGTTGGTGACGTTGTCCGTTCGCGATTACGGCGCGGGGCTGCCGGAAACGTTCGACGTCCGCGCAGGATCATCGACAAGCCTCGGCCTGCAATTGATTCGCACGCTGGCGCGCAGCCTCGACGGAACCGTCGAGGCACAGTCGGACGGCGGCGGGCAGTTCGTCGTGACGTTCCCCGCGCAAGGGCGCTCAAGCTGACGGCCTCTGGCGCAATCCAGTCCTGTTCGAGCGACGATCGGTCCCCCAGCCGGTCAGATCGTCTTGCTGATCCCGAACAGGAAGCCGCGCCGCGCACCGAATTGCGGCGCACCGACCCCGACCCCGGAACCGTCGCGGATCTCGTACACATGGTCCGCTACGTTGATGATGTCCGCACGGATCTCGATCCCCGGGCCGGTGAAAGTGTGGCTCGTGGTCAGGTTGAAGACCGCATAGGCAGGCAGCTTGCCGCCGTTGGGAACATCGCCGTCGCGGCGCAGGCCTGACCCGTACAGCATCGACCCGCCGATCCGCGTGTTCCGCAACCCGCCCTGCTCGATGCGATAGGACGCACCCGCCGAGGCGGTCCATGTCTGGTCGTGGTCGAGATAGATCGACTGGCGCGCGATCGTCGCCAGGTCGGCGGGCGCAAAATTGAACTGTGACGAGACGATGTTGGTCCCCTGCGCCTTGGCATAGGCAAGGTTGCCGTACAGCGACAGGCCGTGCGCGGCATAGCTGACGTTTGCCTCGGCCCCCTTGATCGTCCCGCGCCCGTAATTGAACGGCGTCAGGATGATCGGCGCGCCGAACTGCCCTTCGTCGAGCAGGTCGTACGATTTGCGATAATAGCCATCGAGTCCGACCGTCACCGTCGGCGACAGCTTCCACTGCCCGCCGATATCGAAATAATCCTGCTTCTCTGCGTAAGGCGCATCCGCGAGTGGCGTATTTGCGCCATCGTCGCCCGGCGCCTGTGCACTTGTGCCACGGAACTTGAGCACGCTGGTCGTCGCGACATTGGCAAATGGCGGCGGCGAGAAATAGCGCGAATAGCCGGCATGGAGCGCAAGCCCTTCGACTGGCGTCAGCACGGCATTGACGCGCGGCGAGAAGGCGCTTTCCGAACGATAGCCGTCATAATGGTCGAAGCGTCCGCCGAAATTGACGACCAGAGGCTCGGCGATCTTCCATTCGTCCTGGAGATAGACACTGTACGTCATTTCGGTCTTGGCGCCATTGTCCACGACGGTGACCGGCTGTCCGGTCTGGGTGAAGGCGCGATCGGCATCATACGTGCCCGGCAACACCTGAGTCGCGGTCTGGCTGTTGTTGCGATCGCGCGACACGATCACGCCGCCGCGCAGCGTATGGGCGGAACTCAGGCGATACGCGCCCTCGACCTGCCCGCCGAAGGTGAAGTCGCGCTTATAGGCGTTCTGCGCGAGACCGTTGAACAGCAGTTCGCCGACCACGTCGGGCGTATAGCGCAGCGCGGAATAGCGCGCGAACAGGGACGCCTGGAGCGTCAGCGGCCCGGCATCGTGCAGCAGGCTGGCGAGCGCGAAGGCAGTCTGCTCGTGCTGGCGCTCGTCGAGATCGTTGCTGAGGAAGTCCGTCTGTCCACCAACGGTATAGCCGCTGTCCGGATGCAGACCGCGCGGGTTGGGAATCTGGAAGTTCTGGTCTGCATAACCCCCGATCAGCGAAACGCGGTTGTTCGAATCCAGCGTATGGTCGAGATAGACGAAGCCCTGATATTGGTCGGTATTGTCATGGATCGGCGTGCGCCCGGGATCGACCGCCTCGATCCCGATGTTGCTGTGCTTGTAGCTGCCGGTGACGAAGTAGTTGGTCTGTCCCGTCGACCCGCCATATTCGACGCTCGGCTGGATCGTGTCGTTGGTACCGCCGTACAGCGAGGCGACGCCGCTATTGTCGAAATGGCTCTTGGTCGTGACGTCGATGATCCCCGCCGTGCGCAGGCCATATTGCGCGGGGAGCGCGCCGGTGCGCAGGTCGAACCGCTCGACGATGCGCGGGCTGAGCGTCTGGCCGAACACCGAGACGCCTTCGGGCAGGATCGTGCCGTTGATGCGATATTGCAGATTGTTGTGATCATCGCGCACGTGGAACTGGCCCCCGCCATCCTGCACCACGCCCGGCAATTGCAGCAGGATCTGGTTGAGCTGGAGGTTGTCGCCGCCGGGCAGCGCCTGGATCTGGGCGTTGGTGATCGAATAGGTCGTCGCGCCAAGGCTCGGCTGGATCGAGGCGCGCGCCGCGTCGAGGCGACCGGTGATGACGATGTCGGGGCCTGCAGGGGTGCCGGGCGATGCGGTCGCCGTTGGTGCCGGCGTGGAGTCCACGGCCGTTTCGATCGTCTGCGTCTGCTGTGCGACGGCCGCCACGGGCATCAGCAGCGACACGGCAACACTCGACAAAAGAAGGGATCGAAGCATGGGGAGACAGCCTTTTCGAGCAACTTAGTTCGGTGCGACGGCGGTTCCGTACATGTGATGAGATAAAGTATCAAGGCCGTCTCATCGTCTCCCGGAACGATTCGGCCATGACCTTTCCGCCACGCTGCGCTGACGTGGGGCTCGCAAGCTTTCGCGGAGATGAACGACAGCGTTCCGGGAATGATGGGCGCACCCGCCGCGCGCCTGGCGGATCAGCGCTGCGTGCCGCGCAGGGTGACGATCGTGGCCAGTGCGAGGGATGCCGCGATCGCGACGACCGTCTCGCTGATCGAATGGCTGTTCCACTGCCAGATCTCGAGCCCGGCATAGCCGGGCATGTTCGCGCGGCGCCCCGCGCCGAATTGCTCGATCCACTGATATTCGCGCTGGGTGATCTCGCGCATGATGCACGCCGCGCTGCCAGCAAAGCATCCCATCCACACGCAGGGCGTATTGCGCACGCCGAACAGACGTCCGATTCCCCAGCATGCCAGCTGTAGGCCGATCGATACGGGAACATGGGCGAACATGGCGGAAGACGTGTTCCCTGATCGGGGGATGCTTCAGAAGCGCGGGTCGAGACCACCCTGCTTGACGAGCGAGTCGATCGCGATCAGCTGCTCCAGCAGCGGTTCAAGGCGGTCGAGCGGCCAGCTGTTGGGTCCATCCGACATCGCCTGGTCGGGATCGGGATGCGATTCCACGAACAAGCCAGAAATCCCTGCGGCGACGGCAGCACGCGCCAGCACGGGAACGAATTCCCGCTGTCCGCCCGAACGGTCCCCCTGCCCGCCCGGCAACTGGACCGAATGCGTCGCGTCGAACACGACCGGGCAATGGGTGTCCCGCATGATCGCAAGGCTGCGCATGTCGGACACCAGATTGTTGTAGCCGAAGCTCGCGCCGCGTTCGCACATCATGAAATTGTCGGTTTCCACCCCTGCCGCGGCGGCGGCGGCGCGAGCCTTGTCGGCGACGTGAATCATGTCGCCGGGCGCCAGGAACTGGCCCTTCTTGATGTTGACGGGCTTGCCGGACGCCGCGACCGCCGCAATGAAATCGGTCTGCCGCGCAAGGAAGGCGGGTGTCTGCAACACGTCGACAACCTCGGCCACCATCTTGACCTGGTCGTCGCCATGCACGTCGGTCAGCACCGGCAACCCGGTTTCGGCGCGGACCTTTTCGAGAATGCGCAGCCCTTCTTCGATCCCGGGACCACGGAAGGATTTCCCGGAGCTGCGATTGGCCTTGTCGAACGAGCTCTTGTAGATCAGCAGCACGCCAAGCCGGTCGGCGATCGCGCGCAACTGCGTCGCGGTGGACAGAGCGAACGACTCGCTTTCGATCACGCACGGACCGACGATGAAGAAGATCGGCTCGGCTGGACCGATGTCTCGCCCACACAGACGCATTATCCGTTTTCCCTCATCGTGCCGGCGCCAAAACACGCCTAAATGGCGGCGGCTGGTGACGCCGCGACTTCTGCCGTCGTTTCGCTGGAAGTCAACGCGATAACACTTTAGTTGCAAACCGACTGGGGGGTCAGAGCAACGTTGAGAGAGTCCATGCACGCGATCGCCGCGAAAGTATCAGACGAGAAGGGATTGCTCTCCGCCTTGCGGACGACGCGGATCGAGATCGATGCGTTGCACGCCCTGTCGGAAGCGCTGCGCACATCGCCCCTGCGGCAGAGTTTCCTGCAGACGGTGGCCGAGATCGGCGCGCTGTCCGGGCGCCTGATCGTGACCGGCATGGGGAAAAGCGGCCTGGTCGGTCGCAAGATCGCCGCCACTTTGGCCTCGACCGGCACGCCCGCGCTGTTTCTGCACTCCAGCGAGGCGAGCCACGGCGACCTGGGCATGATCAGCGTCGGTGACATCGTCTTCGCCCTGAGCTGGTCCGGCGAGACGACCGAACTCGGCGCGATCATCACTTATTGTCGCCGCTTCGGCGTCCGGCTGATCGTCGCTACCGCCAATCCGGAAAGCACCGCGGGACGCGCCGCCGATATCTGCCTCGCGTTGCCGACGGTTCGCGAGGCATGCCCCAACGAACTCGCGCCGACCTCGTCGAGCACCGTGCAGGCGGTGCTGGGCGATGCCATTGCGGTGGCATTGACCGAACAGCGCGGTTTCTCGCGGTCGGACTTTTTGACCTTCCACCCGGGCGGCCGGTTGGGCGCCCAGCTGACGACCGTCGCGCAACTGATGGCGAGCGAGGCCGACGTACCGATGGTGCGGATGGGCGCAACCCTGCTCGACGCGACGATCGAGATGAGTCGCAAGCGCTATGGCTGCACCGCGGTCGTCGACCTGCAGGACAGGCTCGTCGGCGTCTTCACCGACGGCGACCTCCGGCGCAGCTTTGCCAGCGAGCGGCTCGGAGACGCCATCGGCGAGCATATGACCGCGACACCGATCACGGTCGCGCCCGATACGCTGACCTCGGACGCGTTGCGGATCATCAACGACAATGCCGTCTCGGTCTTATTCGTGTGCGAAAAGGACCGGCTGGTCGGCGTCATCCATCTCCATGACATTCTGCGGGCAGGCGTTGCCTGAGGTAGCCGCGCCCGACCTGATCGTGGTTCCGGCCCGCTTCGGGTCCCAACGTCTGCCCGGCAAACCCCTGCTCCCGATCGCGGGACAGACGCTGCTCGCGCGCGTCGTGGCGATCGCGCGCGAAGGCGCGCGGCGCGCGGGGAATGTCGACGTGGTCGTCGCGACGGACGACCGGCGGATCCTCGACCATGCCCACAGCCTCGGCTGCGACGCGGTGATGACCGATCCTGCCATCGCATCCGGATCGGGCCGCGCCTGGGCAGCCGCGCTTAGTCGCCGCGATGCGCCACCCATCGTCGTCAATCTCCAGGGGGACGCGCCGTTCGTTCAGCCGGCGACGATCGCGACGCTGATCGCCGCGCTGCGGGCATCGTCGTGCGGTGTCGCGACCCCGGTGATCCAGCTGGCCTGGCCGGCGCTCGATGCGTTGCGCGCGCAAAAGGCGGTTTCGCCGTTCAGTGGAACGACCTGTACGCGTCGTCCCGATGGCCGCGCGCTGTGGTTTTCCAAGGCCATCATCCCCGCGATCCGCGACGAAGCGCGGGGGCGCGAGCGCGATCTCCTGTCGCCGGTGTTCCGCCACATCGGACTTTACGCCTACACATTCGCTGCCTTGCAACGGTTCGAGGCGACGACGCCGACGTGCTATGAACGGCTTGAAGGCCTTGAACAGTTGCGCTTCCTGGAGTCGGGTGACGACATACTGACGGTCGCCGCCGATCCGTCGCCGCACAGCATGTCGGGGATCGATACGGCTGCCGACGTGGCCATGGCCGAACGCTTGATCACCGAACACGGCGAACCCCTACTCTCATGGATCTGACGCTCGTGATCGTTCGGCACGGCAACACCTTTGCCGTGGGCGAGCCCGCACGCAGGATCGGCGCGGCGACGGACCTGCCGCTCGTCGAAAGCGGCGTGGCGCAAGCACAGGCGCTGGGCGTGGCCTTCGCGCGGCAGGGCCTGCGCTTCGATCGCGCCCTTGCGGCACCGCTGTTGCGTACGCGCGCCACGATCGCAGGGATCCTCGCCGATCAGCCGGACGCGCCGCGGATCGAAGCCGCCGATTGGCTGACCGAGATCGATCATGGCCCGGACGAGGGGCGGCTCGAGCAGGACGTTGTCGCACGGCTCGGCATGGCGGCGCTCGCGCGCTGGGATACCGCAGCGCAGGTACCCCCGGGATGGGTCGTCGATGTCGATCAACGGATCGAGGGCTGGCGCACCCTGATGACCACGGCGGGGGGATGCGTGCTGGTCGTGACGAGCAACGGTGCGGCGCGCTTTGCGTTGCACGCCGACCCGGCCTTGCAGCGCGACGCCTCGCAACTTGCCTCGCTCAAGCTGCGCACCGGAGCCTATGCCGTGATCGAACGCCGGGCCGGCATCCTCCGCCTTGCCGTATGGGATCGCAGACCATGACGGGCGTTGCATTGCCGCTGCTCCGCGCGCCTCCTTTCCCGGGGATCGACGCCGCTGTTACCCGCCCGGGCGACTGCCCCGCCCCGGATGTCACGCCCGACCGCATCGAACGACTGTTCTCGGCGATCCGCGAGGCCCGCGTGGGGGGCGATTTCTGGGGACGGCAACGACTTCCGGCAAGGTCGTGCGCGATATACCGGCCCCGATCGGACGCCGAAAGCGGCGTTGCCCTTGCGCTGGTGCCGGAAGGCGATCGGCCTACCGCGCAGGCCATGGCCACGATCGACGAGCAAGCGTCCCCGGTCGATTTCTGGTCGATGCAACCGAACATGACCGCCCTCGTCGCGCATGGCGACGACGAATGGGTGGCGCTTGCCGTGATCGCGGGGGTGCCGGTCCGCCTAATGACGGCAGGGCGCTACGGCACGCCTGGGGACGACGCGGCGACCCTTCGCGAGCGGGTTGCCCGGCAGCTATTCCAGAAGCTGTACCGCGATCCGTTCACCGGACAGCCCGCCGACCTGTTCGCGACCATCGCGGTCCTGGGCGATTGGCGACGGATGTTCGCGGACAACCGCAATATCGTCGCCGGTTGCGGCTTCAGCTGGTGGAAGCGCCAGGAGATCGGGCGCTTTCTGTACACGCCGGAACATCCGCTTCGCTTCTTCCGGTCGGAGCGCCGGGCGCTGGATCATGCGGCCCGGCTGGGCGGGGCGGTTGCGATATGGCCGTCCCGCGTCTCAAGCGCGATGATCGAGGCCGCGGCCGTCCGCGCCATTCCGCTCGTTCGCGTCGAGGACGGGTTCGTCCGGTCGGTCGGGCTCGGCAGCAATCTGGTACCCCCGTCCTCCGTCGCGGTCGATTGGCGCGGCATCCATTACGACCCAGGCAAGCCGAGCGATCTGGAAACCTTGCTCGCAAACGCCGATTTTGCGCCGGCCCTGCTGGCGCGGGCAGCGCGGCTGCGCGAAACGATCCTGCAAGCGGGAATCAGCAAGTACGGCAGTGACATGCCCCACGCCTTTCCGCCGCGACAGGCGGGACGTCGCCTCGTCCTCGTGCCCGGGCAGGTCGAGGACGACATGTCGGTGCGGCTCGGCGGCGGGGGCCTTGCCAGTAACCTCGACCTGCTGCGCCGCGCGCGGCAGCTCGAACCCGCTGCTGAAATCTGGTTTCGTCCGCACCCCGATGTGACCGCCGGTCATCGCAGGGGCGCGGTGTCGGAGAGCGATGCGCTGCGCTACGCCGACCGGGTGGTCGAGGGCGGTGGGATGGCGCCGCTGCTCGACCTGGTCGATGGCGTCCATGTATTGACGTCGCTGACCGGATTCGAAGCCCTGCTCCGGGGTCGTGACGTCACCTGCCACGGCACGCCGTTCTACGCCGGCTGGGGGGTCACACGCGATCTTGGAATTGTGCCCGAACGCCGCGGTCGCGCACGGACCGTGCTGGACCTGATCGCCGGGGTGTTGATCCAATATCCCCGCTATCTCGATCCGGTCACGGGCCTGCCCTGTACGCCCGAAGTGCTGATCGCGCGCATGGGGCAAGGGGCCGCGCGCAATCGCCTCGGATGGATCACGCGGCTCCGTCGACTCCAGGGGCGCATCACCGGGGCACGCAAATCGTGACGAAACGCGTGATTCTGGATCTCTCGCGGCTGGTTTCCCGCGCGCGACATCATACGCCATCCGGCGTCGATCGGGTCGAAATGGCGTACGCCCGCGGCCTTGTCGCGCGCCTGGGCGACCGCCTGGATTTTGCCGCCGTCCACCCGCTGGCGGGCTACGGCCGGCTGTCGCACCGTAGCGCGCTGCGGTATCTCGACCTGCTGGAGCGCCGCTGGGACAGCGAGGGCGGCGGCGTTGCGCAACGCTCGGTCGCCGAGACACTCCCGCTGCTGCTCTCGCTGCTCCCGAAACGTGGCCGCGCGTCGCCCGGGACCGTCTATGTGCAGGCCTCGCCACACCATTTGACCCGCCCTGCGCTGGTCAGGCGCATTCTCGATCAGGAACAGGCGCGGTTCCTGTGCCTGGTCCACGACCTTATCCCGATCGAATATCCCGAATATGCGCGGCCCGACGGTGCACTCCTGCATCGCCGCCGGATCGAGACGATCGCATCGCTGGCGGATGGCGTGATCGTCAATTCGGCAGCGACGGGCGAATCGATGCGACCATGGATCGAGAAGACGGGGCGGACGGTCGCCATGCACGTGGCCCTGCTCGGGACGCAATCGATGCCAACGCGGGCGATGGACGTCCCCGATGGGCGCTACTTCCTGTGCGTCGGGACGATCGAGCCGCGCAAGAACCACCTGTTGCTGCTGCACCTGTGGCGCACCCTTGCCGAGACCTTGCCGCAGCACGCCATTCCGAAGCTGATCATCGTGGGGCGTCGCGGGTGGGAAAACGAACAGGTCCTCGACATGCTCGAGCGCTGCCCGGCGCTGCGTGGCCATGTCGAGGAGCGCAACGGCTGTTCGGACCAGGACCTCGATGCGCTACTGCGCGGTGCGCGCGCGCTGCTGTTGCCATCCTTCGCGGAAGGGTATGGCATGCCCGTGGCGGAAGCGCTCGCGGTCGGTACCCCGGTTATTTGCAGCGACTTGCCTGCCTTGCGCGAGGCCGGCGGCGATGTCCCGGACTATCGCGATCCGCTCGACGGGCCAGCGTGGCGCGCCGCCATCCTCGATCATTACGACGATGGTCCGCTCCGCGCTGCCCAGCTACTGCGGCTTCCGGCCTATCGCCCGCCAACATGGGCCGATCATATCGCGATCGTGGAGACGGCGATCACTGCGCTCCAGCGCTGACCGGGACGCCGTCTCGGTCGATCACTTCTTCTTGGTTGGAATGTAGGTGCCGAACACGTGGTCCCACACGATCGCGGTGATCGCGAAATTGCCTTCCTGCTTGGCATAATGATGCCGGATATGATGCTGGCGCAATTTGCGCAGCAGCGGCCCGCGCATGGGAAGCTGATGGCACGCATAATGGATCACGTCGTACACGACATATCCGATCCCGAAACCCAGAAACAACACGGACCCCGGAGCGCCGAACAGCGCATAGAACAGAATCCAGATCATTCCCGAGATACCCACGCTGACCACCGGTGGCATGATGTTGCGATACCGATCGCCGGGCATCGTATGGTGGTTGCCATGGGTGATGAAGATCAGCTTGCGCCACCATTCCGAGCGCAGTTTGAGATGAAAGATAAACCGATGCATCGCATATTCGAACAACGTCCAGATCAGCAGACCGAGCGCAACGAGCACGATCGCCATCCCGAAGCTGACCACCCTCCAGCTGGCATAGACTGCACAGGACAGAAAGATCGTCCATGTTACAGCAAATGCCGGTGGTGAAATAAGTGTAAACCGTTCGAGCAAATCATTACGAAACAGCCGGATGCGCGGTGCAGCGGACCTGTAATTCGTCATAGGCAGGCCTCGCAATTCTGGATCCAATGCGCAGATGTGGCTCGCGGTATGCTCAGAACGGGGCACCTTCTGTCAACCCGCAAAGCGGCAAACTGCGGCCCCGCATCGGCCGATGGGGGGGTTTATTGTCGCTTTTGGCGACCGAACCGAGAGAAGCCTGCCATGAACGTTTCGTTACTAGATCGAATCTTGATCACGGGCGCCTCGGGCGGTCTCGGCGCGGCATTGGCAAGCCATTATGCCGCGCCGGGGCGCTCCCTCCTCCTGTGGGGCAGGGATCACGACCGGCTCGAGCGAGTCGCTGCCGCGTGCCGTGCGGCGGGCGCGACGGTCGCGGTCCGCCGCCTCGACTTGTCCGATATCGCCGCTGCGGTCGCCGCGGTCGAGGCGGATGACGCAGCCGCTGCGATCGGCGTTGCGCTGCTGGTGGCCGGTGCGGGCGACGTTCGCGCGCCGGGAGACATCGTCGAGGATGCGGCCCAGATCGCCCACCTCGGGCTTGTCAATTTTGTCGCGCCCAGCGCGATGGCGGCCGCGCTAGCAAGACGGATGGTGCAACGCCGCACCGGCACCATCGTCCTGGTCGGATCGGCGGCGGCGTTTCATGCCCTCCCCTTCGCGGCCGGCTATGCCGGATCCAAGGCGGGACTGCTGCGCTTTGCCGACGCGCTGCGATTGAGCGTCATCGACCGGGGGGTCCGCGTCACGGTCGTTTCGCCCGGCTTTATCGATACGGCCGCCGGGCGGAAGAGCCCGGGCCCACGGCCGTTCCTGCTGCAGCCGGCCGACGCCGCTGCTCGGATTGCGCGGGCGGCAGAACGTGGCCGCGCCCATTCGATTTTCCCGTGGCCGTTCGCGGTCCTGTGCTGGATTGATCGCCTGTTGCCGGCGATGGCTCGCGACCGGCTGTTACGTGCGCTTACGCCGCCGCAGGATTGACCGCGGCCCGGTCCCGTTGCGGTACCGCGCAGCCCAGAATCGCTTGGTGCAGATCGGCGGGGGTCAGGCTCACCGGAGCTCCGCTGCCGCGCATCGTTTCGCCATTCTCGCCGAAGCGCATCATGACATAGGGGGTATGTCGTGCGCCGCCTGGCGCGGTTACCCCCGGAATACTCGGCCGATGGTCACCGAAGAAGACCAACAGAGCGGGCCGACCATCGCGCGAAAGATGTGCGATCAAATTGCTGAGCATCGCGTCGCTGCTTTGCAGATGCCGCAGATAGGCATCACGCCGCCCGGCCGCATCGCGGGCGGTGGCGCTGTCCCACGGCCCGTGATTCTCCATGGTGACTGCGTAAAGCAGCGTCGGCTGTGCAGCCTGGTCGATCAGCGCGGCCAAGGACGCCCCGAGCGTCCGGTCATCGACATAGCGTCCAGCGTCCGGAGACCGCGGGGCGAACCCCTCCTCGCCGATCAACGCATCGAACCCGACCGCCGGCATCAACCGATCCCGGCTGTAGAAGCGCAAGTCGTGCGGATGGACGAACAGGCTGCGATACCCTGCACTGCCAAGGCGTGCGGACAGGGCAAAGGACGCCTCGCCCGCCGCCGTCAGAAACGGATCGTAGCGTCGGAAGCCCAGTTCCTGCTCGGTGCGGCCAAACAGCACGCCATATTCGGTCCGCATCGTATAAGCCCCGAACCCGCTGACATCCAGCGTGCCCCACTGCCATGCAGCCGCCCGTGCAGCCGCCAATCCTTCAAGCGTATTCCCGGGATCGTCGGTGATCTCCACCGGATCGCAGAAAGACTCGCACTGGACGATGACGATCACCTCGGGCGGAACGGGCGTCCTTCCGACGAGCGGGGGGCTCAGCGCGATGCAAGGCTGCGGATCAGGCGTCTCACGCCACCGCCACCAATACAATAAAAGCGTAGCGACCATGCCATAGCGCTCGAAATCGCGGGCGAGCTCCGGCGTCGCCGCAATGCCGTCATACGATCCCCCGCGCAGCAGCCCCGCCAAGACACCGATCGCCAGCAGCGCCAGCCCGGCACCGATGAGATGCGGGCGCCAGTGCCACGAAAACAACAGGGCGAGCGCGATCACCGCCCCCGCCGCCCCGAGCGCGAGCATCCAGCGCTGGCTCGCGGATATCGCGGTAAAGTAGAACCGGGGATGCCGGACGACCCCGACCAGCAAGGCGAGATCCGAAAAGACCAGCGGCTCCCCCAACAGCATTCGCTTGGCGTTGGAGGCAACCATGAAAAGACCGACAAGCGCTACCGACACGACGGCCGCGACCCAGACGTTGCCCGAAGCCGCGAGGAAGAAGCCGAACGCCCCCGTAACCACCAGCCACAGCAGGATCACGCCACGCCCGTCGCGCACTCGGGCCGCCCGCGGCCGTGCGGCCGTATCGAGGGCCAGGGACAGTATCAGCATTGCCAGGAAAGGGATCACACCGTCCGCCACAGAAAAGGTCGCGTCCCCGCCGTGTCGTTGTCGACCCGCGGCTTGGAGAAGAGAAGAATCCGGTCCGGCTATAGCGACGGGCCGTCTGGCTGTCACGGCCCCGCTCCGCCGCGCAATGCCTTGGAAATACGCCGCACGATCTCTATGGCCAGGCCGAGGCGGCGTTGCACTCAATGAAACGCCATCAGAAATGACGAGGAACTTACGGATGCCGGATCAGCTTTCCGACCAGTCCGGTCTGCGCGCACCGACCGCGGGGTTGGGGGATCCTCAACCGCTAGCAACGCGCAACATTCTCTTGTTGCAGGGATTGATGGGGCCACTCTTCCGTCGCCTCGGACAGGTGCTGCGACGCGACGGATATGCCGTGCACAAGGTCAACTTCAACGGCGGCGATCGCCTGTTCTGGCGGCTTCCAAATGCCATCGACTATCGCGGCCGTCTGGAAGACTGGCCGGCGGCGTTGCGTCAACTGATTGCCGATCGCGCGATTACCGACGTTCTGCTGTTCGGAGACTGTCGCCCGATCCACATGGCCGCCATCGCGGTCTGCCGCGAACTGCATATTCCCGTTCATGTCTTCGAAGAGGGCTATATCCGCCCGGATTGGGTAACGCTCGAACTCGGCGGGGTTAACGGTCATTCGACGCTGCCGCGCGACCCGCTATGGTATCGTGCCCAGGCGGCCGCGCTGCCCCCGGCCCCGCAGCACGAGCCCGTCTCGTCCTCCTTCCGACGCCGGGCGACCGAAGCGCTGATCTACAATACCGCAGACGTGCTCAGTCGTTCGCAGTATCCCCATTGGGAAAATCATCGGCCGTGGCATCCGCTGGTCGAGGGCATGGGATGGGTCCGGCGGCTGATGCGGCGCAAGGCAGCCGCGGAACGCGCGCAGTCCGTACAGAGCGCGCTGGCGGCGCGCGAGGACCCGTATGTCCTGTTCCCGCTCCAGCTCGATTCGGACGCGCAGATTCGGTTGCATTCGTCCTTTGCCGGCATCGCGGACGCCCTGCGCATGGTGATCACGTCCTTCGCGAGCCATGCGCCCCCTGCGCTGCGGCTGGTGATCAAGGAACATCCGCTCGACAATGGCGTGCGCGATTGGCGGCTCGAGACGATGACGCTCGCGGCGCTGCACGGCGTGACCGACCGGATCGATTATCTCGAAGGTGGCGACATCGTCCCCTTGTCGGAACGATCGCAAGGCATGGTGACGATCAACAGCACGAGCGGGACGCTGGCGCTGGCGCAGGGCATTCCGGTGATCGCGTTGGGGCAAGCCGTCTATGACATCGAGGACATCACCTTCCAGGGACGGCTCGACGACTTCTGGCGCAATCCCGGAAAACCGGATGCGGAGACCTTCGCTGCATTCCGGCGCGTTCTGATCGATCGGTGCCTGGTCCCGGGTGGTTTCTTCTCAGAAGAGGCGCTCGCCAAATTGACCGAAGGCATCGTCGCGCGGATCGAAGCGGCAAGCCCGCTGATCACCCCGCGCGTCCGGCAGACCCAGTCATCGGGACGGATGCGAACGACCCTGGCCAAGCCGCATCCCGGCTGACCGGATCGGCCTGCGCGCGCCGTGACAGGCGGCATTGGCTGGCACGGGCGTTTTTCAGGAATGCGTGGTGGGCTCGCCGGGATTCGAACCCGGGACCTACAGATTAAAAGTCCGTTGCTCTACCGACTGAGCTACGAGCCCACACGCCGATGCGCGTTAGGAGCGGACGGGCTTGCGGTCAACCATGTGCAAGCGCGTGGCGAGTTGGCGCATCGTTCGGCCCGACTGCGGATCGCGCCACTGCGGCGCAATGTCCGCGAGCGGCGCAAGCACGAAATCCCGCGACCGAAACGCGACGTGCGGAACGATCAGGCCCGGTTCGCGCCATGCCCCGCCCGACCACAGCACGATGTCGAGATCGATCACGCGCGCCGCCCAGCGCTGGCCACGGCGACGCCCGAACTGCCGTTCGATCGCCTTCAGCCGCAGCAGCAGCATCGGCGGCGGATCCGCGCTTTCCAGCAAGATGACGGCATTGGTGAAGCGCCGGATTGATGGCCCGATCGGCGCTGTCTCGATCAGCCGCGATACCGCCGTGACGCGCGGCAAAGCCGCAATCGCTGCCAGCACCTCGGCGCGCGGGCTGCCATGCCGCCCGCGCCGGTTCGAGCCGATTGCGATCGCATAGATCGGGTAGGTGGTTGAGATCGACACCCAAACACGCCTATCGCTTTTCGATGAACTTCGCACCCAGCCCGATCGCGGACTCCGAGCCGCCCCACGATTGCCCCCTCTGCCCCCGACTCGTCGGCTTTCGCGAGGAATTGCGGCAGGAATTTCCGACGTGGTGGAACGCCCCGGTCAACGCCTTTGGCGATCCGGCGGCGTGGCTCGGCATTATCGGCCTCGCGCCCGGCAAGCATGGCGCCAACCGCACCGGGCGCCCGTTCACGGGTGACTTCGCCGGGGTGCTCCTGTTCGAGACGCTCGCCAAATACGGCTTTGCCACCGGCGTTTATGAGGCAAAGCCGGATGATACGCTGCAGCTGCAGGGGGCGATGATCATCAACGCGGTCAAATGCCTCCCGCCCCAGAACAAGCCCACGCCGGAAGAAATCCGCACGTGCCGCCCGTTTCTGGAAGGACAGATCGCGGCGCTCCCGCGGGCGCGCGTATTCGTCGCATTGGGCCAGATCGCGCATCAGTCCGCGGTCAAGGCGCTGGGCGGCCGGCTGCCCAAGTGCAAGTTCGGTCATCTCGCCGAACATCGCATGCCCGATGGCCGGATCCTGATCGATAGCTATCACTGTTCGCGCTACAATCAGAACACCGGAAGACTGACCACCGAGATGTTCGAGGCCGTCTTCGCACGTGCAGCGGAATTACGCGATGAATCCGCACGTTAACGGAATATTTTCGGTCTAATGGATGAGAGATATTGTTACGCGCATTGGCTATACGGGTCTCGGCCGGTGCGGAGTATTGCAACGGTCGTGGCGCGTAGCGTACCGATGCGCGGGAGTGATCGAGGCATTTGAACGGGTCGAACCGTTCTCCCCCCCGCCCGGTTACCCCCGCGCGGATCTCCCCCGAACCATTGCTGTCGCATGCCGGTGTCAGATATCCTGGACCAGGCGACCGTACAGATCGGGCCGGCGATCCCGGAAGAAACCGAAGGCGGCGCGGTGGCGCTTTACCCGGTCGAGGTCGATCGTCGCGGTGATCACGCCCTCGT
This sequence comes from Sphingomonas sp. CARO-RG-8B-R24-01, assembly GCF_022662295.1. Classification (NCBI taxonomy): domain Bacteria; kingdom Pseudomonadati; phylum Pseudomonadota; class Alphaproteobacteria; order Sphingomonadales; family Sphingomonadaceae; genus Sphingomonas; species Sphingomonas sp. CARO-RG-8B-R24-01. The sequence goes on along the minus strand of NZ_JAKNQI010000008.1, from coordinate 151,768 downwards.
CTTCGCGACCCAGCTCGGCGAGAATGTCGCCGCGCTCGTCCGCGATGAAGCTGGTGCCGTAGAACGTCTGGTCATGCTCGACGCCGACGCGGTTGGCGGCGACGATCGGCACGACGTTCGACACCGCATGGCCGACCATCGCGCGCCGCCACAGCCGCGCGGTATCGAGCGAGGTGTCGTGTGGCTCGCTGCCGATCGCGGTGGGGTAGAACAGCACTTCCGCGCCCATCAGCATCATCGCGCGCGCGGTCTCGGGATACCATTGGTCCCAGCATACGCCGACGCCGAGCGTCGTCTTCTCAGGGCCGGGCCAGACCTTGAAGCCGGTGTTGCCGGGGCGGAAATAGAATTTCTCCTCATAGCCCGGGCCGTCCGGAATATGGCTCTTGCGGTACACGCCCTGCACTTCGCCATCGGGGCCGATCATCGCGAGGCTGTTGTAATGATGCGGCCCGTCCGCCTCGAAGAAGCTCGTCGGGATCGTCACCTTGAGCGCCTCGGCGAGCGCCTGCATCGCGAGCACCGCCTTGTGCTCGCCGACCGGCTTGGCGTTGGAGAACAGCCCCTCGTCCTCGACCCGGCAGAAATATTCGCCCTCGAACAATTCGGGCGGCAGGATCACCTGCGCGCCAAGGCTCGCGGCCTCGCGCACCCGTTCCGAGACATGCTCGATATTCGCGTCCATATCGTTGGAGAAGGCAAGCTGCAGCGCGGCGACGGTGATTTCGGTCATGCGCCGCCATATCGTGCTTCGCGCGCCAGATTCAAATGGGATATCGCTGATGGAACGCTTGTTCGAAACGATCGCGCAACGGGTTGCGAACTGGGCGGGCCGACCGGTCGCGTTCGTCATCGCCTTCATGGTCGTGCTGCTTTGGGGCCTGACCGGACCGGTCTTTCATTATTCCGACACGTGGCAGCTCGTCATCAATACCTCGACGACGATCATCACGTTCCTGATGGTGTTCCTGATCCAGAATGCACAGAATCGCGATGCCTCGGCGATCCAGGCCAAGCTCGACGAGATCATCCGCGCGACGAACACGGCGCGCAACGAGTTCATCGGGATCGAACATATGACGCAGGACGAACTCGAGCGGATCAAGCGCGTGCTCGAGCGCGAATGCGGTGACAACACGACGCATCATGAATCGATCGAGCGGTTGCTCGGGCGGCTGTAGGGTCCCGCCGCTGCGTGTTCCTGTGCAGGCAGGAACCTGGAGTTGCAGACACCGCGTTGGTTTGGCGCAATCCCCCCATCCGTTCGGGCTGAGCGAAGTCGAAGCCCCGCGCGCCACAGGCTCCGCTCTACTCGGCAAGCGGCCCTTCGACTGCGCTCAGAGCGAACGGAAGGGGTGAGTCTAGTGCGCCCCCGCGCGCAGCGTGATCCGCGTCAGCTCTGACGGCACGCCGAGCCGCAGCGCAAAGCCCGGCCACAGGCCCGTACCGTTGTTGACGTACAGCGTCATCCCATCGACGTCGTAGCGCCCCGAGACGAACCCGGCATTGGCGCGCGCCACCAGCCGGTCGAGACCGACGATCATCCCGCCATGCGTATGCCCCGACAGCTGCAACGCCACGCCGCGCGCCGCCGCCGCCCGCGCCATGCGGGGCTGGTGGTCGAGCAGGATGATCGGCGCGCCCGCCGGGGCGCCCGCAAGCGCCTTCCCCAGATCGGGCGCGGGATGGCCGGTCGCCCGCGCCGACAGATCGGTGACGCCCGCGATCACCAGCCGCCCGTCGCCGCGCGTCAGCACCGCATGCGCGTTGGGCAGGAGATGCATCCCCATCCCCCCGAAATGCGCCATCCACGCATCATATTCGAAGAAATATTCGTGGTTCCCCGGAATCGCGTAGATCCCGTCGGTGGCGCGAAGCCCGCGCAACGGCTCGACATCCGCGCGGCGCATCGCGATCGATCCGTCGATGAAGTCGCCGGTCACGACGATCAGATCGGGGTGGAGCGCATTGGTGCGATCGACCACCGCCTGCGTCCAGCGTGCGGGGAACAGGCGGCTGATGTGGAGATCGGTCAGCTGCACCAGCGTATAGCCGTCGAACGCCTTGGGGAGCCCGGGGATGACGACGTCGATATCGCGCACCGGCGGCACCCGCTGCGCCTGCGCCACGCCTAGTCCTGCGAGCACAAGCGCCACCCCGCCCATGACGTAACGCACACCGACCGGCACCAAGAAGCCACCCTGCTCGATCAGCAGCGCAGGCAGGCGCGCGAGATCGACCACCAATTGGAACACCGCGAGCAGCAGGATCGCGCCATAGACAACGTTGAACGCGAGCACGACGGCGCGCGGCATCTCGGGCGCGAACGGCGACCCCGAGGACAGCCGGCTCCACAGCAGGAATTGCGACCCGACCAGCAGCACCAGCGCGAGGATCACCTTCACCGCCGGATGCCACGGGAGCGGCAGGATGAAGCGCAGCGTTACGAACAGCCACGGGATGCTGAAAAACAGGTGGAAGATCGCGCGTTCCTTCTGGCGACGGGGCGTGGGCTAAGCGATTCGCACTAGTATCGACAACACCGCCGCCGCCCCCGTTCGTTTCGAGCGAAGTCGAGAAACCTGGCGTTGTGCCGGGTTTCTCGACTTCGCTCGAAACGAACGGGAGGTTGGGGGGAAGCCCCCTTACCCCGGAATCTGCTGCGAGATGCAGTGGAAGCTGCCGCCGCCGGTGAGGATCGCATCCGCGCGCAGGCCGACCACGTCGCGCCCCGGGAACAGCTTTTCGAGCGCCGCGACCGCCGCCGCATCGTTGGGCGCGCCGTACAGCGGCACCACCACCGCGGCATTGCCGATGTAGAAGTTCATGTAGCTCGCGGGCACGATCTCCTCGTCGCGAAGAACCCGACCCGGCGAGGGAATGCGTACGAGTTCGATCCCCGGCATCTCGGCGGCGACGGCAGCGGCGTGTTGATAGACCAGCCAGTTGGGGTCGTTGTCCGCGGCCTCGGGAATCGCGAGCACCCCCGGCGCGACGAAGCGCGCGAGATTGTCGACATGCCCGTCGGTATGGTCGTGCATGAGCCCGTCGCCGAGCCACAGGATTTGCGAGAAGCCGAGATCGTCGTGGAGCCGCTGCTCGATCTGTGCCTGGTCCAGCGCCGGGTTGCGGTTCGGGTTGAGCAGGCATTGCCGGGTGGTGACGAGCAACCCGGTCCCGTCGCCATCGACCGCGCCGCCCTCGAGCACCCAGTCGCAACTTTCGACCGCGATCTGCCTGTCCTCGGCGAGCCGCCGCCCGATGTCGCTATCCCCCGGCAAATCGTATTTCCCGCCCCAGCCATTGAAGGCGAAATCCCGCGCGCTGCCGTCCGACAACAGGATCGGCGCGGTGTCGCGCAACCAGATGTCGCCGAACGATTCGACCACGATCTCGGCGAAATCGCCCGCCATCGCGCGCGCGGCGGTCGCCGCCTCGTCATCCGCCGCGACGAGCAGGACGCGCTCGCCCCGCCCCTCGGCATGGACCGCGCGCGCGAACGCGACCACTTCGGTCCGCGCGGGCTCGAGGTCTTCGACCCACAATTCGGGATGGCTCGGGAAGCCGATCCAGACTGCGGAGTGCGGGGCCCATTCGGCGGGCGGGACGGCGCGTGTCATGCTTCAAACGTTCCTGTGTTTACTTGCCCGCGCGGCTCTTGTCGCGAATCGCGCGGAATTCGGCGGTGCTGTACCAGTTCGGCCAGCGCGTCCCATCCGCCAATTCACGGCCGAGACCGTAATAGAGCGTCAGATCCTCGACCGCACCCGACCAGTCCCACGCCGCATTATATTCGTCCTGCGGCTTGTGATAGCGATGCACGATATAGTCCTCGGTCGCGGCATGGCCAGCCGCGGTGCCGCCGACCCGCAGATCCTCCCCCGATTTGCCGTCGAACATCGGCACGCCTTGCCGCGCGAAAGCGAAATGGTCGGAGCGGAAGTAGCTCCCGCGCTCGGGATTGGGGTCGGGCTTCACCACCCGGCCTTGCTCGATCACGAGCGTCTTCATCATGTCCTCGAGCTCGGACTTGCCCGCGCCCGCCACGACGAAATCCTTCGCGCGACCGACGACGTTGAGCCCGTCCATGTTCACGCCGCCGACGGTCTGCGCCATCGGGTAGATCGGATGCTCGGCATAATAGCGCGAACCGAGCAGCCCGCACTCCTCGCAGGTCACCGCGAGGAACACGGTCGAGCGCCGCGTCGGCCCCGCCTTGGTGCTCGCCTCGGCAAGCGCGACCAGCCCGGCGACCCCGCTGGCATTGTCCAGCGCGCCATTGCAGATATTGTCGCCATCGACCGGGTCGCAGCGCCCGAGATGATCCCAATGCGCGGTGTAGAAGACGTACTCGCCCGGCGCCCCGCCCTGCGCGGCGGGCTTGCCGGGCAGGATGCCGACGACGTTCTTCGACGCCTGCCGCTTGATCGTGGTGTCGAACGACGCCGACGCGGTCACGCCTAGCGGCACCGCCTTGAACCCCTTGCCCTTCGCGGCCGTGTTGAGCGCATCGAAGTCCTGCCCCGCGCTCGCGAACAGGGCGCGCGCCTTGTCGAGCTGGATCCAGCCGATCGCCTGGCTCTGGTCGGCATGGTCGCCCTTCTCGTCGAGCTCGAGCTGCGGCCCGGTCCAGCTCGACTGGACGACGCCCCAGCCATAAGCGGCGGGCGCGGTCTCGTGGACGATCAGCGCGGCAGCGGCCCCGTGGCGGGCGGCTTCCTCGAACTTGTAGGTCCAGCGGCCGTAATAGGTCATCGCACGGCCTTCGAAGAGGCCGGTGTTGGTCGGGGTCTGCCAGTCGGGATCGTTGACCAGGATGACGACCGTCTTGCCGCGCACGTCGACGCCCGCATAATCATCCCACCCACGCTCTGGCGCGGTGATGCCGTAGCCGACGAACACAACCGGGCTGTCCTTCAGGTCGATCTTCGGGGTCACGCGGTAGGTCGCGAGCACCATGTCGCTCCGATAGGCGAAGCTGGCCGGGGTCTTGCCGCCCTTGAACGTCATCGGGGTGACGTTGGTCGCGGTCAGCTCGACCAGGGGCACGTCCTGGAACCACTTGCCGTCGTTGCCGGGCTTGAGCCCCGCCGCCTTGAAGCGTTCGACGATATAATCGGTCGCCTTGGTCTCGCCCGGCGTCGTCGGCTTGCGGCCTTCGAACGCATCGGACGACAGTGTCTTGGTTACGTCCTTCAGCGTTTCGACCGAGATGGCAGGCAATGGCCTGGCGGACTGCGCCGCAACTGGCTGCGCGAGCCCTGGCATGGTGCTCAGTGCGAGACCATAGCCCAGTGTTTTGAAACTGTTCATCAATCCGGTGCCCCCGTTGCGAACCACCGTTCTGGCATCCCCCGGCAAACCACGCAACTGGACCGCGTCAAGTCCCTTGGCAGATTTGAAACCCGTGATTATCGTCCGGCAGGGGGAGAATAGGGGATGTTGAAGCAATTCATCTTGGCCGCGTGTGTCTGCTGCACCGCCACGCCGGGGTATGCTGCGAGCGACGCCGCGCGGAAATTCGGGGCGCGCGAGGAAGTACAACAGGTGAGCCTGTCCCCGGACGGAAAGCGCTTCGTTGCGTTACTGTCGGATGCAAAACGCGGGGTGCGCGCGCTGGTCTTCACGATCGACGGCTCGGCGCCTCCAGCGGCCCTCCTGGCGTCGAGCGGGGAGAAGGAACAGGTCGATTATTGCGAATGGGCCAACAGCAATCGGCTGATCTGCGGGGTCAGCGTCACGACCGGCCGGATTCGCGATATGATCGGCTTCGATCGCCTCGTCACGGTCGGTGCCGACGGCAAGGACATGAAGATGCTGAGTGTCCACGATTCGTTCCAGGCGCTCGGAATCATGCAAAATGGCGGTCATGTGATCGACTGGCAGGGGGACCCGACGGGCAATTCGGTCCTGATGACCCGTCAATTCGTGCCGACCGCCGATACGGGCACACATATCTCGGGGGCCGCCGAAGGCATGGGGGTAGAACGCGTCGACCCTGTCACGCTACGCCGTCAAACCATCGAAAAGCCACGCGAGACCGCCAAAGAGTACATTGCCGACGGGCTGGGGACGGTTCGCATCATGGGTTTGCGGCCAACCCGGGGCAACGGGTATAGCGACGGCCGCACCGTCTATCAGTATCGCAAGCAAGGCCAGACGGGCTGGCTGCCGCTCAGTACGGTGAGCGGCGATTCCCAGACCGAACATGGCTTCGATCCCTATGCCGTCGATCCCACGCTGGATGTCGCTTATGGCTTCGATGCCCAGGATGGACGCAACGCCCTGTTCAAGGTCGCCCTCGATGGCAGTCTGAAGCGCGAGCTCGTGTTTGCACGACCCGATGTCGATCTGGCCGGACTGATCCGGATCGGCCGCCGCCACCGCGTCGTCGGCGTCAGCTACGTCACCGATCGACGGCAGGTCGAATTCTTCGATCCGGAATTGAAGAAGCTCGGGATCAGCCTCGCCAAGGCGATGCCAGAACGGCCTCTGGTGCAATTCGTCGATGCCAGCGCCGATGAATCGAAGCTGCTGCTATGGACTGGCAGCGACGTCGACCCGGGCGAATATATGCTGTTCGACAAAAAGACGCGGCACCTCGACGGCCTGCTGCGCGCGCGCCCGCCGCTCGACGGCGTGACGCTCGCTCCGGTCAAGGCGATCACCTTCCCCGCTGCCGATGGCACGCCGATCCCGGCGTACCTTACGATGCCAGTCGGCAAACCCGGCACCAACCTTCCGGCGATCGTCATGCCACATGGTGGACCCGGCGCGCGCGACGAATGGGGGTTCGACTGGCTGGCGCAATTCTTCGCTGCGCGCGGCTACGTCGTGCTCCAGCCCAATTACCGCGGCTCGACCGGGTACGGCGAGGGGTGGTTCAAGGAAAACGGCTTCAAGTCGTGGCGTACCGCGATCGGCGACGTGAACGATGGCGGGCGCTGGTTGGTCAAGCAGGGGATTGCCGCGCCGACCACGCTGGCGATCGTCGGCTGGTCCTATGGTGGTTATGCAGCCCTGCAATCCGCCGTGCTCGATCCGGCCCTGTTCAAGGCGATCATCGCCATCGCACCGGTCACCGACCTGGATACGCTCCGCCACGAGCACGACGACTTCCAGGACTATTATCTGGTCGATGCGTTCATCGGCAAGGGACCGCACGTGCGTGAGGGATCGCCTGCGCAAAACGCCGCGAAGATCACCGCGCCCGTTTTGATGTTCCACGGCGACATGGACCAGAATGTCGGCATCAGCGAATCGCGGATGATGGCAAGTCGGCTGCGCAGCGCGGGCAAGTCGGTCGAACTGATCGAGTTCAAGGGTCTCAGCCACCAGCTCGACGACAGCGAGGCGCGAACCGCGATGCTCGACCGGAGCGACCTGTTCCTGCGGGAGAAAATGGGGATCCAGTAGGGGCGAGTTTCAGGCTGCCCCCACCCCCATCCGTCCGGGCCCAGCGACGTCGAAGCCGTTTGAGCTGAACGAACTCGAATCCGTTCGGGCTGAGCGTAGTCGAAGCCCCCTCTCCCCACGCGCCTTGGCCTGTGTGCGCGCGGCCCTTCGACTGCGCTCAGGGCGAACGGGCTGGGGGAAAGGAAGCGCAACGAAAAAGGGCGGCCCCAGCGGGACCGCCCTTTTTTGTCTCGAACCGCGCCGTGGCAAAGCCACGTCGTCGGACGGGGCGGTGCCCCGCCGGCCGCTCGCGCGGGATGTCCGGATTAGCCAAGGCTAATCCGCGTCATCAGCGCGAGTAGAACTCGACCACGAGGTTCGGTTCCATCTTCACCGGATACGGCACTTCGTCGAGCGACGGAACGCGCGTGAAGGTGACCTTGGCCGCGCCGTCCGGAGCGACGTAGTCGGGGATGTCGCGCTCGGCGAGCTGCTGCGCTTCGAGCACCAGCGCCATTTCCTTGGCCTTATCGCCCAGCGTGATCTCGTCACCGACGAAGCAGCGACGCGATGCGATGTTGCACTTCACGCCGTTGACGCGAACGTGGCCGTGCGAAACGAGCTGACGTGCTGCCCAGACGGTCGGGGCGAACTTCGCGCGATACACGATCATGTCGAGACGCTGCTCGAGCAGGCCGATCAGGTTCTGGCCGGTGTCGCCCTTCATGCGCGCTGCCTCGGTGTAGCAGGCGCGGAACTGCTTCTCGGTCACGTCGCCATAATAGCCCTTGAGCTTCTGCTTGGCGCGGAGCTGGATGCCGAAGTCCGAGACCTTGCCCTTGCGGCGCTGACCGTGCTGGCCGGGGCCGTATTCGCGCTTGTTGACGGGCGACTTGGGACGACCCCAGATGTTCTCGCCCATCCGGCGATCGAGCTTGTACTTTGCGCTGCTACGCTTCGACATGATGAATTCCTTGCAAGTGCCAATAACAAGACCAGCGCCGCGGAGTACGCTTTGCTGATCGATACCCGGTCATCGCTCCGCCTGACCCAAGGGTCTGGTCGGGGCCACCGCTTCACCGGGGTGCGGGGCCTTTTGCGAAGGCGGGCGGGTAGCGGGGGATGCGGCGTGAGTCAAGCTGGACAGCGTCGCGATGCCGCGCCAAGGGCTTGGCATGACCGATCCGATCCTTCCCGGCGCCGACTGCATCACCATGGCCGACGTTCGCGCCGGCGTGGACGCGCTCGACCGCGAGCTGGTCGCGCTGCTGGCGCGGCGCTTCGCCTATATGGATGCCGCCGCCCGCATCAAACCCGAGCGTGGCGCGGTGCGGGACGAAGCGCGCAAGACGCAGGTGATCGCCAACGCCTGCGCCGAAGCGCGCGCGTCGGGCGTCCCCGAGCAGATCGTCGCCGATCTGTGGGAGCAGCTGGTCGAAGCGTCGATCGCCTATGAATTGCGCGCCTTCGACCAGCGCTAGCCCGCGCGTTCGCCTCGGGGTCGTCGCGCGCGGGACGCTTACGCGCCGGCGCCGCTAACGCCCATGCCGAGGATCAGCGCGCGACGTCTGCCGCCCCGACATATTTCTGATCGCGCAGCCGATCGGTCAAAACCTGCCGCTGAGCACTGATCGTCGCCCATTCCGCTTTGCTACGGCACACGCGCTTCGGGAACAGCGAGCCCGTAACCTCTTCCGAGCGGCAGATCTTCTTGTCACCTTCGGCGGTCTTGTCGGAAGACTGAGGCTCCGTCGCCTGCGCCGTGATCGGCGCACACAAAAGTAAAGTGGCAAGTAGCGTCTTCATCATTCCCCCCGGATGCTCAGCACCGTACTTTGCCGTTGGTGCTGCGCCGCAATACCGGACCGGGCGTATTGCTTCAAGTTCCGCGTGGCTTCTTTCCTGCCAGAGAACTCAACACCCCGCGCATCGTCCGCACCTCCTGCGTCGACCAACCCGGTTTTGTCAGCAACGTCCGCAAGGTCCGCCTGGTCACCGGCGTCCGCGCGGGTGGGAAGAAGAAGTCGCTGTCCTCGAGCATCGCATCGAGCTGCGCGATCATCCCGTCGAGCTCCTCCTGCGGCGCGGGGAGCGGCATGTCGACTTCGGGCGGGCTCGCGAGCGCGACGCCCTTGGACCATTCGTACGCGACCAGGATCACCGCCTGCGCGAGGTTGAGCGAGCCGAACTCGGGGTTGATCGGCACGGTGATGATCGTGCGCGCGACCGCGACGTCGTCGGTCTCGAGACCCGAGCGTTCGGGCCCGAACAGGATCGCCGAGCGACCCGCGGTGGCGTGGATCGCCTGCGCGGCGGCTTCGGGGGTGAGCACGGGCTTGGTGATGCCGCGTTTGCGCACGGTGGTGGCATAGACATGCGCGCAATCGGCGATCGCCTCGGCGACGGTTTCGAACACCTGCGCCTGTTCGAGCACGATATCCGCACCCGAGGCGGCGGGGCCCGCGCCGGGATTGGGCCAGCCGTCGCGCGGGGCGACGAGGCGCAGCTCGGTCAGCCCGAAATTGAGCATCGCACGCGCGGCCTTCCCGATGTTCTCGCCGAGCTGGGGGCGGACGAGGACGAGGACGGGGGGCGGGGCAGGTGCGGTTTCGGGCGTTTCGCTTGGGGCGGTGCTTCGACTTCGCTCAGCATGAACGGAATTTACAACAGTTGCTTCTATCAAAGATTCGGGCGTCGGTTGCTCGTCGAAACCATCCCCCTCCGTTCGCCCTGAGCGAAGTCGAAGGGCCCTCTCCGCGGGCGGTATCGCGGCCTCATGCAGCGCCTGCCAGTCCGAACGCATCAACGCTTCCTTCTTTACCCGTGTCCACCCTTTGATCTGGCGCTCAGCCTCAAGCGCCTCGATCCGCGAGGGAAAATCCTGCGACCACGCCAGTACAACGGGTCGGCGCATCTGCGTATAGCCTTCAATTGTACCGGACTGATGTTGCCCGATGCGGCCCTCGAGGTTGTCGGTGTGCCCGGTATAATAGCTGCCGTCGCCACAGCGTAGAATGTAGACCCAGAAGCTCATCGTGCAGCCCTGTCCTTCGATACGCGTCTTCGCCTTCGCTCAGCCGCTACTCGGGACGAACGGAAGTGGGCGAAACCGGGGATGAAAGCAGAGGCAAGCGCTCCGCTCCTACCCCTTCCCCACCTCGCTCACATTCCCCGCAAACTCCTCGAAGTCGCGCGCCTCGCGGAAGTCCTTATAGACGCTCGCGAACCGGATGTAGGCGACCGAGTCGAGGCCCTTCAGCCCCTCCATCACCATCTCGCCGATCCGTCCCGAACGCACTTCGTTCTCGCCGAGCGTCTCGAGCTGGCGCTGGATCCCCGACACCAGTTTCTCGAGCTGCACCGCCTCGATCGGCCGCTTGCGCGCCGCGATCGAGACCGAGCGCAGCAGCTTCTCGCGGTCGAACGGCTCGCGCTTCAGGCCAGCGCCCTCGCTCTTCACCACGGTCAACTCGCGCAGCTGGATCCGCTCGAACGTGGTGAAGCGCGCGCCGCAGCCCTCGCATTGCCGCCGCCGCCGGATCGCGCCCGCATCCTCGGTCGGGCGCGAATCCTTTACCTGGCTGTCTTCATGGCCGCAGAACGGACAGCGCAATCACATGCCCTCGGGATAGATCGGGAAGCGTGCGCACAAGGTGCGGACGCGTTCGCGGACATTCGCCTCGACCTGCGGGTCGCCATGCTCGCCGTGGGTGCGCAAGCCGCCGAGCACGTCGGCGACCATATTGCCGATCTCGCGGAACTCGGCCGGGCCGAACCCGCGCGTCGTGCCGGCGGGCGAGCCGACGCGGATCCCGCTGGTCTTGGTCGGCGGGAGCGGATCGTTGGGGATGCCGTTCTTGTTACAGGTAATTCCGGCGCGCTCGAGCGCCTCGTCGGCGTCCTTGCCGGTCACGCCCAGCGGCGTCAGGTCGATCAGCGCGAGATGTGTGTCGGTGCCGCCCGAGACGACCTCCGCGCCGCGCTCCTTCAGCGTCGAGGCGAGGATCTTGGCGTTCTCGATCACCGCGGCGATGTAGCTCTTGTAGCCGGGCTGGAGCGCCTCGCCGAACGCGACCGCCTTCGCTGCGATGACGTGCATCAGCGGGCCACCCTGGAGCCCCGGGAACACCGCCGAGTTGAATTTCTTGCCGAGCGCCTCGTCATTGCTGAGGATCATCCCGCCGCGCGGGCCGCGCAGCGTCTTGTGCGTCGTCGTGGTGACGACATGCGCGTGCGGCAGCGGCGACGGATGCAGCCCGGCGGCGACCAGCCCCGAGAAATGCGCCATGTCGACGAGGAAATAGGCGCCAACCTCGTCCGCGATCGCGCGGAACTTGGCGAAATCGATCTGGCGCGGATAGGCCGAGCCGCCCGCGATGATCAGCTTGGGCTTGTGCTCGCGCGCCAAGGCCGCGACCTCGTCGAAGTCGATCAGATGGCTGACCGGATCGACGCCGTACTGCACGGCATTGAACCACTTGCCCGACATCGCCGCGCGCGCGCCGTGCGTCAGATGCCCGCCTGCATCGAGGCTCATGCCGAGGATCGTCTCGCCCGGCTTGACCAGCGCCAGCATCACCGCGCCGTTCGCCTGCGCGCCCGAATGCGGCTGGACGTTGACATAGGCGCAATCGAACAGCGCCTTGGCGCGGTCGATCGCAAGCTGCTCGACTTCGTCGGACGGCGCGCAGCCCTGATAGTAGCGCTTGCCCGGATAGCCCTCGGCGTACTTGTTGGTGAAGACCGAGCCCTGCGCCTGCAACACCGCCTTGGAGACAATGTTCTCGCTCGCGATCAGCTCGATCTGGGTCTGCTCGCGCGTCAACTCGTGCGCGATCGCGCCGAAGACGGCGGCATCGGCGTCGGCGAGGCCTTGCGTGAAGAAGCCGTCGGGCTGGACGTCGTGCAGCTGGGTGGGGTTGGTGCTCATGCCGGTTCTCTCACGAAGGCGGGGGCGCCGAGCTTGTCGACGCGCGGTTGATGACGGCCACCGGCGAAATCGGTGGCAAGAAAGGCGGAGATGCACGCGCGCGCCATGTCCTCGCCGACGAGCCGCGCGCCCATTGCCAGAACATCGGCATCGTTATGCTCGCGCGCAAGCGCAGCGGACAAAGGCTCGGACACCAGAGCGCAGCGCACCGCCGGGTTGCGGTTGACCGCGATCGAGATGCCGATGCCCGAGCCGCACAAGGCGATCCCGCGCTCCGCATCGCCGGATGCGACCGCCTCCGCGAGCGCATAGCCGTAATCGGGATAATCGACCCGCGCATCACTATCCGGGCCAAGGTCGAGCACATCGTGGCCCTGCTCGGCAAGCCAAATGGACAACCCGCGCTTGAGAGCGAAGGCGGCGTGATCGGAGGCGATGGCAATGCGCAAGCTGGGCGCGCTCCCTCAAAAAAAGCCCCCGCGGCGGGGCAGGTCGTTGGCTGCGCCATACCGATGCGCCTGCCAAAATGCCACAGCGAACCGCAGATACCGACACAAATCGCCGCTCCGCCGCGACGAACGATTGCGGGCCGCCCGCTGCCGGGGTAGGCATCTGAGCTGTGACGGATTTCCCGCCCGATGCTGCAGCAGCCCCCTATTCGGCCCCGGTGCCGGGTGGCGTCTCCCCTGAAGCGGCGGCGCGGGCGCGACTGGTCGAGGTCCTGCTCCGTACCGGAGAGGAAGACCGGGCGGCGTTCCGTGACCTGTATTCGCTGACCTCGGCGAAGCTTTTCGGGATCTGCTACCGTATCTGCGGCGAAAGGCAGGCAGCGGAAGACGTGTTGCACGACGTATACCTCACGATCTGGAAGCGCGCCGGGGCCTATGAGCCCGCACGCGCCAGCCCGATCACATGGCTTGCCACGATCGCGCGCAATCGCGCGATCGACTGGCAACGCGCCCAGAAGGTTCGTCGCGCAACCCCGATCGAGGACGCTCCACCGATCATCGACACCGCGCCGCTCGCCAGCGCCACGATGCTCGATGACGAGCAGCATCATCTGCTGCGCGAATGCCTCGAAACACTCGAGGAGCGCCAGCGCGGCGCAATCCACACCGCATTCTTCGACGGCGTCACTTACGCCGAGCTCGCCGAGCGCCAGAGCGTTCCGCTGGGAACGATGAAGAGCTGGGTGCGTCGCGGCCTCGCCCGACTGCGCGAGTGCCTCGAACGATGACCGACTCGCGGCATCCCGAAATGCCGGGCGACGAAGGTCCCGACACGACGGCCGCCGAGCTCGCGCTTGGTGTGCTCGAGGGCGAGGAGCGCGCGTCCGCGACGCGCCGTGTCCTCTCCGAGCCGGGTTTCGCCCGCGCCGTGGACCAGTGGCGCGACTATCTCGCACAATTGTTCGATCTTTGGCCGGAGATCCCGGCTCCCGACATTCTTCCGCGGATCGAGCAGTCGATCGACCGCGTGTCCGGCGTGCCGACGGTCGTTTCCGCCCAGCCGCGCGGCAGTCGGATTTGGCCGTCGCTGGCGGCGCTGTCCAGCGTTGCCGCCGTGGGCCTGCTGGCCATCCTGCTGCTCCGTCCGGTCCCGCTGCCGACCGTTCCGCAGCCGCGCGTCAGCGCACCGGTCGCCGCCCCGCAGCCAACGCTGGTCGCTTCGCTCGAACCGGACGCCAAGGTGGGGCCGATGACCGTCGTCTATGATCAGGGCAGCGGCACGATCCGGCTGACCGAATCGACGCTGGCACGCGCCGATCGCAGCGCGGAATTGTGGGTGATCCCGGCAGACGGAACGCCGCGTCCGCTGGGTCTGTTGCAGGATCGGGGCGGGACCGCCTTGACGCTGAGCCCGGCAGTGCGCCGGCATCTCGCGGCCGGCGCGACGCTGGCCGTCTCGATCGAACCGCTCGGCGGGTCGAAGACCGGACTGCCGACGGGGCCGGTCGTCGCCAAGGGTGCGCTGGCACCGGTCTGATCGGCGCGACGTTAATTACGCGCGCCGCATCTACGCTGCCTCGATGGCCGTATCTCCCGCCGTGTCCAGCCAAGGACGCAGCAACAGGAGAGCAGTCATGAACCGCATCATTCCAACCGCGCTCATCGCGGCAGCCATCGCTGTCGGCGGCGCATCGTTCGCCGGCGCCGCGACAAACCCGATGGTCGGCGGGGCGGCGATGTACGCCAACAAGACCATCGTCGAGAATGCCGTCAATTCGAAGGATCACACCACCCTGGTCGCAGCGGTCAAAGCAGCCGGCCTGGTCGACACCCTGTCGGGTCCGGGCCCCTTCACGGTTTTCGCGCCGACCAACGCGGCCTTTGCCAAGCTGCCCGCCGGCACGGTCGACACGCTGCTCAAGCCAGAGAATAAGGCGATGCTCACGTCGGTGCTGACCTATCATGTCGTACCCGGCACGATTACCGCCGCCGACATCGCCGCCAAGATCAAGGCGAACATGGGCAAGGCAACCTACACCACCGTACAGGGCGGCACGCTGACCTTCATGAAGTCGGGCAAGGGCTATACGATCGCCGACGCCAAGGGCCACAGCGGAAAGATCACGATTGCCAACGTGATGCAGTCGAACGGCGTGATCCATGTGATCGACGCGGTGATGCTCCCGTAAAAAAAGTTCGGCCTGGACGCATCCCGAGCCGGAATCGTTCGTATCTTGCTATGCTTCGGCCCCAAGCCGATGCGCGTACCCGTTCGCTGGATCCCCTCCTTTGCGGCGAACGGATGATTGTAAGGGACCTGCCGGCCCCCCTTTAGTCGGCAGGTCCTTTTCATCCCCGCACAAAATCGTCATGGAAGCGTCACCAGATCGTCGTAGCGGCATCCTTGCCGCCCGCGCCCCAGGACGACGCGCGATCCGGCAGGAGAGTGTTGAGATGGCCATCGCGCTTCGGTCCCCCAAGAATGCGACCTCCAAGAACACCGCGGTGCAAAGCGCGGTGCATCGGCACGAACATCTGTCCAAGCAGGGATTGCTGGAGCGCGCCTTTACCTTCGCGTTTCGCGGGTTGGTCTATGCGCAGATCTGGGAAGATCCCGCGGTCGACATGGAAGCGCTGGCGATCACGCCTGACTCGCACGTCGTGACGATCGCATCGGGCGGGTGCAACGTACTGTCGTACCTGACGGCCAACCCGCGGGCGATCACCGCGGTCGACCTCAACACCGCCCATATCGCGCTCAACAAGCTGAAGCTCGTCGCGGCGCGTCACCTGCCGAGCTACGAGGCATTCCATCGTTTCTTCGCGACCGCCAATTCGCGGGCCAACGTGATGGCGTATCGCACCTACATCCGCCCGCATTTCGACGAAGCCACGCTCGCCTATTGGGAAGGGCGCGACATGATCGGGCGGCGCCGGATCGGCGGCTTTTCGAAAAACGTCTACAAGCGCGGGTTGCTCGGCAACTTCATCGGCGTGGCGCATCTGCTCGCGCGCCTGAACGGCGTGAACCCGCGGGTCCTGCTCGAGGCCAAGTCGATCGAGGAGCAGCGTGAGATTTTCGACCGCGACTTCGCCCCCTTCTTCGACAAGGCGGTCGTGAAATGGATCACCGACCAGCCGGCGTCGCTGTTCGGCCTCGGTATTCCGCCTGCGCAATATGATGCGCTGGCGGGCAACGAGAAGATGGCGGTCGTCTTGCGTGCGCGGCTCGAGAAGCTTGCCTGCGACTTCGACATCAAGGACAATTATTTTGCCTGGCAGGCGTTCGGCCGTGGCTATGGCAAGGACGAGGCCGCTCCCCTGCCGCCGTATCTGCAGCGCGACCACCATGCCGAGATCGTCGATCGCGCCGAGCGGATCGAAGTGCGCCACATCAACTTCACCGAATATCTGCGGACCAAGAGCGATGCGACGCTCGACCGCTATATCCTGCTCGACGCGCAGGACTGGATGACCGACGAGCAGTTGACCGACCTGTGGACCGAGATCACCCGCACCGCCAAGCCCGGCGCGCGCGTGCTGTTCCGCACCGCCGGCATTCCGACGATCCTGCCGGGACGTGTCCCTGACGCCACCCTCGCGCGGTGGGACTATCGCACCGAGGAATCGCGCGATTACACCAAGCGCGATCGCTCCTCGATCTACGGCGGCGTTCACCTTTACGTTCTGGCGTGACGAACCCTGCCGGCCATGCGGGGCATATGGATGCGATCTATCGATCGCAGCGCCATATCTACGATCTGACCCGCAAATATTATCTGCTGGGTCGCGATGCGCTGATCGGCGGGATTGCCCCGCCGCCGGGGGGCCTCGTCCTGGAAATCGGGTGCGGGACCGGACGCAACCTGATCGCGGCGGCGCGGGCCTTTCCCAATGCACGCTATTTCGGGATCGATATCTCGTCGGCGATGCTCGAAACCGCCCGCGCCAAGATCGCCGCGGCGGGGCTTTCGCATCGCATAGCCCTTGCGCAGGGCGATGCGACCGCGTTCGATTCCACCGCGCTGTTCGGGATTGGCGCATTCGATCGGATATTCCAGAGCTATACGCTGTCGATGATCCCCGATTGGCAGGGGGCACTTCGCGAGGCTGCCGGCAAGCTTGCCCCCGGGGGACGGCTCGACATTGTGGACTTCGGCCAGCAGGAGGGCTTGCCACGCCCTTTTCAGGTCATGCTGTTCGCATGGCTTGCAAAGTTCGACGTGATGCCGCGCGCCGCCTTGCCCGAGGCGGTCCGGGCTACCGCGCGCGAACACGGGCTGATCGGGCGTTTCGCTTCCTTGCGCCGGGGCTATGCCTGGAGCGCCTCGCTCACTCGCGCATGACTTTGGCGGGATGATGATGATCGGAAGGCTGCCATGAACCCGCCACTCCTGCCACGCTGGCTCGGCCTTGCCGGGCTGCTGCCGCAGATCGCTGCCGTGGCGATCGTCTTCAGCGGCGACGGCGCCTTGCGCTTCTCGGCACTCGCGCTCGGCTATGCCTATGCCGCCTTGATCCTCAGTTTCCTGGGGGGCTTGTGGTGGGGGATCGGCGCCGCCGCCGAGAAGCCGCCGGAATGGCTGTGGGTCGCCGCCATTGCGCCGTCCCTGCTGGCGCTTGGCAGTGCGGTGCCCTGGGCGATCGGCGAACCGTGGCCCGCACCGTCGCTCGCTCTGCTGGGCATCGCGCTGATCGGCGCCCTGGGCATCGACGTGCAACTGGCGCGCGGCGGACTGACCCCCCGCTGGTGGATGAGCCTGCGTTTCCCGTTATCGCTGGGATTGGGCGGGCTCACCCTGTTGCTGGCATTTGCCTGATCCGGTCGCTGGTCTCAGTGGTGGAACAGCAGGTACAGCACGATGATCACCGGGATCGGGACGCCCAGCAACCACAGAATACAACCCTTGCCCATAGTGCCTCCTCTTGATGTCGGAGGCGTAACGGATTGATTGCGCGGCGGTTCCGTAGCGGGCCAAGCCTCAGGCTGCCTTGCGCAACTCCAACCGGCTCCAGATTTCGACCAGAGCATCGGTGAGGTCGCGCATCATCGCTTCGTCATGCGCCGGACCCGGCGTGAACCGCAGCCGTTCCGTCCCGCGCGGAACGGTCGGGTAGTTGATCGGCTGAACGTACACACCGTATTCGGCCAGCAGGATATCGCTGATCTTCTTGGCCTTGACCGGGTCGCCCACCATCAGCGGGACGATGTGCGTGGTCGAGTTCATGACCGGCAGGCCAGCCCCGGCGAACATCGCCTTCAGCGACGACGCTGCGCGCTGCTGCCCGTCGCGTTCCGCACTCGATGCCTTGAGATGCCGCACGCTGGCCAGCGCACCGGCGACCAGCACCGGCGACAGCGACGTCGTGAAGATGAACCCGGGAGCATAGGAGCGGATCACGTCGACGATCGTCTGGTCCGCGGCGATATAGCCGCCCATCACGCCGAACGCCTTGCCGAGCGTTCCCTCGATGATCGTCAGCCGATCCGCAAGTCCCTCGCGGTCCGAGATGCCCCCGCCACGCGGGCCGTACATGCCGACCGCATGGACTTCGTCGAGATAGGTCAGCGCGCTGTACTTGTCGGCGAGGTCGCAGATCTCGGCGATCGGCGCGATGTCGCCTTCCATCGAATAGACGCTCTCGAACGCGATCAGCTTGGGCGTTGCCGGATCGACCGACGCGAGCAGTTCTTCCAGATGCGCGAGGTCGTTGTGGCGGAAGACGTGCTTCTCGCACCCCGAATTGCGGATCCCCGCGATCATCGAGGCATGGTTGAGCTCGTCCGAGAAAATGATGCACCCCGGCAGGATCTTGGCGAGCGTCGCCAGCGTCGCCTCGTTCGAGACGTAGCCGCTGGTGAACAGCAAGGCGCCCTGCTTGCCGTGCAGATCGGCGAGCTCATATTCGAGGTCGACGTGATAATGCGTGTTGCCGCCGATGTTGCGCGTGCCGCCCGAGCCCGCACCCACATCGTGCAGCGCTTCTTCCATCGCGCCGATCACCGCGGGATGCTGCCCCATCGCGAGATAGTCGTTCGAACACCATACCGTGATCGGCTTGGGGCCGTTATGCCCCGCAAAACACCGGGCGTTCGGAAACGCGCCCTTGTTGCGGAGGATGTCGATGAAGACGCGATAGCGACCTTCGACATGGAGGCGGTCGATCGCCTGCGCGAAGATGCGCGAATAATCGACTCCGCGCGCGGATGTTTCCATGTCCATGCTGCTCAAATAGACCGCGTCCCCGGTGAATTCCAGCGCCTTTGCGCGATCACTCTGATCGAGCGACCGTGTCACAGCATCTCGATCGCGCCGAGCCCATGGGCGGAGAGTGCCTGATCCAGCGCCGCCATTCCCGGGGTGCGCGCGGTGAACACCGCAAGTCCCGGCCTCGGCACGTCCGGCCATGCCTGACCCCGGGTGAGGAATGCGATCCGCCGCGCGATCCCGTCCGACCCGTCGACGAACCGCACCGGACGCGGCGCGGCCGCGAGCAGCTCCGCCTCGACCAGGGGGAAATGCGTGCAAGCGTTGACGAACGTATCGATCCGCTCGCCGCCCTCCTGCCCGAACAATCCGGCAAGGATCGCGGCATAGCGGGCCGGGTCGGTCGGCTCGCCGCGCAGCTTTGCCTCGGCCAGCGTCACCAGTTCGGCCGACCCATGGCGCAAAACGACGCAATCGCTCGCAAAGCGCGCGGCAAGATCGTCGACATAGGGTTGCCGCACGGTCGCGTCGGTGCCGAGCACGCCGATCACGCGAGTCGTGCTGTGCAGCGCGGCGACCTTGATCGCCGGCACCGTCCCGACCACCGGAAGATCGAGCGCGCCGCGCACCGCTGCAAGCGCGATCGTGGAAGCGGTGTTGCAGGCTATCACGATCAGGCGCGGATGATAGCGCTCGACCAGTCGCCCCAGCAGCGCCGGGACGCGTGCGCCGATTTCAGCCTCGCTCTTCGTGCCATACGGGAAACCGCCCGAATCGGCGACATAGACCAGCGGCATGCACGGCAGCTGTGCCCGTGCCGCGCCCAGCACCGACAATCCGCCGATCCCGGAGTCGAAGAACAAAACGGGTCTTTCATCCATCGGGCGGACCCTAGCCGAAGCGCTGCAGATCACAAAATCGTGGCCTGCACGACGGTGTTGGGCCATGGCACGCATCCTGCTATCATCGACCGCCAAGGGGGGGTTGCGAACAGTGCCGACCGAATATCTGTGGATTGCCCCGGTGACGGCGCTGGTCCTCGGCTACCTGCTGGGATCGATTCCGTTCGGCGTGCTGCTGACGCGCATGGCGGGTGCCGGCGACCTGCGTCAGGTCGGGTCCGGCAACATCGGTGCGACCAACGTGCTGCGCACCGGCCGCAAGGGCCTTGCGGCGGCCACGCTGATCCTGGATGCGGCAAAGGGGTTCGTCGCGGTATGGGTCGCGGATGCGTACCTCGGCGGCAATGGCGTGGTTGCGGCCGCGGCGGTGTTCATTGGTCATCTCTATCCGGTGTGGCTCGGCTTCAAGGGGGGCAAGGGCGTGGCGACCCTGCTCGGGATCGTCCTCGCCCTGCACTGGCCGATCGGGGTCCTCTACGCCGCGGTGTGGATCGCGCTTCTGGCGTTCGGGCGAATTTCGTCGCTTGCGGGGATGACCGCGGCGGTCAGCGCGCCATTGTGTGCGGCCTATTTCTACAAGTTCGATATCGTGCTGCTGCTGATGGCGCTCGCGCTGCTGGTGCTCTGGAAGCATCGGGGCAACATCGACCGGCTCATGAACGGCACCGAGCCGCGGATCGGGCAGAAAAGTGGCTGATGCGGAGGGGCTCGGCGGCGACGCGGTCGCGCGGCTCCGCCTGATCCGGACGCCGCGAATCGGGCCTGTTACCTATGCCCATCTGCTCGCGCGCTTCGGTTCTCCCGAAGCTGCCATCCTTGCCCTTCCGCAACTCGCAGCGCGCGGCGGCGGCATTCCGCCCGCGGTTGCCGCGCCTGCCGTCGCCGAGCGCGAACTGGCCAGCGTGCGCCGTCTGGGCGCGCGACACTTCTTCAAGGGCGATCCGACCTATCCGCCCCTGCTCGCCCAGCTCGACGATGCCCCGCCAGCGCTCATCCTGCGCGGGGATGCGACACTGCTGTCGCGGACGCCCATTGCGATGGTGGGGGCCCGCAACGCGTCCGCCGCGGCATGCCGCTTCGCGCGCCAGCTCGCCGTCGAGTTGGGCCGCGAACAGGTCGTCGTCGTTTCGGGGCTGGCGCGCGGAGTCGATACCGCGGCGCATGTCGGCGCGATCGAGACCGGGACGATTGCGGTGATCGCGGGAGGGATCGACATATCCTACCCCCCCGAAAATGCCGAGTTGCAGGAGCGGATCGCTCGCGAATGCTTGCTGATCGCGGAACAGCCCCCCGGCACGGAACCGCGCGCGCGGCATTTTCCCTATCGCAACCGGATCATCGCGGGCCTTGCGCTCGGCACGGTGGTGGTCGAGGCGGCGCCCAAGTCGGGATCGCTGATCACCGCGCGGCTCGCCGCCGAACTGGGCCGCGAGGTCATGGCGGTGCCGGGCAGCCCGCTCGATCCCCGCGCGCAAGGGTGCAACGGGCTGATCCGGGACGGCGCCACGTTGATCCAGTCGGCCGCCGACGTGCTCGAAACGATCCGCCCGATCGATTCGCGGATGGTCGAGAGCCCCCGCAGTGGTTTCCGCACGGCCACGCCCGAGGATGCGAGCGACAGCGACCGACGCGCCATCGTCGACCTGCTCGGCCCCGTGCCGGTCGCGATCGACGAACTGATCCGGCAATCGCAAGCATCGCCTGCGATCGTCCAGACGGTACTGCTCGAACTCGAACTGGCCGGACGATTGGAGCGTCATGCCGGTGGGCGGGTGGCGCTGTCATGATCCCGCCCGCCCTTGGCAAGTCTCCATCGGCATCATACGTCGCTTGACGCCTAACGATCCCGCTCTCCATCCTCGCGCGTACACGTAAGGACGCAATAGACCCCCATGCAGCTTGTCATCGTCGAATCGCCCGCCAAGGCGAAGACCATCGAGAAATACCTCGGTTCGGATTACCGCGTGCTCGCGAGCTACGGCCACGTCCGCGATCTGCCGCCCAAGGACGGATCGGTGAACCCCGATGAGGGGTTCGCGATGGAGTGGGAGAATTACGCGGACAAGACCAAGCAGCTCAAGGCGATCACCGATCTCGCCAAGACCGCCGACCGCCTGATCCTCGCGACCGATCCGGATCGCGAGGGCGAGGCGATCAGCTGGCACGTCCAGGAAGTGCTGCGCAACCGCAAGGCGCTCCCCAAGGACGTCCAGCGCGTCACCTTCAACGCGATCACCAAGGCGACCGTCACCGATGCGATGAAGCATCCGCGCGAGCTCGATACCGATCTGATCGACGCCTATCGTGCGCGTCGTGCGCTCGATTATCTGGTCGGCTTCACGCTCTCGCCGGTGCTGTGGCGCAAGCTGCCCGGCGCCAAGTCGGCGGGACGCGTGCAATCGGTCGCGCTGCGGCTGATCGTCTCCAGAGAGCGCGAGATCGAAGCATTCCGCGCGCAGGAATATTGGTCGGTCATCGCCGACATGGAGCAGGACGGCACGCCGTTCCAGGCACGGCTCGTGACGTTCGAGGGCAAGAAGCTCGATCGCCTGTCGATCGGCGAGGAAGGCGTGGCCAACCGCGCCAAGGCCGCGGTCGAAAGCGGACATTTCACCGTCCAGTCGGTCGAGGTGAAGCCCGCGACGCGCAACCCGCCGCCGCCTTTCACCACCTCGACGCTCCAGCAGGAAGCCTCGCGCAAGCTCGGTTTCTCGGCGGATCACACGATGCGGATCGCGCAGGGCCTCTATGAGGACGGCGCGATCACCTACATGCGGACCGACGGCGTGCAGATGGATTCGAGCGCGATCTCGGCCGCGCGCCATGCGGTCGCGAACCGCTATGATGCGAGCTATGTCCCCGACAAGCCGCGCGTCTACCAGACCAAGGCGAAGAACGCGCAGGAAGCGCACGAGGCGATCCGCCCGACCGATTTCTCAAAGGACAAGGCCGGCGGCGGGGATCATGCGCGGCTGTACGACCTGATCTGGAAGCGTGCGCTCGCGAGCCAGATGGCGAGCGCGCGGATGGAGCGCACCACCGTCGAGATGGCGGACGGCACTGGCCATACCGCGCTGCGCGCGACCGGGCAGGTGATGCTCTTCCCGGGCTATCTCGCCTTGTACGAGGAGGGCTCGGACGACACGCAGGACGAGGACGCCAAGCGCCTGCCGCGGCTGCGCGAAGGCGATGCGCCCGCCAAGAAGAGCGTCACCGCCGAACAGCACTTCACCCAGCCGCCGCCGCGCTTCTCCGAAGCGTCGCTGGTCAAGCGTCTGGAAGAGCTCGGGATCGGGCGTCCGTCGACCTATGCGTCGATCATCAAGACGCTCAAGGACCGCGAGTATGTCCGGGTCGAGAAGAACCGTTTCTTCGCGGAGGAATCGGGGCGTCTGGTGACCGCGTTCCTCGAACGGTTCTTCGAGAAATACGTGAGTTACGACTTCACCTCGGGCCTCGAGGACGAACTCGATGAAGTCTCGGGCGGGCGTGCCGAATGGCAGGCGGTGCTGGAAGCGTTCTGGAAGGACTTCAAGCCGCGCACCACCGAGGTGATGGAGCAGAAGCCGTCCGAAGTGACCGCCGAGCTCGACAAGTTCCTGGCACCCTATCTCTTCCCGCCGATGGCGGACGGCAGCGACCCGCGGCTGTGCCCGAATTGCGGTCAGGGGCAGCTCGCGCTGCGCGGCGGCAAGTTCGGCGCGTTCGTGGCGTGCTCCAACTATCCCGAATGCAAATACACCCGCCGCTTCGGCCAGCCGGGTGCGGACGGTGCTGGGGTGGATACGGGTCCGGAGACGCTCGGCAACGATCCCGAAACCGGCTTGCCGGTCGAGCGCAAATCGGGACGGTTCGGGCCCTATATCCAGATCGGCGAGGGCGAGACGCGCAAGATGGCGTCGATCCCGAAGGATATCGGCGAGCTCGATCTGCAATGGGCGCTCAAATTGCTGTCGCTGCCGCGGACCATCGGCACGCATCCCGAAACCGGCGAACCGATCACGGCGGCGATCGGACGCTATGGCCCGTATCTGAAGCACGCGGGCAAATATGCGCGGCTGACCTCGACCGACGACGTGTTCGAGACGGGGATGAACGCGGCGGTTGTGAAACTCGCCGAAGCCGCGGCGGGCGGCGGGCGTCCGCAGCGTGGCGCGCAGGCACCGCTCAAGGTGCTCGGCCTGCATCCGCGCAGCGAGGCCGAGATCAAGCTGATGGAGGGCCGTTATGGCGCTTACGTCACCGATGGGACGACCAATGCGACGTTGCCCAAGTCGATCGAGAAGGATGCGCTGACGCTCGAGGAAGCCGCGCAGCTGATCGACGCGCGCGCAGCGGCGGCTCCGCCGACCAAGGGGAAGAAGAAGCCGGCGGCCAAGAAGCCGGCAGCGAAGAAGGCGCCCGCGAAGGCCAAGACGGCGGCAACCGCGGATGCCGCAGCGGAGGCCCCGGCGAAGAAGGCTCCCGCGAAAAAGCCCGCTGCGAAGAAGCCGGCAGCGAAGAAACCCGCCGCGAAGAAGGCGACCGCCTGAGTCGCCACGCCGTGCTCCTGCGCAAGCAGGAGCCCAGGGTTACGGGCGCGTCGCTTGGGACTCTGG
The DNA here is from genome assembly GCF_022662295.1 of Sphingomonas sp. CARO-RG-8B-R24-01. Lineage (NCBI taxonomy): Bacteria > Pseudomonadati > Pseudomonadota > Alphaproteobacteria > Sphingomonadales > Sphingomonadaceae > Sphingomonas > Sphingomonas sp. CARO-RG-8B-R24-01. The sequence continues at coordinate 127,285 of NZ_JAKNQI010000008.1, read as the reverse complement.
GCTCCTGCCTGCGCAGGAGCACCGCGCCTCAGGCCGCGCGGCGCTGCGTCGCGCGGAGCCAGGCGCGCGCGGCGGCCTGTGCGGTCGCGATTTCGCGCGCGGTCATGTCCTCGGCGATTTCACCGCGGCTCGCCATCCCCGCTTCGCTGCCCGCGACGGCGGCGAGATTGAACCATTTGTGCGCCTCGACCAGGTCGACCGAAACTCCGGCCGCGCCGCTCGAATAGACCATGCCGAGCTCGTAGCAGGCATCCGCGTCACCGCAGGCCGCTTCGGCCAATTTGCTGTCGATGAGAAACTGCGCGTTCTTGAGGCTCGTGCCCATGTCGAATCTTCCCGGTTAACCATGCCCTAGCCCCGACAGTGCGCGGGGCCCGGTCAAAGAAAGGTTAACGGGGGGGATTAGCCTTTGGTCGTAGCGGGGGTCTGCAAAGGTCGCAGCGGGGAGCCTTCCAAGCCCTTCCTCGGCGGAGGCCGGGGCCCAGTCGCGATGTCCAGGGGAACGGAGGGCAGCGCTCGCCTTCTCCCGCTGCGCTGCTGGGCCCCGGCCTTCGCCGGGGAAGCGGTGCGAGCGAGAGCAGTCACATTCTAGAACTTTCGTGCCCCCCCGCCCCGGCTACCCCCGTGCCGGCACGTCGAGGTTGTCGATCAGCCGGGTCGCGCCCAGCCGCGCCGCCGCGAGCAGCCGCCGCGGCCGGTCCTCCGCCATCTCCGCGGTCAGCGTCGCGGCATCGACCAGTTCGACATAATCGACCACGAACCCAGCCGCGATCAGCGATTCCCGCGCCGCCGCCAGCGCATCCTCGGGCGAATCGCCCCGCGCGATCGCGCGCGCCGCCTCGCCCAGCGCGCGCGGCAGCGCCACTGCGGCGGCACGCTGCTCGGGCTCAAGATAGACGTTGCGCGACGACAGCGCGAGGCCGTCGTCGTCGCGCTGGGTCGGAACGCCCTCAATCTCGATCCCGAAATCGAGGTCCGTGACCATCCGTCGGATCACCGCGAGCTGCTGGAAATCCTTCTCGCCGAACAGCGCCACGTCTGGCCGAACCTGGTTGAACAGCTTGGCGACGACCGTCGCGACCCCGTCGAAATGCCCCGGCCGCGCCGCGCCATCGAGCCCCTCGCTCACCCCCGACACCGAAATATTGGTCGCGAAGCCCGCCGGATACATCACGTCCACCGGCGGCAGCCACAACAGGTCGCACCCCGCCTCGGTCAGCATCCGCGCATCCGCCGCCTCGCGTCGCGGATAGCGCGCGAGATCCTCGTTCGGGCCGAACTGCCTGGGATTGACGAAGATCGACGCGACGACCTTGCGCCCCTGCCGCCGCGCGGTCTCGATCAGCGCGATATGCCCGCTATGGAGCGCGCCCATCGTCGGCACGAGCGCGATGCCCGCCCCGTCGCTGCGAAAGTCGGCGATCGCGGAGCGAAGCGCGTCGAGAGTACGGATGGTTTGCACGCGGGTTGGGCCTTCGGTAAGGACGGGCAGGCCTTCTATGGGGGCAGGCCGAACCGAACAAGACGCTAGGACATCATCCCGTTGGCCACTGCTGCGCGAAAACCACACATCATCGTTTTCGCCAACGAAAAGGGCGGCACCGGTAAGTCGACCACCGCGGTCCATGTCGCGATCGCGCTCGCCGCGCGCGGGGCGAAGGTCTCGGCGTTCGATCTCGACCACCGCCAGCGCACGATGGGGCGCTATTTCGACAATCGCGCCGCAACCGTCCAGCGGACCGGTCGCGCGCTGCCGATCCCGCGCCACGCGACGCATGACGGCGAGACCGACGAGCGTTTCGAGGAGCTATTCGCCGACCTCGCGACCGACACCGATTTCCTCGTGATCGACACGCCGGGCCGCGACGACCGTTTCGGGCGGTTGTCGGCGGCGCGCGCGGACACGCTCGTCACGCCGATGAACGACAGTTTCGTCGATTTCGACCTGATCGGGCAGGTCCATCCCGAAACCTACAAGGTCACCCGCCCGAGCTTCTACGCCGAGATGATATGGGACGCCCGCAAGGCGCGCGCCAAGGCGGACGGCTCGACGATCGACTGGGTCGTGCTGCGCAATCGCGTCCAGCATATCGAGGCGCGCAACATGCGCCGCGTGTCGGACGCGCTCGACCAGCTCGCCAAGCGGGTCGGGTTCCGCATCGTCCCCGGGCTCGGCGAACGCGTGATCTATCGCGAGCTGTTCCCTGCCGGGCTGACGATGCTCGATTCGGGCGAATTCGGTGCGATGGGGCTGGCGCATGTCGCCGCGCGGCAGGAGCTGCGCGAGATGATGGGCGCGCTCGCCTTGCCCGAATCCGTGCTGCCGCTGTTCGCCTGATGAGCAAAGTCCTGCTTCTCGTCGCACTGCTCGTAGCGGCATGGCTGCTGCTGCGCCCCAAGCCCAGGCGCGCGCCGATGCAACGCCCTGAAGAGACCGAGGCGCGCGCCGTGCTCGGGGTCGGCCCGGCGGCGGATGCCGCGGCGATCCGCGCGGCGCATCGCCGGCTCGTCTCGGCGCTGCACCCGGACAAGGGCGGCTCCGCCGAGCTGACCCGACGGATTAACGCGGCGCGTGACGTGCTGCTTAAGCCTTAGTCACTGAACTTTCTCACGATTGGTCGATTAGGCCCTATCAAACCCCAGGAGGAACCGCATGACCCATCGCTTCGACCCCACTTCGCTCCGCGAATATGACATCCGCGGCATCGTCGGCAAGACGCTGGGCACCGCCGACGCCGACGCGATCGGTCGCGGCTTCGGCACGCGCGTGCGCCGCGCCGGCGGCACCCGCGTCGCGGTCGGCTATGACGGCCGCCTGTCCTCGCCCGAGCTCGAAGCCGCGCTCGTCGGCGGGCTGACCGCGGCCGGCGTGGACGTCGTACGGATTGGCATGGGGCCGACCCCGATGCTGTATTACGCCGAGGCCACGCTAGAAGTGGATGGCGGCATCGAGATAACCGGCAGCCATAATCCCTCCGATTACAATGGCTTCAAGATGGTGCTGCAACACAAGCCGTTTTTCGGCGCGGACATCCAGGATCTCGGGCGGATGGCCGAGGAAGGCGATTGGGAGACGGGCGAAGGCACCGTCTCGACCGCCGACGTCGAGGACGAATATGTCGGCCGCCTGATGGCCGGTTTCGCGGGCGGCACCTACAAGATCGGCTGGGACGCGGGCAACGGCGTGTCGGGCCCGATCATCGAGAAGCTGGTCAAGCTCCTCCCGGGTGAGCATCACCTGCTGTTCACCGATGTCGACGGCAAATTTCCCAACCATCATCCCGATCCTACCGATGAAGCCAATCTGGTCGATCTCAAGCGGCTCGTCGCGGAGAAGAACCTCGATTTCGGTCTGGCGTTCGATGGCGACGGCGACCGGATCGGCGCGATCGACGGCGAAGGCCGCGTAATCTGGGGCGACCAGATTCTCTCCATTCTGGCCGAACCTGTTCTCAAGGAGCTTCCCGGCGCGACGATCATCGCCGACGTGAAGGCGTCGCAGATGCTGTACGACCGGGTCGCCGAACTCGGCGGCAAGCCGCTGATGTGGAAGACCGGGCACAGCCTGATAAAGATGAAGATGAAGGAAACCGACAGCCCGCTCGCGGGCGAGATGAGCGGCCACATCTTCTTCGCGCATGAATATTACGGGTTCGACGACGCGCAATATGCGGCCGTCCGCTTCATTCGTGCGGCGCACATGATCGGCAAGTCGGTCACCGAACTGCGCGGCAACATGCCCGCGCTGGTCAACACGCCGGAGATGCGCTTCCAGGTTGACGAGAGCCGCAAGTTCGCGGTGGTCGAGGAAGTGCTCGCGCGGCTCGAGGCGGATGGCGCCGAGGTCGACCGTACCGACGGCGCGCGCGTCAACACCCCCGACGGCTGGTGGCTGCTCCGCGCATCGAACACGCAGGACGTGCTCGTGGCGCGCGCTGAAGCAAAGGACCAGCCCGCGCTCGACCGCCTGCTCGCGATGATCGACGACCAGCTCGAGAAGAGCGGGCTGCAGCGTGGCCCACAGGCGGCGCACTAAGCACCGCCACACCCGTCTTGCCGGGCATCGTCCGGGATGACGCCGTGAGGGGGGCGAACCCATCGCCCCCCTCGCAATCCGGCGTAAAACACGCCACCTAGGCGCAATGCCTCCCCCCGCGCCCCAGATCATCCGTGTCATCGACCTAGAGACCACCGGCGAAGGCCCGCCGATCCACGGCGTGTGCGAGATCGGCTGGCAGGACGTCGCGCTGCAGAAGGACGGCCGCTGGGAGATCGAGGGCGAAGGCGGCGCGCGGCTCGTCAACCCCGGTCGCCCGATCCCGCCGCTGACCCAGGCGATCCACCATATCCTCGACGAACAGGTCGCCGACGCGCCCTTCTGGCACGACGTCGCGCGCGGGGTGCTCGACCCCTATCCGCGCCGGATCGCGCTCGCGGCGCATCGGGCGGATTACGAGCAGAAGTTCTGCACGACCCCGCTGACGCGCGGCGCGCCGTGGATCTGCACGTGGAAATGCGCGCTGCGGCTATGGCCCGATACGCCGAGCTTTTCCAACCAGATGCTGCGCTATTGGCGCAAGCCCGAGGGGATGGTCCACGAGCTCGGCCTCCCCGCGCATCGCGCCTTCCCCGACGCCTATGTCACCGCCTTCCACCTGCGCGACATGCTCAACGAAGTCGGCCCCGAGCAACTGCTCGCCTGGTCCGCGGTCCCCGGCCTGCTGCCGCGCGTGATCCGCCCCGGGCCGGATCGCGGCAAGAGCTGGCAGGAGATCAGCGACGACTCGCTGTCGATCATGCTCGGCGATCGCGACATGGACGTCCGCTTCACCGCCGAGACCGAACTCGCGCGGCGGCGTGGCGGGGGTGTCGTCGGGCGGCCGTCGCCGCAGGGGAAGCTGGTGTAGGGCGCTGTCCGTCCTGGCGGGCCGCCCAGTTCCGTTCGGGCCGGTTTCGTTCGGGCTAGTTCGCTCGCGCCAGTTCCGTTTGGGCCAGTTTCGTTCTGGCCAGTTCCGTTCTGGCCAGTTCCGTTCGGGCTAGTTCGCTCGCGCCAGTTCCGTTCGAGCTAGTTCCGTTCGAGCTAGTTCGCTCGCGCCAGTTCCGTTTGGGCCAGTTCCGTCCGCGCCAGTTCGCTCGCGCCAGTTCCGTTTCCGCCAGTTCGCTTGCGCTAGTTCCGTCCGGGCCAGTTCGCTTGCGCCAGTTCGCTCGCACCAGTTCGCTCATGCCAGTTCGCTCACGCCAGTTCGCTCGCGCCAGTTCCGTTCGGGCTGAGCGAAGTCGAAGCCTCTGCGCAGCGCTGGCCCTTCGACTTCGCTCAGGGCGAACGGAGGGGGATTTGGGACTCCGCTCAGGGCGAACGGTAGCGATCTTCGACTCCGCTCAGGGCGGACGGTGGCGATCGGCAACTTCGCCCAGGGCGGACGGTGGCGATCTGCGACTCCGCTAAGGGCAGACAGTGGCGAATCGATTGATCGTCATCAACGCCGAGCCACTGGCGTTTGTCGTTGCTGCTGCGTAAGGACACTGCATGTACAAGCGGTTAGTCCAGGGGTTTGGCATCAGCGAAGGCCGTATGGGCCGATTCCTGGTGGCCTGTATGTCACTTGGATTCCTGCTACTGGTCGTCGCCGGGATCGCTGCGGCCTGGTCGACCGACCAGAACGAGCGTCACACCCGCGACGTCAACCACACCTATGAGGTCGAGCTGTCGATCGACCGCGCGCGGATTGCGATCGAGCAGGGGGAAACCGCACGGCGTGGCTTTCTGCTGACCGACGATCCGATCTATCTGGCAACCTATCGCGCCGCGATGACCGAGCTTCCCCGTGCGATCAACCGGATCGCCACGCTGACCGCCGACAACCCCCGCCAGCAGGCCAATGTCGCTGCGTTGCGCGTCCAGACCGCCGATCTCGCCGCGCAGCGCGAACGCACGATCGTCCTTGCCGGGCAGGGCAACCGTACTGCCGCGGTCGCGCAGTTCGAGGCCGAGACGAGCGCGCGCCGGATGCGCACCGTCCGCGCGCTGGCGGACCGGATGGTCACCGAGGAACAGCGGCTGCTCAAGATCCGCGACGCCGCCCAACAGAACAGCGTCCGGCTCTTCTACATCACGCTCGCGCTTGCCGGGCTGCTGCTCGCGCTGGTCGCGCTCGTCACGCTGGTGACGGTGCTGCGCTACACCCGCGAGCTTGCGACCTCACGCGATACGCTGCGCGACTTCGCCGACACGCTCGAGAACCAGGTCGAGGAACGCACCGCCGACCTCAGCCGCGCGAACGAGGAAATCCAGCGCTTCGCCTATATCGTCAGCCACGACCTGCGCAGCCCGCTGGTCAACGTGATGGGCTTCACCGCCGAGCTCGAGGCAGCGACCGGCGCGATCACCGACCTGATCGACCGCGCCGAGGAGAAGGCCCCCGAGATCGTCAGCGAGGACGCACGTCTCGCCGCGCGCGAGGACCTCCCCGAGGCGATCCGCTTCATCCGCACCTCGACGCAGAAGATGGACCGGCTGATCAACGCGATCCTCAAGCTGTCGCGCCAGGGCCGCCGCGTCATTTCCGCGGAGCCACTCGATCTGGCGACGCTGATCGACGGGATCGGCGCGAGCCTGACGCAGCAGATGGAGCAGCGCGGCGCGACGCTGACGGTCGAGCGCCCGCTTCCCGACCTCGTCAGCGACCGGGTTGCGGTCGAGCAGATCTTTTCCAACCTGATCGAGAATGCGGTCAAATACCTAGATCCCAAGCGCCCCGGCCGGATCGTCGTGCGCGGGCGCCGGGAGGGGAAGCGGATCCGCTATGAGATCGAGGACAATGGCCGCGGCATCGCGCCCGCCGATCACGCGCGCGTGTTCGACCTGTTCCGCCGTTCGGGCACGCAGGACCAGCCGGGCGAAGGGATCGGACTCGCGCATGTCCGCGCCTTGGCGTATCGGCTTGGCGGGGTGATCGACGTCACGTCCGAACTCGGACGCGGCGCGACGTTCCATTTGACGCTTCCGGCACTGTACGCCGAACCCAAGACCGATACCCGAGGAAGCCAGCGATGACCGACCACCAGACCGTCAGCATCATCATGATCGAGGATGACGAGGGGCACGCACGGCTGATCGAGAAGAACATCCGCCGCGCAGGAATCCTCAACGAGATCCAGCATTTCACCGACGGCACCAGCGCGCTCGAATATCTCTTCAACGCCGACAAGGGCCCGGCGCAAGGCGGCCCCGCGCTCGTGCTGCTCGATCTCAACCTGCCCGACATGGGCGGCACCGACATTCTCGCGAAGATCAAGGGCTCGGACGGTCCGCTCAAGCGCACGCCCGTAGTCGTGCTGACGACCACCGACGACAAGGTCGAGATCCAGCGCTGCTACGATCTCGGCTGCAACGTCTACATCACCAAGCCGGTCAATTACGAAAGCTTCGCGCAGGCGATCCGCCAGCTCGGCCTCTTCCTGTCGGTGATCCAGGTCCCCGACGCCGAGGGCCACGGGTGATCGAACAGCCGGTTCAGGCGACCGGGCCAGCGGTCCTCTATATCGACGACGACGCGGGGCTGCGGCGGCTCGCGGCGCGCGCGCTGACGCGGCTCGGGTTTGCCGTCACCGTCGCCGAGGGCGGCGCCGAGGGGCTCGCGCTTGCGCGTGAGCGGCACTTCGACCTGATCGCGGTCGACCATTACATGCCCGGGATGGACGGGATCGAGACGCTCGACGCGATCCGCCAGCTCCCGGACGCACCGCCCGTTGTCTATGTCACGGGGTCGGAGGAAGGCCGGATCGCGGTCGCCGCGCTCAAGGCGGGCGCGTCGGACTATGTCGTCAAGACGGTCGGCAGCGACTTCTTCGACCTGCTCGCCAGCGCCTTCGCGCAGGTGCTCGAACGCGCCGCGCTCGAACGCGACAAGACCGCCGCCGAGGACCAGCTCCGCGCGAGCAACGCCCGGCTCGAGGCGCTGCTGCGCGAGGTCAACCACCGTGTCGCGAACAGCCTGCAGATCGTCTCCGCGATGGTGCGGATGCAGTCGGCCGCGTTGCAGGACGATGGCGCGCGCCTCGCGCTCGAGGATACGCAGCGCCGCATCGCCGCGATCGCGCAGGTCCACCGCCGGCTCTACACCAGCAACGACGTCGAGCAGGTCGACATGCGCGAATATCTCAAAGCGCTGGTCGATGAACTGGGCGAGACCTGGTCGACCCCGACCGCCCCGCGCACGCTCTCGCTGTTCGCCGAACCGATCCGGCTTGCGACCGATCGCGCGGTGTCGCTCGGCGTGATCGTCACCGAGCTCGTCAGTAATGCGTGCAAATATGCGTATCCCATGGGCGGGGGCGAAGTCCGCGTGGTCCTCAGCGGGGATGGCGACGCGCATTTCAAGCTATCGGTCGAGGATGACGGCATCGGCATGGCGGCAGACGCCTCTCCACAGGGAACCGGGGTCGGGACCAAGCTGATCCGCGCGATGGCGCAGAGCCTGCAGACGATCGTCGAGTACGACTCCGTCGGGACGGGCGTTCGCGCAAGCCTTAGGGCTGCGCTCGATTAGTCCAGCGGTTTGCTACTAAAGGCTTAGTCGCGGTCGATCCATGAGTTACTGGCCGTTAACCGGTCCTGCCTAGACCGATCGTCATGCGACGCCCTTCCCTTTCGATAACGGTATCACTCCAGGTGACGCTCGGCGTGCTCGCGCTTCTGGCGATGGCACTGTGGCCCCCGGTTTCGGGAGCGATGTTGCTGGTTCCCTTGATGCAGGGGAATGCCGGAACGCTGGTCACGCTCGCGCGCTCCAGCGGGGCCATGCTTGTGGGAACGGGGCCGCTTCCGGGATCGCTCGTGGTGCTGGGAGACCGGGCGCGCATCACGCGCAAACTCCGCGCCTGGAACGTCCTGTTGATCGCGGCGCCATCCTCGGGGTGCGGGGACGATCGCCTGTTCGGGGCGTCGGCATGACTCGCCTGGTTCCGATGATCGCCCCTCTGTTTGCGCCACAATCGCATCTCCCACCACTGGACACGCTGCGCCGCCGCGGGGTCCAGCTTTGGGCGTTGCTCGGCTGGGTTTCGCTCGGGCTGCTGCTGTTGGGCAATGCGCTCCTTCACGCCGGCGCGGGGTGGGCGCTGCTCGGCATCGGAGCCTTGGTCAATATCGCGCCGACGGCCATGGCGCTGTCGGGGCGCCACGATGCCGAAGCGCGCACGGTCATGGGGACGACCGCCACGATCGTACCCGCCATGCTCGTGTTTCTGCTGAAAGGGCATCCCTGGCAGATGGATGCCCACATGTATTTCTTCGTCGGCATGGCCGCGCTCGTCATGCTGGCCGACTGGCGTCCGATCGTGCTGGCGACGGGGCTGACCGCGGTGCATCATGTCGCGCTGGAAGGCCTGGCGCCGGAATGGGTCTTTTCGGGAAGCGGGAATATCGGGCGGATCCTGTTCCACGTCGTTGCGGTCGGCCTGCAATGCAGCGTGCTGGTGCTGTTGATGGTACAGCTGGAGCGCCTGTTCAAGGAACAGGAGGCGGCACTGCGACGGTCGCAGGACCTGACCGAGGCTGCCGAGGCGGGGCAGCGGCAGACCGAGCTGGCGATGCAGCAGGCGCGACATGCCGAGGCGGACGCAGCGCGCGAGCGTCACGAGCGGGAGACCCAGGCGGATCGACTCGCGCAATCGCGGCGGGGCGAGCTGATCGCGATCGCCAACGAATTCGAGCGCTCGGTCACATCGGTGATCAAGGCGATCGGCGAGGCGACCGAACGGCTCGAACAGGGCGCGGTCCAGCTGGAGCGCATTACCGGCAGCACGACGCGCGAGGCGGACGAGGTCGCCGTCGGGGCCGGGCAGGCCGCGCAGGATATCGCGCAGGTCGCCGCGACGATCCGTACGCTGTCCGAATCGGTCCAGACGATTGCGATCGCCGCCGACCGCCAATCGGCGCTGACCGAAACGGCGAGCAGCGAGGCCAAGCGGAGCGTCCAGACGGTCGCCATGCTGGAGGAACATGCCGTTCAGATCGAAGGCTTCCTCGCCGACATCCGGAAGATCGCCGCGCAGACCAACCTGCTCGCGCTCAACGCGACGATCGAGGCGGCACGCGCCGGCGATGCCGGGCGCGGCTTTGCCGTCGTTGCGGGGGAGGTCAAGACGCTATCGGCAGACACCACCCGGGCAAGCGACCGGATCGGCAGCCTGATATCGGGCATCCGGGAGGGCGTGGCCGACACCAGCGAAAAGCTGCGCAGCGTCAACGGCGCGATCGGGCAGGTATCGCTCGCGGCGTCGGGAATTGCGACGGCGGTCGCCGAGCAACGGCTGACCGCGCAGGACGTCGACGCGGGTGCCGCACGGGCCGCCTCCACCGCGGACGAGGTCGAACGGCGTATTGCCAACGTCGCGCGTGCCGGGGGAACGGCGTCGTCGCTCTCCGCCGACGTGAGCAGAAGCGCGGGCGAACTGGCCGTCAGCGCCCGTGACCTGCTCCGCTCGACCGATCGCTTCGTTTCGTTCCTGCAAGCCGAAGAGGCGGTTGCCGCCTAGCCGCCAGACCTGCTGTCGCGGATCGCCGCCGCTCAGCGCGGCTTGCGGAAGCGATAGACGAACTGGTCGGTCTTGCCGCGGATCGCCGAGTCGAAGACGGCGGCGCTGTGGTCGTCGGCAGGATTGCGCAACACGTCGCTTTCCCCATCGAACACGAACCCGGCCTTGACGACTTCGGCCTTGACCGCCGCGGGATCGATCCGGTGCTTGGTCGAGGTGCCGGCCAATCCGCTGCCCGGCGCATCCGCATGATCGATCACGATATAGGTACCCCCCGGCTTGAGCGCGGCGAAGACCTGCCTGTTGAACGCATCGAGCGTCGCCTCGCCACCGGGCACGTTGTTGACGTCGTGATAATTCTGGACGGTCCAGAACAGGTCGACCGGCTCCGAGGCGCGCACGCCCGCGCCGGACATCACGGTCAGCGAGGTATTGGAGAGATGCCGAGCCTCCAGCGCGGGGACGGCCTTCTCGGCGAATCTGGCGGCGGCGGCTGGCCAGATCGCATAGACATGCCCGGCCTTACCGACGATGCCGGAGAAGATCCGCGTCCAGTACCCCGAGCCCGGGAAGAAATCGAGGACCTCGTCTCCGGGCCCGACACCCGAGAAAGCAAGAACCTCCGAGGCCTTGCGCCGCGCGTCGTCGCCTTGCTGATCGGCGCGGGCGGGATCGGCAAGCGCCTTGGCAACCGCGCGCTGCGTATCCTTGACCGCGTGCCGGGAGGCCGGCGCAACCGTCGCCGCACCTGCAGCGGAAGAAATCAAGGCGGTCGCCGCCAAGGTTGTCAGGATCGTGCGCATCATCGTCTCCCCCGTCCGCAACGGCCCGTCACGGTTTTGCGCAGTTCACCATAACGCACGCGTTCCAACAAGCCGTCTGGCGACGAATTATCGCGCGGACCCGGCGATCGTTGCGGAAGCGAGATGGATCGATATGCCTGCCGCACCGTTCCCGCTGGCATTCGTTCATGACGTTTCGTTCATAAATTTCGGAGACACGCCGCATGCCCTCTGGTCTGGTCGCCCTGCTCGACGACGTCGCGGCGATCGCAAAGCTTGCCGCGGCCTCGGTCGACGATGTCGCGGCGGCATCGATGAAGGCGTCGTCCAAGGCGGTCGGTGTCGTGGTCGACGATGCGGCGGTGACCCCCAAATACGTCTCGGGCCTCACCCCGGCGCGCGAACTGCCGATCATCTGGCGGATCGCCAAGGGGTCGCTCCGCAACAAGCTGCTGTTCCTGCTTCCCGCCGCGCTGCTGCTGAGTGCGTTCGTGCCGTGGATCATCACTCCGATCCTGATGATCGGCGGGCTTTATCTCGCGTTCGAGGGGGCGGAGAAGATTCTCGGGAGCCTGCTCGGGCATCACGCTGCCGAGGACGAGGCGGCAGCGGGCGAGCAAAGCCCCGAGCAGCTCGAGACCAGCAAGGTCGCGGGCGCGGTGCGGACCGACCTGATCCTGTCGGCCGAAATCATGGCGATCGCGCTCGCCGAAGTGTCCGACCAGCCGATCGTCACCCAGGCCGCCGCGCTGATCGCGGTATCGTTAGTGATCACCGCGGGGGTGTACGGGGTCGTCGGGCTGATCGTGAAGATGGACGATATCGGGCTGCATCTCGCGCAGCGCGAGAACGCGGTGACGCAGCGGATCGGGCGCGGGATGGTCGCCGCGATGCCCGTCGTGCTCGGCGCGATTGCGAAGATCGGGACGGTCGCGATGCTGTGGGTCGGCGGCGGCATCCTGGTCCACGGGCTCGAGGAGTTCCACTTCACCACGATCCCGCATACCGCTGAGGTGGTCGCTGCGTGGTTCGCGGGGCTGCTGTCGTTCGCGCCGGGGATCGGCCATTGGTTCGGCTTTGCGCTGGCTTCGGCGGTGGTCGGGCTGGTCGCGGGGGGCATACTCGCGCTGATCGTCCCGCGGATCATGGCGTTGTTCGGCAAGGAGGCGGCGCATTGAGGGGAGTGCCAATGCCCATAATTACTTCCCCGGCGAAGGCCGGGGCCCAGTAGCGGGCCGGTCATGGCGGACGCTGCGCTCCCTTACTCAGGTCCTCGCTACTGGGCCCCGGCCTGCGCCGGGGAAGTGCAAGGGAATGGCGCTGTTCACCAATGCAACGGCGCGCCGACAGCGGTGGCGTCACAGCGTCCGATCCCCGTCACTTCCCCGGCGAAGGCCGGGGCCCAGTAGCGGACCGGTCATGGCGGACGCTGCGCTCCCTTACTCAGGTCCTCGCTACTGGGCCCCGGCCTTCGCCGGGGAAGTGCAGGGAGAGATAGAAGAGAGCTTGGACGATCCCTCCGCCGCCCCCCTCAGCAAGGCCGCTTCGTCCCCGCATCGGGAATCACCCGCAACCGGCGTTTCCCCCAATAGCTCAGGTCCATCGATATCCGCACCGCCACGCCCAGACGCGTATAGACGATCTGGTCGCCGCGATCGCCCGTACCGGTGCTGCAATTGCGCCACCGCTCCGCGTCGAGCACGTCGGTGATCTTGTAGACCGCATATTGGTCCGCCTCGTGCCACACGATCAGCTGGTCGAACCCGCCGCTGCCGTCATGCCCTGCGAGATCGACCGCCGCCTCGAACGGCCCCGCCCCTTTCACCGTCACGCCATGTCGTCGGCAGCGCAGGCTGTCCCAATCGGGCTGGACGCAGTCGGTGAATCCCGCGCGGCGCGCATCGGCGAGGCTGCCGCGCACCGGCAGCCCCTCGAACAAAAGCGACGGCGGTGGGGTGCGCTGCGGCCCGCACCCCGCGAGGAGCAGTGCAGCGCCGATCAGCGCGACCCGTACCGCCGAGGCGTCAGACGTCGAGATTGGCGACGCTCAGCGCATTCTCCTGGATGAATTCGCGGCGCGGTTCGACCACATCGCCCATCAGCCGGGTGAAAATCTCGTCCGCGACATCGGCCTGGTCGACCTCGACGCGGAGCATCGAGCGGTTCTGCGGGTCGAGCGTGGTTTCCCACAGCTGGTCCGCGTTCATCTCGCCCAGTCCCTTGTAGCGCTGGATCGCGAGCCCCTTGCGGCCAGCGGTCAGGATCGCGTCGAGCAGCTGCGACGGCCGTGCGACCATCGTCGCCCCCTTGCTTACCGTCGCAGGCGCGCCGGCACGGCCACCCTCAAGCGCGGTCGCCTCGGCTTCGTCCGCCGCCGCATCGGCTTCCGCCTGCGCCGCTGCCGCCGCCTTGTTCGACACGAGACGGGCTGTATCGACGAACGCCTCGGCCTGTTCCGCCGCGAGCGTGTGGAGCTTGCGCGCCTCCGCCGAGCCGAGGAACGCCGCCTCGATGATGTGGTGATCGGTCACGCCGCGCCACACGCGCTCGACATGGAAGCCGCCGTCCTCGGCAAGCGTCGCCGACCAGCGCGCATCCTGATCCGCCGCATCGAGCCCGCGCACGACCTGCACCACGCGCTCGCGCCGTGCGTCCATGTCGAGCGCCGGATCGAGCGCGCCGCCCATCGCAAGCGCCTCGACGATCGTCGGGTCGTAGCGCCGCGGCACGAAGCGCATCAGCGTCCGCATCCGCCGCGCATGATCGACCAGCGTCCGCAGGTCCGCGCCAGACCGCGACCCCTGCGCACCCTCGAGCACGACGCTCGCGACGCCATTCTCGACCAGATATTCGTCGAGCGCGCTGTCGTCCTTGAGATACACTTCGGACCGCCCGCGCGTCGCTTTGTAGAGCGGCGGCTGCGCGATGTAGAGGTGCCCCTTGGTGATGATCTCGGGCATCTGGCGGTAGAAGAACGTCAGCAGCAGCGTGCGGATATGCGCGCCGTCGACGTCTGCGTCGGTCATGATGACGATCTTGTGGTAGCGTAGCTTCTCGACGTTGAAGTCGTCGCGCCCGATCCCGGTGCCCATCGCCTGGATCAGCGTGCCGATTTCCTTCGACGACAGCATCCGGTCGAACCGCGCGCGCTCGACATTGAGGATCTTGCCGCGCAAGGGCAGGATCGCCTGGAAATGGCGGTCACGCCCCTGCTTGGCCGACCCGCCAGCCGAGTCGCCCTCGACCAGGAACAGCTCGGACTTGGCCGGATCGCGCTCCTGGCAATCCGCGAGCTTGCCCGGGAGCGATGCGATATCCATCACGCCCTTGCGCCGGGTCAGTTCGCGCGCCTTCTTGGCGGCTTCGCGCGCGGCGGCAGCGTCGATGATCTTGAGGACGATCGCCTTGCCGTGCGCGGGGTTCTCCTCGAGCCATTCCGCGAGCTTGTCCGCCATCAGCGATTCGAGCGGCTGGCGCACCTCGGACGAGACGAGCTTGTCCTTGGTCTGGCTGCTGAACTTCGGATCGGGCAGCTTGACCGAGACGATCGCGGTAAGGCCCTCGCGCATGTCGTCGCCGGTGAGGCTGACCTTCTCCTTCTTCAACATGCCGGATTTCTCGGCATAATTGTTGAGGGTGCGCGTCATCGCCGCGCGGAACGCGGCCATGTGCGTCCCGCCGTCGCGCTGCGGGATGTTGTTGGTGAAGGCGAGGACGTTCTCGTAATAGGAGTCGTTCCACTCGAGCGCGACGTCGATCGTGACGTCGTCGCGCGTGCCGCTAATCGCGACCGGCTCGGGCATCAACGCGGCCTTGTTGCGATCGAGATATTTCACGAACGCGGCGATCCCGCCTTCGTAATAGAGCTCGACCGTCTTCACGTCCTCGTGCCGCGCGTCGTTGAGGAACAGTCGCACGCCCGAGTTGAGGAAGGCGAGCTCGCGGTAGCGATGCTCGAGCTTGTCGAAGTCGAATTCGGTGATCTTGAACGTGGCGGGCGACGGGAAGAAGGTAACGCGCGTCCCCTTCTTGCCCGGCGCCGGGCCGACGATCTTGAGCGGGGCCACCGCATCGCCGAACGCGAAGCGCATGTAATGCTCCTGCTCGTCGCGGAAGATCGTAAGATCCAGCCATTCGCTTAGCGCGTTGACGACCGAGACACCGACGCCGTGAAGCCCGCCCGAGACCTTGTACGCATTGTCGTTCGAGGTGTTCTCGAACTTCCCGCCCGCGTGGAGCTGGGTCATGATCACCTCGGCGGCGCTGACGCCTTCCTCGGTGTGGATCCCGGTCGGGATGCCGCGACCGTTATCCTCGACCGTGACCGATCCGTCGGCGTTGAGCGTGATGTCGATCCGGTCGCAATGTCCGGCCAAAGCCTCGTCGATCGCGTTGTCGCTGACCTCGAACACCATGTGGTGGAGGCCGGAGCCATCGTCGGTATCGCCGATGTACATGCCGGGGCGTTTGCGCACCGCGTCGAGGCCCTTGAGCACCTTGATCGAGTCTGCGCCATAGTCGTTGGTATTGGGGTCTTCTGCCATGCCAAGCGTATAGGGATTCAGGGCTGGAAACGGAAGCGAAATGGCGTTTCCCGGCCCGGGACGCCACACCCGGGCCGGATTACGCTACTTCCCGACGATGAAGGGCAATTGCCCGCCCCCGGCGTTGGACGAGCAGCCCCGCGCAGCGCAAGCTGAAGCCGAGACGAGCCACAGATCCAGCGATTTCATGGAAGGTTTACCCCGCACGCCCCCGAAGGATGCCGGGGCCGCCGCGTCCCGTCAGGGGTGGGTGGCAATATCTGCGCGTTACGAGGTCGCTACGATCGCAATCGGAACCCGCGCCACGCAATCGTGCGTGCAGGCGCTGCATGATAGAGGCGATATCGGCGGGGTGTGGGGCCGCTGCGAAACAATCGCTGTTCTCCCGCGAAGGCGGGAGTCCAGGAGTCACGAAAACTGTAGCCGTTGTTCTGCTTGACCCTGGATTCCCGCTTTCGCGGGAAAACAGCAGGTAACGAGACCGTACTTTAACTTTCGCGCCAGTCCGCCCCGGCAGACTGCCGGGGCGGCATTACCACTCAGAACCGATCGGCGCGCTGCCCAAGCAGTGTCACCTCGACCCGGCGGTTCTGGCGCATGCCCTGCGGGGTGGTGTTGGGCGCGACCGGATTGGCCTCGCCATGCCCGACCACCGAGAACCGCGCGCGAGTCACGCCCATCTGGTCGAACGCGGTGCGCACTGCATCCGCGCGGCGCTCGGACAGCGCCTGGTTGTGCGCGTCGGTCCCGCGCGAATCGGTGTAGCCGTCGATCGCGACGCGCACGCCCGATTCCGACCGCAGATAGTCGGCAAGACCTTTGAGCTTGTCGATCGCGCCCGGGCGCAACACCGCGCTGTCGGTCGCGAACAGCACGTCCTCGTCGAGCCGCATCATCGCGCCACGCGACGTCTGGCGGAAGCCGTAGCCACGCATCGCGCGCTGGTCCCAGCCGCCGCGCGGCGGACCGCGGCGGTCCTCGACCACGACGACGCGGTCGCGCGACGCCCAGTCGAACCGGTCGCGGCGCGGGCCGGCAACCTGCGCGAACGCGCGGTTGGCGGCATCCGCCTCGCGCGGGTTGACGCGACCGTCATGGTTGAAGTCGAAATTGCGCATGACGAACGCACGCCCGCGGTTGGTCCCGCGCAGCTCGGGGAACAGGATCGGTACGCCCGCGCCAACCAGGCGATAGTCGCGGTCACCCGGGCGGCCACCACCCCAGTCCCACCGCTCCTGCGCGGCGGCGGGCATCGCGCTTCCCGCGATGGCAATGGCGGCGACAGCGGCGGTAAGGATCGACTTGCGAATTATCGTCATCGTGAAACTCCCAGGCCCCCGCCCGATGCCGGGGGTTTGAGCGCGAGCGCTTGAACCGGGGGTGAGTTCCCTCGACAGCCGGGGTTCAGGCGGCGACCTGCCCCAGGGTGAGACGCAACGCGTCGCGCCCGAGGTCCGCGAACAGCGCATCCTCGGTCCCGGTCATCCACACCTGCCCGATCCCCGCGAGCCGTGCGAACAGCGCCGCGCGGCGGACCGGATCGAGATGCGCCGCGACTTCGTCGAGCAACAGCACCGGCGCCATCCCGGTCCGCTCGGCGACGAGATCGGCATGCGCGAGGATCAGCCCGAGCAGCAACGCCTTCTGCTCGCCGGTCGAACACAGCGCCGCCGCCTGCGCCTTGCCGAGATGCGTCACCGCCAGATCGCTGCGATGCGGGCCGACCAGCGCGCGCCCCGCGGCGGCATCGCGCGCGCGGCCCGCCGCGAGGTCCGCCGCGAGCGTCTCCCCCGCCCCGGTCCAGCCGGTCAGCTCGAGCCCGGCGCGCGCGAACGGCCCGTCGGGCTGCTCGACCAGCCGCGCGCCGAGCGCGGCGACCGTATCGCGCCGCGCGAGATCGATCGCGCTCCCATGCTCCGCCATCTGCGCCTCGAGCGCGCTCAGCCACTCGCGGTCGGGCCGTCCCTCCTCGCCAAGCAGCCGGTTGCGCGCGCGCATCGCGGCCTCGTAGCGGTTGGCGTGGACCGCATGGCCGGGGCTGAGCGCCAGCGTCAGCCGGTCGAGGAAGCGCCGCCGCTCCCCTGCGGGCTCGACGAACAGCCGGTCCATCGCAGGGGTCAGCCACAGAACGGTGAGCCATTCCGCCAGTTGCGTCGCCGCGACCGCAGAACCCTGCACCCGCACGATCCGCCGCTCGGGCGCGCTCGCCTGCGTGCCGGTCGCGAGCGCGACGTCGCCGCCGAGGTCGCTCGCGATCCCGAATCCGCCCGGCCCGTCCTGCCGCGCCATCTCGCCCAGCCCCGCGCGCCGCAGCCCGCGCCCGGGCGCGAGCAACGATACCGCCTCGAGCACGTTGGTCTTGCCCGCGCCATTCTCGCCGGTGAGCACCACGAACCCGGGGCCCGGCGCGATCGCCAGCGCGGCGTGATTGCGGAAATTGGTGAGGACCAGACGCGTCAACATTGCCACCGCTCTACCCTGTCACGCGCGTTTCGCAATTTGCGTGATGATGCAGGAACGATACGGCGCGCAGACCGCTTCGCCGTCACCCCCTTCGGACAAAGGACACCCCGATGCGCCTGCCACCGATCGCCCCCGCCGACCTGACGCCAGACCAGAAGCCGTTGTACGACGACATGAAGCAAGGCATCGCGTCGAGCTTCTCCGCATTCAAGACGGTGGATGCCGATGGCGCGCTGATCGGCCCATGGAACCCGTGGCTGCATGAGCCGGTGATCGGCAAGGCGGTGTGGGCGCTGACGAAAGCGATGACCGCGCAGGCGACGCTCAGGGACGAGCCGCGCCAGATCGCGATCCTCGTCACCGGCGCGCATTTCGACGCGGCGTATGAGATCTACGCGCATATCGCGGTTGCCGAGCAGGAACAGATGCCCGCCAAGCGGCTGTCCGAACTGTGCGCCAACATAAAGCCGACCGACCTGTCGCCGGAAGAAGGCGTCGCCTATGACGTCGCGTTCGCGCTGGTGAATGGCGGGGTACTGCCCGAGCCCTGCTACCGCCTAGCGCTCGAGACGTTCGGGCAGCATGGCACCAACGAGCTGATCTATCTGGTCGGGCTCTATGCCCTGGTGTCGATGACACTGAATGGCTTCAACGTGCCGGTACCCGAGCGAGAATGACGCCGGGTGCCATATCGGGATTGTCGCGCAATCCACTGGACCACGTCATCGCCGGTCCAGCATTGCGACGGTAATCCCGGCCGAGGCCGGGATTACCGTCGCCAATCATGCCGCAAGCTGTGCCGCTTCCCCACGCCGCTCGCTGAGATAGGACGCCAATTCCGGCCCCAATTCGCGTTGCGCCTTGAGATAGGCGACCGGCGTCGCGATTCCGAGCCGCGCGCGCGCCATATCGATAGGCTCGGCGAGCAGCGCGAGATAATCCTCGCCCGAAATCCATTTTGCACGCCGCCCGTTGCGATACCCCTCCCAAACCGCACGTGCGAACAGCGTGTTGCGGGTCACCTTCAGGCTCTTGAGTGCCGCCGCGCCGCCGATGAAGGCCCAGCCGAGTCCACCGACCTGCGCGTAGCTGAACGCGACGAGACACGCCTCGCCCAGCGATTCGTCCGCCTTGTAGCCGGTCAGCACATGCCAGATGTCGTGCGTGTCGCGGACCCGCCGCCCGAACCAGGCATAGGGATGCGCGACCTGATCCTCGCTGATCACCTTGCTCACCTGGACCAGCCCGTCGGCGGAATAGCCGGTCGACTCGAGGAAATCGCGATAGGCGGCGCCAACCGTGCCGGGCGCGAACGACGCGACGAACGCCCTGTCCGAAAACCGCTCGGCAAGTTCGACCTGTTCGCTCGCCAGCCTGCCGCCCTGCGGGGTTGAGAGCAGGCGCGCATAGTTCATCGGCGCATTGCCGACGTTGAGGGCGCGCATGATACGGAAAACCTGGGTCGTATCGTCGCCGTTCGCGAGCAACTTGCGTATCGCCTCGAACGCGGTGCGCCAGTCGCGCCGTCCGCTGGTGCCGGGGAACGGGGGAAGCGTGGCCATCGACTCGGCTCCTTACTGACAAGTATGTTAGTAAAAACCCGAACGCGCTATGTCAATCCTGCCGTGCCGCCACCGCGCTCCCGCCAAAGACCACGCCCTGCCGCCCCTGTGGTGTGAACAGGCCATAGATCATCGCTCCCTCGGGCTTGCTCGCCGCATCGAGCAGCGCGACCTGCTCGGGCGGCAAGCGCAGGTCGGTCGCCGCGATATTGTCGTGGAGCTGTTCGACCCGGCTCACCCCCATCAGCGCGGTATCGACCCCCGCACGCCCGAGTACCCACGCCAGCGCAACGCGCGCGGGTGTCTCCCCGAGCGCCTCCGCCACCCCGCGCAGCGCATCGACGATCCGCCAGTTGCGCTCGGTGAACAGCGTGTCGCCAAACGGGTTCGCACCATCCAGCCGCTGGTCGCCCTCCGCGCGCGACACGCCGGTGCCGGCAGCGCTCGGCAGTCCACCCGCGCGTGGCGCTCCCGCTTCGACGCGCGCGCGGTCGTACTTTCCGGTGAGCAGCCCGTAGGCCAGCGGGCTCCACGGCATCATTCCCATACCCGTGTCGCGCGCGAGCGGCAGATGCTCGGCCTCCATTTCGCGACTGACCAGCGAATAGAAATATTGCAGCGCGATCGGCCCGGGCACCCCGTGGACGGCCGCAAGGGTCGTCAGCTTGGCGACATACCAGGCCGGTGCGTTCGACATGCCCCAGTAGCGGATCTTGCCCGCGCGGACGAGGCTTGCCATCGTCTGGAGCAGCTCCTCGGCCGGCGTCACCGAATCCCACACATGGATCCAGTAGAGATCGACGTAATCGGTCCTGAGCCGGCGCAGCGATCCCTCCAGCGCCGCACGGATGTGCCGTGCGCCATTGCCGCCGGCATGCGGCCCCGATCCCACCGCGAACCCCACCTTGGTCGCAACCACGATCCGGTCCCGCACACCGCGCGCCGCGATCATCGCGCCGAGCATCTCCTCGCTGCGGCCGCTGGCATAGACGTCGGCGGTATCGACGATATTGCCACCCGCCCCGACATAGGCGTCGAACACCGCTTCGGCCGCAGGCTGCTCCATTCCCCAGCGCGCGACCCCGAACGTCATCGTGCCGAGCGCCAGCGGGCTGACCACGAGGCCCGAACGGCCAAGGGTACGATAATCGGTGAGCGCCATGATCGGGACTTCCATAGGGATCGATACGGAAGGTCGTGCCCCGGATTGTCCGGGCAGGTCAACTCTTATATAGCACTCGCTATGGAGCAACCGATCCCGATCCGCCGGCGCACCGGGCGACCGCGCGCCTTCGACCGCGACGCCGCACTGACCGCTGCGATGCACCTCTTCTGGGAACACGGGTTCGAGGCGACGTCGATCGCGGACCTGACCCGGGCGATGGGGATCACCCCGCCCAGCCTGTATGCCGCGTTCGGCGACAAGCAGCGGCTATTTCGCGAGGCAGTCGATCGCTACCTCGGCGGCCGCGACGCGGTCGTCCGCACGATCGCAACGGCCGCTTCGTCGTTCGCGGCGGCGCGCGATCTGCTCGTCGCGGCGGCGACCGGCGATACCGGCGAGCACACGCCCGCGGGTTGCCTGCTCGCCAGCGCGATGGTGAGTTGTTCTGCCGATGCGGCGGCCCTTCGCGAGGACCTCGCCGCGATCCGCCGCGCTATCGAAAGCGCGCTCCGCGAACGGATCGAACGCGATATCCGCGCGGGGATCATGCCCGCTGACTGCGATGCCGACACGCTGGCGGGGCACGTGTTCGCGGTAGTGCAAGGCATGTCTACCCTGGCGAAGGACGGCGCGGGGCGGGACAAGCTGTTGCGGATCGGTACCGCCGCGATGGCCGGCTGGCCGCGATAGCCCGATACAGCCCGCCGACCTGTGCCAGGTGCCAACGGTATCGCCTGGAAGGATGGCATTGGGGGTAGTTGGTGCACCCGGGCTGAAAGCAATGGGCACTCAAATCATTGGGAAATTCCGAGACCACGCTGATGTCTGACGAGTAGGGCGGCATGGGTTCGATGGCGGAGCTCTTGCCCGCGTTCGTCATGCCAAACCATCCCCGCCATAGACCGGGTGCTTAAGGTCAATGGGGCGATTGCGATGGATCCGGCATAGGAATGACGGGCACTGGGAACGTTGGGAAAATTGCGGGCCGCCTGCAGGCTCAACAGCTGCGCATGAGACGAATCGTTTGCAAACGCAAAGGCCGCGGTTTTCCCGACGGCCTGCTTCACCGGCGCGGTATCGATTTCTTTGGAGCAGACACTGTTTCGCCAACAATACCCTCAGCCTCCATCGCGCCCTTACGACTGACGAGGATGAACGCAGCCGTCTCGCGGTCGGCGGACAGAACGCCGAACATCCACCCGTCCTTGCTCTCCTGCACCGATGTTATCCTGTGGGTGCAGACGCCGGTACGGAAACCCACGCCCCTGCCACACAGGTCCCGCGCATATTCAAGCGCATAGCCTGCTGCGGTGGGTTGGTCGATAAACGGCCTCCATTGGTCATTGAGCCAAAAGAGAAAGAAGCCGACAGCCACGCCTAGGCCGAACGCGATGCTGCAGGACAACGCGCACCCGCCACGGCGGAAGATCCCCTGAATGCTCAACGACGCCCGCGCTCGCTGAACGGCTTGGATCCGATCATGTGAACTGTAAAAGACTTGCCAGAGATTTGACGCCCATTTTTGGTCGATGCGTCCGCTAAGGGAGATCGTCCCCTCCTCTTGTTGAAATCATAAATGTCATCGTCAGCAGATCGCCTGCCACTGAAAGTATAGTAACCATCGCCCGCGATAGCGAGCACACCGCTTGCCCGCAAAGTCAGTCCGCCAACCGTCGCAGCGGACGTTAGGTTCGACGTCCTGCCCAATGTGCCGCCATTATACCCCCTAATGCGTCTACGATCTTGTGCAATCCAGGCTTAGCTTCAGCCACTAGCTTTCAAATCGAAGGAAAGTTTGCCAGAGTAACATGCGAAGTATCGACTTTCTGAAAGTAGTAATTTCGGTCTTCTCCGGATCCGGAAAGAAAGTGCATCAAGGCTTCGTCAGGGGAGTGAAGCGCGTAGCGATCCGGCGCGAACATTTCCGGGACGGGGCGACCGTTTCGATCTGTTCCACCGCCACTTACCGGACGAATTTTACGCACGCCGCCAGCTGTCATACCGCGATATTCGTGCGCAGCGTGAGCTGTGTTCGGTCCGAATGTAAAGCGCCCGTCCTCGGGATCATGATACGGGTTGAACTTGAATTCGACCGCTGTCACGCTCGGCAACCGTCTCATGTCCAAGATATCGCGTGGTACCGACCCAAATCGAGCCCACGATTCGAACGCAAGCCGATCAACTGCGTCAATCGCAAAGCGTTCCTGCATGCCCGCCCCCAAAGCTTACAACCATAAGAACATAACAGGAACGGGATTAAATGTCAATATTTTGTCTTGGGCCCGTAGCCAATCACGGGCAGATCGTGCCCAGTGCTTTCCGGTCGGTTTGAAAATGGTGCACCCGACTGGATTCGAACCAGTGGCCTCTGCCTTCGGAGGGCAGCGCTCTATCCAGCTGAGCTACGGGTGCCTGAGCCATCGCCTAGCAAAGCCCGCGCGCCGACGCCAGCCCCGATGCACGATGAATCATCGGCCCGCGAGTGTGGCCGGCTGGAATTGTCCGAGCCCGCAGCTCGGCCCGCGCATCAGATCGGGCGTCTGGTACAAGACCGTGATGATGTCGCTCGAACAGAGCTGGCTCAGACTCGTCGCGTAGCTGAACCGCTGCTCCGACCCGAGGCTCGGACACGCGTAGGGCAGTGTGTTGCGATAGACCTTGCGCCCGCTCATCACGAAATCGATCGTCCGGTCGTCTCGCACACGGCTTTCGCGGATCTGCGTCAACGGGATGCAATCGACGGGCTTGCCCTCCGAAGTCGCCACCGGAATCGTGTCGCGGGCGGCAGCGGCGGTGGCAGAGAGCAGGGCGATGACGACGAGCAGGCGGCGCATGATGCTATTCCTTCGCTGGACGCGGCGCACTGCGGACCGGCGGCGCGGGCGTCTTGGGCTTGAACGCGCAAAGATCCGCGACGCTGCAGCGCCAGCATTCGGGCGTGCGCGCCTTGCACACATATCGGCCATGCAGAATTAACCAGTGATGAGCATGCAGCCGGAACGGCTGCGGCGTCGCCTTGTCGAGCTTGAGTTCGACCGCGAGCGGCGTCTTGCCGCGCGCGAGGCCGGTGCGATTGCCGACCCGGAAGATATGGGTGTCGACCGCGAACGTCTCCGCGCCGAACGCGACGTTGAGCACGACATTGGCGGTCTTGCGCCCGACCCCGGGAAGCCGTTCGAGCGCGGCGCGGTCGTTCGGCACCACGCCATCATGGTCGTCGATCAGCTGCTGTGACAAGGCGATCACGTTCTTCGCCTTGGTGTTGAACAGCCCGATCGTCCGGATATGCGTCTTGAGCCCGTCCACGCCGAGCGCGACCATCTGTTCGGGCGTCTTGACCTGCTCGAACAGCAGCCGCGTCGCCTTGTTGACCCCAACATCGGTCGATTGCGCCGACAGCGCAACCGCGACGACCAGCTGGAACGCGTTCCCCGCCGCGAGTTCCGTCTCGGGGTGCGGGTTGTCGGCGGCGAGCCGCGCGTAGAAGTCGATGACGTCGGCCTTCTTCAAACCCCGAGCACCTCTTCCATCCGATAGCGTCCGGCAGGCTTGCCCGCGAGCCACAACGCCGCGGTGATCGCGCCGCGCGCGAAGATCGCGCGATTCTCCGCGCGATGGCCAAGCTCGATCCGCTCACCATCGCCCGCGAAGACGACCTGATGATCGCCGGCGACCGATCCACCGCGCAAGGCGGCGAAACCGATCGTCCCCTCCGAGCGCGCTCCGACCAGCCCAGCGCGATCCGACACCCGCAAATCGGCAAGCGATGCGCCACGTCCCGCCGCCGCGGCCTCGCCCAGCAGCAGCGCGGTGCCCGAAGGCGCATCGACCTTGTGCCGGTGATGCATCTCGACGATCTCGATATCCCATTCGGTGCCGAGCCGCGCCGCCGCCTCGCGCACCAGCTTGGACAACAACGTCACGCCAAGCGAGACGTTACCGGTCTGGAGCACCGCGATCTCGGCCGCCGCCGAATCGACCAGGGCATGATGCGTCGGGCTCAGGCCCGTCGTCCCGATCAGGATCGGCGTCCCGGTCAGCCGCGCGGCCGCAAGGTTGCGCTCCAGCGCGGAGGGGACCGAAAAGTCCACCAGCACGTCCGAATCATGGGCCAGGGCCGCAGGATCGCCGCCCGCGTCGATCCCGCCAGCAAGCGTGGCGCCCAGATCCGGCACCGCCGCTGCCAGCGCCTGCCCCATGCGCCCCGCGCTGCCGATAATGCCGATCGCGGTCATCGCGCCTACTCCGTAAATTCCCCTCCCGGGCCTCTAGGGCCTCGCGTACAGAGATACCATGCAAGACACCGAAAACATCGTGGTTCTGACAGGCGCCGGGATTTCCGCCGAAAGCGGTATTGCGACCTTTCGCGGGCCAGGTGGCCTGTGGGAAGGCCACCGAGTCGAGGACGTGTGCACGCCCGAGGCGCTCGCCGCCGATCCGGTGCTGGTACACCGTTTCTACGATGCGCGGCGCGCCACGCTGGCGGGCGTCGCGCCCAACCCGGCCCATGCCGCGCTCGCGCGGCTCGATGCCGAATGGCGTGGGCAATTGCTGATCGTGACGCAGAACGTCGATGATCTGCACGAGCGTGCGGGGGCGTCGCGGTTGCTCCACATGCACGGCGAGTTGCAGTCGGCGCTTTGCGCGGCATGCGGCGCGCGCGTGCGGTGGACCGGGGCGCTCCCGCCGGGGTCGGTGTGCGGACGCTGCGGCGCGCCGGAGCTGCGGCCCGACATCGTGTTCTTTGGCGAGATGCCGTACGAGATGGAGCGGATCGAACGCGCGCTCGCGGATGCCGACCTGTTCGTATCGATCGGTACATCGGGCGCGGTCTATCCCGCCGCGGGGTTCGTCCAGGGTGCGCGTTATTCCGGCGCGCGGACGTTGGAGCTCAATCTCGATCGCTCGGCGGGAAGCGGCTATTTCCACGAGACGCGGCTCGGCGCGGCGGGGGTGTTGGTGCCGGAATGGGTCGAGGAGATGCTGGGCTGACCGCCGCCGCGCGCTTCCCCGGCAAAGGCGAGACCTCTGCGAAACCACAATTGTTCTCCCGCGAAGGCGGGAGTCCAGGAGTCACAAGAACTGTAAACTGTTGTTTTGCTTGGCCCTGGATTCCCGCCTTCGCGGGAAAACAGCAAAGGACCGGTCGGCAAACCAACTTTTGCAAAGGTGTCGCAAAGGTCGGGCTGAACCCCACCGTGCACTTCCCCGGCGAAGGCCGGGGCCCAGTTGTGATGTCCAAGGTAACGGAGCGCATCGCCCGGCCTTCGTCCGCTCCGCTCCTGGGCCCCGGCCTTCGCCGGGGAAGTAAGAAAAGGGAAGCAAACCGGGGCGAAAGCGCGCGCCTTACTCCACCCAGTCTAGCCCCATGTCGCGATAGACGTCGCGCTCGTCGTCCCAGCCCGGGCGGACCTTGACGTGCAGGTACAGATGCACCGGTCGCCCCATGATCCCGCTCAGTTCGGCCCGCGCGCGCGCGCCGATTTCCTTGATCCGCACGCCGCCCTTGCCGAGCACGATCGCGCGCTGGGTCGGGCGTTCGACCAGGATCTGCTGGTGGATCTCGACCGATCCGTCCGCGCGCTCGAGATATTGCTCGGTCTCGATCGTCGAGGCGTAGGGCAACTCGGCGTGGAGCTGGAGGTAGAGCTGCTCGCGCGTCACTTCGGAGGCGAGGCTGCGCTCGGTCGCGTCGGACACCTGGTCCTCGGGGAAATGCCACGGCTCGACCGGCATCCGCGCGGCGAGATGCGCCTTGAGCTCGGGCAGGCCGTCGCCGGTCGAGGCGCTGACAAAGAAGATCTCGTCGAACGGCACCAGCGCGTTCAATCGCTCGGCGTGGAGCAGCAGCTTGGTCTTGTCCGCAAGATCGACCTTGTTGAGGATGAGGTACTTGGGTTCGCCGCGATCCTTGATCGCCTCGGCGATCTCGATCACCTTGCTCGGCAGCCCGCCCTTGGCGTCGACCACCAGCGCGAGCACGTCCGCGCCTTCCGCGCCGCCCCATGCCGCCTGCACCATCGCACGGTCGAGCCGGCGCTTGGGCTCGAAGATGCCGGGGGTGTCGACCAGCAGCAGCTGCGTGTCGCCCTCGATCGCGACGCCCATCAGCCGGACGCGCGTGGTCTGCGCCTTGGGGCTGACGATCGCGATCTTCTGCCCGACGAGCGCGTTGACGAGCGTCGACTTGCCCGCATTGGGGGCGCCGAGGACGGCGACGAGGCCGCATTTCTGGGGGCCGCATTTCTGGTCGGTCATGGGGTATCCTTGGAACAACGCGGCGTCACGCCGATAAAATGAATGCACGCATCAAGGCGCTTCCCCGGCGAAGGCCGGGGCCCAGTAGCGGGCGATATGGTTGCGAGCGCAGCGCGTTGTTGCAACCCCCTTCGCTACTGGGCCCCGGCCTTCGCCGGGGAAGCGCTCCTGATTTTAAGGTGCGTGTACCCAAAACCGCGTCCCCGCGCCAGCCGCCGCTATTGCTCGTCCTGATAGCCATCGCGCTGCGGTGCGCGATCCTCGGGGTCGTCGCGGCGGCGGCGGTCGCGTTCGTCGCTGCGGTTGGGCTGGAAATCGAGCTGCCCATCGCGCAGCCGTACCCGCCCGACGCCCGGAATTTCCCCTTCGACCGGCGGAATATTCGCTGGGTCGAGGAAGTTCTCGATCGTCTCGCCAAAACCGTTGCCGTCGGGGTCGACGTCTGGCGGCACTGCTTCCGGCACCGCCGCCGGACCGACGCCCAACGCCTGCTGCATGAAATCGCGCCATACCCGCGCGGGAACGCCGCCCCCCGACAACCCGGCGTTGGGTTTGTTGTCGTCATTGCCGACCCACACCCCGACAACCAGCCCGTTGGCGAAGCCCACGAACAGCGCGTCGCGGCTATCCTGCGTCGTGCCGGTCTTGCCGTAGGTCTTGACCGACAAGGCCGCCGCGCGCCCCGTCCCCGTCTCGGCAGACGCCGACAGCAGGTCGAGCATCTCGTCGCGGATCGTCTCCGGCAAGGCATGCGGCCGGTCGGTCAGGCTGGCAAGCATGCCGCGCGCGGGTGGATCCTCGAGCCCGCGGGCGCGCACCGGATATTGCTCGGCGGCAATCGCGGCATAGGCCTGTGTCAACTCGATCAGCGACATGCTCGCGGTGCCGAGCGCGATCGTCGCCTCGTTCGGGATGGGCGTCGTCACGCCCAGGTCGCGTGCGGCCTTGATGACGTTGGCGACGCCCACCTCCTGCGTGATCCGCGCCGCCGCGACGTTGGACGAGCGTGCGAACGCCTGCCGCAGCGTGATCGGGCCGAGATAGCGCCCGTCCGCATTCTTCGGGCTCCAGTTGGCGATCGTGATCGGCTTGTCGTCGATGATTGAATCCGGGGTCATCCCGTGGCGCATCGCCGCGAGATAGACGAACAGCTTGAACGCCGATCCGGGCTGCCGCAACGCCTGGGTCGCGCGGTTGAACGGGCTGTCGGCATAGGATTTGCCGCCGACCATCGCGACGACGCGGCCATCCGGCCGCATCGCGACCAGCGCGACCTGTGCCTGCCGCAGCCCGGCGCGCTTGACCGAGCGTTCGGCGGCGCGCTGCAACCGACGGTCGAGCGTGGTGCGGACCTTGCTTTCGGCGGTGAGTTCGCCCGCCTGGTCGCGCGCGGCGGGGAGGACCCAGTCCGCGAAATAGGTGCCGTTGGGCAAGGGCGCGATCCGGTCGGCCGCGAGCCGCGCGGGACGGACGCCCGCTGCGGTCGCCTTGTCGAGGAACCCCGCCTGGACCATCGCCTGAACCACCAGCGCGCCGCGCGCACGCGCACCCGCCAGATTGACCGTCGGCGCGAGCTTGGACGGCGCCTTCACCAGCCCCGCGAGCATCGCACTCTGCGCAATCGACAAATTCTCCGGGGCTCGCCCGAAATAATGTTTCGCGGCGGCGCGCAGGCCGTAGGTATTGTCACCAAAATAGACCGTCGACAGATAGCGCGACAGGATCTGGTCCTTGGTCAGCCACGCCTCCAGCCAGAAGGCGATCAGCACTTCGCGGATCTTCCGCGCGGCGGTCCGGTCCGAATCGAGGAACGCGTTCTTGGCGAGCTGCTGCGTGATCGTGCTGCCGCCCTGGTCACGCCCGCGCGAGGTCAGATTATGCACGAACGCGCGCGCGATGCCCTGCGGGTCGATCCCCCAATGCGATCGGAAACGCCGGTCCTCGATCGCGAGGAAGGCGTTGGTGACGTTCTTCGGCAGCTCGGCGGCATCGACCGACGCGCCGACGATCGCCCCGCGCCGCGCGATCGGCGTGCCGTCGTCCGCGAGCAGCGTGACGCTCGGCGGCGTCGGCGGCTGGAGCGACTTGGACAGCGGCGCGGTTACCGCGAGCCATGCCACCGCGAGCACGAACAGCACGATTCCCACGCCCAGCCCGCGCATGATCCAGCGCAGCCAGTTGATCCGCCGCCGCTGGCGGGGCGGGCGCGGATAATCGTCCTCGTCCGGCTCGAACGGCGTCTCGCGCAGATAGCGTTCGGGCGGGGGGACGCCGTTCTTCAGTTCGAGCGGGCCAGCGCGCGAGGAAGCCGGATCGGCGTCGAACGGATAAGGGCGCATGCTCAGCAGATCCCGACAGGACGAACGAGTGTGTTATCTGCGTATGACAGATCGCGCAAGCAGGGGAACAGCATCGCGCGCTTTTAGCAGGCCCCGCGGTTTCACGCGAGCAATGTTGCGTGCCTGCCTGCACCACGGCAGCCAGGGGCATTGAGGCAAACCCCTTGCCGGGCTATTGAGCGCGCTCCCGGTCCGCTCGGACCCAGCCGAAAGCCCTGCTCCGATGGCCGAACCCGTATCCGATCAGCCCCTCGTCGTCGGGATCGGCGGGACGATCGGCGGCATTTCCTCGACCGAACGCGCGTTGCGGATCGCGCTCGACGCGGCGGGGCGCGAGGGCTTCCGCACGCGGATGTTCGGTGGCGCGGACATGGCGCGGCTCCCGCTTTACGACCCGAAGGCGACGACGCGGACGCCCGAGGAAACCGAATTCGTCGAGACCATGCGCAAGGCGTCCGCGGTCATCATCGCCTCGCCGGGCTATCACGGCAGCATCTCGGGCGTCGTCAAGAACGCGCTCGACCTGCTCGAGGAAACCGCGCGCGACCCGCATCGCCCGTATCTCGCGGACATGCCCGTCGGGCTGATCGCGACCGCCTACGGCTGGCAGGCGACCGGCAGCACGATCGCGGCGCTCCGCTCGATCGTCCACGCGCTGCGCGGCTGGCCGACCCCGTTCGCCGCCGCGGTCAACACGCAACTGACCAAGTTCGACGAGGACGGCGGCGCGAGCGATGCCGCGGTGATCGAGCAGCTCTCGCTGGTCGGCAAGCAGGTCGCGCGGTTCGTGCCGGTGGCGATCCAGCATGGCTGAGCGCATCGATCGCCGCGCCGCGCTCGCGCTGGGTGGCCTCGGGGTCGGCGCACTCGCGAGCGCACCGCTGTTGGCGCAGGCGATGGTCGACCTCGGCCTGTCGGACGGCACCGGGCAGCGCCCGCTGACCGATGCCTTCCCCGGCAAGAAAGGGATGATCCTCCAGCGCAGCCGTGCGCCGCTGCTCGAAACCCCGATGGCGGCGTTCGACGGCGCGCTCGGCGACGATCCGTTCACCCCGAACGATCGCTTCTACGTCCGCTGGCATTACGCCGACATTCCCTTGTCGGTCGATGCGGCGGCGTTCCGGCTCAGGATTGGTGGCGCGGTCAAGCGCGCGACCGCGTTGTCGCTGACCGACATCCAGGCAATGCCGAAGGTCGAAGTCGCGGCGGTCAACCAGTGTTCGGGCAATTCGCGCGGGCTGTTCGCCCCGCGCGTGCCGGGCGCGCAATGGGGCAATGGCGCGATGGGCAATGCGCGCTGGACCGGCGTGCGGCTGCGCGACCTGCTCGACCGCGCGGGTGTCGCGCCGGGGGTGGTGCAGGTGAAGCTCTCCGGACTCGACCAGGCCCCGGGCGAAGCGCCGAAGTTCGCCAAGTCGCTCGCGCTCGATCATGCACGGACCGACGAGGTGATCGTCGCCTACGGGATGAACGGCGCGGCCCTCCCGCTGCTCAACGGCTTCCCGCTGCGGCTGATCGTCCCGGGCTATTATTCGACCTACTGGATCAAGGCGCTCGACTCGATCGAGCTGCTGACCGCGCCCGACACCGGTTTCTGGATGGAAAAGGCGTATCGCATCCCCGCGACCGCCGACGCGGGCGTAAAGCCTGGCGCGAAGGACTTCGCAACCGTCCCGATCGGCCGGATGCCGCCGCGCGCCTTCTTCACCCGCACGACCCCGCAGGAGGCGCGCGGGATCGCGCTGGGCGGCGACGCGGGGGTCGCGAAGGTCGAGGTGTCGCTCGACGGCGGGCAAAGCTGGAAGGCGGCGCAGCTCGGTCCGGACCACGGCCCCTACAGCTTCCGCCGCTGGGCGATGCCGCTGGCGGGCCTGCCGCGCGGATCGCACGAGATCGCGGTGCGCACCGTCAACACGCGCGGCGTCGGCCAGAAGGCCACGCCGATCTGGAACCCCGGAGGCTATATGCGCAGCAGCATCGAAACCGCGCGCGTGGTGGTGGCATGATGCGCGCGCCGCTCGTTGCGCTGTTGCTGCTCGGCGCGTGCCAGCGTGCGCCCGAGGCGACCCCCGCGCCCACCGCGATCGCGCTGACGTCGCAGTCGATCACGCTCCCGCCCGAGACCGCGACGCTCCCCGCGAGCGCGGAGATCCTGACGACCAATTGCACCGCCTGCCATTCGGCCGAGCAGTTGCTCACCCAGCCCAAGCTCGACGCCAAGACCTGGACCGCCGAGATCGGCAAGATGCGCACCGCCTACAAGGCATCGATCGACCCGAAGGACGACCCGAAGATCCTCGCCGCGCTGCTTACTTTGCCCAATCAGAAATAGGCGCGCGCGAAAAACACGATCGTCGTCGCGGCGGTGACGAGCAGCGTCCACCCGCGCACCAGCCCGGGCGACAGCCGCTTGCCGACGATCGCGCCGATCCACCCGCCGAAGATCGCGCCGACCAGCATCGGCACCGCTGCCGCCCACGCGACCAGCCCGGCCGCGATGAACACGATCGCGGCGGCGGCATTGGCGAGCGCGAGCATCAGCGTACGCGGCGCGAACAGCGCGCGCGGGGAAACCCCCGCAAGCAACCCGTAGATCGCGGTCGTCATCAACCCGACCCCGCCGCCGAAATAGCCGCCATACACGCCGAGCAACGTCTGCGCCGCGATCAGCGTCCGCGGCCCGATCGCGACGCGGCTGTGGAGCGCGTCCGCGGCCTGCTTGCCGAACGCGATCACAACGAACGCGAACAGCAGCAGCCACGGGATGATCAGGTCGAACGCGCGCGTCGGCGTGACGACGAGCAGCGCACTCCCCGCCAGCCCGCCGACGAAGGTGATCGCGCCGAGCAACCGGACATCGACCCCGCCGACCGGCTGAAGCTCCTTGCGAAACGCCCAGCTGCTCGTCGCCGCGCCCGGCAACAGCGCGACGTTCGAGGTGGCGTTGGCGGTATTGGCGGGCAGCCCGAGCGCGATCAGCGCGGGCAGCGTCGCGAACGTCCCCCCGCCCGCCAGCGCGTTCATCGCACCGCCGAGGATGCCCGCGCCCGCGGACAGGCCGATTGTCGTCAGGGTCACTGTTACTCCGTCCTGCCGTGCTGAGTGATGCGTCGGACGGCATGTGGCGCAGGGGCCGGATCGAGGCAAGCTACGCGGGCCGACTGACGCGTGAGGCTCCTCAAGCGCGAGCAGCTATCCGTCACCCCGGCGCAGGCCGGGGCCGCTGGGAAACCGGCACCCGGGTGCCACGAACGCGACGGCCCCGGCCTCCGCGAGACATCTGCAAAACCATACGTGTTCTCCCGCGAAGGCGGGAGTCCAGGAGTCGCGATAACTGTAAGCCGTTGTTTTGCTTAACTCTGGATTCCCGCCTTCGCGGGAAAACACCAAACGAAGGGTCCGTAAACCGACTTTTGCAGCGGTCTCGCCTCCGCCGCGGTGACGGGCTGCTGGAGCCCCGCTTCACCCCAACGCCGCCTGCTTCTCCTCCGCCAGTCGGTCGAGCTCGGCGCGCGTCTTCTTCTCGCTCGCGGTCTTGAGCTGCCCGCATGCCGCGTCGATGTCGCGCCCGCGCGGGGTGCGGACCGGGGCGCTGATCCCCGCATCGAACACGATGTTCGAGAACGCCTTGATCCGCTCCGGGGTCGAGCACTCGTACGGCGCGCCCGGCCACGGGTTGAACGGGATCAGATTGACCTTCGCCGGCAGGTCATAGAATTTGAGCAATCGCACCAGCTCGCGCGCATCCGCGTCGCTGTCGTTCTTGTCCTTGAGCATCACATATTCGAACGTGATCCGCCGCGCATTGTTCGCGCCCGGATAGTCCGCGCACGCCTGGAGCACTTCCTCCAGCTTGTACTTGCGGTTGATCGGCACGATCTCGTCGCGGATTTCGTTGGTGACGGCGTGGAGCGACACCGCGAGGTTGACCGAAATCTCCTCGCCCGCGCGCGCCATCAGCGGCACCACGCCCGAGGTCGACAGCGTGATCCGGCGCCGCGACAGGCCGATCCCGTCGCCGTCCATCACGATCTTCAACCCGTCGCGGACATTGTCGAAATTATAGAGCGGCTCGCCCATCCCCATCATCACGATGTTGGTGAGCATCCGCCCCTCGGGCTGGCTCGGCCATTCGCCTAAAGCATCGCGCGCGAGCATCACCTGCCCGACGATCTCGCTCGGGCTGAGGTTGCGCACCAGCCGCATCGTGCCGGTGTGGCAGAAGCGGCAGTTGAGCGTGCAGCCGACCTGGCTCGACACGCACAAGGTGCCGCGGTCCGCATCGGGGATGAACACCATTTCGTAATCATTGCCGTCGTCGGTCCGCAGCAGCCACTTGCGCGTCCCGTCGGTCGACACCTGCGCCTCGACCACTTGCGGGCGGCTGATCGTGAAGCGCTGCTCGAGCCACGGCTGCATCGTCTTCGAGATGTCGGTCATCAGCGAAAAGTCGGTGACGCCGCGATTGTAGATCCAGTGCCACAATTGCTTGGCGCGCAGCTTCGCCTGCTTGGGGTCGAGCTGCGAGGTCTCGAGCGCCATCCTGAGATCGGGCTTGGACAGGCCTAGCAAATCGATCCGCCCGTCGCTGCGCGGCACCAAAGCGCGCGGCACGGGTACGGGGTCGATATGCCCCGGGATGGGCATGGAGAAGGCTGGTGCTGTCTGCATGGTGGCGCACATAGGGGAAAATGGCGGGATTTTCTACTCCCTGTGCGGGGGGAGGGTATCGCGGCGTTGGTCGAGGTGCACACCCGGGCGGCTTCGCCCCGGTTCCACCCCGGTAGCGATGGCAAGTTCAGGCGGAAGGTTAGGCAAAAGTTAGGGAGATTGCGCGGTACGGCGCGCGCCTTGCGCATGGCGCAGAAACGGGGCCAGACCTGTCAAAGAGAGCGTCGCAGGATAGCAGAGAAGGCGCCTGTAGGACACGGCAATGTCGACGTTCGCCCCGATCTGGCGCTGCAACCGACCTTGTCGCGGGCCGAACGACGGACATCAGCGTGGTTCAGCCTAACCATCGGGGCCGCGCTGCCCCAACGTCCATCCTTCCTTGACACCCCGTTGACCCGCGGGAAGCGCCAAGCCGACCCGGTGGCGTGACAGCGATCCTCCGGGGTCGAGATTGGTCATGATGACCGTCGCGACGCCTTCATACGATACGATCAGTTCCGGCAGCTTGAACTTCAGGACCAGCGACAGCGCGATGGATGGCGCAAATCGTGCCCATGCTCCGATTTCATAGGGCATGGCATCGATCGAAACACGCAGCGCGTCGTGCGTTTCGCCGTCTTGCGCCGCCGTCATCGGACCGGGGCACATCAATGACCAATCAAGCGTCGATCTTGCGAGCCTCTGCCAATTGACGCGGTGCGGCTCGTAGATGGCGGGTACGAACGGGAGTCCGACCCCGATCCGCCGCGTATGCGGGATGTCGAGAACAGCCGCACCGCCCAGAAACCACGCTTTTTCGACGGCGGCATGACGCTCGACCGCAGTGACGACGTGATCGAATAGCGCGCTGAACGGCTTTCCATCGTTCACGTTGCCAGCCGCGTTGATGACGACATGCTGCCCCTCGATGGCCGAATGCAGCCCGTCAGTATCGAAGATATCGCATTCGACGATACGAACGTCGTTAGGCTCGTCGCCTGTCAGCCTGGAGGTGAAGGCCCCGCCGTCGCGAACCAGCGCGGTCATCTCATGGCCGTGTCGCTGCCCCGCCCGGATCAGGCGCCTGCCGAGATTGCCCGCAGCACCGACGACCAACACCTTTTTGCGCGTCACCACCATGCCCCCTTACGATGCTTCCGCATGGGAAGACTCTCGACGAGCGTTCTGCCAACGCCCCGTGGTCGCTCAAAAGCGGCCGGTCGGCAAGGCACCCATCCCGTCCATTCCCAAAACACGATCCGATCCGGGCGCTGGCGGCCCGCCCCTCCAAACAGGCATCTCGACCGCGCCCGCAACCCGGCGTAGCGTGCGCGATCATCGTCGCAAGGGGGGCTGCCGTGGGGGCATGGGGGGCACTGATCATGGGCTTTTTCGGCGCGGTGTTCGCGTCGCTGGCGCTCTATTGGCAGGGGCATCTGGTCGGTGTTGCGCTGGCCGCGCCGTTCGGGGTGTTCGTCCTGATCGCCCTCGCCGCCTGGTACGGACTCCGCACACCGGGCAAGGGCATAACGCCCTCGCCGCAGGAAGAACGGGTGATCGTGTGGAGCACCGTCGGAGAAGGGATCGGCCTCTTCCTCGCGTCCAACATCGTCATCAATCTTCACCGGCCCGACCTGCTCCTGCCCGCGATGGCGCTGGTCGTCGGACTGCATTTCCTGCCGATCGCCTTCGCATCCGGATTTCGTCCGTTTCACGGCCTCGGCGGCGCGCTGATCGCCGCTGCGGTAGCGGGAGTCCTGGTCGGCGCGCCGGCGGGCGGCGACCTGGCGGGGTTCGGGGCCGCGGCGGCGTTGTGGCTGGCGGCCGGGCTTGCGCTCCGCCGCGATGCGATGGCCAAGCGCAGCGCCGCGATCCGCGCCTAACTGCCTCCTACCGCGCCAGACACGCCAGTGCCGCCGCGTCGATCGCGGTGGCCGCGCCCTTCAGCGCATAGACGTCCGCGAACGGGCCCCCGGTTCGGCCCAGCGTTTCGACGCTCATGCTCCGGCTCGATCGGATCGCCGACACGATCGCGGCGTCGGTCCGCGCATCGCTTGCCCAGGCGTCGGCGGCGGTCGCGGTCAAGTCGAAGCGCCGGTCGCCGACCGACAGCGTGACGCGCGCCTGCGGGTTGCGATCCCGGCTCAGGCGGACGTGAAGCTGGTTGCGCACCCCGCCGCCGCCCGATCCGGGCGTCGGCCAGCTCGCGATGCTCGCGAACGGTCGCCAGCGCGACGCGCTGCCCGCGCGCACCGGCTCGGCGATCGCGTAGCAGCGGCGCGGCGCGGGATCGCTGAACGCGCCCCAGCGGTCGAACACGCCGAGCGTCTCGCGCGCGCCCGCGGCCGCGGGAAGGGCGACCAGCGCCAGCACCGCCAGCCCGGGCCGGATCACGCGGGCGCATGCCCCGCGCCGCGATGGACCAGCGCCTCCACCCCGCGCGCGATCAGCACGATCGACCCTTGCGGCAACCCGGGCAGCGCGGGCGCGCCATAGCCGGGCAGGTCCGCGCCCCCGGTCATCACCCCGCGCAGCACGCGGCTCGACACGCCGTGCATGATGACGAGGCGATCGCCCGGATCCCCGTCGGTATCCGCGAGCCAGCCCGACACGCGCGCGGCGATCGCGGGATACTGTTCGCCGTTCGGGGCGGGATGCAGCAGCCCGGTCGCGCGATCGACGACCTTCTGCCCTTCCGCCGCGAGATCGGCATAATAGCGCCCGGCCCAGTCGCCGGTGCCGATCTCGACCAGGCGCGAATCGGTTTTTGCGGCGTGCCAGTCGAGCTCGAGATGCTCGGCGATCACCGCGAGCGTCTGCAACGCGCGTCCGGTCGGTGATGCCCACAGGGTAAGCGCCGGTTTGCTGCCCAATTTCTGCCGCAACACCCGCCCCATTTCGTCCGCCTGCGCAAAACCGGCGCGCGTGAGCGGCGTGTGCGGATGCTCGCCCTGCAAGCGTCCGGCCGCATTGAAGACGGTTTCGCCATGCCGCGCGATGTAATCACGGCCACGCCGTGGCGTTAAGGCGGCAGGGTGCGACAGCATCGTGGCGTTGGAATTCATGGCCGTCTCTTCAACCCCGTGTGGCGCAATAGCAACGGTTTTCCGTGTTTATCTGAGGTTCATGCAACGCCGTACCGGGCCGCCTATTTGAGCATTCCCGCCGCGAAGGATTTAGGACCGGCGGGCGAACACCATGGAGTACCCCCAATGCGCAAGATCGTCCTCACCGCCGCCACCGCCGTTCTCGGCCTCGGCATGGCAGCCCCCGCACTGGCCCAGGACGGCCCGCCCCCGCCCTCTTCCGACCGCGCGTTCAACGGCCCGCGTGCCGGCGTCCTGCTCGGCTACGACAAGCTGCAGCCCGGCAGCACCGATGGCTCGAGCATCCGCGGTGATCGCGGCGCCGACGGCCTGACCTATGGCGGCGACATCGGCTATGACATCGACACCGGCGGCCGCTTCGTGTTCGGCGTCGAAGGCGAAGTCACCGGGTCGACCAGCAAGGTCACCAACAACCCGGTCGACGCCGCCGCGCTCGGCTATGGTCGCGTCAAGGCCGGTCGCGACTTCTATGCCGGCGCGCGTGCCGGCTACAAGCTCCAGCCGACCACGCTGCTGTACGTCAAGGGCGGCTACACCAACGCCCGCCTCGACCTGACCGCCAACAACGGCACGGTCACCACCGGGCAGCATTACACGCTGGACGGCTACCGCGTCGGCGCCGGTGTCGAGCAGGCGATCACGCCGCGCACCTATGCCAAGCTCGAATATCGCTATTCGAACTATGGCAACGCCCGTCTCGAGTTCGCAAACGGCGCGAACACGAACAACTTCAGCGTCGATACGGACCGTCACCAGGTTCTGGCCGGCGTTGGTTTCCGCTTCTGATTCGGTTCGTTCCGACCGGAAAAGAGACGGCCCAGGCCTGATTTAGGTATGGGAAAGAGGGGTCGGGGCGCTTGCCCCGGCCCCTTTTATGTTTAAGGAAAGGGACACGGCGAAATGCCCCCGGTGCGCACCGGTACGGGCTGAAATTGGGGCGGCGGCCCGGGGGAACGGCATGAAGGCGACGATCGAACGCGCAACCTTGTTGAAGGGGCTCAGCCACGTCCAGTCGGTGGTCGAGCGGCGCAATACCATTCCAATCCTCTCCAACGTCCTGATCGAGGCGACCGCCGAAGGTGGCCTCAAGCTGATGGCGACCGATCTGGATCTCCAGATCAACGAGACGATCGCGGCCGCGGTCGACCAGCCCGGCTCGACCACCGTGTCGGCGCACACGCTGTTCGACATCGCGCGCAAGCTGCCCGAGGGTAGCCAGGTCTCGCTGAGCGCGGCCGAAGGCAAGATGACGATCATGGCGGGACGCGCCAAGTTCCAGCTCGGCACGCTGCCGCGCGACGATTTCCCGGTGATCGCCGAGGGCGAGCTCCCGGTCAGCTTCGAGCTGCCCGCCGAGACGCTCAAGCAGATCATCGACAAGACGCGCTTCGCGATCTCGACCGAGGAAACGCGCTATTATCTGAACGGCATCTTCTGGCACGTGTCGGAGGATCCGCTCCCCGTGCTCAAGGCCGCCGCGACCGACGGTCACCGGCTCGCGCGCGTCACCATGCCACGGCCCGACGGTGCTGAGTCGATGCCCGACATCATCATTCCGCGGAAGTGCATCGCCGAGCTGCGCAAGCTGCTCGACGAGATCGACGGCTCGGTCGGCGTGTCGATGTCGCCGACCAAGATCCGCTTCGATCTGGGGCAGGCGCTGCTGACCTCGAAGCTGATCGACGGGACCTTCCCGGATTACAGCCGCGTCATTCCGACCGGCAACGACAAGATCCTCAAGATCGACCCGCGCAGCTTCGAGGAAGGCGTCGACCGCGTCTCGACGATCGCGACCGAGAAGACCCGCGCGGTCAAGATGGCGCTCGACCGCGACAAGATCATCCTGTCGGTCAGCTCGCCCGAAAACGGCACCGCCGCCGAGGAAGTCCCCGGTGACTACACCGCGCTCGGCTTCGAGATCGGGTTCAACAGCCGCTATCTGCTCGACATCCTCGGGCAGCTGGATGGCGACACGATCGAGGTTCACCTCGCCGATGCCGCCGCGCCGACGCTGATTCGCGAGAATGACAAGTCCGCGGCGCTGTACGTGCTGATGCCGATGCGCGTCTGACCGACGCCGGTCGACGCAACGTCCGGGCGGCCGAGGATCTGGCCGCCCGCACGACGCCCTATTTCGCCCTGGTTACCGCCTCGATCTCGGCACCCCAGGGATCCTTCTCGGGCCGGGCAGTGCCATCGGGCGCGAAGTCCAGGAGCATGTCGCTCGCGCGGCGGTAGCGTGGCCATTCGGCCAGCCCGGCGCCGTTGGGATCGCCGGTCTTCGCGAAGCGGGCGATATAGCCGCTGATCGTCCTGCCCATGGCCACGTCCCGCGGGGTCGTCTGCGCGCCATATTTGATCGCGGCATTGTCGAAGAAGAACGGGATGTCGCTCGCATGGTCCGCGCCGGGGTGCTGGAGCGACGCGGCGACATAGGAGAAACGATAGGCGTAAACGGGCACGCCCTCCTCCGCGATGACCTGTGCGGCCTGCCGCGCGCCGGCGATCATGAAGCCGGTCTTCCCGCCAATGTCGTTGCTGGTCGCGCCGATCATCATCGGCACGTGCGCGAACGCGCCCGAGGCATAGGCCGTGCCGAGATCGACCGCGATCTTCCCGTCGACGACCGGGCTGCTGTAGGTCTCGGGTCCGCCCGACGCTCCGCCGCGATGGGCCAGGTTGAGCCCGTCGACGACGGTTTCCGCACTCAGGCCGCGCAGCTTGTCGATCGCGTTCGGGTCATCCGCCGCGATGCCGTGCGCTGCGGCGAAGGCGACGCCGGTCCGCTCGGCCGCCGCCAGGGTCGCCCCGGGGTCGCTCGCGCCTGCCCCGCCAGACATCACGATCGCCTTGCCGAACAAGCCCTTTGCCAGCGGGGACGTGACCATCGCATGGACCGACATGCCGCCCGCGCTTTCGCCGATGATCGTCACATTGGCCGGGTCGCCGCCAAACGCCGCGACGTTGCGCCTGACCCATT
This sequence comes from Sphingomonas sp. CARO-RG-8B-R24-01, assembly GCF_022662295.1. Lineage (NCBI taxonomy): Bacteria > Pseudomonadati > Pseudomonadota > Alphaproteobacteria > Sphingomonadales > Sphingomonadaceae > Sphingomonas > Sphingomonas sp. CARO-RG-8B-R24-01. Next base: position 86,896 of record NZ_JAKNQI010000008.1, on the reverse strand, counting down.
GCAGCGCGGCGATCTGATCGAGGAATCCGTAATTGGCGAGCAACCCGTGGTCGGGATCCTGCCGCGTCAGTTGCGGGTGGGCGAAGCTGCCGAACCGGCCGAGGCGGTAGTTGAAGCTGACGAACAGGACCCCCTGCTTCGCCATGTTCGCGCCGGCATAGGTCGGGGGCGATGCCCCGCCGTTGACGAACCCGCCACCGTAGATCCACACCAGCACCGGCAGCTTGCGCGCCGCGCCGGCGGGTCTCCAGACATTGGCGTAGAGGCAGTCCTCGGCGGGTTGCGTCCCGAGCGGGGCGGCGTCGCTGGGGAAGGGCAACTGCATGCAGTCATGGGCATAGCCGGTCGCATCTCGGACCGCGCGCCACGCGGCAACCGGCTGCGGTGCGCGCCAGCGCAGCGCTCCCGTCGGTGCGGCAGCGAACGGAACGCCCTTCCAGCTGAGAATGCCGTCCGCCGACGCGCCGCGGATCGGCCCGCTGTCGATCGTCACGACCGTCGGTGTGCCATCGCGCGCGACGACCGGGGCGGCGGCGGCGGCGGACAGCGTCGCGCCGACGGCGGCGAGCAGCGTGAAGACGGGACGGTTCATCGGCGAACTCCGGGGCTTTGGCAGGGACTGTACGCCGTCGCGCACGATCGTGGGACCGTCATGCTAGGTCGGAAAGGATTGCAACGGAAGGACCAGCCCCGCCGCGACGAAATAGGCGACGTCCACTTGCGCCGCGACCGCCTGGTTCAGGCGCCCGGCCGCATCCCGAAACGCGCGACCCAGCGGATGGTCGGGCACGATCCCAAGCCCGACCTCGTTCGTCACGATCGCGACGGGCAGCGGCGTATCGGCAAGCGCGGTGAGCAGTTCCCGGGTGTGCCGGGCGATATCCAGGTCAGCCAGCATCAGGTTGGAGAGCCACAAGGTCAGACAGTCGATCAGGATCGCGCCAGTGCCGACCGCGCGGATCGCCTCGGGCAACCGCACCGGGCACTCGACGGTCCGCCAGCGCGGCCCGCGATCGGCACGATGGCGGGCGATCCGGTCGATCATCTCGGCATCGCCCGCCTCGGCGGTCGCGAGATAGGTCAGCGGCCCCGCGCACTGCTCGATCGAGCGTTGCGCAAGGCCACTCTTGCCGGAGCGCGCGCCCCCCAGGAATAGTGTCGTTCGTGCCACGGCTTGCCCTTGTCTGAAGCGCGCTCTAGACGCGCCGATGCGACAGGTTCCCAGAGATGGGATGAAAAGGGAACCCGGAAGCGCGTCCAGGGCGCGTCATCCGGGGCTGTCCCCGCAACTGTGACCGGCGAGTCTTGCCCCGATCGTGTGCCACTGGATCCCAGGATCCGGGAAGGCCGGGCAAGACGAAGACCCGGGAGCCAGGAGACCTGCCTGTCGCGGTTGTCCTTCGTCCGGCCGGGGTGTGCCGCGCGATCGAGGGTTTCCTCGCGTGACGACATGGTTGGGGTCGTGCGTGGTCGGAAGCTCTTTGGCCCCGATGCGCGCGTGATCCCGGAGCTGTTGCGAAGGGGGAAACACGTGAAGACCTGTGCCTATCTGATTTGGCTGCCGTGCATCGGCATGGCGGCCCCCGCGCTTGCGCAAAGCGCGCAGTCGACCGGCGGCCTGGAGAAGGCGGCCGACGCGGCGCAGGACATCGTCGTCACCGCCAATCGCGCGGCACGCCCTTCCGACACGGTCGGGCAGTCGGTCACCGTGCTCGACACCGCGACGATCACGCAGCGGCAGGCGGTGGTCGTCTCCGACCTGCTGCGCCAGACCCCGGGCGTCACGGTGGTGCGCAATGGCGGCATCGGGACCACGACCTCGGTCAGCATCCGTGGCGCCGAGAGCGACCAGACCGTCGCGCTGATCGACGGGATCAAGCTCAACGATCCGTCCTCGCCGGGCGGGGGGTTCAACTTCGGCGGGCTGATGATCGGCAATATCGCGCGGATCGAAGTGCTGCGCGGCGCGCAATCGGTGCTGTGGGGCAGCCAGGCGATCGGTGGCGTGGTCAACCTCATCACGCGCCAGCCGACCGAGCACGTCGCGATCAACGCGCGCGCCGAGGGTGGCGGCTATGGCACCGGCCAGGGCTTCGCCAACGTCTCCGGCAAGGTCGGGCCGGTGTCGGCGAGTGTCGGCGGCGGCTATTATACCACCGACGGCGTCTCGGCCTACGCCCCGGGACCGGAGCGCGACGGTTTCCGCACCTACGCTGCCAACGGCAGCCTCGGCATCGCGCTCGCCAGCACCGTCTCGATCGACTTGCGGGGGTTCTACAGCAACGGCCGCACCGACATCGACGGCTTTCCGCCCCCCGACTACAGCTTCGGCGACACCCGCGAGTATGGCGAGTCCGAACAGTGGCTCGGCTATGCCGGGCTCAACGCCGCAGTGTTCGATGGCCATTTCCGCAACCGCTTCGGGTATGCGCATACCGACACCGACCGCCGCAACATCGACCCCGACGGGACCCCGACCGAGACCTTCCGGGGAGTCGGCCGCAACGACCGGATGGAATATCAGGGCACGCTCGACGTCACGTCCGCGGTGTTCGCGACCTTTGGCGCCGAACGCGAAGTCTCGCGCTTCGCGACTTCCAGCTACGAGGGGCCGGTCACGCGCGGGCGGGCCCGGCTGTTCAGCGTCTACGGGCAGCTGTCGGTAACCCCGATCGCCGGGCTGACCGCGACCGGCGGCATGCGGCATGACGATCACTCCATCTTCGGCGGCGCGACGACCTTCTCGGGCAGCGGGGTCTATTCCCCGAACGATGGCGCGACCACGTTCCGCGCGAGCTATTCCGAAGGGTTCAAGGCGCCGACCCTGTACCAGCTGCAAAGCGAGTACGGGAATGCCCGGCTGGCCCCGGAGCGGTCGCATGGCTGGGATGCCGGGATCACGCAGAAGGCGCTCAACGGCGCGGTCGAGGCGAGCGCGACGTGGTTCCATCGCACCTCGACCGATCTCATCACCTTCGTCTCGTGTGACACGACGCTGACCGGGATTTGTACGGATCGGCCGTTTGGCACGTACGACAACGTTGCGCGGACCCGCGCGCAGGGCGTCGAACTGACGCTGCTGCTCCGCCCGGTCGAGGCATTGAGCGTCAGCACGAGCTATACGTATCTGGACGCGACCGACCGCTCGGCGGGCTCCGCGACGTTCGGCCGCAAGCTCGCGCGGCGGCCGGACCAGAGCATCACGGTCAATGCCGACTATCGCTGGGGCTTCGGGCTGACGACCGGCGCGACGCTGACATCCGTCGGCGACAGCTTCGACAATGCGTCGAACGCGCGGCGGCTCGACGGCTATGTGCTCGCGGACCTGCGCGCGTCCTTTCCGGTCACCAAGAGGGTCGAGGTGTACGGTCGGATCGAGAACGTGCTCGATACGCACTACCAGACGATCTACCAATATGGGCAGCCCGGCCGCGCCGCCTTTGGCGGCATCCGGCTGACCTATTGACCGCCCGATGACACCCCGCGACCTCGCCCTGTTTCACGCCCACGGCGGACGGGTCGAGGCTGCGCGGGCCGCGTTCGGGGGCGCGGACTGGATAGACCTGTCGACCGGGATCGCGCCCTGGGCGTGGCCGGTGGCGGGGGTCGATCCGGGCTGGGAGCGGTTGCCCGAGCCGGGGGCGATCGCCGCACTCGAGGCAGCGGCGGCGGACGCGTTCGGGGTGGCCGATCCGGCACAGGTCGTCGCGGTGCCGGGGACCGACCTGGCGATGCGAGTGCTCGCGTCGTTGCTGGGGGCGAAGCGGGCGTGCGTGATGCGACCGGGCTATGCGGGGCATCTGGCGGCGTGGCCGGACGCGGTGGCGGTTTCGGCGGATGCGGTGGGTGTCCAGACCTTCGACCAAGACCGTTTTCCCGCGCAGGCGGGAATCCAGGGTAACGGGTGCTGCGCCCGCAACCCTGGATTCCCGCCTGCGCGGGAAAACAGCACTGCGGAAACGGGCCTTTTGCTCGACAGCGACCTGCTGGTGCTCGCCTCCCCCGCCAACCCCGACGGCCGCGTCACCGATCCTGCCCTGCTGCGCGATCTCTCGACAACGATGACCGTCGTCGTCGACGAAGCCTATGCCGACCCCGCCCCCGGCCTGTCCCCCCACGCGAGCGACCGGTTGATCGTGTTGCGCTCGTTCGGGAAATTCTACGGGCTCCCCGGCGTGCGGCTCGGCTTCGTCGTTGCCGGCCAGGATCTTGCAATACGCCTGCGCGCCCTGCTCGGCGACTGGCCGGTCTCGTCCGCCGCCGTCGCGATCGGCACGGCCGCCTATCGCGACCACGGCTGGCGCCAGGCGCAAGCCGCGCGGATCGCGGAGACCGGCACGCTGCTCGATGACGTGCTGCGCGGCGCCGGGCTCGACCTGATCGGGCATGCGCCATTGTTCCGGCTGATTGCCTGCAGTGCGGCAACTCGCCTGTTCGAGACGCTTGCACGCCATGCGATCCTGACCCGCCCTTTCGCCGATCAGCCCGACCGGCTCCGCATCGGCCTGCCGCGCGGTGCGGCTGGCCTCGTCCGTCTTGCCACCGCGCTCGAGGAGTTCTCCCGATGACGACCGAAACCCCGGAAGATTTTGCCCGCCACAACGCGCGCAGCAAACGCATCGCCGCCGCGCGCGAGCGGATGCAGGCGCGCCGCACGCTCGAGCGCGGGTTGCTGATCGTCCACACCGGCAACGGCAAGGGCAAGTCCTCGTCCGCGTTCGGCATGGCGATCCGCAGCATCGGCTGGGGGATGAAGGTCGCGATCCTGCAATATGTGAAGGGCAAGTGGGAGACGGGCGAGCGCAATTTCTTCGAGGCGCATCCCGATCTCGCGACGTTCGAGGTGATGGGCGAAGGCTTCACCTGGGACACGCAGGACCGCGCACTCGACATCGCCGCGGCGCGTGCGGCGTGGGAGCGGTCGAAGGCGATGATCCTCGATCCCGCGATCGACTTCGTGATCCTCGACGAACTCAACATCGTCCTGCGCAACGACACGCTGCCGATCGCCGAGATCGTCGCATTCCTCAAGGACCGCCCGCTCACCAAGCACATCTGCATCACGGGGCGCGGCGCGAAGCCCGAGCTGCTCGAGATCGCCGACCTCATCACCGATTTCACCGAGGTGAAGCACCCGTATAACGCCGGGTTCGCGGCGCAGAAGGGCGTGGAATTTTGATCCGGCTGGTCGCCCTGCCGCTGGCAGCGGCGGTGCTGGCGTCGGCCGCGCCGGTGCGCCCGCCGCGGATCGTGTCGATCAACCCGTGTATCGATGCCGTACTGGTGCGGGTCGCCGACCCCGCGCAGATCGCGGGGATCAGCCATTATTCGCAGGATCCACGCGCGACCTCGATCCCGCTCGCCGTCGCCAACCGCTTCCGCGCGACTTCCGGGACCGCCGAGGAAGTCGTCGCGCTGCGGCCCGACGTGGTGCTGACCGGGCCGCATACCGAACCCGCGACGGTCGCCGCGCTCAAGCGGCTGCATATCCGGCTCGTCCAGTTTGCGGTGCCGGAGTCGGTCGCCGAAAGCATCGTGCAGGTCCGCGACATTTCCGCCGAGACCGGGCATCCGGCGCGGGGCGCTGCGCTCGCGGCACGAATCGCGGCGGCGGCGGCGCCATCGCGCGCCGCCCCGCTGCCCGCGCTGATCTGGCAGTCCGGCGGGCTCGTGCCCGGCAGCGGGACGCTTCCCGACGAACTGCTGCGCCGCGCGGGGTTCCGCAACATGAGCGCGGCTTACGGCCTCAAGAAATGGGACGTGCTGCCGCTCGAATATCTCGTCGCGCGGCCGCCGCGCGTGCTGCTGTCGGTTGCCGCCGCCGAGGTGGGCGAAGACCGGCTCACCTCGCATCCCGCGATCCGGCGGCTCGCACGGCGGATCGTCGTAGCGGCCTATCCGGCGCGACTGATGAATTGTGGCGGGCCGACGATCATCGATGCGATGGCGCGCCTGAACCAGGTGCGCGGCGGGTTCGCCGCATGACCCGGCTCAATCTCGGCCTGCTGCTGGCGCTGGTCTGCGCGGCGGGCCTGTCGGTCGCGGCGGGCAAGGTGTGGGTGCCGCTCGACGCATGGACCGCCGCCGACCCGCGCTCGATCATCATCGTCGAGCTGCGCCTCCCGCGGACGCTGCTCGCGCTGCTCGTGGGCGGCGCGCTCGGGCTGTCGGGGGCGGTGATGCAGGGCTATCTACGCAATCCGCTCGCCGATCCCGGGCTGTTCGGCGTGTCGTCGGGGGCGGCGCTGGGAGCGGTGGTATCGCTCTATTTCGGTTTTGCCGCGCGGCTGTGGTTGCTGCCGGGGTTTGCGTTGATCGGTGCGGGCGCAACGATGGCCTTGCTCGCGGTGATCGCCGGGCGGTCGGGTAGCCTGATCCTGTTCACGCTGGCGGGGATGATCCTGACCAGCATCACGGGTTCGCTGACCGCGCTCGCGATCAGCCTTGCGCCGACGCCGTTCGTTTCATCGCAGATCGTGACCTGGCTGATGGGCGCGCTGACCGATCGCAGCTGGGACGACGTTACGGTCGCCCTGCCGTTGATCCTGGTCGGCAGCGCGCTGCTCGCCACGACGGCGCGGTCGCTCGATGCGCTGACGCTGGGAGAGCAGGCGGCGCGGTCGGTCGGGGTCGATCCCGGGCGGTTGCAGTTGGTGGTGATCGCCGGGACCGCCTTGTGCGTCGGCGCGGCGGTGGCGTCGGCGGGGATCATCGGGTTCGTCGGGCTGATCGTGCCGCACCTCGTCCGCCCGTTCGCGGGCAACCGGCCGTCGGCGATCCTGCTGCCCGCCGCGCTGAGTGGCGCGGTGCTGCTGACGGTGGCGGACAGCCTGGTCAGGCTCGCGCCCACGGTGAGCGAATTGCGGCTGGGGATCGCCATGTCGATGCTCGGCGGGCCGTTCTTCCTGTACCTGCTGATCCGCATGCGCCGGCGGCTCGCATGAGCCGCCTCGCGGCCGAGGGCATCGGGCTGTCGCTGGATGGCAAGCGCGTGCTCGACGATGTCCGTCTTGCGTTCCGGCGCGGGCGCGTGACCGCCTTGCTGGGCCCGAACGGCGCGGGGAAGAGCACGCTGCTCGCGTGCCTTGCCGCCCTGCGCACGCCCGACGACGGTGCGGCGACGCTCGACGGGACCGACGTGCAGCGGATCGACCGTCGCGTCCGCGCGCGCGCGATCGGGCTGTTGCCGCAGGCGGCGGACGTGCACTGGAATATCGACGTGGCCACGCTGGTCGGGCTCGGTCGCCTGCCGCATCGCGGACGCTGGGGCGAGACGGCGGCGGATCGGGCGGCGGTCGCGCGCGCGCTTGCCGCGACCGACATGACCGGCTTTGCCAGAAGCGGCATCGAGCATCTGTCCGGCGGCGAACGCGGCCGCGCGTTGCTGGCGCGCGTTCTGGCGGGCGAGCCCGACTGGCTGCTCGCCGACGAACCGCTCGCCAGCCTCGATCCTGGGCACCAGCTGGACGTGCTCGCGCGGTTGCGGCTGATTGCGGCCCACGGAAGCGGGGTCGTGCTCGTGCTGCACGACCTCCATCTCGCCGCCCGCATCGCCGACGATGCGGTGTTGCTGCGCGACGGAAAGGTGGTTGCCGCCGGCCCGGCCGCCGACGTGCTGACCGCACCGTTGATCGCCGCGGCGTACGGCGTGGATGTCGAGATCGGGCTGACCCCGGCGGGATATCGCTTCATCCTGCCGATCGCGCGATGAGCCATGCCGTCCTGCTCCTCCTCATGCTGATCGCGGAGGCGGCGCTGGGCTATCCGCGCGGCTGGCCGCATCCGGTGGTGGCGGTGGGCGCGCTCATCGCCGCGCTCGAACAACGATGGAACAGGGGCGACGCCCGCCGCCAGCGCATCGCGGGGGTCGCGCTGCTCGCGGTGCTGGTCCTCGCATCGGCGGCCGTCGGCAGCGCGATCGAGCGGATCGCCGGGGACGGCTGGGCGCTGGTGATCGTCGTCGCGGCGGGCACCACCGGTCTGGCGCAGCGCAGCCTGGACGAGCATGTCGTCGCGGTCTTGCGGCCGCTTTCCGTCGGCGACCTGCCCGCCGCGCGGACCGCCGTTGGCAGGATCGTCGGGCGCGATACCGCCACGCTCGACGATGCCGGGATCGCCACCGCCGCGATCGAAAGCCTTGCCGAGAGCTTCTGCGACGGCGTCGTCGCGCCCGCTTTCTGGTTCCTGCTCGGCGGCCTGCCCGGCCTGTTCGCGGCCAAGGCAATCAACACCGCCGATTCGATGATCGGCCACCGCACGCCGCGGTATCGCTGGTTCGGCTGGGCGGCGGCGCGTGCCGATGATGGCGTGAACTGGATTCCCGCGCGCCTGTCCGGCGGGTTGATCTGTCTCGCCGGACGCGGCGGGTGGCGCACGATGGTGCGCGACGCGCGACACCATGCCTCCCCCAACGGTGGCTGGCCCGAGGCGGCGATGGCCGGCGCGCTCGGATGCCGCTTGGGCGGGCCGGTCCGCTATGACGGGGAGCCGGCCCCGCGCGCGACGCTCGGTGAGGGGCCGCGGCCCGATGCCCGCGACCTGCTGCGCGCAGTGCGGGTCTATCGGATGGCGTGCGGATCGTTATGGCTGGTCGTCGGGGGGATCGCATGGCTGCGATAATGCTGCAGGGAACGGGATCGGATGTCGGCAAGTCGGTCCTGGTGGCGGGACTGTGTCGCCTGCTCTCCGATCGCGGGCTCCGCGTGCGCCCGTTCAAGCCGCAGAACATGTCGAACAACGCCGCGGTCACCGCCGATGGCGGCGAGATCGGACGGGCGCAGGCGTTGCAGGCGATCGCTGCCCGGGTCGCTGCCAGCGTCGACATGAACCCCGTGCTGCTCAAACCGCAGAGCGACCGCACCGCGCAGCTCGTCGTCGGCGGCAAGGCACGCGGGACGATGGGCGCGGGCGATTACTGGCGCCGGAAGCCGATGCTGCTGCCCGACGTGCTTGCCGCCTATCATCGCCTCCGGGCCGAGGCGGACATCGTGGTGGTCGAGGGCGCTGGCTCGCCCGCCGAGATCAACCTGCGCGCGAGCGACATTGCCAACATGGGCTTCGCGCGCGCCGCCGGCGTGCCGGTCGTGTTGGTCGGCGACATCGATCGCGGCGGTGTGATCGCGGCGCTGGTCGGCACGCAGGCGGTGATCGACCCCCAGGATGCCGCGATGATCCGCGGGTTCCTGATCAACAAGTTTCGCGGCGACGAGGCGTTGTTCGGCGACGGGTTGGCCGCGATCACCACGCGGACCGGGTGGCGCAGCATCGGGGTGGTGCCGTGGCTGGCGGATGCGGCCCGCCTGCCCGCCGAGGATGCGGTCGCGCTCGGGCGCGACCCGGGTGATGGCGACGGTCCGCTGATCGCGGTGCCGATGCTGTCGCGGATCGCCAATTTCGACGATTTCGACGCGCTGGCGCACGAACCGGGCGTCCGGCTGCAGCTGGTTCCCCCGGGCCAGCCCTTGCCCGGCGATGCGGCACTCGTCATCCTGCCGGGGACCAAGGCGACCATCGCGGATCTGGCGTTCCTGCGGGCGCAGGGCTGGGACGGAGACCTGGCGGCGCACGTCCGCCGGGGCGGGCGCGTGCTCGGCATTTGCGGCGGCTACCAGATGCTCGGCCGCACGATCGCGGATCCGGACGGGATCGAAGGACCGGCGGGCGCGGTCGAAGGGCTCGGCATGCTGCCGGTGACGACCGTGATCCGCGGCGACAAGTCGACGCGACCGATCGCGGGGCGGTTCCTTGCGGGTGACGTCCCCTTTGCGGGCTATGAAATCCATGTTGGCGTGACGACCATCGATCCGGGAGCGCCCGCGATGCTGCGGTTCGGCGACGGAACGCACGATGGCGCAACCGCCCGCGACGGGCAGATCGCCGGATGCTACGTCCACGGCCTGTTCGACCGCGCGGACGCCCGCGCGCATCTCATCGCCAGCCTCGGCGCGACCTCGGACGGACTGGACCGACGGGAGGCGATCGACACCGCGCTCGATGCAATCGCCGCCACGCTGGAACGCGTGCTCGACGTGGACGCATTGCTCGCCATCGCAAAGGAAGCGGAATGATCGACGAACAGGCACTATGGGCGCATCTCGACGCGCTCGCCAAGCCGCGCCGCAGCCTCGGGCGGCTGGAACAGCTCGCGGTTACGCTGGCGCTGACGCAGGCCCGGCGCGATCCGCGGACACGACCGCGGCGGGTCGTGCTGTTCGCCGGCGACCATGGCTGCGTCGCCGATGGCGTGTCGGCATGGCCCTCGGCCGTGACCGGCATGATGGTCGGCACGATCCTGTCGGGCACCGCCACCAGCAACGCGCTGGCGGCGACCCACGAGTGTCCGCTGCGGCTGGTCGACGTCGGCGTGGCGGGGCCGCGCGCGATCGATCCCCCCGCTTTCTTCCGGGATGCCCGCATCGGCGACGGAAGCGCCAGCCTGGCGCACGGTCCGGCGCTGACCCGCGACCAGTTCGAGGCGGCATGGCACGTCGGCGTGGAGGAGGCCGACCGGGCCGTCGCGGAGGGCGCGGCGGTGCTGATCGCCGGAGAGATGGGGATCGGCAACACCACCCCCGCCGCGTGCCTGACCGCCCTGCTGACGGGGATCGATCCCGATGCGGCCGTCGGTCGCGGCGCGGGTGCGGACGATGCGATCCTCGCGACCAAGACGCAGGTCGTGACGCGCGCCGTGACGCGCGCGGCCGTGCTGCTGGACGCCGACGCGGTGACCGCGATAGCCTCGGTCTGCGGCTATGAGATCGCGGCGATGGCGGGTTTCTACGCGCGAGGGGGCGCGCTCGGTTGCACGCTCCTGCTCGACGGCTATGTCGCCACCGCCGCCGCCCTGGTGGCCGAACGGCTCCGGCCGGGGACGCGGCGGCGCATGATCGCGGGGCATCGGTCGGCCGAGCCGGGGCATGCCGCCGCACTGGACTCGCTCGGCCTCGAGCCGGTGCTGGCGTGGGACATGCGCCTGGGCGAGGCGAGCGGCGCGCTCGTGGCGTTGCCGCTGCTCGACGCGGCTGCCGCGCTGCTGACCGACGTCGCGCGGCTCGATGCGATCGGCGCGGATCGGGCGGACTGAGATGGCGCGCGCGCCGTCCTGGTCACCGCCGTTGCTCGCGCTGCAGTTTCTGACGCGGGTGCCGGTGCCGATGCTCGCGCGGCTGTCGGCGGAACAGGCCGCCGATGGCCTTGCGCGCGCGATGGCGTGGCTGCCGCCGGTGGGGTCGCTGGTCGGGCTGGCGACGGCGGGCGTGTTCGCGGGCGCCGGCACGGTGTGGCCGCCGGTCGTCGCAGCGGTGCTGGCGTTGATGGTCGAGGGCGTGCTGACCGGCGCGTTCCATGAGGATGCCTTCGCCGATTTCTGCGATGCGTTCGGCGGCACCGCCCACGGCGAGACCGCGCTGCGGATCATGAAGGACAGCCGGATCGGCAGCTACGGCACACTCGGGCTCGGGCTGGCGGTCGCGCTGCGGCTTGCGGCGATCGTCGTGCTCCCGGCGGGACTCGCGGTCGCGGCGATCGTCGCCGCCGCAACGATGGGACGGCTGTGCGCGGTGGTGCTCGCGGGGATCGTCGCGCCGGTGCGGGGGGACGGGATGGCGGTGCGCGCGGGGAAGGTGCCGCTCGGGCGGGTGCTGCTCGCGGTTGCCCTGGCGGTGCCGGGTTCCGTGCCGCTGCTGCTGCTGCGCCCGGTGGCGATGCTGGCGTGCCTGCTGGTCGGGGCGGTGTTCCTGCTCTGGCTGGCCGGGTTCCTGCGGCGGCGGATCGGCGGAAGTACCGGCGACTGCCTCGGTTTCGCGGCCTATGTCGGGCAGCTCGTCGTGTTGCTCGCGGCGGCGGCGTGAGCGGGACGGTGCTGCTCGTGCGGCATCCGCCGGTCGCGCTCGCTTGGCGCAAGCGCTGCTATGGCCGGTCGGACATGGGGTGGAGCCGCGCGGGTCTGGCGATGGCACGGCACCTGGCGGAGGATCTTGCGGCACGGCCGATCGATGCGATCGTCCATTCGGGCGCGCGGCGGACGGCGCGGCTGGCGGCGATGATCACGCGGCGGAGCGGGGTTCCGGTGCAGGCCGATGCCGGCTGGCTGGAGCGCGATTTCGGCACGTGGGAAGGGCGGACGTGGCAGGCGATCTGGCGCGAGACCGGCGATCTGATGGACCGGATGATGACCGATCCGGCGGGGTTCGGTCCGGGTGGGGGGGAGACGGGGCGGGATCTCTCGTATCGGGCCCGTGCCGCGTGGGGGCGATTGCCGATGGCGGGGACGACGCTGGTGATCGCGCACGGGGGCCCGATCGCGGCGGTACAGGCGTGGCGGGCGGGTGCGCCGCTGGAGGCGATGGTGCGGTTCATTCCGGCGTGTGGGGAGGTAGTGGAAGTTTTGCGGACTTAGCCCCTCCCCTGAAGGGGAGGGGCTTCCAGGCGGGTGCGCCGCTGAAGGCAAGGGTGCGCTTGATTTCTGCGTGCGGGGATGTGGTGAAGGTTTGGCGGACGGAGGCACTTAGCCCCTCCCCTTCAGGGGAGGGGTTGGGGTGGGGAAGTGCCTCGCAGAGAGGTTGGCGTACTGGACTGCCCCACCCCCAACCCCTCCCCTGAAGGGGAGGGGCTTTCAGGCGGGTGCGCCGCTGAAGGCAAGGGTGCGCTTGATTTCTGCGTGCGGGGAAGTGGTGGAGGTTTTGCGGACGGAGGCACTTAGCCCCTCCCCTTCAGGGGAGGGGTTGGGGTCGGGAAGTGCCTCGCAAAGAGGTTGGCGTACTGGACTGCCCCACCCCCAACTCCTCCCCTGAAGGAGAGGGGCTTAAGATGATCAGCCTTCTCGTGAAGCACTCCCTCCACGCACGACCGTCCCGCCCTTCATCACGAACGACGGATGCTCGAGCGTCCGGATGTCCGCCAGCGGATCGCCGTCGACCGCGACCAGATCGCCGTACCGCCCGACCGCAATCGCGCCGACGTCCCCGGTGCGATCCAGCGCCTGCGCCGCGCTGCTCGTGGCGGCCTGGATCGCCTCCATCGGAGTCATCCCCCATTCGACCATCTTCGCGAACTGGAGCGCGTTGTTGCCGTTGGGATAGACGCCCGCATCGGTCCCGAACAGCATCTTGACCCCCGCTGCATGCGCCGCGCGAAAGGTCTGGCGCTGTTTCAGGCCGATCGCGCGCTCCTTGTCGAGGCTCTCCTGGAACACCCCGTTCTTGGCGCCTTCACCGAGGATATAGTCGTCGTCATAGATATCCATGTCGAACCACGCGCCATGTTCCTTGGCGAGCTTGAACGAGGTCGCGTCGGCAAGGCTCGCATGCTCGACCGTATCGACCCCGGCGCGCAGCGCGTCGTTGATCCCCGCGGTCCCGTGCGCATGGACCGCGACGCGCATCCCGAGCATGTGCGCCTCGTCGACGATCGCCTTGATCTCGTCATAGCTCAACTGCTGCGCGCCGACCGAGTCGGTCTTGGACAGCACGCCGCCGGTCATGCACACCTTGACCACCTGCGCGCCATATTTGCGGATGGTGCGGACCGCCGCGCGGAACCCCTCGGGCGAATTGGCGATCTGCGGGGCGGGCACCGTGATCGACGGCGGGAATTCGGTCGCGTCGCAATGCCCGCCGGTCACGCCGAGCGCATAGGTCGCGGGAACGATCCGCGGGCCTGGGATCTCGCCCCGCTCGATCCCCTGCTTGATCCCGACGTCGGCATAGCCGCTCGAGCCGACGTTGCGCACCGTCGTGAAGCCGGCATTCAACGTCTTGCGCGCATTGGCGACGCCAAGCACGGTCCAGTAGCTGTCAGTGAATTCGAGCCCGCGATAGCCGCTGAGCGTCGGGTCGCTGGTCAGGTGGACGTGCATGTCGATCAGCCCGGGGAGCACCGTCCGATTGCCGAGGTCGATCCGCTCGGCACCCGCCGGAACCGCGTCGCCGCGCTTGCCGACCGTCGCGATCCGCCCGTCGACGATCACGATCTGCGCATCGTCGACGCGCTTGCCCCCGAGCACGTCGATCATGTGCGCGGCGGTGACGACCACGGTCCTGGCGGATGCAGGCACGGCACCCGCCATCAGGGCCGCGGCCGCGATGGGCAGGCAGGAGCGGAAACGCATGCAGGATACTCTCACGAAGAAATTGAAACCAAAGCCTTAAATCAGAATTTCGCGCCCGCGCGAAGGCCGATCGTGCGCGGCGTGTTGGTCACAATATACGGCCGCTGCCCGCAACTGCCGCATTCCTGGAACCGCGACAGCTGCGCGCGCTCGTCGAATGCGTTCTGCGCGAACAGCTCGAACGTGTAGCGCGAGAATTCCGCACCGATCGCGAAATTGGCGGTCGTATAGGGCGCGAGCCGGCCCTGCAGTTCGGCCGGATTGACGATCGCACCCGTGCCCGCCTGCACGATCGCGGTGCGGATGTCGGACGAGGCCGAGCTCTGATGCGTCACCAGCGCCTGGACATAGGCCTTCGCCGCCCCGACCGGCTTGGTGTAGCGCGCATTCCCGCTGATCTTGAACCGCGGCGTCACCGGCAGGCGCGTGCCCGCGGGCGCGCTGATGAAGTTGCCCGCCCCGCTGCAGCTGAAGGTCGGGTCAGCGGCCGAGCACAGGTTCCGTCGCGTCTTGGCATCGGTATAGGATCCCGCCGCGGTCAGCGCGAAGCCCCCGCGCGACAGCGTGACGTCCGATTCCACCCCCCGGATCCGCGCATCCGGACCGTTCTGGATTTCGGTAAAGCTGTTCTGCCCGAGGAAGGCGAACTGGAACGCCTTCCAGTCCTGCTGATAGAGCGCGCCGTTGAAGCGCAGCAACCCGTGGAGCAGCGTCGTTTTCCAGCCGACCTCGTAGTTGATCAGCGTGTCCGCGGCATAGGGTGCGACGGTCGCGCGGCGGTTGATCCCGCCCGGGCGGAAGCCCTTGGAGACGGTGCCGTACAGCATCACCTTGTCGATCGGCTTCCACGTCGCGTTGAAGCGATAGGTCGCGCCCTGTCCGTCGATCTTGCGCGGCGAGAGCGCGCCGCTCGCATATTGCGCGAGGTTGGTACACGGGCTGTCGGCGACGGTCGCGGGAAGCAGCGTCCCGGTCGGATTGTCGCGCAGCACCTGCCCGGTGGTGGTGTAGCAACCGGCGACTCCCGTCTTCGAACTGCCCGCCGCATTATACGGCGGGCCGTTGAAATCACGCCCGAACCCGAAGAAGCCGATCAGCGAATTGTCGAAGATATAGGCGCGCCCGCCCGCGGTCAGCGTCAGGCGTGGGAGCAGGTCGAAACTCGCTTCGCCGAACACTGCATAATCCTTATCGACGCGGTGCTGCTGCGTGAGCCAGAGCGTGCCCGGATGCCCGTTGACCGACAACGTGTCGGCAAGCCCGGGAACCTGGTAATCCTGGTGGATCGCGTTGCTCTGCCGCTGGTAGAAGGCGCCCGCGACGACACGGAAGCGTTCGTCCTGCGGCGAGGCGATACGCAGTTCCTGGCTGGTCTTCTTGAAATGGTCGGTCGCGACGATGTGCTGGCGCGAATCGATCTGCTGCCCCGCGTTGTTCTGGAAGTAGAAATAGCCCGCGATCCCGCCGACCGAGGAATAGAGCGAGTCATACGCCTCGGCATAATCGGTATAGTCGGAGGACTGGGTGTCGCGCCGGTCGAAATAGGCGCCGGCATAGGTCACGTCCCAATTGCCGACCTTGCCCTGGATCGTCAGCGCCGCCTGGACATAGCGATCGCGGCGATATTCGGGGAAGAAGTGCTGGACCTGCAGGTCGCCGACCTTGGGATCGTAGCCGAAGCTGCCGTGGTTGCGCTGTTCCTGGTACAGCACGGTCGGGGTGACGGTCCAATTGTCGTCGAGGTCGATCTTGAGCGCGGCACGGCCGCCCCAGATATCCGAATCGTTATAGTTCTTTTTGACATAGGCCGCGTTGTTCGCGGTAATGCCACCGATGAAGCTGCGCGTGCCGGCGACGTTGTCGATATAGCCCGCATCATGCTGATAGAAGCCGACCACGCGCAGCGCGGCCTGCGTCGACAGCGGGATGTTGAGCATCCCCTCCAGCCGACCGCCCTGCCCGCCGGACTTGACCGTGTTCGCCTCGGCATCGACGCGGCCGTAGAAGCTCGTCACGTCGGGCTTGTTGGTGATGATGCGGATCGTCCCCGCCTCGGACGAGGCACCGTAAAGCGTGCCCTGCGGCCCCGCGAGGCTCTCGATCCGTGCGACGTCGTAGATGTGGATGTCGGGGGTTCCGCCGATCGTCGTCACCGGCTGTTCGTCGAGATAGACGCCGACCGAGGGGAGCGAGCCCGAATGGTTGCCGTCGCCGCCGCTCGCGACACCGCGCATGTAGATCGTCGTCACGCCCGGCTGCGAGCTCTGGAACGCGACCGAGGGGAGCAGCTGCGAATAATCGGCGAAGCTGGTGACGTTGAGCTGGTCGAGCTTGCGCGTACCGAGCGCCTGGATGCTGATCGGCACGTTCTGGATATTCTCGTCGCGCTTCTGAGCGGTGACGATGATGTCGCCTTGCTCCTCGGGCGCCGGAGCAGCCGCTGGGACGGAGGGCGTCGCGGTCTGCGCAAAGGCCGGCGCGCCGATCGCCGCGCACGACACCATCAATGCCGCAATGCTTGCCCGACGCGTTGAACGATACATAAAGACCCCCCAGTCCGAAACTATGTTGCGAAGCTGCACGCCCCGACACGAAGGGTCAATATGACACTTCCGCGATACGACGTTCGCATGTGCAGCGTGACAGTTTTGCCACGTGGGCGGTCAGGAGGCGGGCGTTGCCGCCGGATAATGGTCGAGCACGGCCCCCAGGGCTGACCGGAGCCCGCCGAGATGCCGCTCGAACGGCTGCCATGCGCGCGTTCCCTCCTGGAAGATCGGCTGGCGGACCTGTTCCGAACTTGCGGTCCGGACCGAGCGGCGCGTTTCGTAGAAGGCGAGGCAGGCCGGATCGAAGGTCAGGGCGCACGCATCCAGCAGGCTGCGGACTTCCGCCTCGGTGTCCGACACCATGCGCTCGTACAGGACGCGGTGGATCCGGCCCGGCGCGATACGATCGACATGCGCCATCAACCGCACGTAATCGCGGTAATAGCGCCCCATGTCGTCGAGCGCGTAGCTGAACGCCTGGCCGCGCGCGAAATGCTGCTTGAAGTTGGAGAAGCAGCAGCCGAGCGGATGACGGCGCGCATCGATGATCTTCGCATTGGGCAGCATCAGCAGGATCAGCTGGACGTGTGCCCAGTTGTTGGGGAGCTTGTCGATGAAGAACGGGCGGGCGGTCCGCCGCTGCACCGCGGCGCGTTCCAGATAGTCCTCGCCCATCCGCCGCAGCGTCGCCGCGTCGAGCGCCGCGATCCCCGCCGGATAATCCGTCACGCGCCGCGCGAGGGCCGGAATGTCGGGCAGCTCGGACGTGCCTTCGACCAGCGGATGGCTCGACAGGATCTGCTCGACGAGCGTCGACCCGGCGCGCGGCATACCCAGGATGAAGATCGGATCGGGCGCCGGACAGCCCTGGCCGGCGCGCGCCGCGAGGAACGGCGCGTCGACCGTCGCGATGCTGCGATCGACGAAGGCGCTGGTTTCATCCGCGGCGTAGACCAGCGTCTTCCGCCGCAACGCGTTGCCCGCCGCATAATGGCCGAAGGCGGCATCCGCAGCGCCACGATCTTCCAGCGCCTTGCCCAGCGCGAAATCGAGATGGAAATGGTCCTCGTCGCTGAGGCCGTCGTGCGCGAGCGCGGCTTCCATCGCGGCGATGTCCGTATCGGTGAAGACCAGCGTCTTGAGATTGGCAAGGCTCCACCAGGCTTCGCCCAGCGTCGGCGTGATCGCCACGGCGCGACGATAAGCGGCGATCCCGTCCGCCTGGCGTCCGACGGTCTTGAGCATGTGGCCATAGCTCATCCAGACGCGCGGCTGGTTCGGCGCGGTCTTGAGCACGGTTTCATAAAGCATGATCGCATCGTCGAACCCGCCGACCCGGCCGAGGGCGGCCGCCTTCAGGTTCGCATGGCCGGCATGATCGGGTTCTTCCTCGAGCAACGTGTCGAGCTCGGCGATCGCCTCCATCGGGCGATTGAGCCGATACAGCACGATCGCCAGGTTCGCGCGCGCGGCGTGAAAGGCGGGGGACACTTCCAGCGCGCGCCGGAGCAGCGTCTCGGCGTCCTTGTACCGCCCGATCCGTCCAGCGAGCTCGGCCAGCATCCGCATCGCGGGGGCATCGAACGGATCTTCCTTGAGATGCGCGCGCAGCAGGGGCTCGGCGTCCGACAGGCGGTTGTCGTGCAGCGCGAGCGCCGCTTCCATCAGCCGGGGGTGCCAGCGCGGCGGGGAGACGGCGGAGACGGTCGTGGGCATCGCCGCGCTACAGACCATGATGCGGCGGCGTGATCAAGCGGCGGCTGGAGGTTTGGCGCGCAATGCCGATAGCCGGCCGATCACCGCCCGCGCGGCGCGAAGGCGTTGCCATCCGCCGCGCCCTCGCCGATGATGCGGCATGCCAAGCCCGACCCAGACCGACGACGCGCTCGTAGCGCGGATCGCCGCCGACCCCCGCTACGCCGCGCTGGTGCGCGACCGGCAGCGCTTCTCGTGGATCCTCACCGCGATCACCGTGGTCGTCTACAGCAGCTTCATCTCGCTGATCGCGTTCGACAAGCCGCTGATGGCGCAGCCGGTCGGCGACGGGACGATCAGCCTCGCGGTGGTACTCGGCGCGGCGATGCTGGTCGGCACCGTCGCGATCTGCGCGGTCTATGTGTGGCGTGCCAACGGCTCCTATGACGCGCGCGTCGCCGACCTGCTCGCGGATGCCCGCGCGTGACGCCGGGCCTGTGGCGTAGCGCCGGACTGCTGGTCCTGCTCGGCTGGGCGACCGGCGCGAACGCCGCGATCGGCGGCGCGATCGCGCGCCAGCCGACCAACTGGACCGCGATCCTGATGTTCGCCGGCTTCGTCGGGATCACTTTGTGGATCACCGGCGCGGCAGCGCGGCGGACGCGGACCGTGTCGGATTTCTACACCGGCGGCGGGATCACCGGCTTCCAGAACGGCCTCGCGATGGCGGGCGACTATTGCTCGGCTGCGTCGTTCCTCGGCATCACCTCGCAGATCTTCAACGATGGCTATGACGGGCTGATCTACGCGATCGGCTTCCTCGTCGGCTGGCCGATCGTATTGTTCCTGGTCGCGGAAAAGCTCCGAAACCTCGGGCGCTTCACCTTCGCCGACGTCGCATCGTACCGCTTTATGCAGGGGCCGGTGCGGAGTTTCTCGGCGGTGAGCACGCTGCTCGTCGTGTCCTTCTACCTGATCGCGCAGATGGTCGGCGCGGGGCAGTTGATCCAGCTGCTGTTCGGCCTGCCCTATCTGTGGGCGATCATCGTCGTCGGCGGGTTGATGATGGTCTACGTCCTGTTCGGCGGGATGCGCGCGACGTCGTGGGTACAGATCATCAAGGCGGTGATGCTGCTGTGCGGCGCGACCTGCCTTGTGCTCGGCGTGATGGCGCATGTGGGCTTCTCGTTCGAGGCGCTGTTCGCGCGAGCCGTCGCGGTCAAGACGAAGCTCGCGCTCGACAGCGGGCTGTCGCCTGCCGATGCCGCCGCCAAGGGCCGCGCGATCATGGGGCCGGGCGGGTTCATCAAGGATCCGATCTCGGCGCTGTCGTTCGGCTTTGCGCTGATGCTCGGCACCGCCGGGCTGCCGCACATCCTGATGCGCTTCTTCACCGTCCCCGACGCACGCGAGGCGCGCAAGTCGATCCTGTGGGCGACGGTGTGGATCGGCTATTTCTACGCGCTGACCTTCGTACTCGGTTTCGGCGCGATCGTGATGATCTCGTTCAATCCCGATTATGTCGACGCAGCGGGCGCGCTTCGCGGCGGCAACAACATGGCGGTGATGCATCTGGCGCACGCCATCGGCGGCAACCTGTTCCTCGGCTTCATCTCGGCGGTCGCCTTCGCGACGATCCTCGCGGTGGTCGCGGGACTGACGTTGTCGGCGGCGTCGGCGATCTCGCATGACGTCTATGCGAGCGTAATCCGGAAAGGCGCTGCCGATCCGGTCAAGGAACTGCGCGTGTCGCGGATCACGACGATCCTGCTCGGGATCGCCGCGATCATCCTCGGCGTGGTGTTCCAGAAGCAGAATGTCGCCTTCATGGTCAGCCTCGCCTTCGCGCTCGCCGCCTCGGGCAATTTCCCGGTGCTGGTGATGTCGCTGCTGTGGAAAGGCTGCACCACCAGGGGGGCGGCATGGGGCGGCGCGATCGGCCTGCTCAGCGCGTTCGTGCTGACCGTGCTGTCGCCGGTGATCTGGGTCGCGGTGTTCCACTTCGAGGCCGCGATCTTCCCGTACAGCTCGCCCGCCTTGTTCTCGGTTCCCGCCGGGTTCCTCGCGATCTGGCTGATCTCGACGCTCGACCGATCGCCGCGTTCGGCGATCGACCGGGCGGCCTATCCCGAGCAGCGGTTGCGCTCGGAGACGGGGATCGGCGTCCACACCGCGGCGGATCACTGATCCGCCACGATCACCGGTCCGGCTTGCGCTGATCGCGTCGCCCGCTAGGCTTGGCCGATCTACCGTCCGGAGGACCCCGCCATGCGCCTGATTTTCGCCGTCCTCCTCGCCGCCACCGGCCTGACCGCCACCGCACGAGCCGCCCTGCCCGCACCGAACAAGGCGGCCGATCAGGCGCTGGACCTCGCCAAACAGGCGATCGCGCTACGCTCGGTAAGCGGCCCGGGCAACCAGACGCCGCAGGTCGCCGCGCTCTACAAGACCGCGCTGGTGGCGGGCGGGTTTGCCGCCGCGGACGTCGAGATCGTGCCGGTTGCCGACACCGCCTATCTGATCGCGACCTGGCCGGGATCCGACCCCAGGCTGAAGCCGCTGGTCATCTCGGGCCATATGGACGTGGTCGAGGCGAAGCCCGCCGACTGGCAGCGCGACCCGTTCACGCCGGTGGTCGAGAACGGCTATCTCTACGGGCGCGGGGCAACCGACATGAAGCTCGACGGGACGATCGCGATCGCCGCGCTGACCGATCTGCGGCGCGGCGGCTACAAACCCCGGCGGACGATCGTCCTCGAATTTTCCGGCGACGAGGAAACCACGATGAAGACTTCGGCGCTGATCGCCGAGCGGCTCAAGAATGCCGAGCTGGTGCTCAACATCGATGGCGGCGGCGGCGTGCTCGACGAGGCGACCGGCAAGCCCAAATACTGGACCTGGAACGGCGCCGAGAAGACCTATGCCGACTTCGAGCTGACCGTCACCAACCCCGGCGGCCATTCGTCGATGCCGCGGCCGGTCAATGCGATCGTCGAGCTGTCCCAAGCGCTGGCCAGGGTCGGTGGCTATCATTTCAAGCCCGAACCGAGCGCCCTGACGCGCGAGGCGCTGGGCAAGGCGGCACCGTTCGAGGAACCCGCGATCGGCGCGGCGCTGAAAGCGTTCGTCGCCGACCCGACTGACCCGGCGGCGATCGCGACGCTCACCGCCAACCCCGCGACCGTCGGCAAGATCGGCACGACCTGCGTGCCCACGCTGGTGAGCGGCGGCCACGCGCTCAACGCGCTGCCGCAGCGCGCGACCGCGAACATCAATTGCCGGATCTTCCCCGGCCACAAGCCCGCCGACATCATGGCCGAACTGGCACGCGCGATCGGCGATCCCGCCGTCACGCTGCGCGATGTCAGCGAGGGCTCGGTCGCGAACGACGCCTCGCCGATGCGCCCCGATTTCATCAGCGCGATCAACCGCGCGATGGGGCAGGTCTATCCCGGTGTGCCGGTGTTTCCCGCCATGGCCTCGGGCGCGAGCGACAGCATGTGGTTCCGCTATCACCATGTCGCAAGCTATGGCGCCAGCCCGACCTTCATCAAGCCGTCGGAGGATTTCAGCCACGGCCTGAACGAACGCACGCCGGTCGCGACGATCGCCCCCGGCGTCCGCTATTACCGGCTGCTGTTTGCCGACCTGTCGAAATAACCCGCCAGCTGCCGCACCGCGATCGCGCACGCTTCGGCGGGCGTGAAGCTGCCGGGAGACAGGCAAAGCTCGAGCCACAACCCGTCGACGAGCGCGGTGATCGCGATCGCGGCGAGCCGACGCTCGGCCGCGGCCATGCCGCACGCCGCGAGCAGCGCGACCAGCGTGTCGCGATAGCCCTGATAGATCGCATCGTGCTGCATCCGGATCGCGGGCTTGGACGACAGGCTCCAGAACGCGATCCAGGTCGCGAATAACGCGCGGTCGGCGATCGGCGCGGCGAAGCTTGCGGTCACATAGGCTTCGACGCGTTTGCGCGGGTTCGCGCCGGCCGCCGCGACCGCCTCGGCCAGCGCGGCGCGCACCTGCTGTCCGGTCGCGGCATAGGTTTCGGCGACCAGTGCGTCGATGCCCGCGAAATAATGCCCGACCAGCCCGGGGGAGACCCCCGCCTCCAGCGCAATCGCGCGGACCGACGCGCCCGTCGCGCCATCGCGCGCGAGAACACGCGCGGTCGCGGCGACCAGCGACTGGCGGCGCGCGTCCGGTTCGGCGCGGAGGAACGCGGGCTTGCTCATCGCGCGGGCTTATTATACGATCGTCCAACAAGCAATTGGAGCCCGCCATGGCGCGCCGTTTCGCCGACATCGCAGCGCCCGATCCGGATGCCGACTGGAGCCTGCCCGGCTGGCTCTATACCGATCCCGAATATCATGCCGTGGAACTGGCGCGCGTCCTACGGCCGTCCTGGCAGATCGTCTGCCACCAGAACGACGTCGCCGACCCGGGCGATTTCCACACGATCGACTATCTCGGCGAGAGCGTCATCGTCGTGCGCGGCGATGACCGACGGATCCGCGCGTTCGCCAACGTCTGCCGCCACCGGGCGATGCGGCTGGTCGAGGGGCCACGGGGGTGCGCGCGGAAGTTCGTCTGTCCCTATCATGCCTGGACCTATGAGACCGACGGTCGCCTGTCGGGCGTGCCGATGCGGCGGGATTACCCCGCGCTCCAGCTCGAGGAGCATGGCCTCGCCCCGGTCGAGATCGAGCTGTGGCACGGCTTCGTGTTCGTTCGGCTGGAGGGCGACGGGCCGTCGGTGGCGGCGATGATGGCGCCCTATGACGCGCAGATCGCGCCGTATCGCATCGAGCAGATGCACGCGCTCGCCCCGGTCCGGCTGCGCGCGCGCGCGGTCAACTGGAAGAATGTCGGGGACAATTATTCGGACAATCTCCACATCCCGGTCGCGCATGACGGGCTGACCCGCCTGTTTGGCAAGAGCTATGCGATCGAGGCGCATCCCTATGTCGACAAGATGTCGGGACAGATCGTCGACCGCCCGTCCGACAATCCGTGGGAGCGCTTCTATCAGACGCACTTGCCGCCGGTCGACCATCTGCCCGCGGCGAACCAGCGGCTGTGGCTCTATTTCAAGCTGTGGCCGAACATGGCGTTCGACCTGTACGCGGACCAGATCGATTTCATGCAGTGGCTGCCGCTCAGTCCCACCACCAGCGTGCTGCGCGAGATGACGTTCGCCCTGCCCGACGATCGTCGCGCGATGACGCTGGTGCGCTATGCCAACTGGCGGATCAACCGCGTCGTCAACGCCGAGGACACGTGGCTGATCGAACGCGTCCAGCAGGGGATGGCCTCGCACAGCTACACCGCCGGGCCGATCGGCCGGAGCGAGGTGTGCCTGCGCAGCTTCGCGCGCAAGATCCGCGAGCGCATCCCGGAAGCGCGCCTGCACCGCCCCCCCGCGCCCGGCTGGTCGCGCAGATGACAGACCGATGGGCGACAGAAGGATGGGCCACACATGACCAAGAGCTATGATGCGCTGATCATCGGTGGGGGACATAACGGGCTGGTCTGCGCCTTCTATCTGGCGCGCGCGGGGCTCAAGGTGCGGATCCTGGAGCGGCGCGCGGTCGTCGGCGGCGCGGCGGTGACCGAGGAATTCCACCCTGGCTTCCGCAATTCCACCGCCAGCTACACGGTCAGCCTGCTGCGCCCCAAGGTGATCGCGGACATGAAGCTGCACGATCGCGGCTTTCGCATCATCGAACGGACGATCAGCAACTTCTTCCCCTTTCCCGACACCTACCTCACGCTCGGTGGCGGGACCGCGCGAACGCAGGCGCAGTTCGCCCGCTTCAGCCGGAAGGATGCCGACGCCTATCCCGCCTATGACGCCGCGCTCGAAAAGGTCGCGCAGGTGTTGCGCGACCTTGCGCTGAAGACACCGCCCAATGTCGGCGGCGGGCTGCGCGCGCTGCTCGCCGGTGCCGCGCAGGGCTGGCCGGTCGCGAAGATGGGGATCGAACAGCAACGCGATCTGCTCGACGTCTTCACCAAGTCCGCGCGCGATTTCCTGGACGGCTGGTTCGAGGACGACCACGTGAAGTCGGCGTTCGCCTTCGACGCCGTCGTCGGCAATTACGCCGGGGTGTCGACCCCGGGGAGCGCCTATGTCCTGCTCCACCATGTCTTCGGCGAGGTGAACGGCAAATATGGCGCCTGGGGCCATTCGGTCGGGGGAATGGGCGCGATCACCCAGGCGATGGCGCAGGCCTGCGTCGAGGCCGGGGTCGAGATCAGTCTCGAGGCGCCCGTCGCCACGCTGCTGACCGAGGGCGGCAAGGTCGCCGGCGTGCGGCTCGATAGCGGCGAGGAGATCGCCGCCAGAATCGTCGCGGCGAATGTCGGCCCCGCACTGCTGTACCGCCAGATGGTCGACCCGGCCGATCTGCCCGCCGACTTCAAGCGGCGGATCGACGGCTTCAAGACCGGCAGCGGCACCTTCCGGATGAACGTCGCGCTGTCCGAGCTTCCCGATTTCACCGTGCTGCCCGGCAAGGACAAGGCGGAACACCACACCGCCGGGATCATCATCGCGCCGGGGATGGACTATATGGACCAGGCGTTTCTCGATGCACAGCAGCATGGCTGGTCGAAACAGCCGATCGTAGAGATGAAGCTGCCCACTACGGTCGACGACAGCCTCGCCCCGCCGGGACAGCATATCGCCAGCCTGTTCTGCCAGCAGTTCGCCCCGACGCTGCCGCCCCGTCCCGACGGCAGTGCGCGGTCGTGGGACGATGCGCGCGAGGAGGTGGCCGATCTCATCATCGATACCGTCACCGCGCATGCCCCGAACTTCAGGAAATCCGTGATCGCGCGGCAGATCCATTCCCCGCTCGATCTCGAACGCAAGTTCGGGCTGATCGGGGGCGACATCTTTCACGGCACGATGGGGCTCGACCAATTATGGGCTGCGCGCCCGATGCTTGGCCACGGCGACTATCGCGGGCCGATCGCGGGGCTGTACATGTGCGGATCGGGAACACATCCGGGCGGCGGCGTGACGGGCGCGCCGGGGCACAATGCCGCGCACGAAATCCTGCGCGACCGCAGCCTCGTCGGGCGGCTGTTCGGTCAGTCCGGCGCGACGCGCAGCAGGTAGAGCGGCAGCGCGGTCACCATCAGCCCCAGGCTGAGGCCGACCGCTTCCAGGCCCGCGCCCCACAGCGCCCAGCCCGCGAAGGCGAGCCCGGCGGCGGCGGCGGCGGGCACGATCCGCTTGATCAACGCGGTCAGGCACGCGCCGACATACAGCCAGATCGTCGCCGCCGCGGTCAGCCGCAGCATGAAGTCGAGCAGCCCGCCGAGCGAACGGGTCGCGTTGGACAGGACCAGCAGGCTCGCCAGCGCGCTCGACACCAGCAGCATCGCGATCGGCACGTCGCGCGCGCTCGTCCGCCCGATCCAGCGCGGAAGCAGGCCGGCGCGCGCCATGCCGAGCGGCACTTCGCCCTGCACCAGCGTCCAGCCGTTGAGGGCGCCGATCGCCGCGATGGCGGCAAAGGCGGCGGTGGCCAGGCCTGCCCCGCCACCCCAATAGGTCGCGACGAACAGCGCGAACGGCGCCTGCGCCGCCGCCAGCGGCGCCGTCGGCAGCACGAAGATGATCCCGCTGCACACGATGATGTACAGCACGCCGGTCAGGGCGAGGCCGAACAGCGTCGCGCGGACCACGTTGCGCGCGGGATCGCGGACGCGTTCGGCCGCGACGCTGGCAGCCTCGAACCCGACGATCGCGAAAAAGGCGAGCGTCAGCGCCGGGGTCAGCTCAGCCCAGGCGAACCCCGGCCGTGCCGCGGCGGGGGCGCCATGGCCGGCGGTCAGGGCCACCCCCGCCAGGATCAGCAACACCGCGACGAGCGGCAGCAGCTTGAGCACCGTCGTCGTCACCTGGAACAGCCCCGCAAGCCGTGCGCCACCGAGATTGAGCAGCGTCAGCAGCCAGATCAACCCGGTCGCCGATACCGCCAGCGACAGCGTGGTCGCGGCGAGAGCGGGCACGAACTGCGCGAGATATCGCACCGCGGTCAGCGCGATCACCGCATTGGCCGACCATATCCCGACCCAATAGCTCCAGCCGACGAGCACCCCGCACACCGGACCGAGCCCCTCGCCGCAGATCGCGACGACGCCGGTCGCGCCCGGGAACGCGACCGTCAGTCGGGCAAGGACCCAGGCGATCAGCATCGCGCCCGCGATCCCGGCGATCCACGCCGCGACGCTCGTCCAGCCATAGGGCGCAAGCTGCCCGGGCAGGACGAAGATGCCCGAGCCGATCATGCCGCCGACCACCAGCGCGGTCGCGGTCCAGAATCCGAACGGGCGTTGCGATGGCGAAGCGATACGATCACCCCCTTCGCAACCGAGTTGAGCACGCCTTGCGCGCCCATGCCAGAGGCAGCGCCGCGACCGCGCGACGGCGTGCCGGAAGGACGGCCCGTTTCGGATCGCCGGGACCGCATGGCCCGGGATGCCGCCGACATCCTCCCGCCCCTGCGCGATCGCAGCGGATGCCGCGCGCGGGCATCGCGCGCAGCCCCAGGCGGGTTCAGCCGCCCTGCCGGACCTGCATCAACGTCGCGTCCGACGGCAGCAACTGGTCGAGGAACGGCAGCAACGCCGCGCCGATCACTGGCGCATCGCCCGCCAGCCCGGCACGGATGACGGGCGCCATCGCGGGCAGGGCCATCTCGGCCAGTTGCACGTGGAGGCGCGCGATCAGCGCGTCGACGAGACGTTCCGACAGCCGCCCGCCGATGATGATTGCATGCGGATCGATCAGGCAGTTGATGTTGACGAGCGGCGCGACCAGCGCCCGGGCGGCCACGTCGACCCAGCGGTCCAGCACCGCCTGCACACCCGGATCGGAATGATCGATGTCGTCCGGGCTGGCCACGCCGAAGCCAGCGGTCGCGAGATAGTGCAGCAGCGCGGACAGCGAGACGACATCCTGCACGACCGCGCCGGGGACGCCGCTGGTCATGTCCGGGAGCAGGCCGAGTTCCGCACTGCGGCGGTTCGCGCCTTCGACATAATGCCGATCGATCATCAACCCGCCGCCGAGTCCCGAATTGATCAGGATGTAGAAGAAGCTCGAGACCGAACGCCCCATGCCCGACTGCGATTCCCCGACCGCCGCCGCCGCCGCATCATTGTCGACCAGCACCGGCCAGGGCAGCACCGGCGCGAGCAGGGCCGGGATCGAGAGACCGATCCAGTCCTCATAGGTGGGCGGCCGGCCGGGAAGCGCGATCGATCCCAGATCGTCGGGCACCGCAACACCGACCCCGATCACGCGATCCCGCCCCACCCCCGCCATCGCCAACAGCGGGTCGAGCGCGCCCTTGACGAACGCGACCACATCCTCGGGCAAGGCGAAGGCGACGTCGCGTCCGATCCGCCCCCGCACCTCTCCGGCGAGATCGAGCGCCACGAGCGTCAGATGGTCGCGGTCGATGTTGAGACCGATCGTCAGGCAGCCGAGCGGCTCGATCGTCAGCCGGATCGCAGGCTGCCCGCGCGGCCCCTGCAGGCGGCCGATCTCCTTGACCAGCCCGGCATCGATCAGCCGGCGCGTGATGTTGGCGATCGTCGGCGCGGTAAGCCCGGTCGTCCGGCACAGGTCGACCCGGGTCGTCTCCTGACTGGTCCGGATCGCCTGGAGCACCACGCGCTGGTTATAATCGCTCGCACGGGCCAGGTTGGTCCCGGACAGCGAGACGGCCAGCCGCGCGCCCCGCGTTTCCCGGACGGATTCTGCACTCATCAAACTCCCTTTCCGACGCATCGTTACACGGTGCGGCGAAGCGAAGTCACCAAATGCTTCGGGCGTCCTCGCAAACAAAATCAAATTTATTAATTAGCTTGATCGCGCTGATATGCCGTCCTAGCCTCGGTGCAAGATCATCCCCGGCCTGGGCGAGACGACGACGGCTCGCGACAGGACCAGCGGGCGGCCGCGAAGCGGTCCCGGGCGATGACGGGAAACGAGGAGAGAGTTGGTGGCGGCCGCTACACCGATTTGTCCAGGCGCGCCGGGTCCGGAGGACGGCGAAGTCCGCCCGCGCCCGCGCTGGCGCGAGACCACCGACGCCGGCACCGGTTTTAGCCACGAGCCGTTCGACAAGGACGATCCGACAGGTTTTTCACGGCCGTGGTCCGCCCGGGCCAACGGCGTGTTCGGCGACCCACCCCCCTCGTTTCAGGAGATCATCGCTTGATCCGCGCCAATCGTCGCGAGCTGCTCGGGGGCACCGCCCTCGCCGCCTTCGCCGCCGCCGTTCCCGCCGCCGCTCCCGCCGCGGTCCTCGCCCAGTCGCCGAAGGCGACGACGCCCGATCTGTTCGTCGGCAGCGGCGGGCATGGCCATACCTTTCCCGGCGCGACCTTGCCGTTCGGGATGGTCCAGCTGTCGCCGGACACCAACAATTTCGGATGGGATGCGTGCTCGGGCTATCACCAGTCCGACCGCTCCATCATGGGGTTCAGCCACACCCACCTGTCGGGCACCGGGATCGGCGACATGCTCGACGTGCTGGTCGTCCCCACCCGCGCACCGCTGAAGCTCGTCTCCGGGCCGCGCGAGAACCCGGACTCGGGCTATCGCCAGCGCTATAGCGACGAACATGCCGAGCCGGGGTATTACCGGGTGAAGCTCGAATCCGGCGTCCTGGCCGAACTCACCACGACCGAGCGTACCGGGCTCCACCGCTACACCTTCGCCAAGGGCCCCGGTCATATCCTGATCGACTTCGCGCACTGCAAGCAGGAGAGCGAAGCCGAACTGATCCGGATCGAGGACGCGGCGCTCGCGCTTGGGGGCGACGGGGTGCTGACCGGAAGCCGGCAGGTGTTTCGCTGGGCGGAAGGACGCCGTATCCACTTCGCGCTGCAGCTCTCCCGCAACCCCGACCGGGTCCAATTCTATGGCGACGACGACCGACCCGTCGCCGCCGGGGCGCGCGGGGTAACGGGGCACAGGCTCAAGGTCGCGCTGTTCTTCGACGACGCCGGATCTGCGCCGATCCTGGTCAAGACGGGCATTTCCGCCGTGGACGTCGCTGGCGCGCGCGCGGCCCTGGCCGAGGCGCCGGGCTGGGCGTTCGACCGGGCCTGCACCGCCGCGCGTCGCATCTGGGCGGGGGAGCTCGATCTCGTGCGGGTTGCGGGGGGAACGCCGGCGCAGCGGACCATCATGGCCAGCGCCCTGTACCATACGCTGATGGGTCCGACCCTGTTCAGCGACCGCGACGGGCGCTACGTCGGGCTGGACCAGCAGGTCCACACCCTGCCGGCGGACCAACGCGCCTACAGTGCCTATTCGCTGTGGGACACCTATCGCGCGCTGCACCCGTTGCTGACGCTGGTGCGCCCCGACATGGCGGAACGCTTCGTCCACGACCTGATCCGCCAGACGCAGCAAAGCCCCTACGGCCCGCCGACCTGGCCGCTCCAAGGGTTCGAGACCGGATGCATGAACGGGTGGCATTCGGTCGTCGTGCTGGCCGAGGCGCATGCCAAGGGCATCAAGGCCGATTATGCCGCCGCCTGGCCCAACATCCGAAAGCGCGCGTTCGACCCGGGCTATCAGGACAGTCTCGCGACGCTCGGCCGCGATCACTATATGAAGCTCGGTTATATTCCCGCCGACAAGATCCGCGAAGCGGTCAGCCGGACGCAGGAATATGCGTATGACGACCATGCGATGGCCGCTCTCGCTGACGCGATCGGCGCGCGCGAAGATGCCGCCGCGCTGCGCAAGCGCAGCGGCAATTGGCGCAACGTGATCGATCCCGCGATCGGTTTTGCGCGGCCGCGCTTCGCCGACGGCACATGGTGGACGCCGTACGATCCGATCCAGCTCGGCCACATGCCGGAACCCCGCTGGCGCGATTATACCGAGGCCAATGGCTGGCAGGCGACCTTCCTCAACCAGCACGACATCTACGGCATGATCGCGCACATGGGCGGCGACACGGCCTATGAGGCCAAGATCGATTCCTTCTTCAACGCCCCTTCCACCCTCCCGGCCAACGCACCGCCTGATATCGCCGGCCTGGTCGGGCAATATGCGCACGGCAACGAACCCGATCACCACGCGGCATATTTGTACGCCTATGCCGGCGCGCCGTGGAAAACCCAGGCGATGGTCCGCCGCCTGTGCACCGAAATGTACAAGGACGACCCCGACGGCGTGATCGGCAACGACGATTGCGGCCAGATGAGCGCATGGTTCATCCTGTCGGCGCTCGGCTTCTACCCGGTCGATCCGACCACGGGAATCTATGTCTTCGGATCGCCGCTGTTCGACACCGTCGACGTAAAGGTCGGCGCGGGCAGGACGCTGCGCGTCCGCGCGATCGGCAACGCGCCGGACCGGCCCTATGTCCAGTCGGTCCGCTGGAACGGGAAGCCATGGACCAGGAACTGGATCGCGCATGCGGACGTCGTCCAGGGTGGCGACCTGGAATTCACCATGGGTGCAAAGCCATCCCGCTTCGGCGCGGGCACCGCCGATCGCCCACCCTCGGCCGCGCACGCCTGATCGACCCGCGCGTCACCCCGGCATGGCGCCGGGGCGACGATCGGGAAGGATCGCGTGCCCCCCGAGGTGCCTGCCCCTTCGACACGGCGCGCGCGGCGCGATAGGAACGCCTGGATGACCCCTGCGCTTGCCCCCGCCCCCGCGTCCACGCCCGCATCCACGCGCCGTATCCTGCTGGCCAGCCTGATCGGAACGTCGGTCGAATTCTACGACTTCTACATCTATGCCACGGCCGCCGCGCTGGTGTTCGGTCCGCTGTTCTTCCCCGCGGACGATCCGGCGTTGCAGTTGCTGGCGTCCTACGCGAGCTTCGGCCTCGCCTTCTTCGCGCGGCCCCTGGGGGCGGTGGTGTTCGGGCACTTTGGCGACCGGCTCGGGCGCAAGTCGACGCTGGTCGCGTCGCTGATGCTGATGGGCGGGTCGACCGTGGCGATCGCGTTCCTGCCCGGCCATGCCCAGATCGGCTGGGTCGCCCCGTTGCTGCTGTGCCTGTTGCGGTTCGGACAGGGACTGGGGCTTGGTGGCGAATGGGGCGGCGCTTCGCTGCTGGCGGTCGAAAACGCGCCGGCCGGGCAGGAAAACCGGTGGGGAATGTTCCCGCCGCTGGGGGCGCCGATCGGCTTCATCGCGGCGAACGGCTTCTTCCTGCTGCTCGGCGCGGTGCTGAGCGACCAGCAATTCCGCGAATGGGGCTGGCGGCTGCCGTTTCTCGCCAGTTCGGTCCTGGTCGGGCTGGGCCTGTGGGTCCGGCTAAAGCTCACCGAGACCCCGGCGTTCCGCGAGGCTGCCGCCCGCGACGCGCTGCCCCGGGTTCCGATCGCTCAGCTGTTCCGCCACCACCTGCGCGCGACCGTGGCGGGTACGGTCGGCGTGGTGGCGTGTTTTGCCTTATTCTACCTGACCACGGCCTTTGCGCTCAGCTATGGCACCACGACGCTCGGTCATGGTCGGCAGGCGTTCCTAGGGCTTGAGATCGGCGCGATCCTGTTCCTGGCGCTGGGCGTCATCGTGTCCTGCACGCTGGCCGATCGGACGGGCGCCGCCAGGATGCTCCGCTGGGGCTTCGTCGGGTGCGTCGCATCGGGCCTGCTGATGGGGCCGATGCTGGGCTCGGCCTCGCTGTGGATCGTGTTCGCCTGGCTTGCCCTGTCGTTGTTCGCGATGGGTTTCGCCTATGGACCACTCGGCGGCTGGCTGCCGTCGCTGTTCGACTCCGGGGTGCGCTACACCGGCGTTTCGATCACCTTCAATCTCGGGGGCATCTTGGGCGGCGCGCTGGCACCGATCGCGGCGCAAATGCTGGCGATCCGCGGCGGGCTGCCGCTGGTGGGCCTGTACCTCGTCGTCGCCGGCCTGCTCAGTCTGGCCGGGCTGACGCTCCTCGACCGACGGTAGGCGCAAGACCCGCGGCCCGGCCACCGGACCGTCGGAAAAAACCGATGATTGGCCGTTCGATGCAGCGATAGGCGAGCAGTCCGATCGCGATCCCGGCGACGCAATGGAGCGTGATGGCGAGCCCCGCGCCGAGCTGCAGCCGGGCGGCAACCTTCGCGGTCACCGAGATGATCAACGTATGCCACAGATAGATGGAATAGCTGGCATCCCCCAGCAGCCTGAGCCACGGCACGTCCGGCACCCCGGCGCCACGGCGTTCATGGACCAGCATCGCCGCGACGCACGTCAGCGCGGGCGCGCCATAGCGGAGCGCCTTGGGCCATTCCGTCGGCAGCACGGACGCAAGCGCGAACAGCCCCACGGTCAGCGCGATCAGCGCGGGGCCGGCCGCCCGTCTGCCGAACGTCCTGCCCTGCCAGATCTGTGCGAGCCACAGCCCGCCGAGAAACTCCAGGATATGGGGGTCGGTATAGAAAT
This sequence comes from Sphingomonas sp. CARO-RG-8B-R24-01, assembly GCF_022662295.1. NCBI lineage: Bacteria > Pseudomonadati > Pseudomonadota > Alphaproteobacteria > Sphingomonadales > Sphingomonadaceae > Sphingomonas > Sphingomonas sp. CARO-RG-8B-R24-01. The sequence continues at coordinate 54,102 of NZ_JAKNQI010000008.1, read as the reverse complement.
ACAGCGCGACCTGTTCCCGATCGACCAGCGGATGCGCCAGGGCGAGGACCAGCAAGGCGACGGTCATTGCGCCAAGCTGGAGCCCGCGCGGCAGCATAAGCGCGAGCGCGAACAGCGCGTAGAACCCCGCCTCGTAATTCAGCGTCCAGCCGGGGACGAGCAGCGGCCAGACCGCCCCGTTGCTGGGCGAGATCGCTGGCAGGAACGCATAAGACGACACCACATGGCCAACGGTAAGCCGCACCGCGGGAAACAGCCCGCACAGCGCGCCGGCCACCATCACCGAGGTCACGATCCAGTAGCTCGGCACGATCCGCTTGGCGCGGTCCACCAGGAACGGGCCAGGCCGGCTGGCGGCATCGGTAATCGCCCACATCAGAAAACCGCTGAGCACGAAGAACAGGTCGACCCCGGCTTCGCCGATCCGCAGCGGAACCTGCGCGCGATCCGCCGCATGGTACAGGACGACGGCGCAAGCGGCGCCACCCCGCAAATATTGAATTCCCGGCAAACGTTTCATTGCAGCGCAGCATAGACGATCACAGGTCGCGTGTAAGTCCCTCCGAACACTGGAATGGCTTTCCGCAAATCGATCCGCCACAAATACGAAACATCTCGAAACGAACGCGAAAATCACACGGAACGTCCTGCGGCTGGCAGATCTTGCTTGCACTTTGGAACATGTTGCGCTGCGGTATAACGATACGTCGGTGCATGCCGGAACGGTGCCTGCGTCGCTAACGGGCCGATCGACGCGCGTTCCGGCGCGCATCGCTGCAGGCCACCGGGTGGGACAGGAACTTCAATGCAGATCGTCTATTACAAGGACCCCGTCGGCAATTTCGGCGACGACCTCAACGAGCTGATCTGGCCGCGCGTCCTGCCGGACGACGTCCGCGCCGCGCCCGACACGGTGCTGGTCGGCATCGGCAGCCTGTTGGACCAGGCGCGCTTTCGCACTGTCGCCACCGCCGGAAAACAGGTGTTCGTGCTCGGCTCGGGCGCGGCCTATGGGCAGTTGCCCGACGATCATGCGCGCTGGACCTATGCCGCCGTGCGCGGGCCGCTCACCGCCGAGGTGGTCGGCCACCCCGCCGCCGCGGCGACCGACAGCGCGGCGTTGCTCGCGCGGTTGCCCGACCTCGTTCCACGATCCGCGCGCCCCGACGAGATCCTGTTCATGCCGCATCACCGAACGCTGGTGAACAGCCGCTGGCAAGCCGCCGCCGAGCGCGCGGGGATGAACTTCGTCGATCCGCAGTGGCGGCCCGATCGCATCCTCGCCGCTTATGGTCGCGCCAGACTGGTCGTGACCGAGGCGATGCACGGCGCGATCGTCGCGGACACGTTGCGCATTCCGTGGGTTCCGGTGATGATTTCGACCGAGGTCAGCATCTTCAAATGGCGTGACTGGGCGGCGTCGGTCGGCGTCGCGTATCGCCCGGTCGCGCTGCCGCCGACCGCGCGGCTCGAGGCGTTCCGGTATGATCGCATCCGCCGGCTGACCGAGGCGAGCGGCCGCAGCGTCGCGCACACCGATGCCGCCACGGTCGACGATGCCGCGCTGATCGCGGATTTCCGGAACCGCTTCCGCGAGGAGCCCGCGGTGATCGATTCGGTCGCGGCGCCGGGTGCGGTGAAGGCCGTGCTCAAGGCGGCGCTGACACGATTCGACGGGCGCCGACTGGCGGCGGCGAGCCGCGCGCTTCGCGCGGTGGCCGAGGGGCAGAGTTACCTCAGCGACGACACGACTTTCGGCGATCGGCTGGGGCAGCTGGAACAAGCGGTCGACCGCGTGATCGCACAGGTCCGCGCCGGCTAGCCCGGTCCGTCGCGGTTGCTGCCGAACCGCGCGGGGACGTCAAGGTCGGCGCCGGACGAGCTTGCGGACCAGCCCCACGCCCTTCCCCAGCTGCATCCGGCCCCCGGGGAACAGCGCCAGCGCGCCGATGAACGCGGCGTATGCGAGCACGCCCGCCAGTGCGAGCATCGGCACGTTGCCCCACACCGGCTGCTGTGCCAGCAGCGCGAGGACACTTGCGCTGATCGCCGTCGCGGCCGCCAGCGGGACGCCCATCCGCAGCATGTCCGCCCGCGTCACCGGGCCGGACCGGGTCACCGCCCACCACATCATCGGGATCTGGATCAGCGCGCTCGAAATCGCCGCCGACATCGCGACGCCCTTCGGCCCCCAGAAGATTCCGACCAGATAGCCCGCGATGATCGCCGCGGACCCCAGCCCGCCCCAGCGCAACTGCTCCGCCGCGCGCCCCTGGCTGACGAACAGCCACGATGCCGCCTGCCGCAATTGCAGGCTCAGCGCCGCCACCCCGAGCCACGCGAAGGTCGGCGCCGCGCCGACCCAGCGCTCGCCGAGCAGCACGAAAATCACCGGCTTGGCGAAGACGATCGCGCACAGGATGCCCGGCGTGGTCAGCGTCAGCACGCCCCCGAGCATCGCGAGATACGCGCCGCGATATTGCGCCGCGTCGCCCGACAGACGCGAGAGCAGCGGCACCGCCACGCGCGCGGCCGGGGCGGTCATCTGCCACAGCGGCTGGAACATCAGCTTGTACGCGCGGTCGTAGATACCGAGCGGCCCGGCACCGAACCGCGCGCCGATCAGGATATTGTCGAGGTTGGTGATCAGATAGCCGAGCAGATTGTAGCCGGTCACCGTCCCCCCGAAGCGCAGCAAATGCAGCGCATCGCGCGAGATCCCCGGGCGCGACGGGCGCCAGCGCGAGAACAGCAACGCCATCGTGAAGGTGGTCGCGCCATGCGTGACCTGCATCGCGACAAGTGACCAATATCCGAACCCGGCGAGCGCCCCGCCAACCCCGACCACGATGCTCGCGAACAAGGCACCTACCTCGATCAGCGCGATCGCGCCGAACCGCATGCGCCGGTTGAGCAATGCCAGATGCTGCGCGGCAAGGCTCGACAACAGCAGCGCGATCGCCATCGTCCGCATCACCGGCGTCACCGCCGGTGTCGCATAGAACACCGCGACCAGCGGTGCCGCCGCCACCGCCAGCCCGGCCAGACACCCGCCGATCACGACGTTGAGCCAGAACAGGCTCGACAGCTCGCTCTGGCTGATCGTCGGGCGCTGGATCGTCGCCGCCGACAGCCCGAGATCGGTCAGCAGCAGCGCCGCCATCACCAGCGGGCCGACCATCGCGAGCAAGCCGAAGTCGGTCGGCAGCAGGAGCCGCGCGAGCACGACCTGGCTGCCGAACTGGAGCGCGAACTTGCTGCCCTGTCCGCCCATCGTCATCGCGGCACCGATCGCGGACTGGCGCTTGAGCGTCCCGGCGTCGCCCGACGGCGAGAATTCGGGCGGGACGGTGGCTCCGCTCACGCCGCCGCGCCCCGGTATCCGCCGCGGAGCGCCTTGCGCAGGATCAGCGGCAGCTGCCGCGCACCTTCCTGCGCGACGAGCAACGGGCTGTCCGCGCTGGCGAACAGATAGCCGAGCGCAGCCCGCGGCGCGCGCGCCTTCAGTTCGTCGGTAAAGCCGCGATAATAATAACAGCGGTCGATCGTGCGCAGGTGGCGGCGCAGCAACGCGGCGAACGCCGTGTCGCCCGCGGCGCACGCCTCGGCGAGCAGCAATCGCTGGCGGCGGCGCAACACGTCGAGGTCGCCGGTCGTCTGGACCTGCGTCAGCGAATCCGCGCGGACGAGATAGCGGTACAGCGGGGTCGGATGCAGCCACCACCCCGCGCCCGCGCGCAGGCATTCGACATAGAGCGCGAAATCCTCGGCGAAGCGCACGGTCTCGTCGTACCGGATGGCGTTACGCATCAGGAAGTCGCGCCGGATCAGCGGCTTCAGAAATCCGTAATTGCGCCGCGGCGCATCGGGCGTGGAGATGTTGCGCGCGATGAATTCGGGCAGGTCGATCCGGACGGGCGCGGGAAGCGCGCCCTCGGGCAGCATCGGCATCTGCGCCCCGGTCGCCTGATCGACCAGCCACAGATTGTCCGCGACCATGTCGGCGTCCTGCTCGACTCCCAGCCCGATCAGCGTCGCGAGCCGGTCGGGCAGGAAGCTGTCGTCGGCGTCGAGCAGCGCGATCCACGTCCCGCGCGCGGCGAGGATCCCGGTGTTGCGCGCGACCGATGGCCCGCCGTTGCGCGGCAACGCGAGCAGCGACACGCGCGGATCGTCCCGCGCGATCCGCGCGACGATGGCGGCGGTCGCGTCGGTCGACCGGTCGTCGACCACAATGATCTCCAGCGCGCAGTGCGTTTGCTGCGTTGCGGAAGCGATCGTCGCCTCGATATACTGTTCGGCATTGAAGGCCGGAATGATAACGCTGGCCTGGATCATACCGGCTCCCTCCCATCGGGTGTCCGGGATCGCTGCTCGAAAGGAGCATGATGTCGGACCCCGAGATTACGGTAATTATACCGGCTTACAACGTCGCCGGGCTCATCTTGCCCTGTCTGTCGTCCGTCATGGCCCAGTCGCGGAACGACTGGCAGGCGATTGTCGTAGACGACGGTTCGACCGACGCGACCGCCGCCGAGATCGCGACGCTGGACGACCCGCGCGTTTCGCTGGTGCAGCAAAAGAATGCCGGAGTCTCGGTCGCGCGCAACCACGGACTGTCGCTGGCGCGCGGTCGGTTCACGATGTTCCTCGACGGCGACGACGTGCTCAACCCGACCGCCTTGGCGCGGCTCGCCGCCGGGCTCGATGCGCACCCCGATGCGGTCGCGGCGTTCGGCACCTTTCTCAAGATCCTGCCGAGCGGTGCGCCCTACCCGGGACAGAAACCGCTCGCGCTGCACCGCTATCCCGATGGCGACGTGCTGGCGGCAATGCTGCGCGGCAATTTTCTCGCCAATGGCGGCCACGTCCTGCTTCGCACCGCGGTTGCGCAACGGCTCGGTGGGTTCGATACCGCGCTGCGACTGAGCGAGGACTGGGAATTCTGGTGCCGGCTCGCCGCCGAGGGGACGTTTGCGTTCATCGGCACCGAACCGGAGGTGTTCTCGCTGCGCGTCCGGCCGGGCAGCGCTTCGGGCGGGCTTTCGGTCGATTGGGCCAACCACCAACCCTCGCTCGACGCGGTGCTCGGCAACGCGGCGATCCGCGCGCGCTTTTCGGCGGCGGCATGGCGCCGACTGAGCTTGGCGATGCGTGCCAGCCACATGTGGGAATGCGGCCGGGTGAACTTCACGATGCGCCGCTTCCGCCCGGCGCGTCGGTTGATGCTGGGGGCGATCCGGCTCGAACCCTCGGCGAAACGCGCCGCGCTGCTGGTCGCGGCGAGCCTGCAGCGGCACATGCGGCTGGCGCTGGTCTCGCGACTGCGCTTCCGCGACCGCGACGTTGCCGCCGACCGCCCGGCCTAGCGGATTCCGCAAGCCAAACCGTGCGCCGCTCGCTATGCTGGCAGCATAGCAGCACGCGGCGCGGTCGAAGCACAGGAATTCGCAACACTGTCGCACTAACAGAGCCGTTCGAGACACGAAACGGCCAACCGGAGAGGCAGGGATGAACGGCGACGAAGCGACCCGAAACGACCCCGAGCCGATGAATCCCGACCCGACGCACCGCGAACCGCTGCACCGCGCGGCCGATTTCCCGTCCGCTCCGGAGACCAGACGCACGACCAACCTGCCCCCGCCCGCAGTCCCGGCCGGGCGCCAGATCTCGTTCACCGCCTGGGCGCTGGCCGGGGTCGTCGGGATCGTGCTGTGGGTGGTGATCATCAAGCTGCTCTGACCGCGTCGTCCGCCGCCGGTCCGCCCCAGATGCACAGCAGGAACAGCAGCACCAGCATCGGCGTGAACAACAGATAGCCCCCGCCGACCACGAAGGTGGTGAGCGCAACGACCGTCAGGATCGCGGTCTCGCGCCGCCACAGCGTTCCCACGAACAGCGCGAGGAACGCCGCGATCCCGACGATGCCATAGTCGAGGATCAGCTTGGCGATCGAATTGCCCGTCCCCTCGACATGATAGAGATAGCGTTCGGTCGCGCCCGGCCCCCAGCCGACCATGATGCGCGCCTCGTGGCTCAGCTCCGCGATCGGCAGGAACGGCCCGATGAAGCGCGCATAGCCGCTCGATCCGGAAGAATTGAGTTCGTTGGTGCGGCTGAGCAGCGACCCGACCTGCTCGGGAAAGGCGAAGGCGCCGAGAATCAGCGCCACCGCGCCCGCGACCACGAACCCGGCGACGCGTCCGAAATTGCGCGCCGACAGGCACGCATAAAAGGGGATGGCCAGCGCCAGCGTCAGCGCGCCGGTGCCCGAGAAGGACAGCAGATAGGCGACCAGATACAGCGGCAGGTATTTGACGCGGCCGAGGATGAAATAGTCGATCACCATCGCGATCACGAGCACCTGCGAGAACATGCTCGGCTCGAGCAGGAAGAAGCCGTTCGAGCGCAGGATCGTCGAGCCATAATGGAGGATCGGGTTGAAGTTGAACTCGCGCTCGACCAGCACCGGCTTGAGCGCGGGCACCGTGACCATGAACGAGAAGATCCGGATCCCGACGAACTGGACGACGAACTGGACGATCCCGGCCGCGGCGATGACGCGGGTATAGGCCAGGAACAGCCGGAATACGGTCGCCCGGTCGAACCGCAGGGTCGGCCCGATGATGGTGAAGCCATAGGTCAGCAGGACCGCGAGCAGCGACGTCATGCTGACGCCGAAGCGACCGTCCGGCACGGTCAGCGCGACGAGCGTGGACAACAGCGTCCACGCGGCGAAGGCGGCGTAGAGCGCCACGCCCCGTGCGCGCAGCGTGCCGATCCCGCGGAGCACCGCCCAGCCGAGCAGCGCGGCAAACAGCGGCAGGCTGATGAACAGCGCGCCCCCCGCCGCGGTCGTCCCGAAGCGTTGCAGGATCAGGCACGCGATCAGCGTACCGTGCACGAACAGCCGGCTGTCGCGGTCGGATTGCTCCGATAACGCTGCTGAAAAGTCAGCGGGTCGAAGGGCTTGGACCGTGGTCATGCGGCGTTCCGGCTCGCTTGGTCGCATACATATGTCATTGTGCAGTGCAGCGGCTTGCTTTGTCCGACCACAGCCCTACGCCGGACGGCGGCTCGCCACGAAGCCCCTCCGAGGATCGATTGCCACCGCCGCCGCCCGGCCGGCCGGTGCTTTGCTTCCCCAATCCGGCCGGGCTGGAGTGTCGCCTTATGGTCCGGACCGCTATGATTGCGCTTGCTGCTACCGCGCTGGCTGCCATTCCCCTCGCCGCCACACCCGCCAGCGCCAACCCGCACGAATTCGTCTACAAGGGCGCCGGTTGCGACGGCAAGGGTCGGTTGCCGCGCTACGAAGGCGTGATCGGGCACAAGCTCGACGGCGTCAGCGATTTCTTCTCGTCCGAAAGCTGGGCGCAGATGCAGAGCGGCGCGCAATGGGCGCTCGGCTGCTGGCAGGGCCAGCCCTACCGGCTCGCGGTCGGGTTGCCGCTGATCGTCAAGGGCGGCACGCTCAGCGCCGCCGCCGCGGGCGAATATGACGCGGAGTTCCAGAAGATCGGCGCGCTGCTCGTCGCCAAGGGCCAGCCGAATGCGATCATCCGGCTCGGCTGGGAATTCAACGGCGACTGGTATCCGTGGTCCGGCAACAAGGACACGGTGTCGTTCGTCGGCGCGTTCCGCCATGTCGTCGGCGTGCTCCGGGCGGTGCCGGGGCAGCGCTTCCGGATCGTGTGGAACCCGTCGCTCGGCAGCGGGACGGCCGCGCCGCAGGCGCTGTGGCCGGGCGACGACGTGGTCGACCTGATCGGCATCGACTTCTACAACCAGAGCTGGCGCGCGCAGGATACCGACCCGGCGGTGCGCTGGCAGGGCTATCTCAGCGCGAATTACGGGCTCGACTGGGTCGCGACCTTCGCCGCCGCGCACGGCAAGGCGATCGTCGTGCCCGAATGGGGCACGGGCACCCGCCCCGACGGGCACGGCTGGGGCGACGACCCGCTGTTCATCCACAACATGGCCGCCTGGATGCGTACCCACCGCGTGGCGTACCAGAGCTATTGGGATTTCACCGCGTCCGACTATGATTCGACCATGTCGGCGGGCAAGTTCCCGCAGGCATTGGCCGCGTACAAGACCGAGTTCGCGCGCTGACCGTCCGGTCGCCTCAGGCATAATAAGCGCCGTAATCGGCGTGGTTGCGATCGACATCGCCGTGGCCGAAGGCGGCCAAGGCGCGCATGTCGACCCGGGTCGCGACCACGCCGAGCGGTTCGATGTCGAGCGCACGCAACCGCTTGAGCGTCGCCGCCGCGGTGTGCCGCGGCGTATCGTTCCAGCGCAGCACCATCAGCACCTCGTCGACCTGGCGGAGCAGCAGCCGCGCATCCGCGACGGCGAGCGCCGGCGCCGCATCGAAGATCACCAGATCGAACCGCGTCTCGGCTTGGGCCAGCAGCGCATCGATATGGCCCGCGCCGAACAGATCCTGGCCATTGCCGGCCATGTCGCCCGCCGGCAGCACCTGCATGCCGCTGGCCGCATCGTGGATCAGCGCTTCCTCGAGCCGCACCGTCCCGCGCAGGACCTGCACCAGCCCGGCATGTCGCGGGAGCCCGAGCATCCGCGAGACCGAGGCGCGGCGGATATCCGCGTCGACCAGCAGCACCCGGCTCCCCGCCATCGCGGCGACCCGCGCCAGCGAGATTGCGAGCGTGGTCTTGCCCTCATTGGGGCGGGCCGAGGTGATGCCGACGCTCGTCATCCCGCTGCGCCCCTTGCGCACCAGCGCCAACCGGATCGCGCGCAATTGCTCGGCATAGAGCGACATGGGATGCGCGACCGGATAATCGACCGGGGACACCGCCTGGTCGCCGGCGCGCAGGATCGACGCGATCTCGGGCACGTTGGCAATATGCGGCAGCCCGAGCTTGCGCTCGATATCGGCCGAGGACACCAGCTTGCGGTCGAACGCCTCGACCACCCAGACCGAGGCGCCCGCCACGATCCCCGCCAGCGCGAGCGCGATCAGCACGATCAGCGGCTTGTTGGGCGAGGTCGCCCGTAGCGGCAATGCGGCGGGCGAGAAGATCCGCGCATCCTCGTCCGCCACCAGCGCCTGGCTGCTGATCAACGTCTTGCGCGCGAGCAGCGCCTGATAAGTCGCGCGAAAGCCGTCCGCCTTTCGCTGCAGCTGCGCGAGCTGGACCGACGCGTTGTTGTCGCTCGCGAGCGTACCGGTGGTCTGCGCGACGATCCCGGCGGCATTGGCGACCTGGTCGCGCGCGATCTGCGCATTGGCGGTGAGGCTGGCGAGCTGGCGCGCGGTCTCGGCGCCGATCGCCTTGTCCAGCGCGGCGAGTTGATCGCGGCTGCGGATCAGGTCGGGATGGTCGGGCTGATACCGGCTTTGCAGGTCGGCATAGCTCGCCGCCGCCAGCGCGCGCTGGTTGCGCAGCTGCTGGACGACCGGCGACTGCAGCACCGCGCCGACCCCGCCCGCGCCGCCCTTGCGGGACTGGCCGCGCGCGGTGCTGAGCTTGGCCTGCGCATCGGCCAGCGCGGCTTGCGCGACCGCCTGCTGCTGCTTGTAGAGCGAGAGTTCCTGCTGGGTGAAGGTCGCGCCCTGGCTGTCGAACAGCGCGTGTTGCGCGCGATATTGCGCGACCGCGGTGTCCGCCGCCTCGAGCTGGACGCGCAGCGTATCGAGTTCGGAGCCGAGCCCGCGCGCGACCTGTTCGACCGCCGCGCGGCGCGACCCTTCCTTGACCGCGAGATACTGGTGCCCGATCTGGTCCGCGACCGCCTTGGCGAGCATCGGATCGGGCGCGGTATAGGCGATCGAGACGACGCTCGAGGTGCCCGGGCGCATGATCTTGATCGCCCCGAGCAGCATGCCGGTGGCGGCGGTTTCCCTGTCGGAACCGACCGCCTTGCCAAGGCTGGGGGCGAACGACGGATTGTCGACCAGGTTGAGCGCGCGGACGGTGCCGAGCGCGACCGCGGGCGACCGCAGGATCTCGACCTCGGTGTCGACTGCATTGTCCGCGGTCGACAGGCCGGGGAGGACTTCCTTGTCCTTTTCCGACACGTTCAGTTCGCGCGAGTTGACGACCATGCTCGCGGTCGCGGTGTACAGCTTGGTGCGGGTCAGCCCGTATGCCAGCACCAGCATCAGCACGCCCAGGAACATGATGATCGCGAACCATTTGCGGTGCCGCAACACGGCGACGCCGCGGCGAATGCCGTCCATCGGATCGCCGATCGCGGCACCGATCCGGCCGCGCTGCGGCGACTCTGCGGGCGTCGGGGGGAGGCTGAGGTCGTCCATGGCGGTCACCTTGTCAGCGTCAGGCCGATCGTCACGCGGTCGTCCTTGAACGCGCGATATCGGTCCGTGCCGTTGGAGGATTGGTCGAGCCGGGCGTAGCCGAGCTTGAGCGATGCGAAGCGGTTCATCCGGTAGGTCGCGCTGGCCTGCGCGCCGATGCGGTCGTCGACCCGCGCCAGATTGTTGAAGCGATTGTTTTCGTAGCTGAGCGATGCCGACAGGATGAGCTGCCGCAGCCATTCGTGATCGACCTGGACGCTGCCGCGCGTCGACAGATACCCGCCCGAGCCGGGGATCCCCGAATCGAGCACCGACCGGTTACCGCGCAGCGTGACCGTGGTCAGCTGCGTCGGGAAGACCTGGACGCTGGCGTTGAACCCGACCCCGCCGATGTTGGTGTAAAACGGCAGGCGGAACCGCTGCTGGATATAACCGATGCCGATGCTCCCGCGGATCAACGCGGCGGGTTCGAAGGTGACCCCGGCGAGCAGTTCGAAACCCTGCGAATCGCGCTTGGGCGTCTGCAGGTTGCCCGTGCGGAAACGGCGGACGTTGTAGCTCGCGCTGGTGAACCAGGCGATCGAGGGCGTCTGCGCATAGGATGCGCGGACGCCGGCGCGGTAGCTCATGTTGTCGCTCGGCTGCTGGTCGGACAGCGTCCCGTCGACGAGCCGGCCATCGCGAAAGTCGAACCGCGCGACCCGCGCGGTCGTGGACAGGCGCAACTTGCCGAAGTCGCGGCTGAGCACCGCGGCACCGGACTGCTGCGTATAATAGATCGGCCGCAGCGTCTGCGAGAAGATGTCCTGCGACAAACGCGACTGGTGGTCGCTTTCTGCGCGCACCGCGGTCGTCAGCGTGGTGGCATGGTCGAGCTCGACCACGCTGCGCGCGGTGACCGAATAATCCGCGATGTCCTCGCTGTGGCGCGCGAGATATCGGTCGATCGTGCCCTGCGCGTCGAGGCTCAGGCTGTTGCGCGACCATTGCGATTGCAGCTGCACCTGCGGCTGGAGGTGGAGCGAGGCGTCGGCGACCGGGTCCGCCTGCGTGCCGAAGATATTGTCGTCATAGGCGGTCGTCAGCGCGATCGACGGCGCCATCCGGAAGCTGCCGAGCGGAATGTCCGGCGGGACATACCCCGGCTGCACGCGCTCGAGCACCGCGGTGTAGCGCTTGTCGATCTGCGGCTTTTCCTCGGGCAGCAACGGCGTCTCCTGGGCCCGCGCCAGCTGCGGACACAGCAGCGCACTGCCCTGCAGACCGACGCGGGCGAGGTGGCGGAACCATCGGGGCGCGCGCTGCGACACCGGCGCTAGAAGTTCCGCTCCCGGATCCGGACGGTGTCGCCCGGCTGGACGCTCAGCTCGGCCGTCAGCGGCGCGCGCTGTTCCGCGGCCTCGCCATTATGGCGGATCATCACGGTCTTCTGGTTGGCGCGATAGGAGAAGCCCCCCGCCGTCGCCACCGCGCCGAGCACCGTCATGCCGGCCTGATACGGAAACTGCCCGGCTTTGTTGACCTCGCCGAGCACATAGATCGGACGCGCGGCGATCAGGTCGACTGCGACGTGCGCGGTCTTGTAATAGCGCGTCTGGAGCGTTTTGGTCAGGCTGTCGGAGAATTCGCCGATCGTCTGCCCCTGCGCCCGGATCATGCCGACCAGCGGGATCGAGACGTTGCCTTCGCTGTTGACCGCGAATTCGCCGCTGACCCCCGCCTCGTTATAGACGTTGACGCGCACGCGATCGTCGGGCGCGAGCCGGTAGACATAAGCCACCGCCGGCGCCGCGCCGGGATCCGAGCGGGCGATGTCCGCGGCGCATCCCGACAGCGCAAGCAGGGCGCCGAGCCCGGCGACCAGCGCGCGGCTTGGGCGCTTCGGCGGGATACGCCCGGGTCCACGTCGCGTCGTTGTGCCGATCATAGATTTCCTACCTTGGTCTGGAGCGCCTTGCGCCACAGGAATCCGGCCCCCCAGGCGATGTGCATCGTGGCCAGCGCGGGCGCGGCGAGCAGCGCGACCAGCGCGCGTTCCTTGACCGCGAACACCGTCGCCGCCGCGCCCAGCGCGAGCGCATAGATCGCGGGCACGATCAGCAGCGCCGGCACCAGCACCGCCCCGACCAGGCTGAAACCGACCGCCAGCGTGACCGCAGGCGGCAGCAGCTGCCGCAGCCGCAACCGCTCGCCATGCTTGATGATCGTGCGTGCGCGACCCGAGCCATAGCGGAAATACTGTTTGGCGAGTCCACCCAGCGTCGCGCGCGGATAATAGATCACCGGAATCGTCGTATCGAGCCAGATCCGCCCGCCCAGCGCGCGCAGCCGCGCGTCGAGTTCGGCATCCTCGTTCGCCTCGAAACTGGTGTCATAGCCACCTGCAGCTTCGAACATCGTCCGCCGGAAGGCAGCGTGATGGCCATGGTCGACCCACGCCGACGCGCCACCCATGCGATGCGTCGAGCCGCCCGTCCCGATCCGGCTGTTCTGCGCGATCGCGACCGCGCTCTGGAACCCGCCATGCCCACGGGTCGTCAGCCGCACGACGACCGAATCCGCGCCGCTCGCCGCGAGCGAAGGCAACAGTTGCCCGACATAGTCGGCCGGGTAGAGCGCATGGGCATCGATCCGCACGATCGTCTCGAACCGCGGATCCGCAGCCGCTACCGCGCGATTGACGCCCGCCGCCTGGATCCGCTCGGGATTGTCGATCAGCCGCACCCGGCTCCAGCGCCGCGCGAAGCCCGACACGACCTCGCGCGTGCCGTCGCGGCTGCCGCCATCCGCCACGAGGATCTCGCCGACGACACCGGCGGGCTCCCCCAGCAGCTTGGTGAGCAATGGACCGATGTGCGCGATCTCGTTGAGCGTCGGGATGATGACGGTGGCGGTCATGCGACGACCCTTCCCGGGCGGAGCGCATCGGCGAAGCGGGCGCTCGAGCGCTGGAGGTCGGTCTGCGCGAGCCGCGCACCGGCGCGCGCGCGATAGGCGTCCGCGACGGCGGGCGACAGCACCTGCGTCATCGCGCCGGCAAGCTCGACGGTGGCGAAATCCGCGCGGTTCGCGGCGGGGAGGTAATCCTCGAACACGTCGATCTGCGAGGCGAGGATCGGGATGCCGTAGGTCATCGCCTCGAGCATCACGAGCGGGACACCTTCCCACCGCGACGGCATCAGCAACAGATCGGCGGCGGCGAGCATCGCATGCGGGCTGTCGGTCCAGCGCGAACAGCGGATGTCGACCTGCCCGGCCAGATCGTTGCGCAGGCGCGCGAGACTGGCCTCGCCCTCGCCCGAACCGACGAACAGGAAGGTCCAGCCCGCCAGCCGCGCCACATCCCGCCGGATCGCCGTGGCGAGCGTATCGAGCCCCTTCTGCCGGACGTCTAGCCGCCCGAGGAACAACGCGACCCGCGCGGTCTCGGCAATGCCGAGCGCGGCGCGCGACTGGGCGCGCGCCGGCGCGGGCGGCGGCGCGACGACATTGTCCGCAACCACGATCGGCGCGCGACCGCCTGCCGCGCGGACCTGCGCGACGACCGCCGGACCAGGCACGATGAAGCGATCGGGGCGACGGTACAGCCGTTGACGGACCCAGTCGCCCGGGACCGCGCGACGCCCGAGTTCCGCCATGCGGTGCGCCATCGGGACGTAGCTGACGAGGAAACTGTCGCGCGGCGCGGCGAGCAGCGGGACCGCGCAATTCTCGACCCGCCCCTGCAGCAGCAGGGTCGCCGCGGGGCGCAGCTCGGCGAACAACGCGCGGACGCCCTGCGCGTACCGATGCCGGAAGCCCGCCAGATACGGTTCGGCGCGGCGCTTGGCGAAGCGCCACGGCGTCGCGTCGAACCGGTCCGAATGAAACGGCCGCAGCCGTTCGGCGAGCGTCGCGTTGGCGGTGGGGTGCCGCAGGACGATCCGCGTGTACCCGCCGTTTTCGACGAGGTTGGGCAGGAAGCGCAGGAACATCGCCTCATGCCCGCCGAAATCCGGGCTGTCCTGCAGGATCAGCAGCGTGCGGCTCATGGTCGACGCTCCGCGAGCGCGGACTCATAGACCGCCCGTGTCATCGCGCCGATCTGCGCCCAGCCGGGCAGCCCGGTCGCAAGCGGGGCCTGCGGAGTTTGCCCGATCGACCGGACGAGCGCGGCGGCGAGCGCCTTCGCATCGGTCGGCGGGACGAGCTCGCCCGCGCCTGGGGCGTCGCCGATCATCGTGCGGAACGCGCCGAGGTCGCTCGCGATCAGCCAGCGGTCGAGGTCGGCGACGAGATGCAGCACCCCGCTCGCGTCGATCGTGCGATACGGAAAGACGAAGGCATCGGCACTGCGCAGCAGCGCGGCCATCGCATCCTCCGAAAGCCGCCCTTCGCGCACGGTGAAGCTCGCGCCCAGGTTGAGCATGCGCGCGCGCGCCAGCAGCGGCTCGACCGGCAGCTGCGCTTCGCCCGCGACGATCACCTCGAGCCGCGCGCGTGTCCTCGTGTCGATCAGGCCCAGCGCCTCGACCAGCACGTCGACGCCCTTATACGCCTGCAACCGTCCGAACAGCACGACACGCCAGCGGCCGTCGTCGGCGCGCGCTTCCGGCGCGGCGGCGCGCAGCGGGAGGATGCCATGCGGAACGACATGGATCCGCGCCGCCGCCAGCCCGCGCGCGAGCAACGCGGCCCGGCCTTGTTCGGTATGGACGATCAGCCGGTCGAACGCCGCGAGCGTCGCATCATAGCCACGGCTTTGCGCGGCACTGACCGCGCGGCCGTTGAACGGCTGGATATCGTGGACGGTCAGCACCACCGGACGCTCGCGCCGGATCCGGCGCACCGCGCGCACATCGAGCATGGGAACCGCGGCCCATTGGAAATGGACGACGTCGAACCGGCCCGCCTCGCGCGTCAGCCGCCGCAGCCCCGCGACATGCTCGAGACCCTTCACCACGCGCCAGCCTGCGCCGACGCGCCGATTGGGTCCGTCGGTGCGCGGGTAGAAGAACGGCAGCGTCGGCGTCGCGCCCAGCAGATCCTCCTCCTGAACGCGGAGACTCCGGGTCGCCCAGCTGGGCTGGACGCCGCTCGCCGTCAGCCCGGCGGACAGCGCGGCGTCATAGGGCGCGGTGAACAGCGAGGGATCGACCAGCAGGACCGACGGCGCGGCCTGCCCCTTAACCCGAGGGGTCATGATACCATCCTGACAAGAAAAGGAGATCGGGGCTTCAGAACGAACCCTTGCTGGCAATGACCGCCGGAACGGTCCGCAGCATGATCAGGATGTCCCCGCCGACCCAGCGGGTGCGGCTGTAGACCGTGTCCATCGCGACGCGCCGCCGGTAGCTGACGTCGTTGCGCCCGCTGACCTGCCACAGCCCGGTGATGCCGGGCCGCACGTTGCAGTAGAATTGCATGTAGCGCCCGTAGCGCGCGGCCTCCGCCGGGACGATCGGCCGCGGGCCGACCAGGCTCATGTGCCCGCAGACGACGTTGAGCAGCTGCGGCAGTTCATCCAGGCTCGACTTGCGCAGGAACTGCCCGAGCGGCGTGATCCGCGGATCGTTGCGCAGCTTCTGGTCGAGCGCCCATTCCGCGCGCGCGGCGGAATTCCCCTCGAGGTGCCGGCGCAGGCGGCTCTCCGAGTCGCGCACCATGGTGCGCAGCTTGAGGCACGGGAACATCCGGCCGCCACGCCCGATGCGGCGGTGGACGAACACGGGAGACCCCCCGTCCTGGATCGTGATCGCTATGCAAATCAAGGCGATTACGGGCAGCAGGATGGCAAAGGCCGCCGCCGACAAAATCACGTCGAGCAACCGGGAAAGATTGCGGTCCATACCCGGCCTGAGACCGAATTTTCCGGTCCGCAAACGCAGGTCGTCCGATCGTGAACGCGCCCTAAATCGGGCACGCACGTCGCCATAAAAAGCCATGGCTGCGCCTTTTAATACTGTGTGTTTGCTGCAACGCAATATCGCAGACAAATCATTTACTTGCAAAGCATAGTTTACGCCGACTGCCCTGCCCTTCGGACTGTTCGTCGCATTGTACCGTCGAAAAGCGGCGGAAATCCTGGCATTCGGTGCGAGCTTGGCTGGTGCGTTTTATTATGCATTTGTTGGCCGCGCCTGCCGCGACTCTGGCCGCGACATGATCGTTTCGCGCGCATCCGCGCGGATGCTGGGCATATCCCCGGCGCGATCGGCAACCCTTTCGTGGCGATCAGGCGTGCGAATCGCCGCGCGCGGGTTCCGCACGCGATTCGGCACCGGACGCGCGTTGCGCGTTGCGCCAGCGAATGAACCCCAGCACGGCGAGACCGACCATCGCGGCGTAGAGCCCCGCGGTCGGCAGGAGCCCCTTGAAGACGAACATCCCGACGTAGAGGACATCCACCACGATCCACAGCAGCCAGCTCGCGCTGTGGCGCCGCGCGGTCCAATATTGCGCGACCAGGCTGAAGCTGCTGAGCGCCGCGTCCATCCAGGGGAGCGCCGCATCGGTATAACGGCTGGTGATCCAGCCGATCCCGATGCCACCCACCGCGCCCGTCGCCAGCCCCGCCGCTGCCACCAGGGGCGAGAGCGGCCGGACGATCACCGCGCCGGCAGCGTCCTTGCCCGCGGCCCAGGCGATCCAGCCATAGCCGATCGCAATCCCGAACAGCGCCTGCAACACCATGTCCGCATAGAGCCGGACATCCAGGAACAGCTTGAAATACAGCGCGCAGGCCAGGAGATTGATTGGCCAGCACAGCATCCGGCGCGCGGCGGTCAGCCAGATCGCGACGAAACTGACCAGCACGGCGGCGACCTCGAGCAGCGACATCAGCGGAGATCGCTTCCGTCGATCCGGCGCAGGAAATCCCGTCCGGGCGGCGACAGGAACCATTCCGCATGGCCCAGCAGATATCCGTCCCACGCCAGCATCGCATGATCGCGATTGGCCAGCACGCCGCTGAAATACTCGATTTCGGACAGCGCGAACTCGAGATGGACGAGCGGCAACAGGCGAACGATCGTTTCGCGATCCACCCGACCGAGCCGTCGCACCGTGGCGTAACCGGCCAGTACGGCGCGCGCCGCGTCCGCGCTTGCGATCGCATCGTCGGCGCCCTGCCCCAGGTCCAGCCACTGGACCGCGCTCCGTTCGATCGCGATCGCGATATCGTAGAGCGCGCAGGTCCGATCGGCGAGACCGAAGTCAAAGGTCGTCGCAACCGTCCCGTCGCGCGCCCACAACAAATTGGAGGGATGCCAGTCGTTATGCGTCCACAGCGACGGCTGGTCGCGCAGCCGCGCCGACAGCCCCCCGGCCAGGCGCGCGAACACCGGCGCGAGCTGACGCTGCCATGCGCGCCCCGCCAGAAATGCCGCAAGGGCCGGACGCGCCGCGACATAGGCCTCCGTCGCCGCCAGCGGATCGGCGGCGGGCAGGATGGTGAAGCTCGCCACCAGTGGTTGCGGCCGCCGCGCGGGGGCGTCGAAGCCGTGGGCCGCCCCGTGCAGCCGCGCGAGGCCGGCCCCGGCGGCGTGCGCATGCGCGGGCGACAGGAAGGGCGTCCAGGACAGGCGGTCGCGATACAGATCCACCCCGGACGCCCGACGGTGCAGTTCGTACCGCCATTCGCCCAGCGCGGTCGCACCGCCGCCGGTGGCGGTCTGCATCACTTCCGGCACCGGCAACCCCGCGCGCGCCAGATGCGCGATGAAGCGATGTTCCTCGGCCAGCCCGGCGATCGAACGCAAACGATGGTGGTGGCGCTTCAGGAAGAACGCACCCGCCGTGGTGCGCAGCAGCGTCGCTGCCGAAAAGGGCCGCGGCGAATGCCAGTCGAGCGCGATCATCGTCCCGGCCGACGGGAAGCGGGCGAGCGCAAGGGTCGCTTCTTCCGGGGTGATCGCGGGCCAGGTCGGCGCCTCCATGGCGGTGCCCATGCCATGGACCTGATGCGGGGCGGACGATGCCATTCGCTCAGAACACCCGCGACACGGTCGCGATGACCGCTCGCCCGCTGCCAACGTAATAGGCCGGGGGACTGCCCGCGATGAGGGTACCGTTGCGGCCGATCGTGTCGCGCGCGTTGGTGCTGACCGCCTGCACCCCGGACAGGACGTGCGGATCGGTCGCGTTGATCGCATTGACCCGCACGTCGGTGCGCTTGCCGTCGAGCCAGCGCGCGAGATGCACGCCGACGGAAAGGTCCAGCGTGGCATACCCCGCGATGCGCTCGTCGTTCATGAAGCTGGCATATTGCCGCCCGACATATTTCACCGCGGTGCTGCCAAAGAAGCGGCCGTCGTCATAGGTCCCGCCTCCGCCGAGCTGGAACGTCGGGCTCGATACTGCCTGCTTGCCGCGGGTCGGCAGGACATCGTCGCCGATCGGCAGGTCGTCGTCGAGGCGCGCGTGGAGATATTCGCCCGAAAGATAGACGCTGACCCCAGCCGCGGGCCGATAATCGATCTCCGCGTCGACGCCGGAGGACGTCTGCCGTCCCGCGTTAAGCGTCGAATTGATCTGCGCCCCGCCGCGATCGATCACCGTTGCCAGCTGCCGGTTGCGGAACCGATAGTGGAACGCCGTGACCGTTGCCGAAAGGGTGGTGCCGATGAAGCGATAGCCAAGCTCCTCGGATACCGAATATTCGTTCTTGAGCGCGGTCGTGCCCTGCGTCGTCAGCGCGCCGCCGTCGTACACGTTGTACAGCGTATATTCGTTCGGCGCGCGAAAGTTGGTGGTGACGTTAGCGAACAGCTGCTGCCGCCGGTCGAGCTGATAATGCACCGCAGCGCGCGGCAGCGCGGCGAAACTGTCGAAGCGCACGTCCGACTGCGGTCCCGGCAGATCGTTGCGTCCGTTGCGCAGGACGTCGACGCCCTTGAACCCGACGTCCACCGTCAGCCGTGGCGTGAGCGTGAGCGTGTCGGCGACGAAAAAGCCTTTGGTCACGGTCACGGTCCGCTCGTTCTCATAGGCGAGCAGCCGGCCATCGGCGGTGCGGATCGCCTTGTCGCGATAGCCCCAGCGGTCGACCGGATTCCCGGCGGCGTCGATCGCGGTGTATGTCTGCAGCACGCGGTCGGTGCCATAATCGAACCACAGGCCGGCGGTGAGCCGATGCCTGCCCACGTCCGCCGTCAGCTTGGCGACGGTACCGCCGCGAAACTGCTTCCCGGTGAAATTGCCGAGCACCGTCGCTTCCCCGTCGACCGCGCCCGGAAGCGCGATCGGATCGGCGAGCGCTTCGGTCCCGAGGAAATTGCCGGTCGTGGCCAGCTGCGTGCCATAGGGCGAGTTGCCGTAGCCGAACTGGAGGTACGTGGTGCTGTCGAACGCCAGTCCGTCGCCGAGCACCAGATGCACCGGTGCCACGAGATACACGTTGCGGAACGGCGCGCGGTACAATCGCCAGTAGTTGGTGTCGCCGGCGGTATAGTCGCGGTCATAATTGAAGCCGCGCCCGTCGGCCTGCCATTCGGCCAGGGTCGGGCTCGGATAGGTCGACGAATTGGCGTCGTTGAACGACACGGCCAGGCTCGCGCGATTGCCGTTGCCCCATTCGTCCAGCAGCTTGGCATCGACGTGCTGCCGCGTGTCGAACCCCGCCCCGCGCCAATTGTCGGCGCGCGTGTTCGAATAGGACAGGAACGCGCGCAACCCGGTCGTCCCGATCCGCCCCGTATCCAGCCGGACGAACCCGCGCCGCGCCGCGTAGGTGCCGAGCGACAGATCGACCTGCGCCCGCGGGTGCGTCGTGGGGTCGTCGAGCGCCAGCGACAGCAGCCCCCCGGCCCCGCCCAGGGTCGGCGCTTCGAGATCGACCGCCCCTTGCGCGAGCGTGATCTGCTTGAGGTTTTCGGCATCGGCGAATTGCGCGGGATAGGCATAATAATAGCCGATGTCATTCTGTGGCGCGCCCTCCATCAGCACGCCGATCTCGTCCTGCCCGAGCCCGCGCAGCGTGAGGCTCGAACTGGTCGACAGGCCATACGGATCGCTCGACGCGACGTTCGCGCCGGGCAGCAGGCTGACCAGCTGGAACGCGTTTTGCGTGGGTGCCTGCTTGGCGATGAAGTCGGCGGACAGCGCGCTTTGCTGCTTGGGAACGCTCTGGTCGGGCAGCAGGCCCTCGGGATCGGGGCGGCCGGTCACGACGATGTCGCCCGGACCGTCCTTGTCGGTCACGGGGGGTGCCGCCATCGCCGGAGTGGCGAGCAGCGCCGTCGATACCAGCACCACCAGGCGCAGCGCACCCTGACGGTCGAGCAGGGGAGAGCGGGACGGGTCGCGTGCAAGCCGGGGGAACAGATACGCCATCGTCCGTCGTCACTCCTCATGGGGGGACAACGGGACCTGCCGCCAACCCTCCCTACGCCGGTGTTAGCCGGATCAGGTTCAGCGGGTCGTGGGCTGCTGCCCACCTCTCAGCCGCACATCAGCGGCCCCCCGGGGAAGCCGCGACTTAGGCGGTAAGATCGGGCGTGGAAAGGGGTATTCAGCCAAGGAGCCGTCGCTCCGGCGCTCGACGGCCGCTCGCATGCGGGGCGAGCACGGGCGCCACGCGCGGACGACCGCCGGGGTCGCAACCCCCTCCCGGCACGCGCATCATTGATAATGCGCAACGTTTTCAAAACCGTCCGAGGCCTTCGCCATCCTGACCACCTTCTTGGCGAAGGCACGGACGTGCCGATCGAAGCGGGTATCGTTATAGACACCGGCCCAGACGAACTCCGCGCGGTCCAACAGCGCGGCCAATGCGTCGAGCACCTCGGCCTGGGTCGGGGTGGCGCCCTTGGCCTTGAGCAGCGCGCAGACCATTTCCTCCGCCGCCGCCTTGTCGCAATCGTCCTGTCGATCGCGACCGCCCCGCTCGGCCGACACCTGCTCGGACCGTGCGGCGACCACGCGGCTGTCGAGCCATTTGCGAACCGTCGCGCCATCCCATGCCTTCGAAACCGCTTTTGCCAACTGTACGTCCAATCCTGTTGCCACCAGGCGTTTATACGGCGGCTCGAAGCGTGCGCCAGCGGTGAGGAACGGGCATACCGTTTGCTAGTGCGACGCGATCAGCGGTAAGCTCGCCGCATGGAACCACAGCGCAAAGCCTTTCTCGGCGAATTGATCTCCGAAGCGGTCGCGATCTGCATCGTGATGACTTTCGGCCTGTCGGTCGCCGGCATGTACACGCTGTACGACCCCAGCCCGTACAAGACCGCCTATTGGGGCGTGTGCATGACCTGGGGCATGGCGGTGTCGCTGTCGATCTATGTTACCGGCGCGGTGTCGGGGACGCACGCCAACCCGGGGGTCACGCTCGCGCTGGCGCTCTATCGCGGTTTCCCGTGGAAGAAGGTCGTGCCCTATTGGTGCGCGCAGCTGGTCGGCGCGTTTCTGGGCGCCGCGATCGTCTATGCGCTCTATTACAACGTCATCGACCATTTCAACGCGACGCAGCACCTGACGCGCGCCGGCGGCGGCGCGGGCGGCGTGTTCTTCACCGCGCCCGGGCTTGCGGTCACGACGATGAAGGGCTTCATCGACGAGATCATCCTGACCGCCATCCTGGTGTTCGGGATCTTCGCGATCACCGACGAATTCAATACCATGGCGCCCCAAGCCAATTTCGGCGCGATCGTCATCGGCCTGCTCGTCGCGCTGATCGGCGCGTCGATGGGGTATCTCGAGGCGTGGGCGATCAACCCGGCGCGCGATCTTGGTCCCCGCGTGTTCGCGTGGCTGATGGGGTGGGACACATCCGCCTTCCCCGGCGTCGACAATTACTGGTGGGTGCCGATCGCGGGGCCGTTCATCGGCGCGGTGATCGGCGGGGGGACGCAGCATCTGCTGATCCGGCCGTTCCTGCCGCGCGACAAGCCGCTCGCCGGCCCGCAATAAACCCGACAACAGACATGGAGAGCGACGCGTGAGCGACACTATCATCCTGGCGATCGACCAGGGCACGACTTCCACCCGCAGCATGACCTTCGGCACCGATGGCGTTCCGCGTCAGACGGTGCGGCGCGAATTCGCGCAGCATTATCCGCAGCCCGGCTGGGTCGAGCATGATCCCGAGGATATCTGGCGCGACACCGTCGACACGCTGACGGAAGCCGCCGCCGCCGACGGCGGCAAGGTCGCCGCGATCGGCATCACCAACCAGCGCGAGACGGTGGTGGTATGGGATCGCGCGACCGGCAAGCCGGTCTACAATGCGATCGTCTGGCAGGACCGCCGCACCGCCGCGCTCTGCGCGCAGTTGAAGGCCGATGGCCATGAGGAACTGGTCCGTGCGCGGACGGGGCTGATCCTCGATCCGTATTTCTCGGGCACCAAGCTCAAGTGGATCCTCGACGAGGTCGACGGCGTCCGCGCGCGCGCGGAACGCGGCGAACTCGCCTTCGGGACGATCGACAGCTTCCTGCTGTGGCGGCTGACCGGCGGCAAGGTACATGCGACCGACGCGAGCAACGCCTCACGTACCCTGCTGTTCGACATCCACAAAGGCGCTTGGGACGCCGAACTGCTGAAAATGCTCGATATTCCCGAAAGCCTGCTGCCGGAGGTGAAGGACAACAGCACGATCTTCGGTGAGACGACGCCCGACCTGCTCGGCCACAGCGTCCCGATCGGGGGGATGGCGGGCGACCAGCAGGCCGCGGTCGTCGGCCAGGCATGTTTCCAGCGGGGGGACGCCAAGTCGACCTATGGCACCGGTTGCTTCGTGCTGCTCAACACCGGCAAGGAGGCGGTGGTCAGCAAGAACGGCATGCTCACCACCATCGCCTACCAGCTGGACGGGGAGATCACCTACGCGCTGGAAGGATCGATCTTCGTCGCCGGGGCGGCGGTGAAATGGCTGCGCGACGGGCTGGGCCTGATCAACCGCGCGGCCGATACCAACGACATGGCGACCAAGCTCGAAGGCAATGACGGCGTCTATATGGTGCCCGCCTTCGTCGGGCTGGGCGCGCCGCATTGGGATCCGAACGCGCGCGCGAGCATCACCGGGCTGACCTTCGCGGCCACCGGATCGCACATTGCGCGCGCGGCGCTCGAATCGGTTGCCTATCAGACCGCCGACCTGATGAACGCGATGGTCGCCGACGGCGCCCGCGATGCCCGGCAGATCCGCGTCGATGGCGGGATGGCCGCGAACGACTGGTTCTGCCAGTTCCTCGCCGACGTGCTCGACACCGACGTCGTCCGTCCCGCGAACATCGAGACGACTGCCGCCGGCGCGGCGTTTCTGGCCGGGATGGCGGTCGGGATCTGGAACGGCCCGGACGACATTGCCGCCGCCTGGAAGGAAGAACGGATCTTCAGCGCGACGATGGGCAGCGACCAGCGCGCCGCGCTGATGGAGGGGTGGCAGGAAGCGCTCGGCCGCACTGGCTCCCGCCAGAACGCCTAGCGCCACTCCAAGGCCGGACGCTCACGCCAGACCATAATGATCCGCCAACCGGTCGAGCGCGAGCGTCAATACGATCCGCCCGCTGCGTTGCGGCCAGCCGAGCGTCCGTTCGATGTCGGGCAGCCCTTCCCCGGCGCACACCATCCGCCACAAGACGTCGCCCAATCCCCGCCCCGCGCCGTGGAGGGCGGCGTCGAACCGGGCTTTCGCCGCGATTTGCGCAAGCGTCGGGTCGAGCCTGTCGCCGCCGCCGCCATCGACCCGTTCGCTCCAGCGCATCGTGACCGAGGGTGCCAGGGCGGCGCGTTCGTAATCGGCCCGCAGGCGCTCCCCCGCCTCGAACTGGCGGGCATCGACCAGCCCCCGCGCGCGCAACCAGCCAAGCGGCGATTCGGCGAGATTGACGGTGACGCTGCGGCCCCGGCCCCGCCCCCGTTCCAGCCCCGCGGATTCCGTCACCCCCCGCGCGTCGACCTTCCGTTCCACCAGTTCGCGCATCTTTCGTCTCCCGTTCGAGTCGTCGGGGGATTGCCACGAAGGCACGGATGTAGGACAGTAAGAAACCGATTTGGTTTGCTCACAACAAGGACCGGTCATGATCACCGCGATCCGGGAAGTCCGGCGGGCAAAGGGCATGACGCTCGACGACGTCGCGCGCGCGTGCGTGCCGCCGACCACCGCGCAGACGATCGGGCGGCTCGAAACGGGGACGCGGACCGTGTCGGTCGGCTGGCTCAACCGGATCGCGGATGCGCTGGGGGTGCGCGCCGCGGATCTCGTTCGGTTGCCCGATCGTCCCGACATCCCGGTTGCGGCCGTGCTGGATGCAAACGGCGTCCAGGCGCCCAGACAGGCCGCGACGATCGCACCGCCGGTCGCATCGTCCGATCATATCGCGATCCGGGTGGTCGCGGGGATCGGCGACTATCGCGCCGGCGACGAGATCTGGTGCGAACGCCTGCCACCCGAAGGTTTCGCCCGCGCGCTCAACCGGGACGTGCTGGTGCCCCGCCCCGCCGGCCGCTATCTGTTCGGCCGATTGATCGGGCGCGAGGAAAGCAAACTCCACCTGTTGCCGCTCGGCGCTGGCGCGCGGCAGCAGATCGTCACCGATCCGCCTTGGATCGCAACCGCTGTTCGATTGGTTCGTCCCTTATGATCGCATCGCTTCTTCTTGCCGCAGCGCTGTCGCTGCCCCCGGCGCCGGTGGCCGACGCCGTTGCGCCCGCACCGGTCGCCGCGTCGGCGGCTTCCCCGTTGCCGGTGACCCGGGCGGAGATCGTCGCCACCTATCCGCATGATCCGCGCGCCTTTACCGAAGGCCTGCTGATCGACCGCGGCACCTTGTATGAAAGCACCGGGCGGGAGGGGCAGTCCGACATCCGTCGCGTCGATCTCAAGACCGGTCGCGTTCTCGCCAGCGTCCGGCTCGCGCCGCAGGTGTTCGGCGAGGGGATCGTCGCCTGGCGGAACCAGCTGCTCAGCGTCACCTGGCATGGCGGGCAAGGATACAAGTGGAGCTTGCCGGGCCTCAAGCGGACCGGCGGGTTCTCCTATACTGGCGAAGGCTGGGCGATGACCGACGACGGGCGCAACCTGATCCTGTCGGACGGGACGCCCGTGCTGCGCTTCCTCGACCCGGTCACGCAGAAAGTCGTGCGGCGATTGACGGTCACCGCCAATGGCCGGCCGGTGGACCAGCTCAACGAGGTCGAATATGTCGACGGCCAGATCTACGCCAATATCTGGATGACGCCCTACATTGCGCGAATCGACCCAGCCAACGGCCGGGTCGTAGGGGTGATCGACGTGTCGCCGCTGGTCGCCAGGGTCGCGCTGACGGACCGGGATTCGGTGCCGAACGGCATCGCCTACGACCGCGTCGCGCACCGGCTGTACGTGACCGGCAAGAACTGGCCGACGCTGTTCGAGATCAAGCGCCCGCGCTGAGGATCCGGCGTTGCTTCCTGGAGGCACTTTCCCGGCGAAGGCCGGGGAAGGGCCTCAACGGGTGAAGTGCCAGGAGCGGCAGGCGCCCGGCCGTGCACGCAAAAAACCCCGGCGATCGCGCGCGCGACCACCGGGGTTGTTCGAGACCGCCCCGCGCGCGGTGCTGTCCAAAATGGAATGCGCGCGGGATGGCCCGGTCGGCCCCGCCGCCCTGGATAGGGGGGCGGGCGACGGGACCGGTCGGTTTAGCCGAGCAGCTTCAGCACGCCCTGCTGCGACTGGTTCGCCTGCGCGAGCATCGCGGTCGATGCCTGGCTGAGGATCTGCGCCTTGGCGAGGCTGGTCGTCTCGGTCGAGAAGTCGACGTCTTCGATCCGGCTCTTCGCGTCGGTCAGGTTTGACACGCTCGAGGTCAGCGTGTTGACGACCGAGCTCAGGCGGCTTTCACCGGCACCGATCGACGCGCGGGTCGTGTTGACCGCGTTGAGCGCGGTGTCCAGGTCGTCCAACGCACCCAGCGCGCCGGTGCCACCCGTTGGCGGCGAGCCCGTGCCCGCCGTGCCGACCGTCGAGATGTCGACGGCTTCTACCGCTGCAAGGTTGAGCCCCTTGATCGTGAGGGTGGTCTGGTCGGCCGAGGACGACCCGGTCTGGATCGCGATCTTGGTATCAGTGGTGCCGAACAGAGCAACGCCGTTGAACTTGGTCGCGGTCAGGTTGGTGAGCTGCTTCTGCAGTTCGCCGACTTCGGTCTGCAGGTTGTCGCGATCGCTCTGCTGATACGTACCCGACGCCGACTGGACCGCGAGTTCGCGGATACGCTGCACGATGTTGGTCGCTTCGCCGAGCGCGCCGTCGGCGGTCTGCGCGAGCGCGATGCCGTCGTTGGCGTTGCGGATCGCCTGGTTCTGGCCCTTGATCTGGGCGCCGAGCGAGGTGGCGATCGCCAGACCGGCGGCGTCGTCCTTGGCCGAGTTGATGCGCTTGCCGGTCGACAGGCGCTCGATGCTGGTCTGCAGCGCGGTGTTGGCGGCGTTCGATGCGTTGCTCGACTTGAGCGAGGCGACGTTGGTTCCGATGACGGTCATTGATGGTCTCCAAATAGGTCCGGCAATCCCGCCGCCCCCTATCGGAGAGCCGAGCCGCCAGAGATGGTAACGACCATTCCGTCGCGGCTTTAAGCGCTGCGGCGCACTTTTTCGCATTTGTGTCGGTGCCGCCAACTATCGGGCGGCAAAGCGGAAAAATATTGCCGGTTTGGCGACCGGTTTAACGCGGAATTTACTACGCAGGCCGCATTCCCCGAATCAACAGGGAGTTTCCATGCGAACCATCGTTCCATCTGCCGCGATTCTTCGCCAGCACTACGCGCTCGTGTCGTGCCTGCGCGCGCAAGGGTTTGCGATCGGTTCGTTCGAGGACGGCAAGCGTGCGCCGGGCGAGTTCTACCTCGTCGCAGCCGGGGAAACCCCGCCGGTTTCGGCACGCACCGTCATCCTGGGTCACGAAAGCCGCGCCATCGTGCCGTCGCGCGACGGCAGCCCGGCCTTCGTGTCCTATGACGAGACCGACGCCGCGGTCGGCGCGGGCTTCGTCCGCGCGCTCCTCGCCGAGCCCGAGATGCCGACCGCCGCCGACCCCGAGAGTCTCGCGCTCCACACGCTCGCCGAGCGCGTCGCCACCGCCGACATCACGGTGCTGATCAACGGCCCGACCGGCACCGGCAAGGAAGTGCTCGCGCGCTCGATCCACCTCAAATCCAACCGCGCCGCCAAGCCGTTCATCGCGATCAACTGCGCCGCCCTTCCCGAGACGATGCTCGAGGCACTGCTGTTCGGCCACCAGAAGGGCTCCTTCACCGGCGCGTCGTCGGGCGGCGAGGGCTTCTTCCGCGCGGCCGACGGCGGCACGCTGCTGCTCGACGAGATCGCCGAGATGCCGCTGCTGCTCCAGTCGAAGCTGCTCCGCGCCCTGCAGGAGCGCGAGATCATTCCGATCGGTGCGACCACGCCGCAGCCGATCGACGTCCGCATCATCGCCAGCGCCAACCGCGACCTGCAGGACGAAGTCGCCGCGGGGCGTTTCCGCGCGGATCTCTATTATCGCCTGTCGGTCTTCCCGCTGACGACCAAGCCGCTCGCCGATCGCGTGCAGGATATCCCTGCGCTCGTCGCGACGCTGATCCTGCGGCACGCGGGCAACCGCACGACGATCCCCTGGCCGTGCGCCGAGGCGATCGACCTGCTGTCGCAGCACGACTGGCCCGGCAACGTCCGCGAGCTCGAGAACGTGTTGCAGCGCGCCTTGCTGTTCGCTGGCGGCGACACGATCCTGCCCGAGCATATCGTGTTCGACCGCCCGAGCGCGCGCGCGACGATCGCGGTCACCGCGCCGGATGCGCCCGCCACGCTCGGCAACATCGTCCAGATGCACGAATTCCAGGCGATCCGCGAAACGCTCGCCGCGTGCAACGGCAGCCGGATCGAGACCGCCAAGCGGCTCGGCATCTCGGAACGCACCCTGCGCTACCGATTGGCCAAGGCGCGAGAACAAGGCGACGACATCATCCGCGCGCATGACCGCACGGCGGTGTCGGCATGAGCGTAGGTGGCATTGGCGGCGCGGGCGGGATCGACCGCGTCATGGCGCTCCGCGCGCAGATTCTAGAGCGCAACCAGGCGCTCGCGCGTGCCAGCGCGACGCCTGCGGCAACCCCGGTCGCCGAGACGAAGCCCGCAAGCTTCGCCACGACGATGCAAACCGCGCTCGAAAACGTCAACCAGGGCCAGACGCAGGCCGCCAAGCTCAGCGAAAGCTATGAGCGCGGCGAGACCGTCGACATCGCCAAGGTGATGCTCGCACGCCAGCAGGCATCGGTCGGGTTCGAGGCGACGCTGCAGGTCCGCAACAAATTACTGTCCGCCTACAAGGACATCATGAGCATGCCGGTCTGACATGAGCAACGCCCTCACCCCCTCGCCCCAGCCGCAGCTCCCCAGCGGCGTCGCGTCGCTTGTTCCCGAGCGGTTCGCCAATCCGCTCGCGCAGATGCAGGGCCTGCTCGCGCAGCCCGCGGTCCGTCGCAGCTTGCCGATGGTCCTGCTCGTCGGCCTGCTCGCCACCGCAGCCGCCGCGTGGATGATGCTCGCCACCCCGACGCAGAAGACTCTGTTCTCCGGCCTGTCGGATGCCGACAAGGGCGCGGTCACGACCGCGCTGACCACCGCCAACATCAAGTCGCACATCGACGACTCGACCGGCGCGGTGACCGTCAACGAGGAAGACTTCTCGCGCGCGCGCATTCTGCTCGCAGGCCAGGGCCTGCCAAAGGCGGCGCCCGGCGGCTACCAGATCCTCGACAATCTCCCGATGGGCGTCTCGCGCGCGGTCGAGGGCGAACGCCTCCGCCAGGCGCGCGAGACCGAACTCGCGCGCTCGATCCAGGAAATCGACGCGATCGCCGAGGCACGCGTCCATCTCGCCACCCCCGAAGCCTCGGTGTTCGTCCGCGACAATGCCGCGCCGTCCGCCTCGGTGATCGTCAAGCTCCAGCCCGGGCGGAGTCTCGGCGACGCGCAGGTCGCGTCGATCATCAACCTCGTCGCCTCGTCGGTGCCTGGGATGAAGCCCGAAAACGTCACGATCGTCGACCAGATGGGCGGCCTGCTCACCAAGGGCGCGAACGAAAGCGCCACCAGCGCGGCGAGCGACGAGCGCATCGCGCTCCAGCGCCGCGTCGAGGAAAAGTATCGCGCACAGATCGTCCAGTTGCTCACCCCGCTGATCGGCGCGGGCAATTTCACGACCGAAGTTCAGGCCGACGTCGACCTCAACGAGACGCAGGCGACCAAGGAAAGCTACGACAAGGCCGGTACGCTGCGCGTCGAGCAGGGCCAGTGGACCAGCAACGGCAAGGACGGCGGGCAGGCCCCCGGCGGCATCCCCGGCGCGCTGTCCAACACCCCGCCGCCCGCCTCGACGCTTACCGCGCCGCAGCCGACGGCATCGCCGACCCCGGGTGCTCCCGCTGCCGCCGCCCCCGGCGCGGCAACCGGTCCCGCCGCCGCAGCGGCCGGTGCGGTCAGCGATGCGCTCAAGGCCAGCGACCAATATTCGCGCGCCTATGATCTCGGCAAGGAAGTGTCGGTCAGCCGCACCGCGCCCGGCGCGATCTCGCATCTGTCGGTCGCGGTGCTGCTCCGCGATCCCGAGACCGGCAAGCCGCGCGGGACGGTCGAGATCCAGCAGATCACCCAGCTCGTCCAAAGCGCGGTCGGCTACAACCAGCAGCGTGGCGACGTCGTCACCGTCATCAGCCGCAAGTTCGCGGGCGCGTCGGCGCTCGACGACAAGCAGCCTTGGTATGAGGCGGGCTGGCTCCCCGTCGTCGCGCGCAACCTCACCGCGATCGTCGTCGCGCTGCTGGTGCTGCTGCTCGGCGTCCGGCCGCTGGTCAAGGCGATCTCGAAGAAGAAGGGCGAGGACACCGCCGCCAGCCAGACCGGCCAGCCGCGCGACCTGCTCGGCGAAGCGCAGGGCGGCGGGCCCGCAGGCCCGGAAACGGGCGAGCCGGTCACGATCGACGCGCTCGAAGGCGCGCGCAGCTATGACGAGCGGATCGGGATGGTCCGTGGCTTCACCCGTGACAATCCCGCGCGCGCCGCGCTCGCGGTCCGCGACATGATCAAGTCATGAGCACCGCGGTCGTCCGCAGCTATAGCGGAGTCGAACGTGCCGCGGTGCTGATGATGCTCGTCGGCGAGGAGGAAGCCGCGGCGATCCTGCAGAAGCTCGATCCCGAGGAAGTCCGCCAGCTCGGCAAGGCGATGTTCGCAGTGGCGGACGTCAGTGAAGCCGAAGTCGCCGACGTGCTCGACGATTTCGTCGGCCACGCGCGCGAGCGTACCGCGATCGGCTTCGACCCGCGCCCGCGGATCGAGGCGGTGATGACGCGCGCGTTGGGCCAGGAAAAGGCCGACAGCGTGCTCGCGCGGATCGTGCCGGTCGAGGACGCGTGCCAGCTCGACCTGCTCGACTGGCTCGACGCCGGCGAGATCGCCGCGATGATCGACAAGGAACACCCCCAGATCGCCGCCGTCCTGATCGCCAATCTCGACCCGACGATCGGGGCGCAAGTCCTCGAGATGATGCCCGATGCGATCCAGCCCGACATCCTCCACCGGCTTGCGCGACTAGGGCCAATCACGCCCGAGGCGGTGGAGACGCTCAAGACCATGCTCGCCAACCGCACCGGCACCGGCAAGGCGCAGGCGGGCGTCACGCTCGGCGGGACCAAGGACGCCGCGAAGATCCTGTCGAGCGGGCGCAAGGCGACCGAGCTGCGCGTCATGCCCAAATTGTTCAAGATCGACCGCGACGTCGCGAAGGCGATCGAGGAGGCGATGTTCGTCTTCGACAATCTGCTCGAGCTCGACGACAAGAATCTCGGCACGCTGATCCGCAACATCGACAGCGACGTGCTGACGCGCGCCTTGAAGGGCGTCGACGAAAGCATCCGCGCGCGCTTCCTCGGCTGCATGTCGAGCCGCGCCGCCGACGGCATCCGCGACGAAATGGAATCGCGCGGCCCGATGAAGCTGTCCGAAGTCCTCGACGCGCAGAAGATCATCATCCAGATCGCGCGCAATCTCGCCAAGGACGGGACGATCCAGATGGGTGGCGGGGAGGACGATTATGTCTGAGTTCGTCGCCGGTTTCTCGCCGCGCAGCCAGGGGATTGCGGATGCCCTGCAAGCCGCCTTCGCACCGCGCGTCGGGGGCTTCGCCGCGGCGGATCTCCGCGAACGCGCGGGTGGCCGTGCCGGGCCGGTCGTCTTTGCGGCGAGGCCCGAGGGGCCGCGCCACTTTTCCCCCGCCGATCCCGATGCCAATCCGACCGAGGGCTGGGACCCGTTCGATGCCGAGGCCACGCCGACGACGCCGTTCGTCGATCCGGTGCTGGCGGCACACGCGGCGGGCTATGCCGAGGGCATGGACGCCGCGCTTGCCGAAGTCGCCGCCAACGTCGAGCGCGACCACCGCCTGCTGACCGAACTCGCCGCCGCGCTTCAGGCGGGCGAACGCTTCGACCGCGAGGCGACCGCGCGCCGCTTGCGCCAGACCGTGATGTTCCTCGTCACGCAGATCGTCGGCGAAGTCGGGATTTCGCCCGAGCTGCTCGCACGACGGATCGATTCCGCGGCGGATCTGCTCAGCGACGGCACCGAATCCGCGATGCTCCGGGTCAACCCCGCGGACGTCGCGCTGCTCGAGGGCAAATTGCCCAAGCAGGTCTTCGCGATCGGCGACGCGGCGATCACGCGCGGATCGTTCCTGCTGGAAAGCGCGTCGACGATCGTCGAGGACGGCCCCGAATTGTGGATCGAACAGCTCGGCGCGGCGATCGACCGCGTCGCGGTGCCGACGCACTGATGGCTCGGTCTTTGTCAGGTCGTGCCGCACGTGTCGCACGCACCCCCAAACCGTTCGGGCTGAGCGAAGTCGAAGCCCTGCCCGGACCACACACCTCGCTTTCTGCTGCACGGGCCCCTTCGACTTCGCTCAGGGCAAACGGGAATGGAAAGGGCCTCGTCCCGGCACTTCGACCCGCTCCGCACGAGAGCACCCCCTCTAACCCGTTCGGGCTGAGCGCAGTCGAAGCCCCGCCCGCCCAAGGTCCCGCCACATGCTGAACCGTTTCACCGGCGACTATCTCGACGCGCTCGTCGTCCCCGATTTCACGCCGCGCCCCAAGGTCTCGGGCCGCCTCGCCTCGTTCGACGGCCTGCTGATGGAGGCGGTCGGCCTCACCGTCCCCGTCGGCACGGTCTGCCAGGTCGGGGATCGCACCGCCGCAGTCGAGGCCGAGGTGATCGGCTTCCGCAACGGGCGCACGCTGCTGATGAACCTCGGCGGCCCCGCCGCGCTCCTGCCGCAAGCGCCGGTCCGTCCGCTCGGCGCGCCGGGCGAGGCGGAGGTCGGCGCGGCGTTGCTCGGGCGCGTGGTCGATGGCACCGGCAAGCCGATCGACGGGCTCGGCCCGATCCGCGGTGCCGGGCGCTGGCCGCTCGCGGGGAAGATGCAGTCGCCGCTCGATCGCGGGCGCGTGCTCGAGCCGCTCGACGTCGGCGTTCGTGCGATCAACGGGTTGCTCACCGTCGGCCAGGGCCAGCGGATCGGGATCATGGCGGGCTCGGGCGTCGGCAAGTCGGTGCTGCTCGGGATGATCGTCCGCGCGGCGCAAGCAGACGTCGTCGTCATCGGGCTGATCGGCGAGCGCAGCCGCGAAGTCGCCGACTTCCTCGAAACCAAGGTCGCTGGCGCGGCGCTCGCGCGCTCGGTGGTGGTCGCGGTGCCCGCCAACCATTCGCCGGTGCTGCGCATCCGCGGCGCGTTGCGCACCCACGCGATTGCCGAGGCGTTTCGCGCCGAGGGCAAGAAGGTCCTGCTGATCATGGACTCGCTCACCCGCGTCGCGCACGCCGGGCGCGAGATCGGGCTTGCGCTGGGCGAGCCCGCCTCCGCGCGCGGCTATCCACCGTCCGCGATCGCGATGCTTCCGAACCTCATCGAACGCGCGGGCGTCGACGTCCACAGCGGCGGGTCGATCACCGCGATCTACACCGTGCTGGCGGATGGCGACGACGGCAACGATCCCGTGGTCGACAGCGCGCGCTCGATCCTCGACGGGCATATCGTGCTCTCGCGGCAACTCGCCGAACGCGGCGTCTATCCCGCGATCGACCTCGGGCCATCGGTCAGCCGCGTGATGACCGACATCGTCGACAAACCGCACCAGCGCGCCGCGCGCGTGCTGCGCCGCCACCTCGCGACCTATGAGGAGAATCGCGATCTCGTGCTGATGGGCGCGTATCGCTCGGGCGCTGACCCGGCGATCGACGCCGCGATCGCGTGCCACCCGGCGGTGCTCGAATATATCAAGCAGGATCCGGACGAGACCATCTCGCTCGGCGATTCCGCG
This sequence comes from Sphingomonas sp. CARO-RG-8B-R24-01, assembly GCF_022662295.1. Lineage (NCBI taxonomy): Bacteria > Pseudomonadati > Pseudomonadota > Alphaproteobacteria > Sphingomonadales > Sphingomonadaceae > Sphingomonas > Sphingomonas sp. CARO-RG-8B-R24-01. Next base: position 20,475 of record NZ_JAKNQI010000008.1, on the reverse strand, counting down.
ATCGAACTGATCGGCGTGTTCGGCGATGCCTAAGTCCAAGCTCGACCGGCTGCTGCGCGTCCGCACGCTGCAACTCGGGCTCGTCCAGGCCGACGAAGCGCGTGCGCGCGACAAGGCGCACGCCGAGACGACGCTCCACGGCCGCATCGTCCAGCTGTCCGAGAACGTCGCGCCGACGGTCGCGCCAATCGGCGCGTCCGCGCTCGGCGCCGCCGCGCATTTCCGCGAACGCCTCCACCGCTCCGCCGAAGCCGCCGAGGGCCGCCTGCGTGTCGCGCAAGCGGTCGCCACCCGCGCCGCCGAAGCCACGCGCGAGGCGCGCCGCGACCAGAGCGCGATCGAGAAACTGATCGCGCGCGCGGATGCCGAGGCGGCGCTCAAGGAATTGCGCGAGATGGAGGCGATGCCGCCCGCGCGCGTGATCCGGCACGATCCTTGCTGAACCGCTGACGGGTGCCGCTTCCGGCCCCGCTGGATGCCTGCATGACCGACCTGACCACCTTGCTGTCCCCGACCGCCCCTTCGGCATCGCCGCTCGCCCCCACGGCGCCCGCGTCGGTGACGGGCGTGCCCGGCATGGCAGCCCAGTTCGCGCAGACGCTCGGGGACATGCTGGCGAGTACGACGTCGGTCGTGCCGTCCGCCACCATTCCCGCCGCCACGCCCGCCGCCACGCCCGCCGCCACGCCCGCCTTGGGGCCGGTCGCGCTGCCCCAAACCGCACAACCGCTCCCCATCCTGGGTCTGGTCGGACCGCTGCCAAACGGCAAGCTGCTGGCCACCGGCATCACCGACCGGCAAGCGCTTGCCGACGACGGCAACGCAGTGCCTGCCGAGCCCGCGGTCCGGTTTCTCGCCAACCCGGCGTGGCGCGCGGCCGTCGTCGGGGCAGCGACCCCGCCCCGCACCTCCGTACCTTTGCGCACCGCGCTCGAGCGCGCCGCCGCCCAGGTGGCGACCTCCGCCGCCGCCAAGCCCGCGCGGGGATCGACCACGGCGTCGGTCGCGAAGTCTCCCCGCGAGCATGCGGAGAACGTGTCGGCGCTCCCCGAGGCGGCGACGGACGGCCCGGTCGTCTTGCCGTCCACACCGGATGGTACGGCGAGCGCACCGCTACCGCTCCCGGCGGTGCCGCTGACCACCGTTCCCGCGCCGGCGAGCGCTGCGCCCGAGCGGGTCGCCTCGGAGCCGGACGCCCGCCAGCAAGGCACCGTTGCATCCGTTGCCGGACCCGCCGCCAGACCGGCAGTTGCGATGCTCCCGGCCCCGCCAATGATCGCGCCTGCCGGGCCGGACCTCGCGGCCATCGTTGTCGCCCCCCCGGGGCGCACGCCGGCACGCTCGGTGCAGATCAATGCGACGCCACCAGCGGTGCAGGAGCAGGCCCTGCCCGCCCTCCTGCCCGATCCCACGGCGTCGCGCACGCAAGGAGTGGCCGTTCCGGCAACCGAGCAAGACGCAGCAAGCGCGCCGCCGCGCGTCTTGGCGCGGGCGGCCCGCGCGTTGCCGTCCGACCAGGCCATTCTCGCCGCGCTCGGCGCGCTGCCCAATCCCGGGCGCGACGCGAGCCCCGTTCAGGGCGCAACGCCGGCCATCGTACCTGTGCCAGAGGTGGCTGCGACCCCAATCGCGCCAGTGGCGTCCACCACGGTACGACCGCCCGCCATCGACGCACTTTCGCCCCAGCAACCAGCGACAGCCGCCCCCGCGACCGCCACCGCGGCAACCGCGCCGCTTGCGCGCGTCGCCGCAATGACCGCCGACGCCCTGGCCGGCCGTACCGCCGCCACCGCCCCCGACTCTCCTGTGCGGAGCGAGACCATGCCCGTCCGGCTCGACCGAAGCGTCGTGCCGCCGATCGCGGTCTCCGCCACCCCGCAACCCGCCGCGCAGGTCTTCGCCGCCGCGCTCGCCACTGCGGCGACCTGGCGCGACCGCCCTGCAGCCGAGCGTACCGACCCCGCATCCCCCACGCCCCCGCTCGGCTTCACCACCGCCGTCGACCTCGGCAGCACCACCCCGGTCCAACCCACCGGCGACGCGCAGCGCGCACCGCTCGACCTGACGCAGGACACCGGCGTCCAGCGGATGATCGACCATATCGAAGTGCTCCGCGACGACGCCGATTCGCGCGATACGCGGATCCGGCTGGTCCCCGATGCGCTCGGCAGCGTCGACGTCGCGGTGCGGCAGGTCGGCGAGCGCATTCACGTCAGCTTCACCGCCGAGCATGAGGCCACGCGCGCCCTCATCGCCGACGCGCAGCCGCGCCTGACCGAACTCGCCGCCGAGCGCGGCGTGCGGATCGTCGGGACCAGCGTCGCGACTGACGCCAATCCGGGCACATCCTCGTCGCTCCAACAGGGACAGGCGCAAGCCCAGTCCCAGTCCCAGTCGCAACCGCAATCCCAGAACCCGTCCCAGTCGCGCCCCAACGCCCCGCAGCAGCCGCCCCGCGCATCAACGCGGGCGCAGCGCGACACCGAAACCCCCGAGGACCAGCGCCTCGCCTAACCCCCAAGGAAGCAGAGCATGAGTGAGATCGTCGAAGAGAAGACCAAGAAGAAAAAGGGCGGGATGATGAAGATCATCCTGATCGTCGTCGGGTTGCTGGCGCTGGTCGGCGGCGGCGTCGGCGGCACGCTGTTCGCGGTCAACGCCGGGTTTATCGGCGGCGGCGGCAAGCATTCCGAGCCCGAAGGCCCGCGCCTCGTCCCCAAGAGCGAGCAGAAGCGGATCGGCGCGGGTGGCGAAGGCGGCGATGCGCATGCGACCGCGGGCAACAAACCGCCGATCGGCACCGGCGGTGACAAATATGCCTCCAATTACTACGCGATGGACAAGGAGTTCACCTCCAACCTGCAGGACAGCGTCCATTTCGTCCAGGTCGGGGTCGCGGTGTCGACGCCCTATGACGATTCGGTGATCCAGAACATCAAGACCAACGAGATCGCGGTGCGCTCGTCGATCCTGATGGCGCTGGGCGACACCACCGAGGAGCAGGTCTTCACCAGCGACGGAAAGCGCCAGCTGGAACGCCGCGTGGCCAAGGCCATCAACGATACGCTCAAGGAAAAAGAAGGATTTGGAGGCGTCGGTAACGTTTACTTTACCAGTTTCGTTGTTCAGTGAGCCATGGTTAACAAGGCATCAGCGACGGCGGACGAACGCCGCGAACGGACGCGAGGCGCAGCCAAGAGCGGCGGTGCGCAGCACGTCGCGCTCGGGGCCACCAACCTCAATCCGTTCGGCGACCTGCACACCGTCCAGCATCTCTCCGCGCGGCTCGCGCGCGGGGTGCGCGGGGTGTTCGAGCCGTTGCTGCGCCGCGAATGCCGCACCTGGGCGGAGCCGCTCGTCGTCCAGCGGCTCGCCGATTACCGGATGGAACGCCCCGACGGGCTGACCGCATGGCTGCCGATGACGATGACGCTCGGCAGCGCCCCCGCAGGCCAGGCGCTGGCCGTCCTCGACGGGCGGTTCGTGCTCGAACTGCTCGACCTGTTCTTCGGCGGGACCGGCCACGCCCCAGCCGAACTCCCCGCCGAATTCACCCCCGCCGCGGAGGTGATGGTGACCCAGCTCGGCAAGCTGCTCGCCGAACCGATGCGCGCGGCCTGGGAACCGCTCGCGCGCCTGTCCTTCACCCCCGGCCATGTCGAGCTCAACCCCGCGATGCTCGCGAACCTCGACGCAGACGATGCGCTCGTCATCACGCGCTTCGGGATCGCGGTCGGCACCGCCAAGCCCGTCTTCCTCGACCTGCTCTACCCGGTCTCCGCGCTCAAGCCGCACGGGCCTTCGCTGACCGGCAAGGTCCACGGCAAGACCGCCGAGCCCGACCCGAGCTGGCGCACCGGCCTCACCCGCGCGGTGATGGACGTGCGCTTCCCGATCCGCTCGGTCCTCGCCGAGCCGATGGTCTCGCTCAGCCTGCTGATGGGCCTCAAGGAAGGCGACGTGATCCCGATCAACGTCGGGTCGGACGTGCCCGTCATGGTCGGCGGCGACCGGCTCGCGCTCGGCACCGTCGGCACGTCGAACGGCAAGGCCGCGATCAAGCTCAACACGATTTGTTACGACATCGACAGCGACTTCAGGGGCGATTTGCAATGAGCGACATGAGTTCAACCCCGTCGAGCGGCTTCCCGCTCGATGCCAGCCTCGCTGCGAACTTCCGCCTGTTGCAGGATGTCGACGTCAAGCTGACGGTCGAGATCGGCTCGACCTCGCTGACGCTGCGCGAGCTGCTCGCGCTCGGCGAAACCAGCGTGATCGAGCTCGACCGCCAGGCGAACGAGCTGCTCGACGTGCTGGTCAACGGCACGCTGATCGGCCGCGGCGAAGTGGTGATGGTCGGCGATCGCTTCGGCGTCCGCATGACCGAGCTGGTCTCGCCAGAGAAGCGGGCCTGATCCGTCATGATGTGGTCCTATGTCCTCAAGCTCGTCATCCTCCTCCCGCTGGTGTGCGGGTTGATGATCGGCTGCCTGTATCTCTGGCGCCGGCTCGAGGCGCGGATGCCCGGCCAGCCCGCCAACCGGCTGCTCAAGGTCACCGAGACGATGATGATCTCGCCGACCGTGCGGCTCGCGGTGCTTGATTTCGAGGGGCGGCGGCTGCTCGTCTCGGTCAGCCGCACCGGCGTCGCGCTGGTCGATCGCGGGGGGCCGTCGGCATGACGCTTGGTCTCCGTTTCGACTGGCGGAAAGTTTTCCTGTTCACGATCGCGATCCTCCTCGCGCTCGTGGCGGTCCACCCGGCACTCGCGCAGACGGCTGCAGCGGCGGCTCCCGTCGCGCCGGCCCCCGGCGTCGGTGATGCGGCGGATCGCGCGCTGAAGGATCTGGGCGGCGGCAATGCCCCGCTGTCGCTCAGCCTTCAGTTGCTCATCGTCATGGGGCTGCTGACGATCCTGCCCGGCATCCTGCTGATGATGACGAGCTTCACGCGGATCATCATCGTGCTGTCGATCCTGCGGCAGGCGCTGGGGCTCCAGCAGACCCCGCCCAACCAGGTGCTGGTCGGCCTGTCGCTGTTCCTGTCGTTCTTCATCATGGCGCCCGTCATCAGCCAGATCAACACGGTCGCGATCCAGCCCTATTCCGAGAACCGGATCGGCGCGACCGACATGATCAAGGCGGGCGGCGTGCCGCTCCACGCGTTCATGGCGAAGCAGACCCGCAAGAAGGACATCACGATGTTCGCCGGAATCGCCAAGAGCGGCCCGTACCAGAATGCCGCGGACATCCCCTTCTCGGTGCTGCTCCCGGCCTATGTGACGAGCGAACTCAAGACCGCGTTCCAGATCGGCTTTCTCGTGTTTTTGCCCTTCATCGTGATCGATCTCGTCGTCGCGACCGTGCTGATGTCGCTCGGCATGATGATGCTCTCGCCGACGATCATCTCGCTCCCGTTCAAGCTGCTCTTGTTCGTCCTCGTCGACGGCTGGGCGCTGACGATGGGGTCGCTCGCCAATTCGTTCGTGAGCTGAGCGCATGGACGCAGAATATTTCCTGACCGTCGCCAACCAGACGATGTGGGTGCTCGCGCTTGCATCGGCCCCGATCCTGATCCCCGCGCTGCTCGCCGGGTTGCTGACCGGCATGATCCAGGCGGCGACGTCGATCAACGAACAGACGCTGTCGTTCGTCCCCAAGCTGATCGTGGTCGGCATTTCGCTGCTGGTGTTCGGCGGGCTAATCATCGGGCTGCTGAGCGACTTCACGATCGGCATCTTCGAGCGGATCCCGGATCTGGTGCGCTAAAGTGCGCGCATTCCCCTCCCCGTGTTCCTGCGAAGGCAGGAACCCAGAGTCTCGCAAACCAACCCCCGTTGGTTTGCGAGACTCCTGGACTCCTGCTTTCGCAGGAGAACAGCAAGGGACGCCCAAGAGCGTGGACAAGCCCGGGATGACGGTATGGGGCGGGGTATCCCAATGGGCCCGCTAGGCCTCGGCCTCTCGATCGAGCCGCAGATGTGGGCGCTGATCTTCGTCATGATCCGCATCAGCGCGGCGTTCATCGCAGCGCCCGTGTTCAGCGCGGTGTCGATCCCCGTGGTGGTCCGCATCTCGCTGTCGGGCGCGATCGGCGTGCTCGTGCTCGGCGCGCATCCGATCACCCCGCCCGAGCATATCTTCGCGCTCGCGACGATCCTCGCGGTCGCGGCCGAGGCGCTGGTCGGCCTCGCGATCGGCTTCGTCCTCCAGATCGCGTTCGCCGCGCCGGCGCTCGCCAGCGAATTGATCGGCACCTCGATGGGGATCGGCTTCGCCTCGGCGATCGACCCGCAGAACGGCAAGTCGACCCCTGCGCTCGGCCAGTTCTTCACGATGATGCTCACGCTGCTGTTCCTGAGCGTCAACGGCCACCTCGTGCTCGTCGAGATGATCGTCAAATCCTATGACGTGATGCCGCCGGGCGCCGCATGGCTCAAACCCGCCCAGCTCGAGAACATCGCGCTGTTCGGCGGCTATACCTTCCTTGCGGGACTCCTGCTCGCCTTGCCGGTCGGCTTCCTGCTGCTGTGCCTCAACCTGATCGTGGGGATGATCTCGCGCTCGGCCCCGTCGCTCAACCTGTTCGCGGTCGGCCTCCCCGCCAGCCTCGCGGTCGGCGTCATCGCGCTTGCGATGGCGTTCCCGACGATGGGCGATTACATGCTCGTGATCGTCCAGGAAGGCCTCGCCGCCGCACAGAAACTGGTGCTCGGCTGATGTCGGAGGAGTCCGGCGAACGGACCGAAGCCCCAACCGCCAAGCGCAAGCGCGATGCGGTCGAGAAGGGCGACATCCTCAAATCGCGCGAATTCGCGACCGCGCTGGTGATGCTCGCGGGGATGGCGTGGCTCGCCCTGATGGGGCCGTCGCTGGTCGCCGCGTGCAAAGAGATCATGGCGACGAGCTTCTCGTTCGATCACCGCGACATCGAGGATTTCGAGCCGTTCCGTCCGCTGGCGCAAAGCGGCTGGAAGATCGCCCCCGCGCTCATCTCGCTGCTCGCGATCAGCTTCGTCGCGGCGATCCTCAGCCAGGCCGGGCTCGGGCATCTCGGGTTCAACGGCAGCCTGCTCGCGCCCAAGGCGTCGCGGATCAACCCTGCGTCGGGATTGAAGCGGATCTTCGGGCCGCAGGGGTGGATCGAGCTCGGCAAGGCGTTGCTCAAGGTCGGGCTGCTCGGCAGCATCGGCTGGTATCTGCTCGGCCAGGTCGCGCACGTGTCGATGGGGCTGTCGTCGAGCAGCTTCACCACCGCGGTCGGTGCCCTCACGGGAACGTTCCTCACCGTGCTGTTCACGATGGCGTTCGGCATGGTCGCGATCGCGGGGATCGACGTCCCGCTCCAGCTGTTCCAGCGGCTGAGCAAGCTGCGCATGTCGAAGCAGGCGATCCGCGACGAGAACAAGGAAACCGAAGGCTCGCCCGAAGCCAAGGGCGCGATGCGGCAGCGCCAGCGCGAGATGTCGATGCGCAGCATGCGCAAGAGCGTCGCCGAAGCACACGTCATCCTCACCAACCCGACGCATTTCGCGGTCGCGCTGCGCTACGATCGCGAGAACGATCAGGTCCCGGTCGTCGTCGCCAAGGGCCGCGGCGTGGTCGCGCTCGCGATCCGCGAACTGGGTGCGGAAACGCGCATCCCGGTGCTCGAATATCCCGCGCTTGCCCGCGCGGTCTATTACACGAGCCGCGAGGGGCAGGAGGTCCGCGACGACCTGTATGTCGCGCTCGCGACCGTGCTCGCGTTCGTGTTCGGGCTCAACGCCGAGGCGGGTGGCCTGCCGCCGCCGGTCTTCGTCCCCGAAACCGCGCGCTATGACGAGAATGGCGTGCAGATATGATCGAACAGGCCGGAAAACCGCTAAAGGTTTCCCCGTTTCCGCCGTTCTACCTTGCGAGCAGAGCGACGGGACCGACCGCATGACGACGACGACCAGCGCCACCAGCGCGACGCCCACGCCGACACCCACGAGCACGACCACGATCGGCCAGTCGCTGATCAACGGGCTCAACGCGGGATCGGGCGTCGATACCGCGAGCCTCGTGGCGTCGCTGACCCAGGCACAGTTCGCGTCCAAGAACCTGCAGCTGACCAAGCAGGACACCGCCCTCACCGCGCAGATCTCGTCGGTCGCCAAGGTGCAGAGCGCGATCACCAGCTTCGCCTCGGGGCTGACCACGCTGGTCAAGGGCGGCAGCCTGCAGACCCAGCCGACCAGCAGCGACACCGGCGTCCTGACCGCCAGCGCGCTGCCGGGCGCCAAGCTGTCAGGCCTGTCGGCGTTCGTCGAAGTGACCCAGCTCGCGAGCGCGCAGACGTCGACCAGTACCACCCGGTTCGACAGTCGCAGCGCGACCGTCGGCACGGGCACGCTGACGCTCACGCTCGGCACCGCCGGCGACAGCGCCGTGTCCAGCCTCAGCGGTGCCGCCGCGCCGGTCAGCATCAAGATCGATTCGACCAACAACACGCTCGACGGCATTGCCAAGGCGATCAACGCGGCCAACAGCGGGGTGTCCGCAACGATCGTCACCGATGTCGACGGCAAGGCGCGCCTGACGCTGAAGGGCCCGACCGGGACCGACAAGGCGTTCACGCTCAGCGGCGACAGCGGCAGCCTCGCCCAGCTCAACGTCGGCGGCAGCGCGCCCGCCAGCACGATCACCGGATCGGCCGGCAACGCCAAACTGTCGCTCAACGGCACCCAGGTCGAACGCTCGAGCAACACGATCAGCGACCTGGTCGACGGTGTCCAGCTGACGCTCTCCAGCGTCACCGCCGCGGGCAAGCCGGTCGTGCTGGGCAGTTCGACCCCGACCGCCGGGCTGACCCAGGCGGTCGGCGATTTCGTCGATACCTACAACCAGCTGCTCGCCGAACTGAAGACCGAGACCGATGCATCGACCGGTCCGTTGAAGAGCGACTATAACGCGACCAACCTGATGCGCGCCCTGCGCGGCATGACGCTGACCACCCTGACGACCGGCGGCGCCGCCGGCAGCCCGAGCACGCTCGCCGCCATCGGGGTCAAGACCAACAAGGACGGGACGCTCAGCGTCGACCAGACGCAGCTGTCCGCCGCGCTGACCAAGACCCCCGACGCGGTCGAGACGATGTTCGCGGACGGCACGGGCGCGACCGGCGGCGGGATCGCGGCGGCGCTCAACGCGATCTCCACGGCTGCGGTCAGCAACAAGATCACCGTCAACGGGCGTACCGAGACGACCGGACTCGTCGCCAGCACCGCGCTCTACACCGCCGCCAAGACCAAGGTGGCCGTTGCCGAGGACAAGGTGACGAGCGACACGGCCGCGTACCAGGAGCGGCTGACCAAGCAATATGCCGCTTCGGACGCGAAGGTCGCCGCGTACAAGGCGACCCAGACGCAGCTCCAGAACCAGATCGACCAGTGGAACAAGTCGGGCCAATGACCGTCGCATACGCCTCCCCCTTCGGCCGCAACCCGGAAGCCACCTACCGCCAGATCGAGATCGCGGGGCAGACCGCCGAGGCCGATGGTCCCGCGCTGGTGCAGCTGCTGTACGATCAGGCGATCCGCGCACTTCGCGGTGCCGCCTGGGCCGCCGAAAACGGCAATTACAAGATGAAGAGCGACAAGGTCACGCGCGCCACCGCGATCCTGTTCGCACTCGAGGCGGGGCTCGATTTCGACAAGGGCGGCACCGTCGCGCCCGCCCTCGCCCGGCTCTACGCGGGCACGCGGATGACGGTGGTCAACGCGGCCGTGAAGAACGATCCGATGCCGTTCCGCGAGGTGGCGGACACGCTTGACGAGATCGGCCAGGCCTGGCGGACCGCGCGCGCGGCCTGACGCCCGGCCCTACGTCCGTCACCCCGGCGCGGGCCGGGGCCGGGTGGTTACAGGGGTACGGCGGGCGACGCCGTGCCGTATCGTCGGTCGTGCCACGCAACATGGTGGCCCCGGCCTTCTCCGGGGTGCCGGGAATAGGTTTGGCTTCTGCCCTACCCGAACCACCGCCGCGTGCTGAAATAGCCGATGATCCCGACCGTGATCGCGATGCACACCCCGCCGATCGCATCGAACGCCCAGGGTTCCTTCGAAAACGGCAGCCCCTCGACATTCATCCCGTACAGCCCGGTCAGGAACGTCAGCGGCAGAAAGATCAGCGCGACGATCGAGATCAGCAGCGAGCGCGAATCAATCTGTTCGGCGCGCAGGTCGGTCAGCGCCTCGTGCATCAGCGCGGAGCGTTCGCGGATCGCCTCCAGTTCCTCCGCCATGCGCGCCGCGCGGTCGGCGGCGGAATTGAGATGCAGCCGGTCGTCATCGTGCAGCCAGTCGCACGGCAAGGCCGCCAGCTTCTCCAGCGCCGCCCGTTGCGGCTGGAGGAACCGCCGGTAGCCGATCGCGGCGACCCGCACCTTGGTGACGTTGCGGCGCAGTTCGAACACCTTGTCAGCGTTGAGATCGGCCTCGCAATCGTCGAGCTGGTCGCCCAGTTCGCCGACCTCGGGATCGAGCTCCTCGGTGATCGCGCTGGCGAATTCCGCGATCAGATCGCCCGGATCGGCGATCGTCCCACCCTCGATCGCCTTCACCACGTCGTCGACCGCGGTCAGCGAGCGCCGCGTGACCGAGAACACCCGCCCCGCCAACGCGTAGATCCGCACCGAGGCCAGCGGGTCGGACGCCGTCATCGCCTCGTTGGAGCGCCCGCGCAGGTTGAGGAACGCGCCCTCGCCCAGCGCATCGCAGCGCGGGCGGGACTCGGTCGTGGTCAGCACGTCGACGACATAGTCGGGCAATCCGGCGGTTTCGCCCAGCCAGCTTTGCGCCTGCTCGTTGTTGCTGGTCAGATGGATCCAGATCAGCTCGCCGGACGTATCCATCGCCGCCTTGATGTCGAGCCGCTCGGCCTTCCCCTCCGCGACGCGGTACGCAAACCCGCTCATGGCAGCTCCATCCAGATCGTGAGTCCCGGTTCCTGCTCAACCGGCGGCACCTCGGAAATGATCCGCACCGCATCCGCGCGCGACCGGTCGAGGATCGCAGCCGGCGTCGCGGCGGGCGCATAGATCCGGTCGGCCAGCGCGAGCGCGCGCGCCTGCCCCAACGTCAAATCGTCCGGGTCGGCCGAGGTCAGCCGGATCGTCACCAGCCGATCGGGCGAGGCGGTCGCATCGATCAGCCACCCCGGCACCGCCTCGGGTGCCGCCGTCAGCGGGTCGAGCGGCCCGCCTTGCGCGAACGCCCGCCCCAGCGCACGACGACGATCGTCGAGCGCGGGCAGCACCAGCCGGATCGCACCGCGCATCGCGTTCAACCGGTCGGCGAGCGGCCCCAAAGTCGCGGGGAGGATCCCCTCCAGCCGTTGCCGCAGCGCCGCCGCCAGCCCCGCCGACGCGCCGCCCGTCCCGATCGCGATCAGCACCGGGCTGCGATCGATGATCGCGGGGAGCGTGAAGTCGCAATCGTCGGGCCGGTCGACCGCATTGACCAGCACGCCGCGCGCCTTCAACCGATCGATCGCGCCGCGCGCCTCAAGATCATCCTCGATCGCCACGATCGCGAGCGACGCCGCGCTATCCTCGCCGACGATCACCGCGCCCGCACGCTCGAGCAACCGCCGCTTGGCATCCGCGGGTTCGCCCTCGCCGAGCAGCATGACCGGCCGCCCCGCCAGCCGGACGAACAGCGGAAGACTGTGGAGTGTCATGCCGTGGGCTTGAGCCATTCGGGCAGGCGTTCGGCGGCAAGGATCGTCTCGGGGTTGATCCGGTCCGCGACCACCGCGAAACGATCGCCATCCACGAGAACCTCCGGCACCAGCGCGCGGCTGTTGTACGTGCTCGCCATCGTCGCGCCGTAAGCGCCCGCGGTGCGGAACACCGCGAGGTCGCCGCTCACCACTTCGTCGATGTCGCGCCCCATCGCAAAGGTGTCGCCGCTCTCGCACACCGGGCCCGCGATATTCGCCATCATCCGCCGCCCGTTCGGGCGCACCGCCGCGAAATCATGCCACGCATCGTACAAGGCCGGCCGCGCGAGATCGTTCATCGCGGCGTCGACGATGACATAGGGGTTGGTCACCCCCGGCTTGACCCAGATGACCTTGGTCAGCAGCACGCCCGCATTCCCCGCGATTACGCGCCCGGGCTCGAACATCAGCGTGACGCCCCAATCGCGCGTCACCCGCGCGACCATCGCACCGAAGTCGGCGGGGCTCGGGAACACCTCGCCCTCGCGATACGGCACGCCGAGTCCGCCACCGAGATCGATCCGGTCGATTATGTGCCCCGCACCGCGCAACTCGGCCATCAACGCGCCGACCCGGCGATACGCCGCTTCCATCGGCGCAAGATCACCCAGCTGGCTGCCGATATGCACCGCGACACCGCGCAGGTTGAGCCCGGGCAAGCCCGCCAGCCGCCCGAAGATCGCGGGCGCCTGGTCGATCGGCACGCCGAACTTGTTCTCGCGCTTGCCGGTCGAGATCTTGGCGTGCGTGCCCGCATCGACGTCCGGATTGACGCGGAGCGTCGCGTTCGCGGTCAGCCCGCGCTCGGTCGCGAGCTGCGCAAGAACGACGCCCTCTTCCTCGAGCTCGAGGTTGAACTGCCCAAGCCCGCAATCGAGCGCGCGGACCAGTTCCTCGCGCGTCTTGCCAACGCCCGAGAACACCACGTCCGCCGCCGGAATCCCCGCCGCCAGCGCGCGCGCGAGTTCGCCGCCCGAGACGACATCCGCGCCGTAGCCTGCGTTCGCAAGCAGCCTGAGCACCGCGAGGTTGGGGTTGGCCTTGATCGCATAGGCAAGGTGGACGTCGCCCGCCGCCGCCAGCCCCTCGCGGAACACGCGCGCATGCCGCTGGAAGGTCGCGGACGAATAGACATAGACGGGCGAGCCGACTGCTTCGGCGATCGCCGGCAGCGGCACGCCCTCGCAGTGCATCACGCCGTCGACGAGAGCAAAATGATCCATGAAATCAGCCGATCAATTGGGCGGGGGCAAGTCGAATTCGTCGCCGCGCCGTTCCTGGGAATTCTTCAGCAGCTCATCGCTGCGCTCGGGTCGGGCCTGGTTGCTGGGCGTCAGCAACTGCGTGGGTGTCGGTGTCGCCTTGGCCCCATAAGGCGCGACCGGGAGCGGCTGCCCCTCTGCCGGTTTGAGCGCGGAGGACGCGCCACAGCCCGACAGCACGAGCAGAGCCCCGAACCCAATTACCAAGCGTTTCATCGATGCGATCCTTCCCGCGCCGCCGCCACCGCGGCGCGCACGTTATTGGGGGCGGTGCCGCCGAAGCTCGTCCGGCTCGCGACCGAGGCATCGACGCTCAGCACGTCGAACACGCGCGCATCGATCCGCGCATCGATCGCCTGCAGATCGTCGAGCGACAACGCATCGAGCATCACGCCCAGCGTTTCCGCGCGGCGCACCGCTTGCCCGGTGATGTGATGCGCCTCGCGGAACGGCACGCCCGCTTCGCGCACCAGCCAGTCCGCCAGATCTGTCGCGGTCGCGAAGCCCGATTCCGCGACCTGCCGCATCCGCTCGGTCTTGAACGTGGCGCTCGCGACCATCCCGGTCATCGCCGCGATCGACAGCTCGAGCAGATCGTGCGCCTCGAACACCGGCGGCTTGTCGTCCTGCATGTCCTTGGAATAGGCGAGCGGCAGGCCTTTCATCGTCACCATCAGCGCGGTCATGCAGCCGAGGATGCGGCCCGCGTGCCCGCGCACCAGTTCGGCAGCATCCGGGTTGCGCTTCTGCGGCATGATCGAGCTGCCGGTCGACCATTGATCCGACAGCGAGACGAAGCCGAACGGCTGCGACGCCCACAGCACGAATTCCTCGGCCAGACGGCTGAGATGCAGCGAACATTGCGTCGCCGCCGTCAGGTAATCGAGCGCGAAGTCGCGGTCCGACACGCCGTCGAGCGAATTGCGCGTCGGCCCGTCGAACCCGAGCGCCTGCGCGGTCATTTCGCGGTCGATCGGGAAGCCAGTCCCCGCCAGCGCTGCCGACCCGAGCGGGCACAGATTGCCGCGCGCGCGCGCATCGGCGAAGCGGCTGCGGTCGCGCGCGATCATCTCGTGATACGCCATCAGGTGATGGCCGAGCGTCACCGGCTGCGCGCTTTGCAGATGCGTGAAGCCGGGCATCACGCTCGCGGCATGTTCCTCGGCGCGTGCCAGCAGCGCATCCTGGAACTGGCCGAGGGCGGCGTCGACCTGGTCGATCGCGTCCCGCACCCACAGTTTGAAATCGGTCGCGACCTGGTCGTTGCGCGAGCGCGCGGTGTGCAGCCGCCCCGCGACCGGCCCGATCGCCTCCGCAAGCCGCGCCTCGGTCTGCATGTGGATGTCCTCGAGGACCATGTCCTCGGTCACGCCATGCGCGGCATAATGTGCGGCGACCGTGTCGAGCCCCGCCGAAATCGTCGCGGCGTCCTCCGCGGAAACGATCCCCTGCTGCCCGAGCATCGCGACATGCGCCTTGGATCCCGCGACATCCTGCTGCCACAGCCGCTTGTCGAACGGGATCGAGGCATTTATCGATCGCATGACCGCGGCCGGACCCTCGGCAAAGCGCCCGCCCCACATCGCATTGGATGTTTCGTTCATGTCAGTCTCGACCATTTTGGTGTTCCGCTCGGCGATCGTCCCGGTCCTGCTGCTGGGCCTTGTCGCGGGTTGCGATAAGCAAGTCTCGGGCAACCGGCAAGCCGAGGCGACTCCCGCCGCGTCCACCCCCGCTCCGGCAAAGGCCGAGAAGATCGACCGCACCCACAAGGGCGACCCCGCGCCGTCGGTCAGCTTCGAAGGCCCCGACGGCAAGCCGATGACGCTCGCGCGGTTCAAGGGCAAGCCGGTGCTCGTCAACCTGTGGGCGACGTGGTGCGGGCCCTGCGTCAAGGAAATGCCGACGCTGGACGCGGCGGCGGAGACCATCACCGTCGCCGCGATCAGCCAGGACAAGGACCGGCCGACGATCCAGGCCTATTTCGCGAAGAACGGCTTCAAGCGGCTGAAGCCCTATCTCGACAAGAACGTCGCGCTGAGCGTCACCTATGAGGCGAGCCTGCCGATGAGCATCCTGTTCGATTCGACCGGCCACGAAGTGTGGCGCTCGACCGGCGGGATGGACTGGACGAGTGCGGAAGCGAAGGCGCTGCTGGCGGAGGCGAAGTAGTCCAATGCCCACCACCCCGGCGAAGGGGAGACCTCTGCGAAAGTCGCACTTTGCCCCTTCCCGTCACCCCGGCGAAGGCCGGGGCCGCCATGTTAGGGGGTTAGAACCGGCGATACCGCACCCAGCCGTCCCGCCGCGCCCGGGCAACCAAGCGGCCCCGGCCTTCGCCGGGGTGACGGATGCGGGATCGAGTGACTTTCGCCAAGGTCTCGCGAAGGCCGGGGCCCAGTAGCGAGGTCAGCGGTAACGGACGCGACGCTTCAGCAATCAGCGTTCCGCTCTTGGGCCCCGGCCTTCGCCGGGGTGGACGCGTTGTTTACATCACAAACAGCGCGAATCCCGCTCCGGCGCACCCGCCCCACGCGTCTTCCACGCGCCACCCGGCGCGCGATACTTGTCCCCCGGCGCCGTCTTCGCGATCAGGTTGCACCCCGACGTAAACGCGAAATCCTCGACCGTCGCGTTGTTCGCCGCCGCCTCGCGCGTGTAGACCGACTTACGCTGGATGTTGACGTGCGCGACCAGCGCCGACAGCGCGGGTGTCGACGCCCCCACCACGCCGAGATACCCGTCGGGCTGCTCGCCGATCTGCCCCGCCGCGCGCGCCGCCTTCCAGTCGTCCTGCGCCAGCGCGACGCCCGCGGTCCCGAGCAACACTGCCGCGGCGAGCATCGCCGCCATTTTCCACGTACGCATTCAGAAGATTCCCGGGTTGGACTGGATCACCGTCTTGGCCTGATTGTCGAGCCGGTAGACGACTTCCTGCTTCACATTGATGTTGAGATTGATCTCGATCGGCTTGTCAGGCGCATTGATGCTGACGCAGCCCGCCAGCGTCATCAGGGCACCCAAACTCGCGGTCGATGCCATTCGTTTCATCGCTGCGATGCTCGGTCGTCCCATATCGATCGTCAATCCTGTTTCGCTCATGGCACGATTCTGCTTTCCGGGGGCTGAATAACGGGGGGTTTCGACTGCCTGTCCTGCTCGAGCAGCAGGCTCGGCAGATTGCGTTCGATCAACCGCTTGGGATCGTAGAAGCTCTGCGCCGAATCGATCAGCTGCCGGAACGGCGCGCGCACGCGGATATTGAACACCAAGGGCAATTTCTGGAGCCGGTCGAACAGGAAGTTGCGCTTGGCACCCTTGCCCTGGCTGATCCCGGCGAACGTGACCTCGGTGATCATCTCGCCCGCGAGCGGTCCGTTCATCACCAGCGACAGGTTGCGATATTGCAGCGATTTCAGCGCCTGGAACGCATAATTGCCCCAGAAGCCGAGGTCCTTCTGCGTGATCTCGCCGACATAGGCGATCGCCCCCCCGCCCGGCCGCACCGCCAGCCGTCCGTCGACGATCCGCCCGCCGCTCGCATCGAACACCATCGGCAACACGCCGTCGAACACGCCGGTCGCATCGAGGTTCTTGAAATCGAACTGCTGGAGGAATTGCGCCGCCTCCATGCCGGTCACGCGGAACGTCATCCGCCGTTCCTGCGGCGATCCGAAATCAAGCAGCGTCGGCTCGAGCCGCAGCGCGCCCCCCGCAAACGGCCACACCCCTTCCTCGACCGCGATCCGCGTGCCGGGCAGTAATTGATAGCGGATCGTCCCGTCGGTCACCGCGATCCCCGGGTTGATGCTCTTGACCGTCGCCACCTGCCCCGGCGCGGTGGCGAGCGCGAGCAGGTCGGTAAAACGCACTTCGCCCGCGATCCCCGTCACCGGACCGAACGCGGCGGCAAGATCGGTATTGGCGGTGCCGAACACGCCGTCGCTCGTCACCCCCTGCGGCGTCCAGCGGATATGCCCCGCGCCCGCAACCGTGCCGACGACATCCGCGACCACGCCCAGCGTCAGCGGCGTCAGCAATTCGGGCTGGAACTTCGGCCCGAAGACGATCCCCGGCACACGCAGGTCGGCATGGCCGGTCCCCGGCGTAAGGTCATGGACGATCGTGACGTCCGCGACGCGTACGGAGCGGCTCGGTTCGAACAGTGCGCCGCCCGCGGTGATCTGGCCCGCCTCGAGCCGGAGCGTGACGTCGCGCGCCGCGAGCGGCCGGAAGCGCGCGACGGCGGCAGCATCCGCGACCGTCATCGTGCCGTCCACGCCAAGCGTGCCGCTCGCGAACCGCCACCCGCCCGTCGCACCCGACAGCACCAGTGGCACCGCACCGATCTGCCCGCCCGCCCCGACGAACCGCCCCGCCGCGCCGCCGTCGGCCACCGCGCCGGTGAGATCGGTAATATCGAGCCGCGTCACCCGCTCCGGCGTACCCAGCCGCAGGGCAACCCCGTTTGCGCCAAACCGTCCGTCCGCAAGGGTCCACGCCACACGGCGCAGCGCGAGCGTCACCGGCGAGGAGCCCAGCGTCCCCGCCAGCCGCGCGCCACCGATCCGGCCACCGCCGCCAAGCCGGCCGTTCGCCAGCCGCACCAGCGCGCCATCCTGCGGGCACACCGTCAGCGCGGATCGCGGCAAGTCGATGCCATTGGTGCGCAACCGCGCGAAGCCGATCGGCGCGCAGCCCGGATTGACGATCAGCGTCCCGCGCCCGTCCCAACGCGCCTCCACCGGCAACGCGAGCGCCTCGACCCGCCCATCGCCGAGCGGGCCGCTCAGGGCGATCCGCGTGGCGATCCGGCTCGCGCCGCCGCCCCCGGCGGAGAAGGCGATCGGCGCGACGACGAGCCGCGCACTCGCAGCCGCATAGGGCTCGACCACCGCCCGCCCGACCAGCGCCGCGCCGGGTGCCGCCTGCGCGATGATGGTCCGCGCCGAGGGGAGACCGCCGCCCGCGAGCACCGCCTCGCCTGCGATCCGCACACCGCCCGGCCAGCGATAGACCACGCCGCTCCCACCCGACAGCGTCGCGCGCGCGCCCGAGGCGCTCGCCAGGTCGAGCCGCGATACGACCAGCTGACCGCGCTTGCCGTCGATGATCGCCGAGACCGCCGCAGTGCCGTCGATCGATCGCCCCGCGGACTCGAGCGCCGCCGACAGCCTGGCGGCGAGTGGCGCGATCGGCGTGCCTGCCCCGACGCTGCGCATCGGTCCCAGTCGCGCGAGCAGCGCAGGCGGCACCGCCGCACGATCCGCGTGGACGCGGCCATCGAACGCGAAACCGTCGTCGGCGTAGCGATAGCGGCCGCTTACCCCCGCCCCGCCCGCACGCGTTCCCGCCGCAGCGAGCGCCCCCGACGTCAGGTCGACCGCCCCGGAGACATCCTCCGCCGAGCCGACGAACGCGACCGTCCCCGCCACCCGCTGCACGCGCGCGGCCGCGCTTGAGACGTCGCCGATCGCCAGTTGCGCCTTGCCCTTGAAATGGTCGAGCGTCAGCCCGAGCGCGACCGACACATCCGCCCGCACCCGCGCCGCGGCGACACCCTTGCATGCCGCACGATCGACGGCGACCGGACCCGCCAGGCTCGGCCGCGCCGCATCGATCCGGATGGCGAAGGTGGCGTTCAGCACCGAGATCCGGCAACCGCTCAGGTCAAGCGCGGTGGACCGCGCGCCGAGCATTCCCCGGAACCCGTCGTCGAGCTTTCCCCGACCCGCAAGCGCCAGCGCGACCGGGCCGTACGGCGTCGCCAGCGCGATCCGCGCATCCGCGATCTCGGCATGGAACGCGGGCAGCGCGAACGGCTTGCCCGACGGCGCGGGGAGCAGGCGGTCGATCGATCCGTACGACACCTTGCCGTTCGCGAGCGTGGCCCGCATCGCGACATGGCCCACGCGGATCGCGGTGATTCCGACGCCTGAAAACCACAGGCTGGTATCGACCTCGACCCAGTCGGCGACCAGATCGGGCCGTGCGGGATCGCCGATCCGCACGTTGGTCAGCCGCTGCGTGCGCAGCCCGATCCGCGAAATCTCGTAGCGCGCGGGCACGTGCGCGGCACTGAGCGCATCGTCGATGAAATGCTCGGCGACGGGTTTGCGCGCGAGCCACAGCGCAGCGAGCAGGACGAGGATCGCCAGCACGATGCCGGGCAGGACCCATCGCCATGACGCACCACGCCGCCCGGTTGCCACGGGCGAAACCGATTCCTCGGGAAGTTCGTCCGTCACGCCGTCTTCGTCACCCGCATTGCCTTGCGCCAAGACCTTAGACGGACAGAAGCCCCCCCGTCACCCCGGCGCAGGCGAGGCCTCTGCGAAACCATATCCGTTCTCCCGCGGAAGCGGGAGCCCAGGAGTCGCGAGAGCGTTCAGGTGTTGCTTTGCTGGACCCTGGATTCCCGCCTTCGCGGGAAAACAACGCGGGACCGGTCCGAAAACCGATTTTGGCAAAGGTCTCGCCGTTGCGGGAAAACACGAGGCGTGATGTCCATCCGCAATTTTCGCAGGACGTCGCGCCGCCGCCGCAGTGACGACGCCAGCCCCGGCGCCCCCGCTACTTCGACCAGCGCACGAAGATCGCGGTGGGCAACAGCAACCCGCGCGCTTCCTCGCGCACCGCCATCTCGCCAACCTCGACCGTCCCGCCGAGATCCGCCAGCGCCTGCCGCACCAGCTCGCCGATCGCGAGCGCGGACATCCGCACCGCATAGACCGTCAGCACCAGGAACTTGCTCTCCGCATCGAGCAAAGCGCGGCAATCCGCGATCAGCGCCGGCAAATTCTCCTCCAGCCGCCAAACCTCGCCCTCCGGTCCCCGCCCGAACTTGGGCGGATCAAGGAAGATCCCGTCGTAGCGCCGCCCGCGCCGCACTTCGCGCGCAGCGAACTTCGCGGCATCGTCGACCATCCAGCGGATCGGGCGATCCGCCATGTCGGACAGGAAGGCGTTGGCCTTGCCCGCCTCGACCGACTTTTTCGACGCATCGACATGCGTCATCCGCGCTCCCTTCGCGGCAAGCGCGAGCGTCCCGACCCCGGTATAGCCGAACAGGTTGAGCACCTCGTCCCCCTCGGCCACACGCCCGCGCATCCACGCCCATTGCGCGGCCATGTCGGGGAAGAAGGCGAGATGCCGGAACGGCGTGTTCTGCGCGAGGAACAGCAGTTCCTCCCAGCGCACATGCCAGCCCCCGCGCGGCACGTCCTTCGACAGATGCCACTTGCCGCCGCCATCCTCGTCGGACGCGCCAATGAAGTCACCATCGGCTTCCCAGCGATCGGACGCGGGTGCCCACATCGCCTGCGGCTCGGGCCGGATGAAGCGGAACCGGCCATAGCGTTCGAGCTTGCGGCCATGGCCGGAGTCGATGAGACCGTAATCGGCCCAGGGTTCGGTGATGAGAGTGAGGAGCGTCATGCGTGGTTCCTCCCCTCCCTGGAAGGGAGGGG
>NZ_JAKNQI010000007.1:0-287625 GCF_022662295.1 Sphingomonas sp. CARO-RG-8B-R24-01 | reverse complement strand
AGCGGATCGTCGAAGCGACGGGCGTCGTTCCGGCGGTCAACCAGATCGAGCTGCATCCCGGCTTCCAGCAACGCGAAGCGCGGTCTTATCATGAGGCGCATAAGATCGTGACGCAGAGCTGGAGCCCGCTCGGCCAAGGCAAGGACTTGCTTACACGCGCGCCCATCGTCCGGGTCGCGGACAAGCATCGGCGCAGCCCTGCACAGGTGGTGATTGCCTGGCATCTCGCGCACGGTTTGGCTGTCATTCCCAAGGCGAGCGACTTGGAGCACCTATCGGACAATTTCGCGGCGCGGGATTTGATCCTGGACGAGGAGGACATGGCAGCTATCGACGCGCTCGACTCGCCGGTTGGACGGCTGGGACCGGACCCACGCAGCTTCGGCGGCTAGCGTTTGTAACGAACGTAGCTGTCGAGGTTAGGCCACCAAAGGTGTGGGCCCGACGTTGGAGCGATTTTGACACGTCGGCAGACAGCTGACGTCGTCGCGTCCAAACCTGCACGATGAAAGGCGAAACGTACCTCGGATCCCAGACCGGAACGCAGCTCGACGCCACGCCCCAGGCAACGATCAGCATCGTACAGCTATTCAGCAATCCACACGCCGGTTGGATCGCGCGCCGGCGCGTGGCCGCCTTGCGACGCAGGTTCATGGCTGAGGGTATAACCGTTCTTAATGGCGACCACGGGTCCAAGCCCCTTATGATCGACAGACGCGCGCAGCATATCTGTTGTGCTGGCGGGGATGGAACACTGCGTCACGTTCTTGCCGCGCTTATTGGATCTGGCCGCGAAATCTCCGTCAGCGTTTATCCTAACGGAACCGTCAACCTCGTAGCGAGAGAGATTGGATATTCGATCGCCCCGGCGGTATTCGTACAGCGTGTGCTGAAGGGTGATCACCGGGGGTATCATCATGTCGGTCTTATTGGCGACGTTCCGATGGCAAGTTGCGCAAGCGTCGGTCCTGACAGCTACGCGGTCGCTGCCGTCCTCCCCGCCTTGAAGCTGGTCATCGGCAGGGCCGCATATATCGTTGCCGTCTACGGCTTCTTGATCCGCTGGCCCCGTGTGAAGATCACGCTGAGCAATTCCGAACGGGAATTGGTGTGTGAAGCAGTCTATGTTGCAAAAGGACGCTACTTTGCCGGTTCGTGGTCGCTCGCCCCGACAGCGAGTATGCGCTCGCAGACCTTCGAAGTGATCGCCTTGCAAAATGCTTCAAGACGGACCTTTTTCCGGCTTTGCTGGTCGATGTTTCGAAGACTTCCGGTCGGAGAGATTCCCGGTGCGAAACAGTTTAATTGCACCGAATTAGAAATAACAAGCGAAGAGCCCGCCCCACTGCAGTCTGATGGCGATATCGTTGGCTATCTGCCTCTTCGGCTAGCGCTGCGGTTCGTGCCGATTGAGTTCTCCTAGCCGAAGGCGATCTTGGAGACGAAGGCGCTGACAAGGGGCGACGCTACCCGACACCCGCGCACGACGAGGCATGGTTACAAATGGAACCGATAGCACCTATCTTTGCTGCGACCCATGACCACATCAGCCCCGCTCATCCTGGCATTCGGCGACAGCCTCGTCGCCGGCTACGGTCTAGCCACCGCCGATGGCTTCGCCACTCAACTGGAGCATCGCCTGAGCGCTGGATTTCCGGGCACACGGGTGATCAATGCGGGCGTCGCCGGCGACACCACCGCGGACGCTTTGCGGCGGCTGCCCTGGGTGCTGTCGCGCTTGGAAGGCCGTCCTGACCTCGCCATCGTCCAGCTTGGACCTAACGACGTGCTCCGGCAGGTGCCGCCGTCATCCACGCTAGCGAACCTTGGGGCGATCCTCGTCGAGTTCGGCCGCTGCGGCGTCCCGGTGCTGCTCACCACCGTCGCGCCGCCGCCGTTGCTCGCGCAGAGGGCAGGGCCTTACGCAGGCATCCACAAAGCCTTGGCCAAGCTCCACGCCGCAACGACTTGGCCGTTCTTCCCCGCCGGTGTGCTGGGTCATAAAGACATGGTGCTGGCGGACAGAGTGCATCCAAATGCCAAAGCGATCGCCGCTGTGGTCTCGGCTATGCTGCCGGCAATCGACTGTATTCTGGATCGCGAAGCGCAGACCCTGAGCAGTGAGACTGACGAAAACAAGGAAGAGCCGCCGTACGGAAAACGTCAATATAAGGCGGAAGCAGATTGTGAATGAACGGCGAGTTTTGGAAAGCTGACGCGGCCATCCCAATGGCCACAACTGGGTCGAGGTGTTCGGATCCGTAGGGAAGAGCGATCACCTCCACGCCAACTGTAAGCTGCCCTTCCGCTCACTCCCAATCTCAGCCGGACGACTCCGACAACGTTATTGCTTTAGAGCACTCGGAACGATTTGAAGTTGGGGAGCCGGGCCCAGTGCGAGTGTCCGTCGGCAGGATCCGGGTGAGGGCGGGTAGAGATGCTTTCCACGGACACGCCGCCGTCCGCGCTCGCCGCGACCTCCACGCGCGCGACCAACTCACAATCCTTGCTGCCGGACATCCGGCCGCCGTTCGTCTTCACCTCGATCCGGGTTGATCCGGCGACGAGGTCATAAGAATTTAT
This sequence comes from Sphingomonas sp. CARO-RG-8B-R24-01, assembly GCF_022662295.1. Classification (NCBI taxonomy): domain Bacteria; kingdom Pseudomonadati; phylum Pseudomonadota; class Alphaproteobacteria; order Sphingomonadales; family Sphingomonadaceae; genus Sphingomonas; species Sphingomonas sp. CARO-RG-8B-R24-01. The sequence goes on along the minus strand of NZ_JAKNQI010000007.1, from coordinate 285,042 downwards.
CTCGTGGCTTACTACGTCAGCCTTTAGGTGCATCGCCGCAACGATCTCGCCGAGTGCCCCGAGCGCCTGCGATGACTCTCCTGATTGCTGCCCGTGAGCCCAATTCCTCAGAGCTGCCGCATTTCGAACAAGGATTGCTAGGGGGTGGGGCTGTAACTGGTTCATCGGGTTCTCTCAGTGTGAAGGACGACCTTTGCCAGGTAGGTTTAAAGATCGGGTAACCGCGAAGCTTTTTTAGGCGTTGTGATTGCCTCGACAATGACGACCGGTTTCCACCAGTTATCGTCGTTCAGCCGACGATCCGTCGGCCTTCAAACCGGTCTCTAGATGACATTAACGAATGGCAGATGTTGGGGATCTGAAAAGGCGCCTCGAACGCCCGGATGTGGGTCATTCCGCCGCAAAGCTGCCGGGCGGTAGGAGTTCTATCCCGGACTATCACCTTAACGCTGAGTGCATGAAAATGGCGTTGGAGTTCTCACGGTGCTTCAGGGCTGCCCATCAAAGCCGGAGAATTGTGTGGGACCGAATGTGGGCGCCGTTTCCACCATCACGTCAAAAAGCGTAGAATACTGGCGTTTTCAGCTTGACGCTGGTGACCCCTACGGGAATCGAACCCGTGCTTCAGCCGTGAAAGGGCCGCGTCCTAACCGCTAGACGAAGGGGCCGTCCCCGATTGCTCGGGAGCGAAGGGCCGGTTAGGCAAAGTCTCGGCGGTGGTCAAGCACTTTGCGCATCAATTTGCCCAAGCGGCGTCATCCAGATGCAATTCGGCCGTAGGACGTGATCCCCAGTCATCCAGTTTGGCCCGGCCGGCGAGCCACAGCCGGCGGTGGGGCGGGGCGCCCAGCAACGCTTGCCCGAGCACGGTCTCGGCCGCGCGGAAGGCGACGGTCTTGAGCGTTCCGCCGCCATCGCCGCTGACGATTGCACGGACGTGCCCGTTGCCGACGATATCGGCTTTGACCACGCGCACCGGTCCCGCGACGATTCGCGGTTGCGGCCACCCCATGCCATAAGGGCCGCCGGCCTCCATCGCCTGAACCAGCGCGGGATTGACGCCGGCCGTCGTCAGCACTGCGTCCAGCAGCAGCGCTCGGTCGCCCATGGCGCGCGTGACCGCGGCATCGAGCCGGTCGCTCAGAAAATCGTCGAGCGCCGCGATGCGGTCCTCCGCGATGGTCAGGCCCGCAGCCATCGCATGGCCGCCGCCCGCCACCAGCAGCTCGGACTCCTTTGCAGCGAGCACGGCGGCACCGAGGTCGACGCCCGGGATCGATCGCCCCGACCCCTTGCCGACCCCGGCATCGTCGACCGCGATAACGAGCGCGGGGCGGCCGTATTTCTCTTTCAGACGCCCGGCCACGATCCCGATCACGCCAGGATGCCACCCATGGCCGGCAACCACCAGAACGGCCCGGTTGCTCTTGGACTGGGCGATCATCTCGGCCGCTTCCTGCACGATCGCCTCGATCGCGCGGCGTTCCTCGTTCAGCCGATCCAGTTCCTGTGCGATCGCATCGGCCTCGGCCGGATCCCGCGTGATCAACAGGCGCACGCCGAGGTCGGACTTGCCCACGCGCCCGCCCGCGTTGATCCGTGGCCCGAGCGCAAAGCCCAGGTCGCTGCAGGTCGGCGCACGGGTCAGGCGGGAGGCGGTGATCAGCGCGTTGAGGCCGATATTGCGGCGCTGCGCCATCACTTTCAGGCCCTGGGCCACGAACGCGCGGTTCAGGCCGCGGAGCTGCGCGACGTCGGCGACCGTGCCCAGCGCCACCAGGTCGAGCAGGTCGAGCAATCGCGGCTCCGCGCGCGCCGCGAAGAATCCCCGATCCCGCAGGGTACGGATCAGCGCCGCGCCAAGCAGGAACGCCACCCCGACCGCAGCAAGATGACCGTGCGCCGCGCCATCGGTCTCGTCGAGACGGTTCGGGTTCACCAGCGCGTGCGCCAGCGGAAGCGCAGCCGCACATTTGTGATGATCGACCACGACCACATCCACTCCGGCGTCATGTGCCGTGGCAAGCGCTTCGAACGCCTGCGCGCCGCAGTCGACGGTCACGATGAGACGTGCGCCTTCGTCCTTCAGGCGGAGCAGCGCCGCGCCGGTCGGGCCATAGCCTTCGGTCAGTCGGTCCGGGATATACGGTCGTGCCTCGATCCCCAGATCGCGCAGCAACAAAATGACCAGCGCGGCGGACGTCGCGCCATCGACGTCATAGTCGCCGAACACGGCGACGTGCTCCTGTGCGGCGATCGCATCGGCAAGCCGTTCGGCCGCCTTGTCCATATCGTGGAAAATCGACGGGTCAGGCATGAAGCCGCGGATGCTCGGTGCCTTGTGCAGGTCGATCGCGTCGCGCGGACACCCCCGCGCGAGCAGCAACTGCGTTACCAGGTCGTCAGGGGCGAAGCCGGGGTCGCGGGCGTCGGTTTCGAGCAAGCGCCAGCGCCAGGGCTGGCCCAGGATCGAGCGGTCGATATTGAGGACGGTGTTCACCTGCGCGGCTGTACCGGATTGGCGGGGCGGCGCAAATGCCGCGCGATGCCGGCGCCCGTTACGCCTTGATCCAGTTCCCTTCACGAAACCATTTGGTGATGATGTATTTCGTGCCGGCGGTCACCGGCATGCCTTCGTGCAGGGTCTGCGGGTTCGGGCTCCCGTCCGGACGCATGTTGTTCCACGCGAGCAGCAAGCCGGCCTTGGGCGCAACCCGAACGCCGATCGACGGAAACCAGGTCGCGCCGCCTTCCTCGACGTCGTTGAGGTAGATCATGGCGGTCCAAGTCCGCTGGCCACCGCTTTCGATCATCTTCGGCCAATACGGCTGGGCTTCGTTGAAATAGTCGTTGTGCGCGCGGAAATGCTGGCCAACCGCGTAGCGCTGCCCCTGCATTGTCTCGCCGTGCACGGGATCGATCCCCAGCAGGGCAGCGATCGCTTCGTCCGTGGGGCGAACGTCGGGCGACCAGCGATCCATGTCGCAACTCTCGCTGGTGCGAAATTCCTGAACGGCATCCTCGGCGAGCACGGTCGATCGGCGCCGATTGGCATCGATGATCTGGACAAACTTGCGGCACGTCGCCGCGTCGAGGAAATCGGGGTGGCGATAGATTTGCGCCTCGTCCACCTTCGACCGCGTGATCGCGGGATTGGCCTCGAGCCGCCGGGACACCGTTTCGCCAAACGCCCGGCGCACTGGCGACGTCGCGCCACCTTTCTTGGAGAAAAAACCCATGGGCGGGGACTTTGCCGTGGGCGCGCAAAAAGACAAGGGGTTCGCGCGACGTCCTGCGCGAACCCCGGAGCGATTACCAGAAGATGTCGTAGACCGTGTCGACGACGAAGCCCGTGCGGACATCGACCAACAGCGCGTCGTTATAATAACGAACCCAGCGATAGGGCCCGTACGCGGGGGGCAGGCGGTAGTCATCCGCATCGTCGATCCAGTAATCCTGCGCGAACAGGATCGAACTCAACCGGAAACCGATGCCGAACCGGCGATAGCCATAGCCCCAACCACTGGGCGCATAATATCGGGGTAGGCGATAGGCGCTGTAATTCTGGCGGCGATAGTCGTTGTAATTATACCGATTGTCCCGCCGCCAATCGCGGCTCCACGCGCCGCCATTGTTGCCGTTCCAGCCCCGATTATCGTCGCGCAGGTCGCCGTCCCGGCCGTTTCGGCCACGCCAGTCATCGCCCCGGCCGCCCGAATTCCGGCGGTCGTCGCCACGCCAGTCGCTACCGCGGCGATCCTCCCCGCGCCATCCATCGCCGCGGCGCTGCGCATCGCGCGCGTCGTTGTCGCGTCGGCCGGCGTCGATTGCGCCGCGCTGGTCGCCCGCGGGCCCCGGCCGTTGTCCACCGAAGGCGTTGCGGCCGCCCTGCAGATTGGGATCCTGCGTTTGCCCCGCCGCAGCGCGCCCGGCGGGTCCGCCGCGATCCCATCCGCCCGGCCGCTGGTAGCCGTCGCGACCGCCGGCACCATCCGGCCGGCCGCCACGGTCGGGGCGTTCGAACCGCGCCTGCGGTTGATTTTGGGGCTGCGGCTGCGTCTGCGGTTGTGCCGGGACCTGGGCCGGCCCGCGCTGTTGCCAGCCGCGACCACCATCCTGGCCGCGATCGCCACGCGGGGGCTGGGCCTGACCCTGCGGCTGCCCCTGCGGCCGGGGAGCCTGTTGCTGTGCGCGACCTTCCCCGCGACCGCGACGTTCTCCGCCGTCCTGCGCGATTACCGCAGCCGGGATCAAGGCAGATGCCGCGATGATGGCGGCGAGCAATGTCTTGCGCATCGAATATGTCCTTTACCGCGGCAGGGCAGAAGACCGCACCGTTTGATCTCTTCTACCGGCCACACGATGGATCATGGCTGAATTGTCATGTCAGCATTGCGAAAGCTTTGCTCAGCGTCGCACGACCAGCGCCGGCACGGTTCGCGCCGCCTCTGTCGGAAGGATACCCGGGGCGGGTGGCGCGTCGACCGTCTCGTCCCCCCGCTGGATGCTCGCGGCGAGCAGGACAGCTTCGACCAGCCGGGGATATAGACCGCAACGGCAGAGATTGGTGATCTCGCGGCGAATGTCGTCCTCGGTGGGGTTGCGATTGCGCGTCAGCAGAACCGACGCTGCCATGATCATTCCGGGAACACAGAAACCGCACTGCACCAGGTTCTTGGCGATAAAGGCGATTTGCACGGGATGGCTGCGGTCGCGGGACAGACCCTCGATCGTGGTGACGTAACTTCCCTCGATCGCCCCGATCGTGCGCTGGCAGGATCGCACGGCGACCCCGTCGACGTTGACGGTGCACGCGCCGCATTGCCCGACGCCGCAGCCATATTTCGTTCCCGTCAAATTCGATGCGTCGCGCAACGCCCACAACAGCGGTGTTGCCGGATCCATCGCATATTGGACGGGTTGGTTGTTTACGGTGAAGCGGGTCATGGTCCGCAGAGTCTTAGGGGAACTTCGGCAGTCATCAAGCGCTTCGAGCAGTTAGCGGTGGGTGTCCCGACGGCGGGGCCAGTCGCACGATCATAGGGGGCTTTTGATTGTGTCAGCGATCCGATCTGGGCTGAAGCGCGGCACGCGCTTCGGCAGTTATCTTGCAGCGGTTGCCGGCATGCCAGCGCTGGCCGGCGCTCAGTCCTTGCCGGCGTCGCCAGCGTCCTCGACCGAGAAGCCGGGGAAGGAAGATACCGCCCCCAAGAAGGACGATAGCGGACTAATCATCACCGCGGCGATCCGTGCCCGGTACGAGACCGTGGATGGCCGGCCCAGACCGGGCTTTGCGACATCCGAAGACGCGTTCTTGCTCCGGACCGGGGTGGCGGTGGAATACGGCCCGGGTCCCCTCGCGATCGGCGCGGAGGTGGTCGATAGCCGGGCCTATGGCCTCGGGGGCGGAACACAGATCAACAATGGCGATGTGAACGCGGTCGAAGTGCCGCAGGCCTATGTGAAGCTTCGGCTCGACCATGGCATCGGCCCGGTCGGCAAGGTGTCGGTGGAAGGCGGTCGGTTCCTGATGAACCTCGGATCCGGACGGTTGGTGGCGACCGATGAATATCGCAACACGGTCAATGGGTTCACGGGGTTGCGCGTCGATCTTGCACCCACGTCTGCACTCGAGGTGACCGCATTCTACGTGCTGCCGCAGGAGCGCTTGCCCGATCAGCCGTCAGATATTCGGCGGAACCTGGTGCGGTTCGATCGCGAGACGTTCCATACGGTATTTTTCGGGGCGTATCTGCGTCAGAAGTCGGTGCTGGGTATCGGGCAGTTGGAACTGGCCTATTACCGCCTCGCAGAACACGATTCTCCGGGCCGGACGACGGCGGACCGGCGCCTTCACACCTTTGACGCGCGGTTCGCACGCGATGCGAAGTCCGGCACCTATGATTATGATGTAGAGGGCATATACCAGACCGGTCACGCCAGTGACGGAACGACCGCCACGGCCACCGCGGCCGATGTGTCGGCGGGCTTCTTCCATGCCGCGGCGGGTTATAGCTTTGCCGGTCCGCTCAAGCCGAGGGTCGGCCTGTTCTACGACTTCGCAAGCGGCAATGGACAAGGCACCACCTCGCATCGGTTCGATACGCTGTACGGAAGCCGACGCGATGATTTAGGGCCCTCGGGTACTTACGCGGCGCTCGCGCGAGAAAACATCAGCGCGCCGGGGATCCGGTTCGAGGCAAAGCCGGGGACGCGGTTCGAGGCATTGGCCGATTACCGTGGCATATGGCTCGCCTCGCGGTACGACCGTTTCTACACCGTCATCGACAAGACCGGCGCATCGGGACGCTTCGGTGGGCAGCAGGTCGAGGGGCGACTGCGCTACTGGCTGGTGCCGCAACATCTGCGACTGGAGAGTAACTTTGCCGTGCTGTTCAAGGGGCGGTTCCTCCGCGACGCCCCGCAGGCGATCGCGCGGGACCAAAGCACGGTAAAGTTCATCGAAACGAACCTGCAGGTCACGTTCTAAGCCGTTTTGCCGGGCACGGGCGCGGCTCTTTGATTTGTCGGACCAGACCACGGCTCTATAGCGTTTGCACGACAGCTGTTTTCGCGACGATTCGTGTTTAACCGGATCGCGCCTTCAGGAGAGCCATACATGACGTTTCGGGTTGCGGCCGTGCCGCTGTTGCTGATCGCTTCCGCCGCCGCCGGGCAGGTCGCTGCCCCCCCTCCGCCCGCCACCGTGGCCCCCGAGGCAGGCATGCCGACGCTACCCGCCTGGAACAAGGTGCCCTTACGCGGGACATGGAACACGGCCAGCCTGAGCCCGGACGCACGGGCAACCGCGCTCGTGGCGGCGATGACGCGCGATGAAAAGCAGACGCTCGTCTTCGGATATTTCGGAACCGACTTTCCGGTCTCGCGCTACATCGCGCCCACGGCTGCGCTCGAGGGGTCGGCCGGCTATGTGCCCGCGATCCCGCGACTTGGTATTCCGGCGCAGTTCCAGACTGACGCCGGCGTCGGGGTCGCCACGCAGGGCGGTGCGAAGAACAAGCGCGGTCGGACCGCCTTGCCATCGGGCCTGGCGATTGCGGCCAGCTGGGATCTGACCGTTGCCCGGGCCGGGGGCGCGATGATTGGCGACGAAGCGCGCCGGTCGGGGTTCAGCGTGATGCTTGCCGGTGGGGTCAATCTGCTCCGCGAACCGCGCAACGGTCGCAATTTCGAATATGGCGGCGAGGATCCGCTGCTCGCCGGTACGATCGTCGGCGAGGAGGTCATCGGGATCCAGTCCAACCATGTCGTGTCGACGATCAAGCATTATGCGTTCAACGACCAGGAAACCGACCGCAACACCGGAAATTCGATCATCGATCATAGCGCGGCCCGCGTTTCCGATCTGCTTGCCTTCCAGCTGGCGATCGAGCGTGCGACGCCCGGTTCGATCATGTGTTCGTACAATCGTGTCGACGGCACCCATGCCTGCGAGAACAGCTGGCTGTTGACCGACGTCTTGCGCGGCGACTGGGGCTTCAAGGGCTATGTGATGAGCGACTGGGGGGCAACCCACAGCACGATCGAGGCCGCCAATGCCGGGCTCGACCAGGACTCGGGCTTCCCGTTCGACAAGGCGCCGTATTTCGGACGAGCGCTGCAGGCAGCGCTCGACCAGGGCACCGTCGCTCCGGCACGGCTGGATCTGATGACGCACCGCATCCTTCGGGCCATGTTCGCGCAGGGCCTGTTCGAGCATCCGTTGCAGCAGCAGGCGATCGATCTGCCGGGTCACGCGGCCGTTACCCGCGCAGCCGCCGAGGCGGGAACCGTATTGCTGAAGAACGACCGCAACCTTCTTCCCCTGACCGGCCGCGCCAAGCGGATCGCGATCATCGGGGGGCATGCCGACAAGGGGGTTCTCGCCGGCGGCGGATCGTCCCTGGTATATCCGGCGGAGGGCAATGCCGTCCCCGGCATCGGACCGACGTCCTGGCCTGGCCCGGTCATGTATTATCCCTCTTCACCAATGGAGGAGATCAAGCGCCAGGTGCCGGGTGCCGCCGTTCGCTATATCGATGGCAGCGATCCCGTTGCGGCCGCCGCCTTGGCGCGGGACAGCGATGTCGTGATCGTCTTCGCCACGCAATGGGCCGGCGAATCGTTCGACGTACCGATGGGGCTCGACGGGCAGCAGGACGCGCTGATCGCTGCGGTCGGGTCTGCCAACCGCAATACGGTGGTCGTCCTGGAAACCGGTGGTCCCGTTGCGATGCCGTGGATCGACCGCGTCGGTGCCGTGGTCGAAGCATGGTACCCCGGCACCGCTGGTGGTGCCGCCATCGCCAACGTCCTGACGGGGAAGGTCAATCCTTCGGGACGTCTGCCCGTGACCTTCCCCCGGGGCGTTGACCAGCTCCCGGATCCGGCGCTGCCGCATAGCGGCGATGTGCGGTATCGCGAGGGCGCGGCGGTTGGCTACAAATGGTTCGATGCCAAGGCGATCAAGCCTCTGTTCGCGTTCGGTCACGGGCTGTCCTATACGCGCTTCGCCAGCGGTGGCCTGAAGGCTGGCGTCGCGAACGGGGCGATCGCGGCGAGCTTCACGGTCCGAAACACCGGTCCACGCGCCGGCGCCAGCGTCGCGCAAATCTATGTCGCGCCGGTCGCAGGCGGCTGGGAGGCGCCCAAACGGCTCGGTGGCTTTGCCAAGGTCGACCTGGCGGCGGGCGCGAGCCGGACGGTATCGGTCAACGTGGATCCGCGACTGCTCGCGACTTGGGACGAGGCCGGCCATCAGTGGCGTATCGCAGGTGGCGCTTACCGCGTGACGCTCGCGGATTCGGCGATGGACGTGAAGCAGACGGTGACGGTCACGGTGCCCGCAAGCGTCCTGCCCGCGACGTGGCGGGCACGGTAGGACGCCAATCCGGCCGGGCGGCGGTCAGCCGTCGCCCGGCTGGTCCTCAGTTCCGCCAACCCGTGTCGATCTTGTCGACCAGCCGGACCATCGCCGCGAAGTCGGCCGCGCCGGGGCCGCCGGGAACCTGTGCCATGTGCAGGTCGCGTTGATGCACGGCGACAACTTCGGGAGAGACCTCCAGCGGTTTACCCATGCTTGCGGTTGCGATCTGGATCTCGCAGGCGCGTTGCAGCGACCAATGCTTGATAAAAGCCTCGGGCAGGGTCCGGCCCATCACCAGGATACCGTGATTCTTCAGCAGCATCACGCGCTTGTTGCCAAGATGCTCGAGCAGCCGCGCGCCTTCCTCGTCGCGCACGGTGACGCCTTCGAAATCATGGTACGCGATCTGCCCGGCAAAATTGCAGGCGTAGAAATTGGTAGGACGCAGACCGCCTTCGACCGAGCTGACCGCCATTCCGGCGGTCGTGTGCGTGTGCATGATGCAATGCGCGTCGGGCAAGTAGCGATGGAACAGCGCATGCTGGACAAAGCCGGCGCGATTGACCGGGTAAGGGCTCTCGTCGAGCTTGTTGCCGTCGATATCGATCTTGACGAGGCTTGAGGCCGTGACTTCGCTGAAGTGCAGGCCGAACGGGTTGATCAGGAAAGCGCCGTCCTCGTCGGGGATTTTCAGCGTGATATGGTTGTAGATCATCTCCGACCAACCCAACATCGCGAAAACGCGGTAGCAGGCGGCGAGCTCCTGCCGGGTTTCCCATTCGGCTTCGGACATCTGTGCGTTACGGAGTGCGGCAGTGGCCATGGATCGTCTCCTCGATCGTCTTTGGACGGTTTATCGCATGATCGGTATGGCGGCGCAAATCACAGGAGCGCCGCAATTGCGTCCGCGTCGAACCCTGCTTCCGCGAGAATCGCAGCGCCCTCGGTTCTGCCAGCCATACGGGGCGCAACGGTCGTGCTGGCCGAATAACGCGGAGCGGGGGCCGGCTGGACCACGCTGCCTGCGGTAACGAAGGTTCCACGCGCGACGTTGTGTGGATGCGCGACAGCCTCGTCGAAGCCGAGCACCGGCGCGATGCATGCCTCGTGCCCGGCAAAGGCCGCGACCCAAGCGTCGCGCGGTCGCGCCTTGAACCGTGTTGCCAGTTCCTGTTTCAGGGCGGGCCAGGTCGACGGAACGAACTGAGTATCCCATTCGGAACCATCCAGCGCCATCACGCCGCGTAGGGCGGCATAGAATTGCGGCTCGATTGCGCCGACCGCGATCCATTTGCCGTCGGCGGTTTCATACGTGTCGTAAAAGGGCGCACCGCCGTCGAGCAGGTTGGTCCCGCGTTCGTCGCGCCACTGGCCCATTGCGCGGAAGCCCCAGATCATGCTCGAAAGCACCGCCGATCCGTCAGTCATCGCCGCATCGACGACCTGACCCTCGCCCGTCGCCTTCGCGTGGAGGATCGCCGCGAGCATCCCGAACGCGAGCATCATACCCCCGCCGCCGAAATCCGCCGCCAGGTTGATCGGTGCGTTGGGCTTGCGTCCGGCTTCGCCCAGCGCGTGGAGTGTTCCCGAGATCGCGAGGTAATCGATGTCGTGCCCGGGTTCGTCGGCGAGCGGCCCGGTCTGCCCCCAGCCGGTCATGCGCCCATAGACGAGCCGCGGATTGTCCGCGAGCAACAGGTCCGGACCGAGACCCAGCCGCTCCATCACGCCCGGGCGATAGCCTTCGATCAGCCCGTCGCAGGTTGCGGCCAGGCGGCGCACCGCGGCGACCGCCTCGGGCCGCTTGAGATCGAGCACGATCGTCCGTCGCGAGCGGAGCAGCGGGTCGCGCGCCGGATCGGTCATCCCGCCACGCGACGGTCGCTCGACCCGGATCACCTCCGCGCCATGGTCCGCCAGCATCATCCCGCAGAACGGCCCCGGCCCGATCCCCGCCATCTCGAGGATGCGTAATCCAGCGAGCGGCGGGGCGGTGTGCATCAGAAGGCCGCGATGCCGGTGATCGCGCGGCCGAGGATCAGCGCGTGGACGTCGTGCGCGCCCTCATAGGTGTTGACCGTCTCGAGGTTCATCATGTGGCGCATAACCTGATATTCGCCCGAGATGCCGTTGCCGCCGTGCATGTCACGCGCCATCCGCGCGATATCGAGCGCCTTGCCGACGTTGTTGCGCTTGACGATCGAGATCATCTCGGGCGCGAACCGGCCCTCATCCATCAACCGGCCGACGCGGAGCGATGCCTGCAGGCCGAGTGCGATCTCAGTCTCCATGTCTGCGAGCTTCTTCTGAAACAGCTGCCGCCCGGCGAGCGGCGTGCCGAACTGCTGGCGGTCGAGCCCATATTGCCGCGCGGCATGGAAGCAGAACTCCGCAGCGCCGAGCGACCCCCAGCTGATCCCGTAGCGCGCGCGGTTGAGGCAGCCGAACGGGCCCTTGAGCCCCTGCACGTTGGGAAGCAGCGCGTCCTCGGAAAGCTCGATTTCGTCCATCAGGATCATGCCGGTGATCGAGGCGCGCAGGCTGAGCTTGCCTTCGATCTTGGGTGCGGTGAGCCCCTTGGCGCCCTTTTCGACGATGAAGCCGCGAATGCCGTCACCATGCGCTTCCGACTTTGCCCAGATGACGAAGACGTCGGCGATCGGGGAATTGGAGATCCACGTCTTCGCGCCCGACAGCAGATACCCGCCGTCGACCTTCTTCGCGCGCGTCGTCATCCCGCCGGGGTCCGATCCCGCATCGGGTTCGGTCAGCCCGAAGCAGCCGATCCATTCGCCGGTCGCCAGCCTGGGCAGATACTTCCGTTTCTGCTCCTCGGATCCATAGGCGAGGATCGGGTACATCACGAGGCTCGACTGGACCGACATCATCGAGCGATACCCCGAGTCGATCCGCTCCACTTCGCGCGCGACGAGGCCGTAAGCGACGTAGGATGCGCCGACGCCGCCATATTCCTCGGGCACCGTCGGGCCGAGCAGCCCGAGCGCGCCCATCTCGCGGAAGATCTCGGGATCGGTCGTCTCATGCTGGAACGCATCAACGATCCGCGGCGCAAGCTTGTCCTGCGCATAAGCGCGCGCGGTGTCGCGGATCATCCGCTCGTCATCCTCGAGCTGGTCGTCGAGGAAGAAGGGGTCAGCCCAATCGAAACGTGCCATCTCGGCCATGTGAAACTCCGATAGTGAATTCAGTACCACCCCGGCGTCGGCCGGGGACCAGTAGCGCGGCAGATGTCTTCGGAAACGGTGCCATCGCCGTTGGGCCCCGGCCTTCGCCGGGGATGTGGCAGATAAAATTACGTGCGCAAGACCCGATCATCGAACAACCCGAACACGATGGTGGATGCATAATAAGCGATCGCACGATCGCGCGGCATCGTTCCCGCCCATTTGCGCATGTCGAACGCGGCGTTCTGCAGCGCCATCAGCGCCTGCGCCGCAATCAGCGGGTCGACCGCACGGATCGATCCCTCCGCCACGCCATCGCTGATCGTGCCGGCGTAGCGCCGCGCGATCCGGTTCGAGCGGTCGACCATCGCGCGGCGCGCGTCGGCGGGAAGGCCCGACAGGGCCGTGGTCCGCAACAACGGTCCGCGTTCGGAGAACTGCACGTCGAGCAAGGTCGCGATCGTTCCGGACAGCCGCTCCCACTGCGGACCGCCGCGTTCGTCGGCAAGCTGCTGCGCGTCGGCGATCATGTCGAGGCTGCGCTTGTAGCACGCCAGCACCAGATCGTCCTTGGCATCGAGATGGTGGTAGAAGCTGCCCTTGGTAACGTTGAGCTGCGACGCGATCCGCTGGACCGACGCGCCGCGATAGCCGAGCTCGTTGATCAGCCGCGTCGCCGCGAGCAGGAACGCCTCGCGCCCGGGCTCGGGTTCTTCATGCGCAAGGTCGATCAACTCGGGCGACCAGCCAGCACCGCGCGCGGCGATGCCGTGCGCGAACACATCCATCAGCCGTTCTTCGATCCGGGCGTATTGGTCCGGTTCGTAGCGGACCAACCACACCGGCAACCAGAAGGTATTCTCGAGCAAGACGTGTGCCCGCGCGCCGAACAGGTCGGTTTCGGCGCGATTGGCCGGGTTTCCCCACAGGCTGCGGGTCTTGCGGAACACTTCGCGCCAGCCCGCCATCAGCCGGCCGAGGACCGGCTCTTCCATCGCACGCAGATCCGAGAGAACGGCGAACGCAGTTTCCTCACCCCGCTGGATCGCGGCGAGCCTATCGAAGTTGAGCGCGAGGTAGCGCGCGACACGCTCGCGCGGCGTCGGCAATGCGAGCGAATCGTCGAGCATCGCCTGCAGCCGATCGAGGGTCTGCTCGAAACAGGCGGCGGCAAGGTCTTCCTTGCGCTTGAAATAATAGGTGACGCTGGTCGTGTTCAACCCGACCCGGCGCGCGACGTCGGCGAACGTCATGCCCTTGGCACTCTGCTCGTTGATCGCTTCGGCAGCGGCAGCCAGGATGGCGTCACGCTTGGCCCGGAAACGTTTGGTGCTGGTGCCCGACTCTGCGGGTTCGCCGGGCTGTACGGTTGCTGCTTCCTCCATGCCGGAAACTGTAACAGCATCTTTTAGAAGAAACAGTCATTTTTCGAATGACGCCGTACAGCGGCATTTTCGCGCGCGAACCGGCTTTACCGAAAACCCGGTACGGTATACCCAGCCGTGGTGAAGGCCGTGCACGGCCACCCTTGGAGAGATGCGATGGACTTCAGCTTCACCGAACGCGAGACCTATTTCCGGGACCGTGTGAAGGCTTTCATCGACGAACAGATCCGCCCCCGCCAGGCCGATTACGACGCGCAGGCGCACGAGGGCGAGCGCTGGAAGGTGATTCCGGTCATCGAGGAGATGAAGGAGAAAACCAAGGCGGCAGGTCTGTGGAATTTCTTCATGCCACCGCATTCGGGGCAGAACCATGTCGACGACAGCTTCGCGTTCGAAGGCACGCAGCTGAGCAATCTCGAATATGCGTTATGTGCCGAGGAGATGGGCAAGGTCGGCTGGGCGAGCGAATGTTTCAACTGTTCGGCGCCCGACACCGGCAACATGGAGGTGTTTCACCGCTACGGCACGCTCGAGCAGAAGGAGCAGTGGCTCCGTCCGCTGATGCATGGCGAGATCCGCTCCGCCTTCCTGATGACAGAGCCGGCGGTGGCATCGTCGGATGCGACCAACATCGAGACGTCGATCGTCCGTGACGGCGACCATTATGTGATCAACGGGACCAAATGGTGGTCTTCGGGTGTCGGCGATCCGCGCTGCAAGGTCGCGATCACGATGGGCAAGACCAACCCCGACGCCTCGCGCCACAGCCAGCAGAGCATGATCCTCGTGCCGATGGATGCCCCCGGCGTAACGATCAAACGGATGCTGTCGGTCTATGGCTACGACCATGCGCCGCACGGGCATGGCGAAGTCGTGCTCGAGAATGTGCGGGTTCCGGCGGAGAATATCCTGCTGGGCGAGGGCCGTGGCTTCGAGATCGCGCAGGGGCGGCTCGGGCCGGGGCGGATCCATCACTGCATGCGCACGATCGGCGTCGCCGAGACCGGGATCGAGGCGATGGCCAAGCGCCTGCTCAGTCGCGTCGCGTTCGGAAAGCGGATTGCGGACCAGTCGGTGTGGGAGCAGCGGATCGCCAAGGCGCGGATCGACATCGAAATGACGCGGCTCCTGTGCCTGAAAGCCGCGGACATGATGGACAAGGCGGGCAACAAGTCCGCGCAGCTCGAGATCGCGATGATCAAGGTGCAGGCGCCCAACATGGCGCTCCAGATCCTCGACGACGCGGTTCAGGCGCACGGAGGCGGCGGCGTGTCGGGCGACTTCCATCTCGCGCATGACTGGGCGGCGATGCGGACGCTGCGCTTCGCGGATGGCCCCGACGAAGTCCACAACCGCGCGATCGCGCGCAACGAGTTCGGCAAATATGCCGAGCTGCCCGCGGCCGTGGCAGCCAAGGAAGCGATGCGGCGGTAACAAACCCGTCACCCCGGCGGAGGCCGGGGCCGCGAGGTTGTGATGCGCAGGTCGGGTCAATTACCCAACGGCCCCGGCCTTCGCCGGGGTGACGCAAGGAAGGACGGCCCCGGTCTGCGCCGGGGAGCCGTAAGGAAAGGAAGTTTCGTGAAAGCAGCCGTCCTCCACGCGCCCAACACCGATCTGGTGATCGAGGATATCCGCGTCGCCGATCCCGCCCCGCGCGAGGTGCTGATCCGCACCGTCGCGTGCGGCGTGTGCCGCTCCGACCTGCACTTCGTCGATGGCGCATTCCCGCATCCGATGCCGACGGTGCCCGGACACGAAGCCGCCGGGATCGTCGAGGCGGTCGGCTCGGACGTGGCGCATCTCAAGGTCGGTGATCACGTCATCACCTTCTTCACGGTGTTCTGCGGCGCGTGCGAGATGTGCGTGACCGGGCGGCCATCGCTCTGCGTCGATCCCTCGACGCGTCGGCCGAAGGGCGCGCCGCCCCGGCTGAGCCTTGCCGACGGGACTCCGCTCGCGCCGTTCCTCAACCTCTCCGCTTTCTCCGAAATGATGCTCGTCCACGAAAACGCCTGCGTCGCGATCGACAAGGCGATGCCGCTCGACCGTGCCGCCTTGCTTGGCTGCGCGGTCATCACGGGAGCGGGATCGATCTTCAACGACAGCCGGTTGCGCCCCGGCGAAACCGTCGCGGTGATCGGGTGCGGCGGGATCGGCCTCGCCGCGATCAATGCCGCCAAGATCGCGGGTGCGGGGATGATCCTCGCGATCGATCCGGTCGCGGACAAGCGCGCGCTCGCCGAGAAGCTCGGCGCGACGCATGTGTTCGACGCCACTGCGCCCGACCTTGCCAAGCAGGTGGCGGCGCTGACCGGGGGCGGGGTGCATTATGCGATCGAGGCAGTCGGACGATCCACGACCGCCGAACTTGCCTGGACGATCCTTCGCCGCGGCGGCACCGCGACGATCCTCGGGATGATCGCACCGGGTAACGACGTGAAGATCGCGGGGCCGACGTTCCTTACCGGCAAGAAGCTGCAAGGGTCGCTGCTCGGATCGACCCGCTTCCCGATCGACATGCCGCGGCTGGTGCGGCTGTATCTGGACGGCAAGCTCGACCTCGACACGATGGTCGCCGAACGGATCCCGCTCGAGGACATCAACGATGCGTTTGCCAAGCTGCGCACCGGCGATACGGTCCGTTCGGTGATCGAGTTCGCGTGATGGATTTCGCCCCCCAGACGATGGACGTTCCCGAAAAGGACCGGCTCGACGAAGCGCGGCTGACCGCGTGGATGTCGGAGCATGTCGACGGGTTCGCAGGCCCGCTGCGCTACTCGAAATTCTCGGGCGGGCAGTCCAACCCGACCTTCAAGATCAGCGCACCCTCGGGCGACTATGTGCTCCGCCGCAAGCCATTCGGGAATTTGCTTCCGTCGGCGCATGCGGTCGACCGAGAATATCGCGTGATCGCGGGCCTGTATCCGACAGGGTTCCCGGTTGCGCGGCCTTATGGCCTGTGCACCGACCCTGCGGTGATCGGGACCGACTTCTACGTCATGGGCTTCGCCGACGGGCGCAACCTTTGGGATGGAACGCTGCCCGGGTTCGCGCCTGCCGATCGGACCGGCATCTACAACGCGATGTGCGATACGCTCGCGGCGCTCCATACCACCGACCACGAAGCGGCGGGGCTCGGAGAGTATGGGCGTCCGGGTAATTATTTCGAACGCCAGGTCGCGCGCTGGACCAAACAGTATCGCGCGTCCGAGACCGAGCGGATGGAGACGGTCGAGCGGCTGATCGATTATCTCGGGCGGACCGTTCCCGCGCAGACCCGGACGTCGATCGTTCACGGCGATTACCGGATCGACAACATGATCTTCCACAAGACCGAACCACGCGTGATCGCGCTGCTCGACTGGGAGTTGTCGACGCTCGGCGATCCGCTGGCGGACTTCAGCTATTTCCTGATGAGCTGGGTAACCGCGCCCGAGGGGCGTTCCGGCGTGCTCGGGCATACCGGGCCTGAAACGGGGATCCCGACGATCGAGGATATGGTCGAGCGCTACTGCGCCGCGACCGGACGCGACGGGGTGCCCGACCTCAACTGGTATTTCGCGTATAATCTGTTTCGGCTGACCGGCATCGTTCAGGGCATCAAGAAACGGATCGTCGAGGGAACCGCATCCAGCGCGCAGGCGGAAAAGTCCGCGGCGGGGGTGTATCGGCTGGCGGACGCGGCGTGGAGTTTCGCGCAGAAAGCGGGAGCGTAGGGTGGAAGTCGGTGGCTTGGTGGAGCAAACGTCTTCTCCCGTCCCCCCGGCGGAGGCCGGGGCCGCCACGTTGATGGGTGTGACGTCTGACCTTGGCGAATGACATGGCGGCCCCGGCCTCCGCCGGGGTGACGGGGAGGGGTACAAAATGTCGCAATTCGATCTGACCGGCAAAGTGGCGATCATTACCGGATCCTCGCGCGGGATCGGCAAGGCGAGCGCGTTCGAGCTTGCCGAGCATGGCGCGAAGGTCGTCATCTCCAGCCGCAAGCAGGACGCCTGCGACGGGGTCGCGGCAGAGATCAACGCCCGGTACGGGGACCGCACTGCGATCGCGGTCGCCGCCAACATCTCGGACAAGGCGGGCTTGCAGCATCTGGTCGATGCGACCCGCGCAGCGTTCGGACAGATCGACGTGCTGGTCTGCAACGCCGCGTCCAACCCCTATTACGGTCCGCAGGCAGGGATAGCCGACGACCAGTTCCGCAAGATCCTCGACAACAACATCGTCTCGAACCACTGGCTGATCACGATGGTCGCCCCCGAAATGCGGGAGCGGCGCGCCGGATCGATCATCATCGTCTCGTCGATCGGTGGCCTGCGCGGCTCGACGATCATCGGGGCCTATTGCATCTCCAAGGCCGCCGACATGCAGCTCGCGCGCAATCTCGCGCATGAATGCGGCCCCGACAATGTCCGCGTCAACTGCATCGCGCCGGGGCTGATCAAGACCGACTTCGCACGCGCGCTGTGGGAGGACCCCGAACGGATCGCGGCGGCAAACGCGACCGTGCCGCTTCGCCGGATCGGCGAGCCCGAGGAGATCGCAGGCGCGGTCGTGTTCCTCGCGAGCCAGGCGAGCAGCTTCATGACCGGCCAGACGATCGTGCTGGATGGCGGCGTGACGATTTGAAACAGGGGAGAAGGCCATGACGCAGCGGTTCACGGGCAAGTCGATCATCGTCACCGGTGCGGGATCGGGCATCGGCCGCGCGAGCGCCCTGTTGTTCGCGCGCGAGGGGGGATCGGTGATCGTTGCCGACCTGGCCGACGCCGTGCACGAAACCGCTGCGCTGATCGAACAGGGCGGCGGCACCGCGCATGCGATCCAGATCGACGCTGGAAACGAACAGGACGTCATTCGCGCCGTCCACGTCGCGACCGAATATTATGGCGGGCTCGACGTTATGTTCGCCAATGCCGGCATCTCGGGCGGAATGGCGAACATCTTCGACACGGACGTCGCGCTGATCACCGAGGTGCTGCGCGTCAACCTGATCGGCCCGTATCTCGCGATCAAGCATGCCGCGCCCAGGATCGCCGAACGCGGCGGTGGCGCGATCGTGCTGACCGCGAGCGTCGCGGGGATTCGCTCGGGGGCGGGGTCGCCGGCGTATTCGGCCTCCAAGGCTGGCGTCATCAACCTCGCGATGGTGTCGGCGCAGCAACTGTCGGGGTCGAACGTACGGGTGAACGCGATCTGCCCCGGGTTGACCGAGACCGGCATGACCAAGCCGACCTTCGACTATGCCCGCGAGGCGGGGAAGATCGACCGGGTCGGGCGGCTCAACCCGCTGCGGCGCGGCGCGCAGCCCGAGGAGCTGGCCGAGGTCGCGGCCTTTCTTGCGTCCGACGCGGCAAGCTACGTCAACGGGCAGGCGATCGCTGTCGACGGGGGGCTATCGAGCAGCCACCCCGTCACCAAGCAGGAGTATGGCAAGACGGCCGTCTGACGATCGGCGTCAATCACGAACGGATCAGCGGTGGCGAAGCGGCGGTTCGTCGCGCGCCGCCCGCAATTCTCGCGCCAGCACCGTGGGCGCGGCCGACATCGCCACCGCGGTGCCGGTTGCGGGGCGCAAGACGAACCATTCCGGCCGATCGATCGCAACCAGGAAGGCCAGCATCGTCATTCCGAACCCGAGAAACAGCAGCGATCCGCGCAGCGTTTCACCCGGAGCTTGACGGTCGTTGTCGGTCGGTCGGGACATGGGCACTCTCCTTGAAGGGGAATGCCAACGTAACGCGGTCGGAAAGCCAGTGTTTAACCAACGCGTTAGTTTTTATTGCTGCGACGCAGCAGCAACGACAATGCCTCCGCCATGAAGGGTACGGCGGCCGAAATCATCGGCCCCGACCGTGGTCTGGTCAGGCGCGCAGGCTGTTGGCGGCCCGGGCGATGGTCTCGACCTCGGCCATCGACGCGCCCTTCGGGGTCACCCAACTGCCACCGACGCATAGGACAGGCTTGAACGCGAGCCATTCGCCTGCCGACGCCTCTGTAATGCCACCCGTCGGGCAGAAGCTGCACTGATAGAACGGTGCGGCAAGCGCCTTCAGG
Source organism: Sphingomonas sp. CARO-RG-8B-R24-01 (assembly GCF_022662295.1). Classification (NCBI taxonomy): domain Bacteria; kingdom Pseudomonadati; phylum Pseudomonadota; class Alphaproteobacteria; order Sphingomonadales; family Sphingomonadaceae; genus Sphingomonas; species Sphingomonas sp. CARO-RG-8B-R24-01. The sequence continues at coordinate 265,546 of NZ_JAKNQI010000007.1, read as the reverse complement.
GCTTTCAGGCCGCCGTTCGCCTCGGCCGGGAAAAACTTGAAATGCGTCAAGCCGAGATCGAGCCCGGTCATGATATCGGCGGCATTCGCAATGCCGGGCAGGAACGGTACGCCACTGTCGATGATCGGGCGCGCAAGCCGTTCGGTCAGGCCCGGGGAGACGATGAACTCCGCCCCTGCATCCATCACCTGGCGAAACTGGTCGGTGTTGACGACCGTGCCAGCCCCGACGATCGCGCCCGGCACCTGCTTCATCTCGCGGATCGCATCGAGCGCGGCAGGGGTGCGCATCGTGACCTCGAGCACGCGCAGGCCACCCGCGACCAGCGCCTCGGCAAGCGGCCGCGCGGTCGCGGCGTCGTCGATTACCAGCACCGGGATGACCGCGCTGGTCTGCATGATTTCGGCGATCGTGACGGTCATCGGGTATACTCCTGCGCATAAGCGGCCGCCGCGCCGAACAGGCCGGGCTGCGGATAGGTGATGAGTTTTACGGGGATCGTCGCCATGCGGTTCTGGAACCGCCCCTTGGCGGCGAACCGCTCGGCAAAGCCCGACTTGCGGAAATGGTCCTTGAGCCGAAGCCCGAGCCCGCCCGCGATCACGACGCCGTTCGAGCCATGCGCGAGCGCCAGATCCCCCGCGACCGCACCGAGGCTCATGCAGAACCGGTCGAGCGCGGTTACGGCGAGGCTGTCGCCCTCGTCGAGCGCGGCGGTCCAGATCGCCTTGTCGTCGAGCCGCGTGATCGAGCGATGCTCGATGTCTGCGAGCGTCTCGTAGATCGCGACGATGCCGGGGCCCGACACCACGCGCTCGGCGGAGACGCGCGTGTACGCCTTGCGCAACCGCTTCACCATCGCATCCTCGAGCGCGTCGAGCGGTGCGAAGTCGATGTGCCCGCCTTCGGTCTCGATCACGTGATAGCGGTCATGCGCGCGCAAGACCTGCGCGACGCCGAGCCCGGTGCCCGGACCACAGACGGTGATGACGCCGTTGGTAGGGAAGGGGATGTCCGGCCCGCCGATGTGGAGGAAGTCGCTCTCGGGGACCTGCGCCACCGCCTGGCCGACCGCGCCGAAATCGTTGATCAGGACGAAATTGTCGACCTTGAGCCGCTCCTTGATCAGCGGCGGGCGGATCACCCAGGGGTTGTTGGTCAGCTTGATCACGTCGCCACTGATCGGCGAGGCGACCGCGATTGCCGCCGCGCGCGGCAGCGGCTGGCCGATCCGCGCACCGAACGCCTCCCACGCGGTCTGGAACCCGCCATATTCGGCGGTCTTGAGCGTCACCGGTTCGCCAAGCGCGACGACACGGCCATTCTCGACCTCCGCGAGCGCGAAGCGGGCGTGCGTACCGCCGATATCTACTGCAACGACCTGCATTCCATTCCCCTCAGGCTTGCTCGCTGTTCTCCTGCGAAGGCAAGAGAACAGAGCAACAAGCGTCCCATACGTAACCCTGGGCTCCTGCCTGCGCAGGAGCACGTTGCGGTGTTACCAGCCCATCCCCGTCAGCAACGGAGAAGCGCCACGCTCGGCCTCGTTCGCATTCGCGCGGAACAGCCCGAACAATTCGCGTCCCATCCCGTCGATCTCGGTCGGCATCGTGACCGGCGTCCGCGCCGCCCATTCCGCCGGATCGACCCGCGCGAACAGTTCGCCGGTTTCCGCATCGACCCGGATCACGTCGCCATCGCGGACCCGCGCCAGCGGACCGTCACCCAGCGCCTCGGGCGAGATATGGATCGCGCACGGCACCTTGCCGCTCGCCCCCGACATCCGCCCGTCGGTGACAAGCGCGACGCGGAACCCGCGGTTCTGCAACACGCCGAGCGGCGGAGTGAGCTTGTGCAGCTCGGGCATGCCGTTCGCGCGCGGCCCCTGGAAGCGCACGACGACGACGACGTCACGGTCGAGTTCGCCCGCCTGGAACGCCGCCTGGACCGATGCCTGGTCATGGAACACGCGCGCCGGTGCCTCGATCGTCCAGCGATCGCGCTCCACCGCCGAAACCTTGATGCACGCGCGACCGAGGTTGCCGGTCAGGATCCGAAACCCGCCCTCGGGCGCGAACGGCGCGGAGGGGGTGCGCAGGATCGTCTCGTCGCCGCTCGGGCCGGAATCGACCCAGTCGAGATGATCGCCCTCGAGCACCGGCTTGCGCCCATACGCTTCGAGCGAGTCGCCCGCCACGGTCATGAGGTCGCCGTGAAGCATTCCCGCAGCGATCAATTCGCGGATCACGAACGGCATCCCGCCCGCCGCCTCGAACCCGTTCACGTCGGCAGAACCGTTCGGATAGACTCGCGCGATCAGCGGGATCGCCTTGGACAAGCGGTCGAAGTCCTCCCAGTCGATGACGATCCCCGCACACGCCGCGATCGCGGGCAGATGCAGCAGATGGTTGGTCGAGCCTCCGGTGGCGAGCAACCCGATCGCCGCGTTGACGATCGCCTTCTCATCGACGCACAGCCCAAGCGGACGATAGGAGTCGCCATGCCAGCCGTTCGCCGCGAGACGGTGGACCGCACCGCGCGTCAGTTCCTGCCGCAGCTTGGTGCCTGGATTGATGAAGGCCGCCCCCGGCATGTGGAGCCCCATCATCTCCATCATCATCTGGTTGGAGTTGGCGGTGCCATAGAAGGTGCAGGTGCCCTTGGAATGATACGCGCCGATCTCGGCCTCGAGCAGCGCGTCGCGCCCGACCTTGCCTTCGGCGAATGCCTCGCGGACCGCTGCCTTCTCCTTGTTGGGCAGCCCCGAGGGCATCGGCCCCGCGGGGATCAGCACCATCGGCAGATGCCCGAAGCGGAGCGCCCCCATCAGCAGCCCGGGCACGATCTTGTCGCAGATCCCGAGCAGCGCCGCGCCCTCGAACATCCCGTGGCTGAGCGCGATCGCGGTCGACAGCGCAATCGTGTCGCGGCTGAACAGCGACAGCTCCATGCCGGGATAGCCCTGCGTCACGCCATCGCACATCGCGGGGACACCGCCCGCGACCTGCGCGGTCGCCCCGGCCTCGCGCGCCCAGACCTTCATCTGCTCTGGATAGCGATAGTAAGGCGCATGGGCCGACAGCATGTCGTTATACGACGTGACGATCCCGATGTTCATCGCCTTGCCGCCGGTCAGCGCGGGGCGATCCTCCTCGGTTCCGGCATAGGCGTGCGCGGCGTTCGCGCAGCCCATCGCGGGACGCTCGATATGCGTGTCGCGGGCGCGCCCGATCAGCTTGAGGTACGCGTCGCGCGTCGGCCTTGACCGCGTGATGACGCGGTCGGTTACGGCGGCAATTTCAGGATGAAGGGTCACGACAATCTTCCCGGGGAGGGGTTGGAGATCATTCGGCGGCCCAATGAATATCTACCGGTAATTCCGCATCCGCAAGCACCCGTCCGATCGGGTAGGATGACGACGGGCCCTGCTTGATCGCCTGTTCGATCACCTTCTTCTTGGCATCGCCCGTCACCGCGATGATCAGCGCGCGCGCCGAGACGATCGCGGCGCGGCTGAGCGTGACGCGCGCGACCGGTGCTTCCTTGGGGAGCGGATCGGGCGTCACGCCGAGCGCGCGGCGCTCGACCGGGCCGGACAATGCCTCGTCGAAGTCGGGACCGGGGAAGATCGACGCAGTGTGGCCATCAGCCCCCACACCGAGCAGGCACAGGTCGAGCGGCCAGTGCAGGTCCTGCATCAGCGCATCCGCCGAACGGCCGGCAGCCTTGTAGTCCGCGGTCGCGTTGGGAACGATCGGCATCACGCGCGCGCCCTTGGGCAGGAACGTCTTGGCGATCATCGTGACGTTCGACAGCGCGTCGCCCAGCGGCACCACGCGCTCGTCGGTCGGCACGATCGTCACGCGCTTCCAGTCGATCTTCGCCTTGGCGAGCCGTTCGTAGATCGGCACCGGGGTCTTGCCCCCCGCCAGCGCGATCACCGCCGCGCCGCGTGCGTCGATCGCCGCGTCGATGATGAAGCCGATGTCGCCCGCGACGGCATCCGCCATCTCGTCGGCGCTCTCATAATCCCACCATTCGATTTCGTGTTCGTCGCTCATGTCTCTTCTCTCTTTTTCTCCCTCTCCCCGCTTGCGGGGAGAGGGTCGGGGAGAGGGGCGGTCAGAAACGCAGGTCCGCGTATCAGCCCTCTCCCGTCCTCACTCAACTCGGACACCCTCTCCCGCAGGCGGGAGAGGGAGAAATCAATCGTCCTGCCAGGTCACGCCATCGCGCTCGGTCAGCGCGACCGCAGCACTCGGTCCCCAGCTCCCCGAAGGATAGCTCTTGGGCTTCATGTCGTTCGCGACCCAGCCTTCGCGGATCGCGTCGATCCACGTCCATTGCGCCTCGACCTCGTCGCGCCGAACGAACAGCGTCTGGTCGCCCTCGATCAGATCGAGCAGCAACCGCTCATAGGCGATGCGCCGGCGCGTGCCCGCGAATTCCGAATCGAGGCTGAGGTTTAGCGGCACCTCGCGCAAACGGATCCCGTCGCGGTCGAGCCCCGGCTCCTTCGCCATCACGAGCAACTGGATATATTCCTCGGGCTGCAGGCGGATGATCAGCACGTTGGGCTGGAGCAAGCCGCCACGGTTCGAGAACATCGAGTGCGGCACCGGCTTGAACTGGATCGCGATCTCGCTCCGCCGCGTCGGCATGCGCTTGCCGGTGCGCAAATAGAAGGGCACGCCCTGCCAGCGCCAGTTGTCGACATGCGCCTTGATCGCGACGAAGGTCTCGGTGGTGGAGGCCTTGCCGAGCTCGTCGGCATAACCCTTGACGATCTCGCCGCCGCTCGCGCCCGCGGCATATTGCCCCGTGACGGTATCGCGCGGCGCTTCCTCGGGCTTGATCGTGCGGAGCGAGCGGAAGACCTTGGCCTTCTCGTCGCGGATCGCATTTCCGTCGAAGCGGGCAGGGGGCTCCATCGCAACGAGTGCGAGCAACTGGAGCATGTGGTTGGCGACCATGTCGCGCAGCGCGCCCGCGCCGTCATAGTAAGCGGCGCGTTCTTCCAGCCCGACCGTTTCCGAGATGGTAATCTGGATATTGTCGATCCCGCGCGCATTCCACACCGGCTCGAAGAACGAGTTGCCGAAGCGCAGCGCGAGGATGTTCTGGACGGTTTCCTTGCCGAGATAATGATCGATCCGGAAGGTCCGCTCCTCGGAGAAGGCAGTCGCGACGGTGTCGTTGATCTCACGGCTCGACGCGAGGTCGTAGCCGAGCGGCTTCTCGAGCCCGATCCGGACGGTTTCGCCCGCCAGACCCGCGGATTCAAGCCCGCGGATCACCGCCTCGAACAGCGACGGCGCAGTCGAGAGGAAGATCGCGAGCCCACCCGAGACGTCGCCCACCTTGTTGCCGAGCTGTTTGTAATGATCGAGGTCGGTCGCATCGAGCGGCTGGTAGCCGACCCGCTCGAGGAAGCTCGCCATCGCCTTCTCGTCCATCCGGTCCTTCGGGACGAATTTCTCGAGCGCGGTCTTGGCGAACGCCTGGTAGCTCGCATCGTCATGTTCCGACCGCGCGGTGCCGGTGATCGTCAGCCCCTCGGGCAACAGTCCATCGGCATGAAGCCCATAGAGCGATGGCAGCAGCATGCGCTGCGCCAGATCGCCAGTGGCGCCGAACAACAGGAGTTTACCGACAGGCGTGCGAGCTGGCATGCGACTTTAACCTCCTGGGGGGGAAGGGTCACCTAAGCGGCCAGACCCGCGCCGCCAAGATGAAACCGGAAAACATTTGGGGGCTGGACGTATTAGCGGATCAGTCCGGCGAGCGGATCGAACCCGGCCATGACGTTCAAATTCTGTACCGCGGCGCCGGCAGCGCCCTTGCCGAGATTGTCGAGCGTTGCGATCAGGCGGACCTGACCCGCTTCGGCGTTTCCGCATACCCGCAAGGTGAGCCGATCGGTACCGGCATCATCCTCGATCTGTACGGTCGCAGCATCGTCGTCGGCGACGCGGATCAGGCTGTCGTTGCCATAGGCCTCGCGCAGCGCGGCTTCGCACGCCTGCAGGGACGGGCGACGTTTGAACATCGCCAGCGGCAGCGGGACTTCGACGATCATGCCGCGATAGGTATTGGCAACCGACGGCATGAAGATCGGCGGGTGTTCCAACCGCGCATGTTTCTGCATCTCGGGCACATGTTTGTGCGCAAGTCCCAAGGCATAGGCTCGGGCCGCCGGGGGCGGGTTGGGGCCCTCATATTCCGCGATCATCGCCTTGCCCCCGCCCGAATAGCCCGACACCGCATTGACGGTGATCGGCCAGTCGACGGGCACCAGTCCCGCGCGTACCAATGGCCGTACCAGCGCCAGAAAGCCGGTCGGGTAACAACCGGGGTTGGTCACGCGCTTCGATTCGGCGATCAGCGCGGCCTGGCTGCGCTCGAGCTCGGGGAAACCGTAGCTCCAGCCGTCGGCGGTACGATGCGCGGTCGACGCATCGATAATGCGGGTATGGTCGTTGTCGATCAGTGCAACCGCCTCGCGCGCGGCGTCGTCCGGCAGACACAGAATGACGAAATCGCTGTCGTTGAGCGCGGCACGCCGAGCGGCAGGATCCTTTCGGACGGCGTCATCGAGCGTGACGAGCGCAACGTCCGCACGGTCGGCGAGCCGATCGCGAATTTCCAGCCCGGTCGTCCCGGCGGCCCCGTCGATGAAGACGCTGACGGTCATGACGTCGGCCACGAAAGCGCACGAGTATCGACATACCCAACCAGGTTGACCGAAGGTGCGCTCCCCCATGCACGCCCCGCGACGAACTCGAGGACCTCGAACGGGGCACCTTCCGGCAGATCCGCGATCACCGCCGAATCGGTTTCCGGCTTTTCGCGCAGCTCTGTGGCCGTGACGACCACGCGCAACACCGCGGCGGCATAGTGTGGCGCAAACACTCGGTCGGCAAGCCGGATGTCGGCAAGATCGCGGCGCACAGCATATTGCCGCGGATCCAGCGCAACCGACTGGCCGAGCAACGAAAAACTCTTACGCGGTAGCGCGGCGGGCAACGGGTTGCGGCGTGCCCCCGCCGATGAACTGGCCGAAATCTTCAAGAAACCCTGCCCCTTCGGAGGTACGTGCGACGAAGATATTACGCTTGTCGTTATCGTCGCGTTGACGGCGCAGATAGCCCAGGGTGCCAAGCCTGTTCAAGGCGCGTGTCACGACGGGTTTCGATACGTTGAGCATGGCCGCCAGCCCGCGCACCGTATGCGGCCCGGGTTTGAGATAGACGACCAGCAGCAGGGCCATTTGCCGGTTCGTCAGATCGGGCTCGCCCGACCGAACATAGTCGACAAGCGCCTGCATCCATTCGCTCAGGGAGGTATCGGTTTGAACTGCCACGGCAAAATACCCGCAAATTACTCGGCAACCCCCGACGATCGGGGATATTCCTGAACAACTTAACGCCTTTGCCCCCCGCTAGGTTTCAGTTCGATGGCGAAATGTAGCGCAATCCCGCCCCGCCATCGCGGCCCGTTCGGCCCCAAAGCGCGCAACTCTATGGTCGCCACACCGGGCTTCGGTACCGGCGCGGTTGATCAGACCGAAGACCTCGCCTATGTGCCCCGCAACGCAGCCGTCGACCGCCGCTCAAGGATCAACCCGCAACATGTTTCTGTTCCAGTTCCTCCTCGTCGTCCACTTCTGCGTCGCTGCGGCGCTGGTCTCGGTGATTCTCGTGCAGAAGTCCGAAGGTGGCGGTCTTGGCATGGGCGGATCGCCGTCGGGGCTGATGTCGGCCCGCGGCGCGGCGGATTTCCTGACGCGCGCCACCTCGACGCTGGGGGCGGTGTTCATCGCGCTCAGCATCCTGCTCGCGGTGCTGGCCGCACAGAACCGCGTCGCCAAGGTCGATCCGACGCTGGCGCGCGGCGCGGCAACGGCGCCTGCGCCGGTTGCACCGCCGGTCCAGACCGATCCGAACAATCCGTTCGCCAGCGGCGCGCGCAGCGCGATCGAGCCGACCGGCAACACGGCGGCTCCCGCCAACGGCGCGGCCCCGACCGCACCGTAAGCCGCGGACCGGCCAAGCGGCCGGCTTCGTACTTTCCTGAAACTTTCCCGGAGTCGCGCGCTTGTCGCGCCACCCCGGATGACGCTAGGCCTTTGCTCCCATGGCGCGGTTCATCTTTATCACCGGCGGCGTGGTCTCCTCGCTCGGCAAGGGTCTCATGGCAGCGAGCCTCGCGGCACTGCTCCAGGCCCGTGGCTATCGCGTGCGGATCCGCAAGTTCGATCCTTATCTCAACGTCGATCCGGGCACGATGTCGCCCTATCAGCATGGCGAAGTCTATGTGACCGACGACGGCGCAGAGACCGACCTCGATCTCGGCCATTACGAACGCTTCACCGGCGTGCCCTCGCGGCAGAGCGACAACGTCACCTCGGGCCGGATCTATCAGCAGATCATCGCACGCGAACGACGCGGCGATTATCTCGGCGCGACCGTGCAGGTCATCCCGCACGTCACCGACGCGATCAAGGATTTCGCGCAGGCCGAGATCGACGATCTCGACTTCGTCTTGTGCGAGATCGGCGGGACGGTCGGCGACATCGAGTCGCTCCCGTTCATCGAGGCGATCCGCCAGCTCCGCAACGATCTCGGGCGCGGCAATTCGGTCAGCATCCACGTCACGCTGGTGCCGTACATCGCTGCCGCAGGCGAGCTGAAGACCAAGCCGACGCAGCATTCGGTCCGCGAACTCGCCGCACTCGGCGTCCAGCCCGACGTGCTGGTGTGCCGCTGCGAGCAACCGCTTCCGGAAAGCGACCGCGCCAAGATCGCGCTGTTCTGCAACGTGCCGAAGTCCGCGGTCATCCCCGCGCTCGACGCCAAGAGCATCTACGCGGTCCCGGTCCAATATCACAACGAAGGCCTCGACGACGCGGTGCTCAACGCGTTCGGCATTCTACCCGGCAGCTCCCCCGACCTTTCGCGCTGGACCAACATCATGGACCGGCTGACCAACCCCGAGGGCGAGGTCACGATCGGCGTCGTCGGCAAATATGTCGGCCTGCAGGATGCGTACAAGTCGCTCAACGAAGCGCTCGTCCACGGTGGGATCGCCAACAAGGTCAAGGTCAACGTCGAGTGGATCGACGCCGAGCTGTTCGAGGCGGACGATGCCGACATCGCCGCGCGGCTCGAGCCGATGCACGCGATCCTCGTTCCCGGCGCGTTCGGCGAGCGGGGCGCGGAAGGCAAGATCGCCAGCGTCCGCTTCGCGCGTGAACGCGACATTCCGTATTTCGGCATCTGCTTCGGGATGCAGATGGCATGCGTCGAAGGCGCGCGCGATCTAGCGGGGATCACGGCCGCGAGCTCGACCGAGTTCGGCCCGACCGAGGAACCCGTGGTCGGCATGATCACCGAATGGATGAGCACCGGCGGGCTCGAAAAGCGCGAAGCCGGTGGCGATCTTGGCGGGACGATGCGTCTCGGTGCGTATCCGGCGAAGCTCGACGGCAATTCGGTCGTCTCGACGATCTACGGCGACAGCGACATTTCGGAGCGGCATCGGCATCGCTACGAGGTGAATACAGCGTACCGCGAGCGGCTGGAACAAGGTGGCCTCGTGTTCAGCGGGATGTCGCCCGACGGGATGCTGCCCGAGATCGTCGAGCGGCCGGACCATCCATGGTTCGTCGGTGTCCAGTTCCATCCCGAGCTCAAGAGCAAGCCGTTCGATCCGCATCCGCTGTTCGCGAGCTTCATCGCGGCGGCGGTACGGCAGTCGCGGCTGGTGTGACGGTCGTCGTCCTGCGGTGGCAGCGCTACTGCGGGACACGGACTTTGCTGGGAAGCGAACCGCTCTCTACTACCCTCCCCGGCGAAGGCCGGGGCCCAGTAGCGCAGGTTGCGAAAACGAAGCGCAGTCGCTCGCTTTCTTCCGTATCACTACTGGGCCCCGGCCTTCGCTGGGGAGGTGTTACGGCATGATGTAAGGAACGAGAAAGGGCGCCCGGACCAAGCCCGGACGCCCCAACTTATGCTCGAACGCCAGCCGTCAAGCAGCCTGCGCCGAGTCCTTCTTGTCCTCGACCGCAACCAGCGGTGCGCCGGTCTTGATCGCGATCGTCTTGGGCTTCATCGCCTCGGGCACTTCGCGGACGAGATCCACGACGAGCAGCCCGTCGTTTAGCCGGGCATCCTCGACCCGCACGAAATCGGCGAGTTCGAAACGCCGCTCGAAGCTGCGGTTGGCGATGCCGAGATGGAGGAAGGATGCGGCAGCGGCGTCCTTGTCATCCTTGCGCCCTTTCACCTGCAACAGGTTCTGCTGCGCGGTGATCTCGATGTCGTCGCGGCCGAAGCCGGCGACAGCAATCGTGATGCGATAGCGATCGGTATCGAGCCGCTCAAGGTTGAAGGGGGGATAATTGTCCGCGCTCGCCTGACGCGCATTGGCCTCGAGCATGTCGAACAGCCGGTCGAAGCCGACGGTCGAGCGGCGGAAGGGGGTAAGATCGAATTGACGCATGATGAGCTCCTAAAAAAGCGAGATACATCGTTGGTGTGCAAGCCCGGTCCACGCAGGTGCGACCCGGCCCGGTGCGGCCCGTGAGTGGCACCGCACAGCAGAAATCTGGGGCGTTCCATCGCCGGTTCAAGAGGTGCCTTGCGCAATTTCGGCATGGCTAAAGCCGGACTATCGGACCGCAAAGAACAATCCGGCGTGATAATCCCCCCAGTTGATAGGCATTGTACCGGCGACTCGGCATCACCGGGCGTAAAGGGGACGTACATGCTTGCTCACCTGCCGCTTATCCTGCTCGCTCAGACAGCGGTCGAACCGCAGGTTCCGCCCGCCGTCTCACCCGCGCCGACCGACCAGAGCGAAGGTCGCCTCGGAACCGCGCAACAGGGCGGGGGCGACATCGTCGTCACCGCGCGCCGACGGGTCGAGACGATCCAGTCGGTCCCGATCGCGATCTCGGTGATCGGCGGCACCGCGCTCGCGGAAACGGGGACCTACAACGTCAACCGGCTGACCCAGCTGCAACCCAGCCTGCAATTCTACTCGACCAACCCGCGCAATTCCGCCGCGAACATCCGCGGGCTCGGCGCGCCGTTCGGGCTGACCAACGACGGGATCGAGCAGGGCGTCGGCATCTACGTCGATCAGGTCTATTACAGCCGGATCGCATCGGCGACGTTCGACTTCACGGATACCGAGCGGATCGAGGTGCTGCGCGGTCCACAGGGCACGCTCTACGGCAAGAACACGACCGCCGGCGCAATCAACATCTCGACCCGCAAGCCCAGCTTCACGCCCGAAGCGCGGGTCGAGGTGACCGGCGGCAATTACGATTTCTTCCAGGGCAAGGCGTCGGTCTCGGGGCCGCTGATCGACGACAAGCTCGCGATCCGGCTGTCGACATCGATCACGACGCGGCGGGGCACGATCTATAACACGCGCCTCAACGACTATCAGAACAGCCAGGACAACAAGAGCTTTCGCGGCCAGTTGCTGTGGAAACCGACCGATACGCTCGACCTGACATTGTACGGGGATTACAATGCGCAAGACCCCAAATGTTGCGTGCAATATTACGTTCGGACCGGCGCGACACAGCGGCCGGTCGCGCGGCAATATGCCGCGTTGGCGGCGGCGTTCGGCTATGCCGCGCCCTCGACCAACGCGTTCGACCGCGTGACCGATCTGGATGCGGTGCCGCGCGCGAAACAGAAGATCGGCGGGACGTCGCTCGTCGGCAATCTCGATCTGGGCGGCGCGACGCTGACATCGGTGAGCGCCTATCGCTTCTGGGACTGGGTCCCGAACAGCGACCGCGATTTCACCGGACTGCCGATCACCACCGTATCGGCGAACACGTCGCAGCAATATCAGCTGAGCCAGGAACTGCGGGTCGCTTCGAACGGCACCCATAAGATCGATTACCTCGCCGGACTGTTCTATTTCTACCAGGCCGTCGACGTGGAGGGGCTGCAGGTGCAGGGATCGGCCGCAAGCCGCTATCTGCTCACCGGCGCCAACGCCAGCAACCCGGCGGTCCTCAACGGGCTCACCTCGACGTTGCGCAGCCATCTCGGCAACACCAGCGCGGCGTTGTTCGGCAAGCTCACCTGGCATGTCAGCGACCGCTTCTCGATCGCGCCGGGCGCGCGGCTCAATTATGACAAGAAGGACGCGCAATATGATGCGGTGGTGACGACCGGGGCAGGGACCGTGATCCGCTGCACCCCGGCGCCGACCGCCGCGGTGCTCCGCGACCAGTGCACGACGCTGCCGCCGCAAAGCTATCCCGCACATCTCAGCAAGTGGAACCTGTCGGGCGACGTTACCGCCGCCTGGACGATCTCACGCGATCTGCATGCGTATGCGACCTATGCGCGCAGCTACAAATCGGGCGGCGTCAACCTGTCGGGCCTGCCGCTCGATGCGGCGAACCAGCCGCTCTATTCGGCGTCGACGGTCAAGCCCGAGGCGGTCAATCATTACGAGCTCGGGCTCAAGACGCAGTTCCTCGACCGCCGCGCGACCGTGAACCTGGCGGCCTTCTGGACCGATATCTTCGATTACCAGGCGAGCGTGAACAACGGGCAATTGGGCGTGCTGCGCGGTTATCTCGCCAATGCGGGGCATGTGCGGACTCGCGGGATAGAGATCGACTCCGCCTTCCGCCCGACCGCGCGGTTCAACGTCTATGCCAATGGCGCGTACACCGACGCCAAATATGCGCGCTTCGTCGACGCGCCGTGCCCGCCCGAACTGTCGGGCGGCACGACCGCGACGGCGGGCCAGGTGCCAAGCGCGCCGGGCACCCCGGGGGGGATCGGCCCGGCGAGCTGCAACATCTCGGGGCAGGTATTGCCGGGCGTCTCGAAATGGGCGTTCAGCTATGGCGCCGAATATGACGTGCCGACGCAGATCGGTCGCGTATCGGGCCAATTCTACCTCGGCTACGACGGCAGCTACCGGTCGCGCTTCTCGTCCAATCCCTCGGCTTCGGCCTATACCAACATCGATGGCTATGCGCTCAGCAACTTCCGCCTGGGGTTCAAGGCGAAGGATGACTTCAACGTCTTCGGCTGGGTTCGCAACGCGTTCGACCAAAATTACTATGAGGTGTTGACGACGCAGTCGGGCAACACCGGGCTGGTCATCGGGCAACCGGGCGACCCGCGGACTTACGGGGTGACGGTGAGCAAGTCGTTCTGAGGTTTTTCGGGGGGCCTCAGGCGGGAGCTGGTCTCTGCGAGGCTCGGCCCCACCCCAACCCCTCCCCTGAAGGGGAGGGGCTTTCTCGGGCGAACGCTTCTCTCTAGCCCCTCCTTTTCAGGGGAGGGGTTGGGGTGGGGAAGTCCAGCAGAGCGACCCCGCCGAAGCGCAAAACCGAAGAAGAGAGAAGCGCCGGTCGGCAAAGCCGCCGTCGGCCGGGTCGCTCCGCGCCCGCCGTCCGGTTCGGGCGATCCGCTGCGCGGATCAGCGCGCGGGGCGCGCTTTCGCCCGAACAAGCAAACGCCCGGGCCGTTTCCGACCCGGGCGCCTGCGTGACGATCGCTCGTCAGCCCCCAAATAGCCTTCGCAGCCAGCCCTTTTGGGCGGCGCTGAAAGCATCCCCGAACCACGGCCGTTGCCTGTGTGTCAGTGACAAAAGCGTTAGGTTTGTTGCCGGGGCTTGTCACCGGGAATGTGGCCGCGCCGTACCGATTGCGGCGGCGCTGTGGCGATTGCGCAACACGTCGCAACAGTTGCCAGTGACGCACCCGCCGCCTAGAGCGACCGGATCAGCACCCCTATGGGCGGGCAGACCGAACCCTATGATCCTATCCCGATACGAACGCATGATCGCCCGGCGCTATTTGTTGCCGGGCAAGGGCGAGGCGTTCATCTTCCTCGTCGCCGGGATCAGCCTGGTCGCGGTAATGCTCGGCGTCGCCGCGCTCGTCATCGTGATGAGCGTGATGAACGGCTTCCGCGCCGAGCTGTTCGACAAGATCGTCGGCTTGAACGGTCATGCGGTGGTGCAGGGCTATGGCGGCCAGATCCCCGACTGGCGCCGGATCGTCGGGCAGGCGGAAACCACCCCCGGCGTGACGAGCGCGATCCCGCTGATCGAACAGCCGCTGATGACGACCTATAATGGCCGGGTCGAAGGCGTGCTGCTGCGCGGGATGCGCGTGTCCGACATCCGTTCGAACAAGACGATCGGCAGCAAGGTCGTGATGGGGTCGCTGAGCAGCCTGACCCCGGGCAGCGGGACGGTCGCGATCGGCTCGGGGCTGGCGGATGCGCTCGGCGCGGTGGTCGGCAGCCAGATCCAGCTGATCAGCCCGCAGGGGCAATCGACCCCGTTCGGCACCGTGCCGCGGATCGTCAACTATACCGTCGGCGCGGTGTTCACGATCGGCGTGTACGATTTCGACAAGGCCTATGTCATCATGCCGATGCAGGATGCGCAGACGTTGCTGATGATGGGGGATTCGGTCGGCATGGTCGAGTTGCAGACGACCGACCCCGACCGCGTCGGGCAGATCCTCGCGCCGCTGGTCGACAAGATCGGGCGGACCGGGACGATCCAGGACTGGCGCCAGATGAACGCGCAATTGTTCGAGGCCTTGGGCGTCGAGCGGGTCGCGATGTTCACGGTGCTGTCGATCATCATCCTCGTCGCCGTCTTCAACATCCTGTCCTCGCTGATCATGCTGGTCCGCGCCAAGACCCGCGACATCGCGATCCTGCGGACGATGGGGGCGAGCAGGGGGGCGATGATCCGCATCTTCATGGTCGTCGGCACGACGATCGGCGCGCTCGGCGTGGTCGCGGGGCTGCTGCTCGGCTTCGTCTTCCTGTGGTTCCGGCAGGATGTCGTCAACGCGGTGCAATGGGCGACGGGGCAGAACCTGTGGGATCCCTCGGTCCGGTTCCTGAGCGAACTCCCGTCCAAGACCGATCCGGTCGAAGTCACCGTCATCGCCCTCATGGCGCTCGTGTTCAGCTTCCTCGCCACGCTCTACCCCGCGCTCAAGGCGGCGAGCACTGACCCCGTCCAGGTGCTCCGCTATGAATGAACCGGTATTGGTCGTCACCGGCCTGTCGCGCAGCTTCGCACAGGGCGGCGAGACGATCGAAGTGCTCCGCAGCGTCGACCTCACCGTCGGCGCGGGCGAGATCGTCGCTTTGCTCGGCCCCTCGGGCTCGGGCAAGTCGACGATGCTCCAGGCGGTCGGGCTGCTCGAGGGCGGGTTCGGCGGGTCGATCCGGATCGCGGGCGAGGAAGCCGCACGCCTCAACGCCGACGGGCGGACGCGGGTGCGGCGCGACCAACTGGGCTTCGTCTATCAGTTCCACCATCTCCTCCCCGATTTCAATGCGACCGAGAATGTCGTCCTCCCCCAGATGATCCAGGACCGCCCCCGCGCCGAGGCGGACGAACGCGCCGCGGCGCTGCTCACCGCGCTCGGGCTCGGGCATCGCCTGACGCATCGCCCCAACCAGCTTTCGGGCGGCGAGCAGCAGCGCGTCGCGGTCGCGCGCGCGCTCGCCAACCGGCCCGCCTTGGTGCTCGCGGACGAACCGACCGGCAACCTCGACGAGGGCACCGCCGACATCGTGCTCGCGGAGTTCCTCCGGCTGGTGCGGGAAGAAGGCTCGGCGGCGCTGGTCGCCACGCACAACGAACGGATCGCGGCCAAGATGGACCGCGTCGTCCGGCTCCACGAAGGACGGCTTGCATGACAGCCTGGACCGACCCGCCGACGCTGGTTGGCCAGCATGTCATCCTCCGCCCGACGGTGCCTGAGGACCAGGACGGCATCGTCGCGGCGGCGGCGGACGGGAAGCTCAGCGAACTGTTCTTCACCAACGTCTCGACGCTGACCGACCCGGCGGCGTTCATGGCGGCGCTGTTCCGGGAACGCGATTACGGGCGCGCGATGCCGTTTACGGTGTGTGTGCCCGCCGCAGAGCCCACACCCCCGCCGTTCGCCCTGAGCGAAGTCGAAGGGTCAGGCACAGCGCAGGGGCTTCGACTGCGCTCAGCCCGAACGGAAGTTGGGGCCGGGTCGGAGATCGGGATCGCAACGGACACAGAACCCGCACCCACCCCCCCTCCGTTCGCCCTAAGCGAAGTCGAAGGGCCAGGCACAGCGCAACGGCTTCGACTGCGCTCAGCCCGAACGGAAGTTGGGGCAGGGTCCGAGACCGGGATCGCGACGCCCACCGAACCCGCACCCACACCCCCTCCGTTCGCCCTGAGCGAAGTCGAAGGGCCGGGCACAGCGCAGGGGCTTCGACTGCGCTCAGCCCGAACGGAGGGTGGGCAAGCCCCCCGCATCGTCGGCCTCACCCGCTACATGCGGATGAACGCCGCGCACCGCCGGCTGGAGATCGGCGGCACCTTCTACGCGCACTCGGTCCAGCGCAGCGGGGTCAATACCGAGGCGAAGCTGCTCCTGCTCAAACACGCGTTCGAGGTGCTGGACTGCAACGCGGTCCAGATCCGCACCGACTGGTTCAACAAGGCCTCGCAAAAGGCGATCGAGCGGCTCGGCGCGAAGCGCGACGGGGTGCTGCGCAATCACCAGTTGATGGATGGCCGGATCCGCGATCTCGTGGTCTATTCGATCATCGCGAGCGAATGGGCGGGGGTCGAGCGCAACCTGCGCTTCCTGCTGGCCCGCAACGAGGGAAAGACGGCATGAACGCGATCACCGACCACATCGTGACGGGCGCGGACGGCAAGCCGGTCGATCTGTCGGCCTATGCCGGCAAGGTGCTGCTGATCGTCAACACCGCGTCCAAATGCGGCTTCACCCCGCAATATGCCGGGCTGGAGGCGTTGCAGCGCCGCTTCGCCGACAAGGGCTTCGCGGTGCTCGGCTTCCCGTGCAACCAGTTCGGCGCGCAGGAACCCGGCGACGCCGAGGAGATCCGGAACTTCTGCTCGCTGACCTATGACGTCACCTTCCCGATGTTCGCCAAGGTCGACGTCAACGGCGCGGATGCCGACCCGTTGTTCACCGCGCTCAAGAAGCAGGCGCCGGGGTTCCTCGGCACCGGGGGGATCAAGTGGAACTTTACCAAGTTCCTGGTGGATCGCGGCGGGCAGGTGGTGGAGCGGTATGCGCCGACGACCAAGCCTGAGGCGATCGAGGCGGATATTGCCAGGCTTTTATAAAACTACTTAATAGTAGATAGGACTGTTTACCTCCTTATGTCTTGCTCGTTTCGCGATTTACCGCAGACTTATATGTCCCAAAAGGTTTATCAGAACTCGTTTCATCCCAAAAAGGGCCGATATGTACCATAAGCTCCATGATCATCGCGTCGATTGCCTGTCAGTAATGGCAGAGATGAGGATGGACGAGTACATCGCGTTGGTAGATGCGGTTTACAAAAATACTGGAGGTATCGAGGGGCAAAGAGGTCCTCTTAAAACAAAAACAAGCATTACGATACGAAACCGGCTTGTTGCGGACATCCGCGACGGCGCGGTCATGCCACCAGTAGTGTTGGGCGTTTTGTTAAACCAAAATAGATACCTCGATGCCGAGTCGTCGAAAGACTTAATTTCTTTTATGGATGTCGTCAAAGATCATCAAGATGATGGCATTTCAATTATTGATGGAATGCAACGCACAACCGCTATGCTTGATGCAATCAGAGCGGACACCGGCATTTCGGCATTGCCTATCAGGGTTGAATTCTGGGTTTCTACTAAGCTAAATAGTCTCATATACAGAATGCTCGTTCTAAATACTGGGCAGGTGCCATGGGAAATCGGTCGACAGCTCGAAACTATCTATAGCCAGTTTCTCGTAAAAATCAGAAGTGAGTTAGGTTCTGATGTAGAAGTGTTCTTGCTGGAGGCCCAAAGACGTCGTGTACAAGCTGGTCAATATCAAAGCAAAAACATCGTAGAGCTTCTACTTCTATTTTCATCTCGTCGAACCGAGTTGGATATAAAAGATAAAGTTGCTGAAGACTTTACCCGTCTTGATGCAATTGAAACTACGGCCCATTCGGAGTTTCTGGACTACTTTATTGAAACATTGAGACAAATGTCGGCTCTCGATCGACAGTTTGCTAGACTGACGGTAGCTCAATCTCCGAACATGCGCTTCAGGATTGGAAAGGACGTTTTCTCCAGCTTTCCAGCGATGGCCGGCTTTTGTGCGGCGGTAGCGATCGAAGTTTTTGACGAGCCGGGCTTCAACATCGATTGGGCCGCCTCAAAAGAAAAAATGGACGCCATGGTTCAGGCCGTTCGAC
Source organism: Sphingomonas sp. CARO-RG-8B-R24-01 (assembly GCF_022662295.1). Taxonomy (NCBI): domain Bacteria; kingdom Pseudomonadati; phylum Pseudomonadota; class Alphaproteobacteria; order Sphingomonadales; family Sphingomonadaceae; genus Sphingomonas; species Sphingomonas sp. CARO-RG-8B-R24-01. The sequence goes on along the minus strand of NZ_JAKNQI010000007.1, from coordinate 247,285 downwards.
ATCTGGAACATAAACTTGCGGCCATGGACGAAGGGCAATTAGCCCAATTCCTGCAATTGCAGCTCGTTGAAGAACGTCTTACCCAAAGAAGCGGGCAAGTTGGCCGTTTTGAACGAGAGTTTTTTCGGAAAGCGTTCACGACAATGTTCCGAAACTCTAATCGTCTTGAAAATATGGTCCCGTGTTGGATGGCTTAAAATGCCTCATTTCAGTGATTACATGGAATCTGTGTTTTTTGATCTTTTAAAGGCTGCCGGCAGAGCCGACTTGTCCGAGAAAATAAAAACTGCTGATTTGCCCGAAGAGAGAAAGATCGAACAATTCTCAAAACTGAAAAACTTGAGAGCATACAAAAATGGGGCAATGAAACTTGTTAATAATTGCTTTGTTGCTCGCTATGAAGAAGGCGAAACGGCCTATCTCTGCATCCAGACGGACCTGGTTGGTTCTGACGCTGAGGAGTCGGCATCATATTTGCTCGCGGAGTATGGCGCAATTCCAGCGATACTTGACGAAAGCACCTTTTTATTCATAGCTCATGAGTTTAGAGGATTTTACGTTCTGAAGCCGCAGTATTTTGAAGTCCGACAAGCGAAAGAAATCATCGATATCGCAGACGATGAACTTTACGTAGGGCATGACATCGGCGAATTAATATCAGCATTTAAAGATATAAAGATTTTTGCGGTTGATAAAAACAGCGTTTTAGCAACTGCGGATATTTGGTTTTTGGCGGCTACTTTAGCGTCGGCACACACAAAGTTCCGATCCGAGTTACTTGGGAATATCATATCAAACAAGATTGCAGCCTTGCTGCAATTGGGAAACGTAAACCCCGAGAATATTTACTACGCTCTTACGTCAATGCATTGGAAGCACTGCTTCCTTGAGCTTTATAAATGTTTAGAGTCTTTGCACTTTTTGCCGTGGATACTTCGTCTTAAAGAATCTACCGGTCTTGCGGATGACGGTTATACGCTCTCCAAAAAGGTGTCATCAAGCCTACTCTGGAGGGGAAAAGAGGGGCAATCCACCGAATTGCTCTTTGCAATGCTTCAAGATGATACGGCTTTGAAAGACGAAGTATTCGATACTGAAGCCTTCAAGGATCTAAAAGGCGTTAAATTTGATAAGGCCACAGTCGGGCGGCGCATATATAAGATCAGAAACTTTTTGGTCCACCAAGAAGACTACGAGGATGATGCCCCTATCGGGATCACAGAAAGATGCTGGCCTGCCATAGTTTGTTTCCTTGTGGATGTTATAAGCGAACTTTACAAAAAGAACGCGTACGACGTTAACTTCAGATATTTACTCAGCCCGACGGCAGGACAAGCTTCGACTTAAACGCTACAAAATTCCCCCCGTGCCCGGTTTCCAGAATCGCCCCCACGGCGCATAAGCCCCCCATGTCTCATGCTGGCTTCGTGCCCCTCCGTATCTTCTCGTCCTACACCATGCTCGACGGCGCGATCGAGCCAAAGGCGATCGCCAAGCACGCGCAGCAGCTTGGTTTTCCCGCCGCCGCGCTGACCGATCGCAACGGGCTCTACGCCGCGATGGCCTTCTCCGACGCGGCGATGGCCGCGGGCGTCCAGCCGGTGATCGGGACGATGCTCGGGCTCTGCCGCCCCGACATGCCCGAGACCGCGACCCCGGTGATCGACTGGATCGCGCTCTATGCGCAGGACAAGACGGGCTATGACAATCTGTGCAAGCTCGTCTCGCGCGCGCATCTCGATCGCCCGCTCGAACTCGCCGCGCATGTCGATTTCGACGCGCTGGCGGCGTGTTCGGACGGGCTGATCGCGCTCACCGCGGGGCGCGAGGGCGGGCTCGCGCGGCTGTTCGCGGAGGACCAGCCGGACCGCGCGTTCGCCTATGCCGACCGGTTGCAGGCGCTGTTCCCCGACCGCCTCTATATCGAGCTCACCCGCCGCCAGTGCGAGATCGAGGGCAAGGCCGAGCCGCTGCTGCTCGACCTCGCCTATGACCGGAACCTGCCGCTGGTCGCGACCAACCCGTGCTGTTTCGCGGAGCAGGATTTCAGCGAGGCGCATGACGCTTTGCTGTGCATCGCCAACTCGACCTATATCGCGAGCGACGACCGCCCGCGCAGCTCGCCCGATGCGTGGATGAAGCCCGCCAAGGAGATGAAGGCGCTGTTCGCCGATCTCCCCGAGGCGATCGACAACACCATGATCGTCGCGCAGCGTTGCGGCGTGGCGGCGCCCAAGCGCAAGCCGATCCTGCCGAGCCTGGCGGGCGACCGCGAGGCGGAAGCCGAGAAGCTGCGCGTGGATGCGCGCGCGGGGCTGGAGCGGCGGCTGGACCGGATCGCGGCGTTGGGGTTGCTGTCGGGGAGTGCCGCGCGCATTCCCGCGGCTTCCCCTTCCTCCTCTTCTGGTCCCCCCCCCGGCGAAGGCCGGGGCCCAGGAGAGGAACAGAAGATCGGTGAGGACGGCGCTCCGACGACTTCTGCGCCACAACTGGGCCCCGGCCTACGCCGGGGAAGCGAAGAAGGCGGAAGCGAAGAAGGTGAGGGCGTCGCAACCCCAACCGACTGGCGCACCCCCTACCGCGAACGCCTCGAATTCGAGCTCGACGTCATCATCCAGATGGGCTTCCCCGGCTACTTCCTGATCGTCGCGGACTTCATCAAATGGGCGAAGGATCACGATATCCCCGTCGGCCCGGGCCGTGGTTCGGGCGCGGGTTCGGTCGTCGCCTGGGCGCTGACGATCACCGATCTCGATCCGATGAAGCTGGGGTTGCTGTTCGAACGCTTCCTCAACCCGGAACGCGTGTCGATGCCCGATTTCGACATCGATTTCTGCGAAACCCGCCGCGGTGAAGTGATCCGCTACGTCCAGCAGAAATACGGTCGCGATCAGGTGGCGCAGATCATCACCTTCGGGAAACTGAAGGCGCGCGCGGTGTTGAAGGACACCGGGCGCGTGCTCCAGATGGGCTATGGCCAGATCGACCGGCTGGCGAAGCTCGTCCCCAATCTCCCCGCCGACCCGTGGACCTTGAAGCGCGCGATCGACGGCGTGTCCGAGCTTCACAGCGAGTATAAGCAGGACGGCAACGTCCGCCACCTGCTCGACCTCGCGATGAAGCTCGAGGGGCTGCCGCGCCACAGCTCGACTCACGCGGCGGGCGTGGTGATCGGCGACCGCCCGCTCGCCGAGCTGGTGCCTTTGTACCGCGATCCGCGCTCGGACATGCCGGTCACGCAGTTCGACATGAAATATGTCGAGGGCGCCGGGCTGGTGAAGTTCGACTTCCTCGGGCTGAAGACGCTTTCGGTGCTCAAGAAGGCGATCGACCTGCTCGCGCAGCGCGGGGTCGTGCTCGATCTCGATGCGCTCGAATGGGACGACGAGGGCGTCTACAAATTACTGCAGAAAGGCGACACGGTCGGCGTCTTCCAGCTCGAATCGGAGGGGATGCGGCGCACGCTGTCCGCCGTTCGCCCGTCGAATTTCGGCGACATCATCGCGCTCGTCTCGCTGTATCGCCCGGGCCCGATGGACAACATCCCGATGTTCGGCAAGCGCAAGAACGGGTTGGAGCCGATCGTCTATCCGCACGCGCTGCTCGAGGGGATCCTGTCGGAGACCTACGGGATTTTCGTGTACCAGGAACAGGTTATGCAGGCCGCGCAGATCCTCGCGGGCTATTCGCTGGGGCAAGCGGATCTGTTGCGCCGCGCGATGGGCAAGAAGGTCAAGGCCGAGATGGACGCGCAGCGTGCCGGGTTCGTCGAGGGCTGCAAGACGATCAACGGGATCGAGAAGGCAAAAGCCAACGAACTGTTCGACTTGATCGACAAGTTCGCAGGCTACGGCTTCAACAAGTCGCACGCAGCGGCCTATGCGCTGCTGTCGTACCAGACGGCATGGCTCAAGGCGCATCATCCGCACGAATTCTACGCCGCTTCAATGTGTTTCGACATGACGCTCACGGACAAACTGAGCATTTTCGTGGACGACATGCGGCGGTTGGACGTCGCGCTTTTGCCGCCAGACATCAACCGCAGCGAAGCCGAGTTCACGGTCGAGGATACCGGCGACGGGCTGGGCGTCCGCTACGCCTTGGCCGCGCTGAAATCGGTCGGCGAAGGCGCGATGGAGAAGCTCGTCCAGGAGCGCGACGCGAACGGCAAGTTCACCTCGATCGACGATCTCGCGCGCCGCGTGGATCCTCGCCTGATGAACAAGCGCCAGGTCGAGACGCTCGCCTCGGCGGGTGCGTTCGACTGCCTCGACGCGAACCGCGCTGGGCTATACGCTTGTTCCGAAACGATATTAGCCACCGCCGCGCGCATCCACGACCAGAAGACCAGCGGGCAGGGCGGCCTCTTCGGCACCGCCGACGCCGCCGAGCCCCCGATCAAGCTCCCCCGCTCGGCGCACTGGTCGGTCGCGCAGCGGATGGACCAGGAGAAGGACGCGTTCGGCTTCTACCTCTCCGCCCACCCGGTCGACCGCCACGGCCACCTCGCCAAGATGCACGGCGCCCGCAGCTTCGCCGCGCTGGGCGAGCTCTCGATCCCCGACGACGGGACGCGCGCAGGTGCAACGATGGCCGCTTTAGTGGAGGATGCGCGCTGGCGCACCTCGGCGCGCGGCAAGCGCTATTTGATGGCGACCTGTTCCGATCCCTCGGGCCAGTTCATCGCGACCTGCTTCGACGACGGCGTCGCCGCCGACCTCGAGGAAGCCGCGCGCAACAACGGCTGCGGGCTGCTGACGGTCGAGCTCGACCGCCGCCCGGGCGAGGAAACGCCGCGCGTCTCGATCAAGCGGATCCAGCCGTTCGAGCAACTCGCCAACAACGCCCGCTTCGCACTCGAGCTGAGCGTGGCAAGCCCCGCCGGCATGGCCGCACTCGCGGCCCTCCTCCAGGACGTTCGCGGTGCCCGCGGCGAGGTGTGGGCAAAGGTCCCGGTTGCAGGCGGCGGTACGGCGCGGGTCCTGCTCGGGCGCGACTTTTTGCTCGACGGGGAGCTTGCCGAGCGGATCGAAGGCTTGCAGGATGTCAGCGACGTGGAGCTCAAGACCGCCGAAGCGCGGCTGGCTCTGGTGGGGTGAGTGCTGCCCCATCTCGATGATGGGAGAGACGATGCTCGGCGGAATGCAGGATTTCGAATTGCGCGTCCCGCGCCTGATCGACCACGCCGCGCGCGAGCACGGCGGGCGCGAGGTCGTCACCTATTGGGCGGACGGCAGCGAGACGCGAACCGACTGGTCAGGCATCGCAATCGACGCACGCAAACTTGCGCAGGCGCTTGAGAAAATGGGTATCAAGCCTGGTGATCGCGTCGCGACGCTGGCGATGAACCATGCGCACCATCTGGTCGCGTGGTACGGCGTGATCGGGATGGGCGGCGTGGTGCACACGATCAACCCGCGGCTGTTCGACGAGCAACTCGTCTTCATCGCCAACCATGCCGAGGATCGCGTGCTGTTCTACGACCGGCAGTTCCAGCCGATCGTCGACCGTCTGAAGGCGCAATGGCCGTCGATCGAACAGTATGTCTGCGTGGACGACGGCGCGTTCGAAGCGCTGATCGCGGCGGAGGACGGTGCATACCAATGGGTCGAAGGGCCCGAACGCGACCCTTGCATGCTCTGCTACACCAGCGGGACGACCGGCAACCCGAAGGGCGTGCTGTACGAGCATCGCTCGACCGTGATCCACGCGATGGCGGAGGTCGCGCCCTGGGTGTTCGACCTGTCCTCCGCGGCGGTCGTCCTGCCAGTCGTGCCGATGTTCCATGCCGCATCCTGGGGCCTGCCGTTCGCGGCGGCGCTGGCGGGGGCGAAGGTGGTCTATTCGGCGGTCAACGAGCCGAAGGTGCTCTGCCGACTGATGAACGACGAGAAGGTGACGCATTCCGCCGGGGTGCCGACGGTATGGCTCGCGATGTTCCAATATATGGACGCGAGCGGCGAGGCGCCGCGACACCTGCGCCAGGTCACGATCGGTGGCTCGGCCGCGCCGCGCGCGATGATCGACCGGATCATGGGGATGGGCGCGACGGTCAAGCATCTGTGGGGCATGACCGAGACCTCGCCGATCGGGACCGCAGGCTGTTACCCGCCGCATTGGGACACGATGAGCCGCGACGCGCAGCTCGACCATGCCTGCAAGCAGGGCCAGATCCCGTTCGGGATCGAGCTGCGGATCGTCGACGACGACGATGCGGTGCTGCCACGCGATGGCGTCAGTTCGGGGCGGCTGCAGGTGCGCGGGCCGTGGGTGGTCAAGCGCTACTTCAAGGCGGACGCCGATGCGGTCGATGCCGACCAGTGGTTCGATACCGGGGACGTCGCCGTGCTCCATCCCGACGGGACGATGCAGATCACCGATCGCGCGAAGGACGTCATCAAGTCGGGCGGCGAATGGATCTCGTCGGTCGACCTGGAGAATGCCGCGGTCGGGTGCCCGGGGGTGGCCGAAGCGGCGGCGATCGGCATCTATCACCCCAAATGGGACGAGCGCCCGTTGCTGCTGGTGGTCCGCAAGGCGGGCAGTACGGTCACTGCGGAGGCGATCGCCGCGCATCTGGCCGCGCATGTCGCCAAATGGTGGCTGCCGGATGAGATCCTGTTCGTCGAATCGCTGCCCCATACCGCCACGGGGAAGCTGCTCAAGACCGCGTTGCGCGCGGCGTATCGGGATCATGTGCTCGCGGCATGAGGACCACGACGTCCAGCATCGGTCCCTCCGAACCGGGTCAGCCCTTCGGTCGCTCGATCGCCCAGGCCGCTTCGAGGGCGGCCTTGGTCGCGGCGGGCGTCCTCAACCGCAGCGCCTCGGTCTTCAGCTCGCGACCGAACAGCAGGCGGCCCTTGGTGGCCCATACGATGTCGTAGATGCCGCTGACCGTGCGCGGCGCATCGTCGTTCCAATAGTGCACCGTCAACAGCACGGGCAGCTTGCCCGCCTTGCGATCTTCCCCGCCGTCGGTCGCCGCAAGCAGGGCGCGTTCGTACCAGCTGCGACTGATCGTCTGGGTCGGCGACGTCTGCGCGGGGATCCCGAGCGCGGCCGGGAAGACCACGGCGACATCGCCCAGGGAATGCCGGTCGTCGCGCTCGATCAGGATGTCGCCATTGCGCGCGACGCTGGCTTTGACGACATAGCGGGCGTGTTCACGGCTTTCCGTGACTGACTGCGTCTGTTTTTCCGCCTGTTCGCTGCGATGGTCTGACCAGGTCAGCCACAGTCCGAGCCCCGCAATCGCGACGCCCGCCACGCTGACGATCTCCGCCAGCGAAACCCAGCGGCGTCGGATGGCGGCGGCTTCGGCCTTTTCGGCCGGCGTGGCGACGGGGTCCGATGGCGGCGGCAGGTCGGTCACCGGCCACCCGCCTCCAGCAGCCGCTGTGGCGCCGCCAGTTCCCAGCTGATCGCGATCCGGTCGCCGACGCGGTCCCAATCGACGGTGTCTCCGGCGAGCCGCAGCGCGATCCAGCCCGACGGCCCAAGATAGGCCGGCTTGAAATAACAGGCGGGGTCGAGATCGATCAGCTGCGCCTGCTCGTCGTCGCCCGTGGTCTTCACGATCACCACGGTCTCGCCGTCGTCGTGATGATTATGCCAGAAATAGGCGAAGAACTTTCCATCGGCGACAAGAAAGCCGGGGGCACCGTGCGATGCGCGTTCGGCCGTTTCCGGCAACGCCAGGCATAGGGACCGGATGCGGTCGAGCAGGGGAGCGGGATCTGGACTCATCGTGCGACGAACTCTGCCAAAATGCGGGGGTAAAGGCGATGCTCGGCCTCGAGCACGCGCGCGGCAAGCGTTTCCGCCGTATCGCCCGGGACGATCGCGACCTCGGACTGGCCGAGGACTTCGCCGCCATCCAGTTCCTCCGTCACGATATGGACCGAGCAACCGCCGACCGGATCGCCCGCGGCGATCGCGCGAGCATGGGTGTCGAGACCCTTGTATTTGGGGAGCAGCGAGGGGTGGATGTTGAGGATGCCGCCCCGCCATGCCGCCACGAACGTGTCCGAAACCAGCCGCATGTACCCGGCCAGCGAGATCGTCTCGACCTGCGCATCGCGCAGCGCCGTCTGAAGCGCGGCTTCGTATGCGGGCTTGCCGATGCCCTTGGGCGAAAGGCTCCAGGTGGCGATGCCCTGGTCCATCGCCCAGGCAAGGCCCGGTGCCGCGGGTTTGTCGGATGCGACGAGGACGACCTCATAGGGGCAGGCGGGGTCGCGGGATGCCTCGACCAGCGCGGTCATGTTCGACCCACGACCCGATAGCAGGATGCCGACCCTGACCTTTCGCGGCGCCATCTAGGCGGCTCCCGCTCGGGCGCGGACGGCTGCGTGGCTGGTCGAGGCCGTCATCCGCTCACCCATGATTGTGCGTGGCGGTCCAGTCGGCCTTGCCGCCCCAAGTCTCGGTCGAGCCCGACACGGTGCACCCGCGCTGCCCGGCTTCGAGCGTCCCGATCGACACGACCGTCTCGCCAGCCGCCTGCAGGGTGGCCGTCACCGGTCCGACTTGGTCGGCCGCGACGATCACCGCCATGCCGACGCCGCAGTTGAAGGTCCGTGCCATTTCCTCCGGCTCGATATTGCCCTGCGCCTGGAGGAAAGCCATCAGCCGTGGCTGCGGCCACGCATCGGCGTCGACGTGCGCATGTACGCCCTCCGGCAGGACGCGCGGGATGTTTTCGAGCAACCCGCCACCGGTGATGTGCGCGAGCCCTTTGATCCGCTGCTCGCGGAGAAGGGGGAGCAGCGATTTCACATAGATGCGGGTCGGCGCCATCAGCGCGTCGATCAACCGCACCTCATTGTCGAACAAGGCCGGGCGGTCGAGCTTCCAGCCCTTGTCGGCGGCAAGCCTGCGCACGAGCGAGAAACCGTTGGAATGGACGCCCGACGACGCCAGGCCGAGCAGGACGTCCCCGGCCGCGATATCGCGTCCGGTCAGCACCCGGTCCCGCTCGACTGCGCCGACGCAGAAGCCCGCCAGATCGTAATCCCCGGGCGCATACATGCCCGGCATCTCGGCGGTTTCGCCACCGATCAGCGCGCAGCCGGCCTGGAGGCAGCCCTCGGCGATCGATGCGATCACCCGCTCGGCGACCGCCGGGTCGATTTTCGCCGTTGCATAATAATCGAGGAAGAAGAGCGGCTCGGCACCCTGGACGATCAAATCGTTGGCGCACATCGCAACCAGATCGATTCCGACCCCGTCATGCGCGTCCTGTTCGATCGCGAGCTTCAGCTTGGTGCCGACCCCGTCATTGGCCGCGACGAGCAGGGGATCGACAAATCCCGCCGCCTTCAGGTCGAAGAAGCCGCCGAAACCGCCCAGATCCGCGTCGGCACCCGCGCGGCGCGTGGCCTTGGCCATCGGACCAATCGCACGGACCAGCGCATTACCGGCCGCAATCGAGACGCCCGCCTGGGCATATGTGTAGGACGCCGTGTCCGCTTCGTTTTCGCTCATCCTGCCCGCCTAGCCATATCGCGCTTGGATTTCCACGCCTCCTTCGCCAAAAGGGCGCCGACATGTCGATCCATCGCATTTTTCGCCCGCTGGGGCTTGCAGCCGTTCTGGGGCTGGCGGCGACGGGCGGGTTCGTGCTCGCGCAGGGCGACAATCCGACTCAGGGGCTCGCCCCGGCCGATGAGTCCGGCAGCTACGAAGTGAGCGGCGTCGAAGTGGACGTCACCGGGAAGTCGGCCGACCAGGCGCGCTATGCGGGCTGGCGGGTCGCCCAGCGCAAGGGTTGGCAGATCCTGTCGCGGCGGCTCGGCGGCGGCGGCGCGCTGCTGTCGGATGGAACGCTCGACGGGATGGTATCGGGCATCGTCGTCGAAAACGAACAGATCGGTCCGAACCGCTACGTCGCACGGCTGGGCGTCCTGTTCAGCCGCGCGCGCGCCGGATCGATCCTGGGCGTTGCGGCCGAAGCGACGCGGTCCCCCCCGATGCTGACGATTCCGATCGAAATCAGCGGCGGTGCGGCGGTCGGATTCGAACAGAAGACGGCGTGGCAGGACGCGTGGCTCCGCTATCGCACCGGTAACAGCCTGATCGACTATATCCGTCCGACGGGGACGGGCACCGATCCCTTGCTGTTGAACTTCGGCCAGACCGAACGGCGGGGACGCGGGTGGTGGCGAGTCGTCCTCGACCAATATGGCGCGACCGACGTGCTGATCCCGACCGTATCGCTGCGGCGCGAGTGGCCTGGCGGTCCGATCATCGGGACCTTCCAGGCGCGCCACGGCCCGGACAATCGCTTGATCGCGCAATTCACGCTGCGCGTCGATAATGGCGACGCCTTGCCGGTGCTGCTCGATGCCGGCGTCAAGCGGCTGGACGATGCCTATCAGGCCGCGTTGCGTAATGGCGCGCTGATGGGGGATGCCGGTCTCGCCTATGTCGCACCCGTCGCGACGCCGACTCCGCTGGAGCAGCCGACCGATCTGGCGAGCCCCGGGCTGGACGGCATCGCGGGGGGAACGGGGGCGACCGCCGGTTCGGTCGTCACGGTTCAGGTGGACACGCCGAACGCCGCGTCCGTCACCAGCACTGAATCCGCCTTGCAGGCGATCCCCGGCGTCCAGTCGGCCGTCACCACCAGTCTCGCACTAGGGGGCGTATCGGTCGTGCGCGTACAGCTGGAGGGGGAGCCCGCCGGGCTCAGAACCGCACTGGAGTCGCGCGGATGGACCGTCGTGGGCAGCGGCACGACCTTGCGGATCCGTCGCACGGCGTCGGCCGGCGCGAACAGCCAGGTCGGGTCCGCCGACAACACGACCGGGTGATTCACCGATGTCAGACGCGGCACCCATGAGCCCCTCCGCGCAAATGGCGCTGCCGTTCGATTGGCCGGCCGACCCGCGCGATGACGAATTCCTGATCGGGACCTCCAATGCCCGCGCGGTGCAGCAGCTGGAACACTGGAGCACCTGGCCCGTAATGGCGGTCGTGGTGACCGGTCCGCGCAAGTCGGGCCGAAGCCTGATCGCGCGGATCTTTGCCGCGAAGACCGGTGGCGGGCTGATCGACGACGCCGAACGTCAGAACGAGGTGGCAATTTTCCACGCTTGGAACCGCGCGCAGGAAGAGCGTCGTCCGGTCGTCGTCGTCGCCGATGCGCCGCCGCCCGAATGGGACATCAAGCTGCCGGACCTGCGGTCCCGCCTGATGGCCAGCCCCACCGTGCGGATCGGCGATCCGGACGAAGCGCTGATGGCGGCGCTGTTCGAACGCCAGTTCCTGCGGCGCGGCATGGACGCCCGGCCCGACCTCATCCAATGGCTGGTGATGCGAGTCGAGCGGACGCACGTCGCGCTGCTGCGCGCGGTCGACCTGCTCGACCAGGTCGTGCTAGAGCGCCGCAAACGCTTGTCGATCCCGCTTGCGCGGGCAACATTGCAAGAGGCGGGGCTGATCGGCGGCCGCGCTCCAGACCCGGCAGAGCCATCATGACGAGACCCGCCCATATCGCGATCCTCGGTCGCGACGACGATCCGTTCGCCGGCAGCGAGGGCAGCGATCGCTACTTCAATCGCGAACTGTCCTGGCTCGCGTTCAACCGGCGGGTGCTGGAGGAAGCGACCAACGCCGCGCACCCGTTGCTGGAACGGCTCCGCTTCCTGTCGATCTCGGGATCCAATCTCGATGAATTCTTCATGGTCCGCGTGGCCGGCCTGAAGGGGCAGCAACTGCAGGACGTCGATCGGCGGTCGACCGATGGCCTTACGTCGGGCCAGCAATTGACCGCGATCGTCGCGGAGGCCGATGCGCTGATCGACAGCCAGCGGACCGTCTGGCGCGAATTGCGGCGTCTCCTTGCCGAGACCGGGATCGGCGTGCTCAGCTCGCGCACGATCGACGAGGCGTTGAGTGCGGAGGAGCTTTTCTGGCTCGAAACGCAGTTCCGCGAACAGATCTTCCCGATCCTGACCCCCCAGGCCCTCGACCCCGCGCATCCGTTTCCGTTCATTTCGAACAAGGGCCTCGCGGTGATGTTCGACCTCGTCCGGATCTCGGACGACCAGCCGATCCGCGAGCTCGTCCTGTTGCCGGCGCCGATGCCACGGTTCGTACGCTTGCCGGGGACTCAGGCGCGCTACGTCGCGGTCGAATCGCTGGTGAAGCGGTTCGCGCCGCTGATCTTTCCCGGCTACCGTGTTCTGGGCGCCGCCGAATTCCGGGTACTGCGCGACAGCGACATCGAGATCGAGGAGGAGGCCGAGGATCTGGTCCGCTACTTCGCGAATGCGATCAAGCGGCGCCGGCGCGGGCGCGTGATCCGGCTCGAACTGGAAAGCGGCATGCCGGAGCGGCTCGGCGCGGTGCTGCGCGACGAGCTGGGCGGGCCGGACTGTTTCGTCACTGAGAGCGGCGCGTTCCTCGGCGTCGGTGACCTCGAGGCGATCGTCGACGAGGACCGGCCCGACCTGAAGTTTCCGCCGTTCTCGCCGCGGTTTCCGGAACGGATCCGGGAATATGGCGGGGACTGCTTTGCGGCGATCAGCGCGAAGGACATTGTCGTCCACCACCCCTACGAGACCTTCGACGTGGTGCTGGCGTTCCTCAAGCAGGCCGCCGCCGACCCCGACGTCGTCGCGATCAAGCAGACGCTGTATCGCGCGGGCAAGCAATCCGCCGTCATCAACGCGCTGATCGCCGCGGCCGAGGCGGGCAAGTCGGTCACCGCCGTGGTCGAGCTCAAGGCGCGGTTCGACGAGGAGCAGAATCTGCTCTGGGCATCGGCCCTGGAGCGCGCGGGCGTGCAGGTGGTCTATGGTTTCATCGACTGGAAGACGCACGCGAAGGTGTCGATGGTGGTCCGCCGCGAGACCGGGCAATATCGCACCTATTGCCACTTCGGCACGGGCAATTACCACCCGATCACCGCCAAGATCTATACCGACCTCAGCTTCTTCACCGCCGATCCGCGGCTGGGCCGCGATGCGGCGCAGATGTTCAATTACGTGACGGGCTATGTCGAGCCCGAGAACATGGCGTTAGTGAGCCTGTCACCACGGGACATGCGGCCCCGGCTGATGGCGTTGATCGACGCCGAGATCGCGAACGCCCGCGACGGCAAGCCTGCCGCGATCTGGGCCAAGATGAACTCGGTCGTCGACCCCGAGACGATCGACAAATTGTACGAAGCCAGTGATGCCGGCGTACAGATCGACCTGATCATCCGCGGCATCTGCTGCCTCAAGCCCGGGGTTCCGGGCCTGTCGGAAAATATCCGCGTCAAATCGGTGGTCGGGCGGTTCCTCGAGCATAGCCGGATCTGGGCGTTCGGCAACGGCAAGGATCTTCCCAATCCCGATGCCAAGGTGTTCATCACCTCGGCGGACTGGATGCAGCGCAACTTCGATCGCCGGATCGAATATATGCTGCCGATCGAGAACCGGACCGTGCATGACCAGATCCTTGGCCAGGTCATGGTCGCCAATCTGATCGACGACGAACAAAGCTGGGAATTGCAGGCGGATGGAAGCTACGTCCGGGTGGTGCCGGGTGACCGTCCGTTCAACCTGCACCGGTATTTCATGACCAACCCCTCGCTTTCCGGCCGCGGAGCCGCGCTCGCGGCAAGCGGGTCGGTCCCGAAACTCTCGCTGCGTCGGCGGCGTTGATCGCATCATGGGTACCATCATCTTTCGCAAGCCGAAGCCCGTCGGCGGCCCGGTGCCGCCCCCCGCCGCCAATGGCGCGGAGCGGACCGGCATCATCGATATCGGGTCCAACTCGATCCGGCTGGTCGTGTACCAGGGGCCCGACCGGCTTCCCGCGACGCTGTTCAATGAAAAGGTGATGGCCGGCTTGGGGCGCGGCCTGGCCGAGACCGGCGCGATCGCGCGCGAGGCGCTCGCGACGGGATCGGTGGCGCTTGCCCGCTTCGCCGCCGTCGCGCGCGAGATGGAAGTGACTCGGCTGCGGACGGTCGCCACCGCCGCGGTCCGCGACGCCAGCAACGGGGCCGAACTGCTCGGTGCCGCGGCGGCGCTGGGGCTGGAGGTGGAACTGCTGTCGGGCGAGCAGGAAGCGTCCGGCGCCGGATACGGCGTCCTGTCCGCCATTCCCGACGCCGACGGCATCGTCGGCGACCTCGGCGGCGGCAGCCTCGAACTGATCCGCGTCGCGCGGGGCGAGGTCCTCGACCGCATATCCTTTCCCCTTGGCGTCCTGCGGATCGCGGCAATCCGCGCAAAGGGGCCGGGAGCGCTGCAACGGGTGGTGGAGCAGGCCTTGCGGACGTCGGGCTGGTCGGGGAAGGGGGCCGGCTTGCCGCTCTATCTCGTTGGCGGATCTTGGCGGGCGCTGGCCCGGCTCGACATGCACATCAACAGCTACCCACTGCCGGTCATCCATCAATACGCCATGTCGCGCAGTGCGATCGAGCGGCTGGGCCGCACGATTAGCCACGTCAACAAGGCATGGCTACGCGCCGTTCCCGGCCTGTCGGCCGGGCGTGCCGCGACGCTCGGCGATGCCGGGGCGTTGCTGGGGGTGTTGCTCAAGCATCTGGGCACCGAGACGACGATCGTATCGGCGTTCGGGCTGCGCGAGGGGCTGCTCTATGGCGCGCTCGATCCCGTCATCCGCGCGCAGGACCCGCTCATCGTCGCGACGCGCGACGAGGGGCAGCGACACGGGCGTTTCCCCGAACACGGGGACTTGCTCGATAGCTGGATCCGGCCGCTCTTCGCACGCGATACGGCCGACCTGGCCCGACTGCGGCTGGCGGCTTGTCTGCTCACCGACGTCGGATGGCGCGCCAATCCGGAATTCCGCGCGGAACGCGGGGTCGAAATCGCACTGCACGGCAACTGGATCGCCGTCGACGCACGCGGGCGCGCGCTGATGGCGCAAGCGCTGTTCACGAGCCTTGGCGGTGGCACTGATACGCCCGCACCGCTCGCCATGCTTGCGTCGGCCGCCGACCTCAAGCGGGCGGTGTTGTGGGGCCTCGCGATGCGATTGGGGCAGCGGATGAGCGGCGGACTGGAAGGACCGTTGCAGCGAACCCGGCTGCTCGACGACGGAGCCGTGCTGACCCTGTGCGTGGCGGACGCCGACCGCGCCCTGTACAGCGAGACGGTCGAGCGGCGTCACGCCGCGCTGGCGACCGCCTTGGCGCGCAAGGCGGGGGTAAGCCGGATCGCGTCGTCCTGACGTCACCGGCACACGGATTCCATTTGCCCGTTTTCCTCCTATCGCCGAGATTGTTTTGATCGGAAAGTCGGCTAACGCTGTCTCTGGTGGCCGCTTGTATCGCCACCCAGGAGGTTATCGATGATCCCATCGATCCCGGAACGTGCGGCACCCGTCCTGGTCGCCGACATCGTTCGCGGAGACAGTTGGCAGCTACCGGCAGAACTGTCGATCATCGTTCCCACGTTCAACGAGGCCCGCAACGTCCCCTTGCTGGTCGAGGCCTTGCGCAGTGCGCTGGGCGAGACGCGGTGGGAGGTCATCTTCGTCGATGACAATTCGCGGGACGGCACGGCCGACCGCGTGCGGTCGCTTGCCCTGCAGGATCCCCGCGTCCGCGTGGTCCACCGCTACGATCGGCGCGGGCTTGCCTCGGCGTGCGTCGAGGGGATCCTTGCGTCCTCATCCCCCTATGTCGCGGTCATGGACGGGGACATGCAGCATGATGAAACCATCCTGCTCGACATGCTGGCGCGGCTTCGACACGGGGACGTCGATCTCGTGGTCGGCAGCCGCTATGTCGCAGGTGGCGGCATGGGGGACTGGACCAAGCGACGTATCGCGATGAGCCGGTTCGCGACGCTGCTGGCCAACACGTTGACCAAGACCGCGATCGGCGATCCGATGAGCGGCTTCTTCATGCTTACCCGAGACGCGTTCATGGCCTCCTTGCCTGGGCTGTCGTCGGTCGGGTTCAAGATCCTGCTCGATATTGCCGCGTCATCGCCGATCCCGCTGCGTGTGGCCGAGGTGCCTTTCACCTTCCGCACCCGCCAGCACGGCGAAAGCAAGCTCGATGGGCTGGTGTTGTGGGAGTACGTGCAGCTCCTGCTCGACAAGACGCTGGGGCATCTGGTCCCGATCCGGCTCGTCAGCTTTGCGCTAGTCGGCGGGTCGGGGGTGGTCGTGCACTTCGTCGTGCTGACCGCCGTGCTGGAAAGTCTGCTCGCGGCGTTCGGCGCGCGAGGGGAGTCCCGCTGGTTCGCGATCGCGCAGGCCGTCGCCACGCTGGTCGCGACGTCCAGCAACTTTTTCCTGAACAATATCCTGACCTACAGCGATCAACGTCTCAAGGGGCGCCGGTTGGCGTGGGGCTGGGTGACGTTCAACCTCGTCTGCGGGGTCGGGCTGTTCGCCAATGTCGGCATTGCGCGATGGCTGTACCAGCGCCACAATTACCTGATCCTGTCGGCGCTGGCGGGGATCGCCGTCACGACGGTATGGAATTACTCCATGTCGTCGATCTTCACGTGGCGGAAGCGTCGGTAACGACGGCCGCGCGGGCGGGCCGGTTCGCCGGGGACCCGACGAGGGGGCACCGGGCAGGCGCCTCCCTATCGGGCCGCCGGCCTTGCTCCGACCTCGCAATGACGGTCGGGAACTTCAGGTAACGTCTTCGGTGCGCGTCATTTTCAGCTTTCCGCCGACAACGGCGAAGGCAAGCCGCCCCTCGACAAGGTCGAGCGCGTCCCGACCGAACTGGTCGAACCGCCAGCCCTGGAGGATCGACAGGTTTTCCCGTTGCCCCGCTGCCAGGGCATCGAGATCATCGGTCCGCGCAAGCAAGCGGGCCGCGACGTCGATTTCCTTCGAGCGGATCTTGAGCAGCAGTTTGAGCAGGTCGGCGACGAGCGCGCCATCCTTGCCAAGACCCGGCTTGCGATCGTCGCGCGCGGGCATGTCATCGGCCGACATCGGCGTGGCTGCCTCGATTGCCGACATCAGGCGGGCTCCGATGTCATTCTGCGCCCAGGTTGTCGACAGGCCCCGAACCTTTGCGAGATCCGCCTGCTTGCGCGGGGCGTGTCCGGCCAGGTCGGCGATCGTCTCGTCCTTGACGATGCGGCCGCGCGGCAGATCCTTCGCGCGCGCTTCGATCTCGCGCCACCGGGCGAGTGCCTTCAGGCGACCGAGCACCTCCGGCTTGCGGCTGGGTATGCGGATGCGACGCCATGCCTCTTCGGGATCGTTGGCGTAGTTCGCCGGATCGCCGATGCGTTCCATCTCCTGATCCAGCCACGCGCCGCGTCCGGTCTTGCGGAGGCGCGCGAGCATTTTCGGGAAGATTTCGGCAAGATGCGTCACGTCGCCAATCGCATATTCGATCTGCCGCGAATCGAGCGGCCGCCGGCTCCAGTCGGTGAAGCGCGCGCCCTTGTCGATCGTCAGGCCGAGCCAGGCGTCGACGAGGTTGGAATAGCCGATCTGCTCACCCTGCCCGAGCGCCATCGCGGCGACCTGCGTGTCGAACAATGGGTAGGGGGTCTTGCCGGTCAGGTTGTAGATGATCTCCAGATCCTGCCCGCCCGCGTGGAAGACCTTCAGCACGTCGTCATTGTTGACCATCAGCTGGAGGAGGGGGGCCAGGTCGAGCCCCGGCGCCATCGGGTCGATCGCGGCGGCCTCGTTGGTGTCGGCGATCTGGATCAGGCAGAGTTCCGGCCAGAACGTGTTCTCGCGCATGAACTCGGTATCGATGCAGACGAAGTCGGCCTCGGCCAGTCGGGTACACAGATTCGCGAGCGTAGCGGTGTCGGTGATGAGCGGATGGATATGCATCACCCCCCCATAGCCATGTGACGGCGGCTTGACAAAGGCGGGCTGGAAAGGGAAGCGCGGACCATCAATTCACCGTCGTCCCGGCGCAGGCCGGGACCGCTGAACGACGGGCGTCCGCTCGACGGACAGCGGCTCCGGCCTCCGCCGGGATGACGAAGCAAGAAGAAAAGCCATGCACGCTTATCGCACGCACACCTGCGCCCAGCTGCGCGCCGCCGACGTCGGCACCTCGGTCAAGCTGTCGGGCTGGGTTCACCGCAAGCGCGACCACGGCAATCTGCTGTTCGTCGATCTGCGCGACCATTACGGCATCACCCAGATCGTCACCGACAGCGACAGCCCGACGCACGCGATGCTCGACAAGGCGCGGCCCGAATCGGTCGTGACGGTCGTGGGCGATGTCGTCGCGCGCTCGCCCGAGACGGTGAACGCGGGGCTGCCCTCGGGCGAGATCGAGCTGCGCGCACGCGAAGTGACGGTGCAGTCGTCGGCGCACGAACTGCCGATGCCGGTGTTCGGCGAGAACGAATATCCCGAGGATATCCGCCTGCGCTACCGCTTCCTCGATCTGCGGCGCGAGCGGTTGCACGCCAACATCCTGCTGCGCTCGAACGTCATCGCGTCGCTGCGCAAGCGGATGATCGACCAGGGGTTCACCGAATTCCAGACGCCGATCCTGACCGCCTCGAGCCCCGAAGGCGCGCGCGATTATCTGGTGCCGAGCCGGGTGCATCCGGGCAAGTTCTACGCGCTGCCGCAGGCGCCGCAGATGTTCAAGCAGCTGCTGATGGTCGCCGGGTTCGATCGTTATTTTCAGATCGCGCCGTGCTTCCGCGACGAGGATGCGCGCGCCGATCGCTCGCCGGGCGAATTCTACCAGCTCGACTTCGAGATGAGCTTCGTCACGCAGGACGACGTGTTCGCGGCGATCGAGCCGGTGCTCCACGGCGTGTTCGAGCAATTCGCCGACTGGCAGGGGAAGGGGCGCACCGTCTCGCCGCTGCCGTTCAAGCGGATCCCGTACCGCGAATCGATGCTCAAATACGGCAATGACAAGCCCGACCTGCGCAACCCGATCGTCATCACCGACGTGTCCGGGCATTTCCGCGGCTCGGGTTTCGGGCGGTTCGCGTCGATGGTCGAGGGCGGAGATGTGGTCCGCGCGCTGGCGGCACCCAACACGCATGAGAAGAGCCGCAAGTTCTTCGACGAGATGAACAGCTGGGCACAGAGCGAGGGCTTCCCGGGCCTCGGCTATGCGACGCGGAAGGACGGCGTGTTCGGTGGGCCGATCGCCAACAACCACGGCCAGGAGGGCATGAAGGCGATCGCCGAGGCGCTCGGGCTCGGCCCGAACGACGGAATCTTCTTCTCGGCGGGCAAGGAAGCGTCGGCGGCGAAGCTCGCCGGGCTCGCGCGGACGCGGGTTGCCGACCAGCTCGGGCTGATCGACGACAAAAAGTTCGAATTCTGCTGGATCGTCGATTTCCCGATGTTCGAATATGACGAGGACGCCAAGAAGGTCGACTTCAGCCACAACCCCTTCTCGATGCCGCAGGGCGAGATGGAAGCGCTCGAGACGATGGACCCGCTCGACATCCTCGCCTTCCAGTATGACATCGTCTGCAACGGGATCGAGCTGTCGTCGGGTGCGATCCGGAACCACAAGCCCGAGATCATGTACAAGGCGTTCGAAATCGCCGGTTACACGCAGGAGGACGTCGACACGAACTTCGCGGGCATGATCAACGCGTTCAAGTGCGGCGCGCCGCCGCACGGCGGCTCCGCACCGGGGGTCGACCGGATCGTGATGCTGCTCGCCGACGAGCCCAACATCCGCGAGGTCATCACCTTCCCGATGACGCAGAAGGCCGAGGACCTGATGATGGGCGCGCCCAACTTCGCGACGCCCAAGCAGCTCAAGGAACTCAACCTCAAGGTCGTCGGCGACGGCGCAAAGGCCGCCGAAGCCGCGAACTGAGGGCGGGTCGGGGGATCGAACGGAGGGATGGCGCGTATGATTTGGCGGCATCCCCCGCCGCGTTCCAACCCCGAGGGCCAGATCCGATGACGCTACACCTTGCTGATTACGAAGCCGGCAAGAAATATCACGGCGATTACGGCGACGATCTGGATGCGCTGCAGGAGCGGCTCGCGCATATCCAGGTCGCGCATATCGTCCACAAGCAGCGCGCGATCGTGCTGTTCGAGGGCTGGGATGCCGCCGGCAAGGGCGGGATCATCAAGCGGCTGTGCGCCGAATGGGACCCCCGCAATTTCCAGGTCTGGCCGATCAAGAGCCCGACCCCCGACGAACTGAGCCATCACTTCCTGTGGCGCTTCTGGAAGAAGCTGCCCGCCTGCGGAAACATCGCGGTGTTCGACCGCAGCTGGTACGGCCGCGTCCTGGTCGAACGAGTCGAGGGCTATGCCGAGAAGCCCGAGTGGAAGAAGGGCTTCGACGAGATCAACGCGTTCGAGGCGCAACAGGTCGATGCGGGCACGACGATCGTCAAGCTGTTCGTCCATGTCTCCCAAAAGGAACAGGACAAGCGGCTCGAAGACCGGCTGGACCATCCGTGGAAACGCTGGAAGACCGGGATCGAGGATTATCGCAACCGCGACAAGCGCGACGCCTATCTCGACGCGATGCACGACATGTTCAAGCGGACCGATACCAAGGCCGCGCCGTGGACGATCATCGACGGCAACGACAAGAAGGCAGGACGAATCGCCGCGCTGACCGCGATCATCAAAGCGCTCGAGGCGAATGTCGACATGACCCCGCCCGCGCTCGACCCGGAGATCGAGAAGGTCGCGCGCAAGGCGCTGGGGAAGTAGCGGGATCCCGCCCCCCACTTTCCCTTCCCCGGCGAAGGCCGGGGCCCAGGCGAGGAACAGAAGTTTCGCGGGCGGTGTGCGTCGTTACATCCGTCTTCACTACTGGGCCCCGGCCTTCGCCGGGGAAGCGAAAGGAAGAAGAAAGGGGGCTTCGTTCGGCGTTGCTGCCGCCAGTCGCCCCCTCAGATCCACAACAGCACGATCGGCACCACCGTCCCGAGCGCCAGCAAGCCGAGCGAAACCCGCCGCGCGCTCCTGTTCGACAGGGCGATCATTACGCCGAGCACGGTCGATCCCGCAAGCGCGATCGAAAGCAGCGCGACGAAGATCTTGAGCGGCAGCGGCGAGGGCCGTTTTGCCTCGCCCACCGGTCGTCGTTCGGGCTTTTCTGAGACAATCGCCGGTGCGGCGGCCTTCGGTCGCTCCGCACGCGGCGCGCGGGGTGGCGCCTGATCCTTGTGGACGCTGGCAAGCCAGACGATCCAGGTGGGCGGCGGACCGCCATACCCGTTGGTTTCCTGCAACCGAAAAGTCTGCAACGCGCCACTGACCGCGAACACTATGATCATCGGCGCGAAGAACAGCCCGATATAGCTATGGTATCGCCGCAGGGCGCGCAGGGTGTTCGGTCTCATCACCCGAGCGTACGACCGGAACGGTGTGCAGGCAACGCCGGGCGCTTACGCAGCCGCGAACGCGCCGTCGTCGCCCATGACGTGCAGCACGCCGTCGTCAATCGCGAAATAGGCACCGCGCAGCTTGAGCGTGCCGTCCGCCTCTGCCGCCTGAACGAACGGGAAGGTCCGCAGATTGGCGAGGCTGACCCGGACGGTTTCGTGCTCCATCGCGCGCACGGCTGCAGGCCCGGTGCCATGTTCGGCGACGATCCGGTCGCGCGCCGCATCGAGCATGTCGACCCAGTGCGCGATGAACCCGCCTTCGCCGGGGGCCTTGCCCTCGAACGCGTTGGTCAGCGCAGCACTGACGCCGCCGCACGAGCCATGCCCCATGACGACGATTTCGGACACTTTCAGCTGGGTCACCGCGAATTCGAGCGCCGCCGAAACGCCGTGGCGCGCGCTGTCATTCTCGAACGGGGGGACAAGATTGGCGACGTTACGAACCACGAAGATCTCGCCGGGCGACGTATCGAACACCTGTGCCGGATCGACCCGGCTGTCGGAGCAGGCGATCACCATCACTTGCGGGCTCTGGCCCCTGGACAGTTCCGACCAACGATCGCGCTGGCGAGTCCAGTCGGTGGTGCGGAAGCGGTGATAGCCGCTGACGAGCTCGGAGAAATCAGCCATGGCGCTTCTGTAAAGCGATCATGCAGGGGGTGGCAAGCGCGCGGTGCAGTCGCTATCTGCCACCTATGAACGAGAAGTCCCCGCTCGCAATGCCGCTCACGATAGAGCCCTCGGTCCAGGCACCGGTCCGTCCCGCGCGCGAACGCAAGCCCGACTGGATCCGCGTCAAGGCGCCCGGCGGTACCGCCTTCGCCGAAACCAAGGCGCTGATGCGCCGCCTCAACCTCGCCACCGTCTGCGAAGAGGCGGCCTGCCCCAACATCGGCGAGTGCTGGACCAAGAAACACGCGACCGTGATGATCCTGGGTGACACCTGCACGCGGGCGTGCGCGTTCTGCAACGTCAAGACCGGGATGCCGCGCGCGGTCGACGCGCTGGAACCGCAGCATACCGCAGATGCCGCCGCCGAGCTGGGTCTCGAGCATATCGTCATCACCTCGGTCGATCGTGACGACCTTCCGGACGGTGGTGCCTCGCAATTCGTCAAGGTGATCGAGGCGTTGCGCCGCACCACGCCCAACACGACGATCGAGATTCTTACCCCCGACTTCCGCAACAAGACGCAGGCGGCGGTCGAGTTGATCGTCGCCGCGCGGCCGGACGTTTACAATCACAATCTCGAGACGGTCCCGCGGCTGTACCCGACGATCCGCCCGGGTGCGCGCTATTATGCGTCACTGCGGCTGCTCGAATCGGTCAAGCGGCACGATCCGTCGATCTTCACCAAGTCGGGCGTGATGCTCGGGCTCGGCGAGGAGCGGCTCGAGGTGCACCAGGTGATGGACGACATGCGCTCGGCCGACATCGATTTCCTGACGATGGGGCAATATCTTCAGCCGACCCCGCGCCACGCCAAGGTGATGGACTTCGTCAAGCCGCAGGCGTTCGACGCATTCGCCGCGATCGCGCGCGCGAAGGGGTTCCTGCTCGTTGCGAGTTCGCCGCTGACCCGGTCGAGCTACCATGCCGGGGACGACTTTGCCCGCCTGCGCGCCGCGCGGGAGCTGAAGCTGGCGCGCGCCTGACATGCCCCGTCATTCCGAAACACGGCATTTGCCGTACACGCCCGAGCAGATGTTCGACATGGTCGCGGACGTCGGCCGCTATGCCGAGTTCCTGCCGTGGGTTTCGCAGATCCGCGTGCGTTCGCGCAGCGAGACGCAACTGGTCGCGGACATGATCGTCGGGTTCAAGGGCCTGCGCGAGACCTTCACCTCGAAGGTCGAGATGGAACGTCCCGGGCATATCCATGTCGATTATCTGGACGGGCCGTTGAAGTATCTCCGCAACGACTGGGTTTTCCGGCCGGAGCCGCAGGGCTGCGCGGTCGATTTCACGGTCGACTTCGCGTTCAAGAACCGGGTGTTCGAGATGCTCGCGGGGCAGGTGTTCGGTACCGCGTTGCGCAAGATGATCGGCGCGTTCGAGGATCGCGCCAAGGTGCTTTACGGCGCGTCGCCGTCGCTCGGCGGCAGCAGCAGTTCGAGCGCGCACAGCGCCGCCTGAAGGCGGACGCCACCGCGACCGAGATCACCGAAGTCCTTGCGGTCGGCGACGACATGGCCGGGATCGGCCCCGCGCTCCGCGCGTGCGAACACAACCGTGCCAACCGGTTTCTTCTCGGATCCGCCGCCCGGACCGGCAACGCCGGTGATCGCCACCGCGATATCCGCGCCGCTCGCTTCGAGCGCGCCTTGCGCCATGCTCCACGCGGTCGCGACCGAGACCGCGCCGAACGTCTCGATCACATCGGCGCTGACTCGCAGCATCGAGAGCTTGGCGTCGTTCGAATAGGTCACGAACCCGCATTCGAACATCTCGGACGATCCCGGGATCTCGGTCAGCGCCGCCGCGACGAGGCCGCCGGTGCAGCTTTCGGCCAGCGCCACGCGGCGGCCTGCGGCAAGATTGGCTTCGACCACCTTGCGCGCGGCCTCGACCAGTTCGGTAGGAAGGATCGTGTCCATCGTCATTGTGCCGTTTCAAAACAGACGGGCAGGTCGATCTTTTCGCCCTTGCGCGTCTTGGCCTGGATCGTGAGCATCAAAATCTGCGCGGCCACATCCGCGGTGTTGCGGGGCGGCAGCGGGGCGAGCGCGGTGACGATCCGTTCGATCGATGCGCAATCCCGAATGTGGATAGTCTTGGTCACTTCGGCAACCAGCATCGTGGTCAGTAACGGGCGAACGAGTTCCGAATCGAGCATCGCGGTGCCCTCGACCCCGCCGATCTTGCCGATCGCGCGTTTCGCTTGCGGCCAGGCGCGGTCCGCCTCGCTGCGGTAGCGGGTGAGCATCGCGCCGTTGGTCTGGCGGATCGCTGCGCTTGCCGGGAGGACCGAGGCGCAGGCGACACCCGCCGCCCCGATCGCCTCGGGCAGAACCACCTGCGCCAGATCCGACACCTCCGATGAGGTCAGGCACGCGCCCTGTTGCGGTTGCGCCGCATGGGACGCCGTGGCGACCAGCGCCAGCCACGTTGCCGCGATCACCCGCTTCATCATCGCGCCTGATCCTCCGGAACTCGTACCGTCGCGGCCGCCTGCGCCGCAATGCCTTCGCCGCGCCCGGTGAAGCCAAGTCGCTCGGTCGTGGTCGCCTTGATACTGACCTGTCCCGGGCGGAGCTGCAACAGATCCGCGATCCGGTCGCGCATCGCCACGCGGTGCGGGCCGACCTTGGGTTCCTCGCAGATCAGCGTGAGGTCGATGAAGTCGATGATCCCGCCGCGCTCGGTGATGAGGCCGGCGGCATGTTGCAGGAACTGCGCCGAATCGGCGCCGCGCCACTGCGGGTCGCTCGGCGGGAAATGCGTGCCGATGTCGCCCGCGGCAATCGTGCCAAGCAGCGCGTCGGTGATGGCATGAAGCGCGACATCGGCGTCGCTATGTCCCGACAGGCCCTTGTCATGCGGGATCAGCACGCCGCCGAGCCACAGTTCCTCGCCGACCTCGAGCCGGTGGACGTCGAAGCCGGTCGCCATCCGGGTCCGGAGCGTGGCCTCGAGCCGGGCGTCGGCGGCGGCGAAATCGGCGGGGTGGGTAATCTTCTCGAGCATGGGATCTCCTGGGACCAGCGCCACGGTCCCGCCGGCGGCGCGGACCATCTGGGCATCATCGGTGGGTTCGTCGCCGCGCCAGCCGCGATGCGCGGCGAGCACGACGGGAAAGCGAAAAGCCTGTGGCGTCTGGATCCGGTGCAGTCCGTCACGCGCGACCGTTCCGCCGAGCAGCGTGCCGCTGAGCGCGGTATCGCGCGCGAGCGTGTCAGCAACGGGAAGGGCAGGAACCGCGCCGTCCCGCGTATCCAGCGCAGCGATCAGCGCGTCGATGACGGTTGCGCCGAGGAACGGGCGGGCGGCGTCATGGATCAGCACGCGTTCGACCTCGTCCGTCGCACCGGCCTCGACCAGATCGGAATTCGACAGCGCATCGGGCTGCGGGACGGTTACGGCCGGGCCGGGATGACGGATGAGCGCCTCGAGTCCGGCCAGCACCGAACGCCGACGGGTGGCCCCGCCGATCACGAACTCGACATCTCCCAGCGCGTCGGCGAGCGCCGCTTCCTGTCCGGCACCGATCACCACGATGACGCGGCCGATCGCCGGATGGCGCAGCAATGCTTCATAACTGTGCGCGAGGATCGCGCGTCCGCCAAGCGGCGCATATTGTTTGGGGACGGCGCTTCCCGAGCGTGCGCCGGTTCCGGCGGCGACGATGATGGCGGCGGTCTTGGTCGATGGCATGCGGCGCGCCTAGACCATGCCGCGCCGTCCCGCCAGCCTTGCCGCAAGCGCCTGTCCCCGCTATAGACTGCCTGTTTTTGAGGCAGACGCCGCTCCCCCCTCGCAGATTAGGCTCCCGTGACCCCGCGCACGCTTACCCCCTTGCAGATCGGCCCCGTGACGATCGCCTCCCCGGTCATCCTCGCGCCGATGACCGGCGTGACTGACATGCCGTTCCGCACGCTGGTCCGCCGCTACGGCTCGGGCCTGAACGTCACCGAGATGGTCGCGAGCCAGGCCGCGATCCGCGAGACGCGCCAGTCGATCCAGAAGGCGGCGTGGCATCCGATCGAGGATCCGGTGTCGATGCAGCTGGTCGGCTGCACGCCTTATGAGATGGGGGAGGCTGCCAAGCTGAGCGAGGATCGCGGCGCCGCGATCATCGACATCAACATGGGCTGCCCCGTGCGCAAGGTGACCAACGGCGACGCCGGTTCCGCGCTGATGCGCGATCTCGACAATGCCGCCGCGATCATCAAGGGCGTGGTGGACGCGGTCACTGTGCCCGTCACGCTCAAGATGCGGATGGGGTGGGACCACGATACGCTCAACGCGCCGCAACTCGCGCGAATCGCGCAGGACCTCGGCTGCAAGCTGGTGACGGTCCACGGTCGGACGCGCAACCAGATGTACAAGGGCAGCGCTGACTGGGCGTTCATTCGCTCGGTCAAGGACGCCGTGTCGATCCCGGTCATCGCCAATGGCGACATCTGTTCGATCGAGGATGCCAAGGCCGCGCTCGACCAGTCGGGCGCGGACGGGATCATGATCGGACGCGGGGCCTATGGCCGGCCGTGGTTGCTCGGGCAGGTGATGGAATGGTTCGCACACGGACGGCGTCGCGACGATCCCTCGCTGGACGAACAATATACCGTTATTGCAGAGCATTACGATGCGATGCTGACGCACTATGGGACCGAGACGGGCGTCAACATGGCGCGCAAGCATATCGGCTGGTACACCCGCGGCCTCCACGGCTCGGCCGAGTTTCGAAACAAGGTCAACCAGATCCCGGACCCCAAGGTCGTACAGGCGATGCTTGCCGAGTTCTACGCCCCGTGGCGCAGCCGCGCCGCCGCGTGACCCGCGCGGGGCAGGAGCCAGGGCCGGGCTTCGCCGAGCTTTTCGCGGCGCTGCCGGTCGCGGTGCTGGTCGTCGACCCGGGGTCGCGGATCATGCATGCCAATGCCGAATCCGAGACGTTGCTCAATCTGTCCGAGCGCACGATGGAGGGGCAGCCCTTGGCGTCGGTGCTGCAGCGGCCCGACGTCGACAACCCGCGCGAAGATCATGGCCTGTCGGCGTTCGACACCGAGATCCTGTTGGCACGCGGGGGCAGCGTGCGCGTCGATTATGTCGAGACGCTGATCGCGGACCATCCAGGCTGGCGCACGATCACGCTTCATCACGCCGCCGCGACGCGACGCATGGGGCACAGTGCGGACCGCGCCGCCGCCGCGCGCGCGGCGATCGGCGCGGCGGCAATGCTCGCGCACGAGATCAAGAACCCGTTGTCGGGGATCCGGGGGGCGGCGCAACTCCTGTCCAAGGCCAAGGGTGCCGTCGAGCTGACGACGCTGATCACTACCGAAGTCGATCGGGTCGCCGCGTTGATCGACCGGATGCAGGACTTCACCGATACGCGTCCGCTCAACCTGATATCCGAGAACGTCTACCCGTTGCTCGACCATGCGCGTCGCGTCGCGCTCGCCGGCTTTGCGCAGCATGTGAAGATCGAGGAACGGTTCGACCCATCGCTGCCGCCCGCGCAGCTGGACCGCGATTCGATCCTGCAGGTGGTGCTCAACCTGCTCAAGAATGCGAGCGAGGCGATGCGGGAACAGGCCGATGCCCGCATCACGCTGGCGACCGCCTACCGTCACGGCATGGCGATCGCGCCCGCGCCGGGTCGCCCGCGGCGGCCGCTGCCGATCGAGATCTGCGTGATCGACAATGGCCCCGGCGCGCCACCGGACATCGCCGACCATCTGTTCGACCCGTTCATTTCGGGAAAGCCGGAGGGGCAGGGACTTGGCCTCGCGCTCGTCGACAAGCTGGTGCGCGACATGGGCGGGATCGTCCAATATGCGCGGGAAGGAACGCCACCGATGACCGTGTTTCGTATCATGCTCCCGCGCGGTCGGGCATGAACCGGACGGGCCGGATCCTGGTCGTCGACGATGATGCGGCGATCCGCACGGTCGTCGGTCAGGCCTTGCAACGCGATGGACATCGCGTCGTCCTGGCGGCGACGATCGCGGAGGCCGACGCGCGTCTGTCCGCCGGCCTGCCCGACGTGCTGGTGACCGATGTCGTCCTGCCCGACGGCAATGGGCTGGATATGGTCGCACGGCTCGTTGCGCAGCACCCCGGCCTGCCAGCCATCGTCCTGTCGGCCCAGAATACGCTGACCACCGCGGTACGGTCGACCGAGGTCGGCGCGTTCGATTACCTGCCCAAGCCATTCGACCTCGATGCGCTGTCGCAGAGCGTGCAGAGCGCGCTCGCGCGTGGGTCGAGCGGAGCGCTCGAGCCGATCGCCAGCGAAGATGCGCTGCCCCTGATCGGACGATCACCGGCGATGCAGGACGTCTATCGCATCATCGCGCGGGTAGTCTCCAACGACCTGACCGTCCTGGTGTCCGGCGAGTCGGGAACGGGCAAGGAGCTCGTCGCCCGCGCCATTCATGACCTGGGTCCACGCCGTCGTGCCCCGTTTCTCGCGTTGAACATGGCGGCGATCCCGCGCGAACTGATCGAGGCCGAGCTCTTCGGTCACGAGCGCGGCGCCTTTACGGGCGCCCAAGCGCGATCCGCCGGACGGTTCGAGCAGGCCGCGGGCGGAACGCTGTTCCTGGACGAGATCGGCGACATGCCGATGGAGGCGCAGACCCGCTTGCTGCGCGTCCTGCAGTCCGGCGAGTTCACGACCGTCGGTGGCGCGCGCACGATCCGCGCCGACGTGCGTATCGTCGCAGCCACCAATCGCGATCTCGCGCAACTGGTTGCGACGGGGCAGTTTCGCGAAGACCTGTTCTATCGGCTCAACGTCGTGCCGGTCACCTTGCCGGCGCTGCGCGCCCGACGACAGGACATTGCCCTGCTGGCCCGGCATTTTCTCGACCGTGCGGTCGAAGACGGCCTGCCTCGCAAGCAGTTGGCGGCGGATGCTCTAGCCGTGCTGGAAGCGTACGACTGGCCAGGTAACGTTCGCGAGCTGGAAAACATGATGCGCCGCATGTCGGTGCTCGCGCGGGACGAGCGGATCGACGGCGCCGAGGTACGCGCGATGCTGGGCGGCGGCGCGCCGCAGCAGCGGCCGGCAGGCGACGCCGGGATCGAAGCCGCGATCCATGCGCGGATAGCACGGCTCGCCATCGAGGAGCCATCCGCGCTCGACGATGGAACGCTGTACGACCGCATCATCGCGGAGGTCGCGCGGCCGATGATCCAGGCGCTGCTGGCGCGCCATGGCAACAATCAGCTGCGCGCGGCGCGAGCGCTGGGAATCAACCGCAACACCTTGCGAAAGCGCCTTGATGTCCTTGGCATCGACGCCTGACGTCCGACCGGTGGGCTCGACAATGCGATCGATCGAGTATTAAGTGTGTTTTCTCGGCCACAATAGCGTTGTACCAATGTCACGATGGAAGGCAGTGCGCCCGCTTTGACTGTATCCGCGTCCCCCCGGTCCTCGCCGTTTCGGATCGTTCCGGCGATCGAGTTGCTGGTGCTCAGCGCGGCGATTGCGATCGCGTTCGCGACCTATTTCGTCATCACGAATGGAGCAGCGTCACACGCTTTGCTCAGCCCGCCGGTGATCGCACTGCTGCTCGTGGCCAATCTGTTGCCGGCTGGTGCCCTGCTGGTGTTGCTGGGCCGCCGGATCGCGATGCGGCGCGCGGCGCGGATGCCGATTGGCGGACGCGCGCGGTTGCACGTGCAACTCGTGGCGCTGTTCTCCGTCATTGCCGCGGTTCCGACCTTGTTCGTCGTCGTGTTTGCGTCGCTGCTGTTCCAATATGGCGTTCAGTTCTGGTATTCGGACCAGGCGCGCAGCATGATCGAAAACGCGACCGGCGTGGCGCGAACGTCCTACGATCAGATGTTGCGCCGCTGGCAGGACCAGGCGGTGTTCGCGGCTGCGGATATTTCGGACAACCTGCAGGTGAAACTGCGCTCGCCCGAATTTCCCAAATACTTCTTCCAGCAGATCTATCTTCGCAGCCTGTCGGACGGCTTCCTGTTCATCGCCGAGCCGAAGGGCGCTTCCCGCGAGATCGTCCAGGTCAATCCCGACAACCTCGATTATCGCAAGGAAGTGTCGCAGGCAGAGCTCGATCGGCTGCGGGCCGGAACGGCAAGCATCACCACCGTCAAGGGCGACCGGATCGAGACGGTGACGCTGGTACCCGGCACGACCAACGTCTTTTTGCTGACCGTCGCGATTTCCGACGTCCGGGTGATGGAAGTGCAGTCGAAACGCAGCATCGCGGTGCTGTCGAGCTACCGCGATCTCATCGCCAAATCCCGGTCGCTCCAGCTGAAGTTCAACGCGGCGTTGCTCGCCATGTCGTTGTTCATCATTGCCATCGCGGTGTGGATCGCGCTCGAGGTGGCGGACCGGCTGGTCAGGCCGGTCGGGGAGCTGGTCGCGGCCGCGCACAAGGTCGCGACCGGCGACCTGACCGCCCGGGTGCCCGAGACCAAAGTACAGGATGAACTCGGCACGCTCGGCACCGCGTTCAACCAGATGACGGAGCGGCTCCAGGCGCAGACCGGCGCGTTGGAGAGCCGTCGCGCGTTGATCGAGGCGGTGATGTCGGGCGTTACCGCTGGCGTCATTTCCGTTTCGCCCGAGGGGGTCATTCGCCTGATCAATCGCTCGGCCATCCTGCTGCTCGAAAGCGCCGACGACACGCCGGTTGGAAAACCGCTGAGCGTCGTTTCGCCGGAGTTGGCCGCGCTGATCGAGCGAGACGACCGCGATGCGATCGTCGAACTGGGGCAGGGCAATGAGATGCGGACGCTCGCGGTCAAGATCACGCGCGCGGCGGAGGGGCCGATCCTGACCTTCGACGACATCACCGGCCAGTTGCTCGACCAGCGCCGTGCGGCATGGTCGGATGTCGCCCGCCGGATCGCGCATGAAATCAAGAACCCGCTGACGCCGATCCAGCTCGCCGCCGAACGGCTCCAGCGTCGCTATGGCAAGCAGATCGATCCCGAGGACACGACGTTCGCGCGGCTGACCGATACGATCGTCCGCCAGGTGGGCGACTTGCGCCGCATGGTGGACGAGTTCTCGTCCTTTGCGCGGATGCCCAAGCCCGTATTCCGGGAAGAGTCGCTGGTCGAGATCGCCCGACAGACGCTGTTCCTGCACGAGGTCGCGCACCCGGGCATCACGTTCAGTCTCGAATGCCCGGAAACTACGCCCGCGCTGGTCTGCGATCGCCGCCAGATCGGCCAGGCGTTGACCAACATCGTCAAGAATGCGGTCGAGGCGGTCGAAGCCAACCCGGGCGCGCATGAAGCCGCGATCGCCATGGCGATCGAGCCGGGGGACGGCCGGACCGTACTGACCGTTTCCGATACGGGCATCGGCCTGCCGGCGGCACGGGACCGCATCGTCGAACCCTATGTCACCACGCGCGCGCGGGGCACCGGGCTCGGCCTCGCGATCGTCAAGAAGATCGTGGAGGAACATTGCGGAACGATCAGCTTCGCCGACCGCCCGGGCGGAGGAACGATCGTCACCTTGTGCTTCGATACCGAACAACTCGCCAAACTCGAGGGCGGAGACGACCTCGCGTCGTCCTCGTCCAACAGCGCATCCTCCGCGCCAGTCCTCGTACAGAACCGGACCTGAACCATGCCCCTCGATATCCTTGTCGTCGACGACGAACGTGACATCCGCGATCTGGTCGCCGGTGTCCTCGAAGACGAAGGTTATGACGCACGGGTTGCCGGCGACAGCGACTCCGCGTTGGAAGCGATTTCGGTGCGGCGCCCCTCGCTGGTGCTGCTGGACGTCTGGTTGCATGGCTCGCGGCTCGACGGGCTGGAGCTGCTCGACGAGATCAAGCGGCGTGATCCGTCGATCCCGGTGTTGATGATCTCGGGTCATGGCAATCTGGATACGGCGGTGGCCGCGATCCGGCGCGGTGCTGCCGATTTCATCGAGAAACCGTTCGAGGCGGAACGCCTGCTGCTGATGGTTGCACGGGCGACCGAGACCGAACGGCTACGGGCGGAGGTTGCAAGCCTGCGCGCAAGCGTCGGTCGCGACAACGACCTGACCGGCAGCTCGACTGCCATCAACGGCGTGCGCGCGACCCTCAAGCGAGTCGCCTCGACCGGGAGTCGCGTATTGATCATGGGCGGGGCAGGGGTCGGCAAGGAAGTCGCCGCGCGGCTGCTGCACGGCTGGAGCCAGCGCGCCACCGCCCCCTTCGTGGTCGTCAGCGCAGCCCGCATGACGCCGGAGCGGGTCGAGGAAGAACTGTTCGGCGTCGAAGAAGGGGGGCAGCTGGTCCGGTCCGGCCTGCTCGAACAGGCCCATGGCGGGACGCTGTTCCTCGACGAAATCGCGGACATGCCCCTGGCGACGCAGGGGCGGATCCTCAGGGTGTTGACCGAACAGGCGTTCAACCGGGTCGGCGGACAGCGAGTCGTCAAGGTCGACGTGCGCGTAGTATCTGCCACCGCGCGCGACCTGACGCACGAAATCGAACAGGGCCGCTTCCGCGAGGATCTGTATTACCGGCTCAACGTCGTTCCGGTCGCGATCCCCGGCCTGTCCGAACGGCGGGAGGATATCCCGGTCCTGATCGATCATTTCATGGCGCATTACGCTTCGGAACGCCGGGTTGCGACGCCACAGGTCGCCCCCGACGCGATGGTCGCGCTGCAATCCTACGAATGGCCGGGCAACGTGCGGCAGCTGCGCAACATCGTCGAGCGGACGATCATCATGGCGCCCGGCGACCGGCTGGCGCGGATCGACGTCGACATGTTGCCGCCCGATATCCTGGGTGATCCGGGCGAGATGGGCGGCGGGGCCACGGCGATCATGGGCGCGCCGCTTCGCGAGGCGCGCGAGAGCTTCGAGCGTGAATATCTCCGGGTCCAGATCCGGCGGTTTTCAGGAAACATCTCGCGGACGGCGAATTTCATCGGAATGGAACGCTCGGCCTTGCATCGCAAGCTCAAGCTTCTCGGCATCACCGAAGTTCGTGAGGACTAGTGGACGTGGGACCCGGGCGTCCCTAGATTAGCATTTCGTCACTATCCGACGCCGGGCACCGGCGCGCCGCGGGAAAACCCGCCAAGAACAAAGGATCGACCGATGGCCGACAAACAAACTTCGCTGCAAGATCTCTTCCTGAACGCGCTCCGCCGTACCAAGACGCCGATCACGATGTTCCTGGTAAAGGGCGTGAAGCTGCAGGGAATCGTGACATGGTTCGACAACTTCTCGGTGTTGCTCCGCCGCGATGGCCAGTCGCAGCTGATCTACAAGCATGCCATTTCCACGATCATGCCGGCAAATACGATCGACGTCGACGCGATCGTCAACGCGATCGGTGAAGCACAGCGCAAGCAGCCGTTGCTGCAGGAGATCTTTCTCAACGCGGTGCGCAAGTCCGAGGACAGCGTGACCATGTTCCTGGTCAACGGTGTGATGCTGCAGGGCCAGATCGCCGCGTTCGACCTGTTCTGCATGATGCTCCAGCGCGACGGCATGGCGCAGCTCGTCTACAAACATGCGGTATCGACCATCCAGCCCGCGCATCCGCTTAATCTCGCTGATGAGACAGCGGGCTCCGACGAAGATTGAGGACCATTTTTGACCACAGGATTTGAACGCGACCGCGACGATGTCGCCCGCGGTGCCAAGGCCGTCGTTGTTTATCCGGATACCGGCGCATCCTCGCGTGATGCCGAGGCGCGCCTCGCCGAAACCGCCGGGCTGGCCATGGCGATCCATGTCGAAGTGGTCGACCGGGTCGCGGTCAAGGTGCGCGCGCTTCAGCCGTCGACCCTGATCGGCAAGGGGCAGCTGGAGGCGCTTGCGGCAACGGTGCAGATGGCGGAGGCCGAGCTGGTCGTGTTCGACGCCAGTCTGACACCGGTGCAGCAACGCAATCTCGAGAAAGCGCTGTCCGCGAAGGTGATCGACCGGACCGGGCTGATCCTCGAGATTTTCGGCGAACGCGCCGCGACGGCGGAGGGGCGGCTGCAAGTCGAACTCGCGCATCTGGATTACCAGGCAGGACGTCTGGTGCGTAGCTGGACCCACCTTGAGCGCCAGCGCGGCGGCTTCGGCTTTCTCGGCGGTCCGGGCGAAACCCAGATCGAAGCGGATCGCCGGCTCATTCGCGACCGGATGGCGCGGCTCAAGAAGGAACTCGAGCAAGTCTCGCGCACGCGCGGGCTGCATCGCGACAGGCGCCAGCGCGCGCCGTGGCCCGTAATCGCGCTGGTCGGCTACACGAACGCCGGAAAATCCACGCTGTTCAACCGGATGACCGGTGCCGACGTGATGGCGGAAGACCTGCTGTTCGCAACCCTGGACCCGACGTTGCGGCAGATCGCACTGCCGGGGATCGACAAGGCGATCCTGTCGGATACCGTCGGCTTCGTGTCCGAACTGCCGACCCAGCTCGTCGCTGCGTTCAAGGCAACGCTTGAGGAGGTCGTCTCGGCCGACTTGCTGATCCACGTCCGCGACATCGCGCATCCGGACAGCATTGCGCAAAAGGACGATGTCGAGGCGGTGCTGCGCGATATCGGTGTCGAAGCGTCGGTACCGCGGATCGAGGCCTGGAATAAGCTGGACCTGCTCGACCCGGACGAGCGCACCGAGATGCTCGGCGAGGCGCAGCGTCGTGACGATGTCGTGGCGTTGTCGGCGCTGACCGGGGAAGGGGTGTCCGATCTGCTGGAGACGGTCGCCGCATTACTGACCTCAAGTCACCGTCGGTACGCGATCACGCTGGACGCGGCGGATGGCGCCGGGGCGGCGTGGCTGCACGCGCACGGAGAAGTCAGCGGGCAGACGATCGACGGCGATACGGCCGTCTATGAGGTGCGCATGGCGGAACGAGATTACGAACGGTTCTGCCAGCGCAACGACTGAGCGGTGGAATGGCGGCGGGTTGCTGGGCGCCTGCCGCTTCGAACGTGCGATACGTCTTCGGACGGCGGCAGGCCGGTGCGTGCGGGCCGCTATCCCTCGGTCCGTTTGACACGTTGCCAGGACGATTCCATTTCGGCGAGGGTCAGACCTTTGAACGCGGGCCCAGCTTCCCGTTCCATGGCGCTGAAACGGCGCTCGAATTTGCCATTCGCCCGCCGGAGTGCCGCTTCCGGGTCGACGCCCAGTTTGCGTGCCCAGTTGACGACGGAGAACAGCAGGTCCCCGATCTCGTCCTCGATCGCATCCGCCGATGCGGCGGATTCCACCTCCGCAATCTCTTCGTCGATCTTGGCCCGGGGGCCATTGGCATCCGGCCAGTCGAACCCCGTTCGTGCCGCACGGCGCTGGAGCTTGTCGGCGCGGAGGAGCGCGGGGAGGCCGATGGCAACCCCGTCCAGCGCTCCCACGCTTCCCTTGTCTGCGCGTTCGGAGGCCTTGATCTGCTCCCATGCTGCGGAACCGCCAGTGCCTCCGTCGCCGAAGATGTGCGGGTGGCGACGTTCCATCTTGTCGCTGACCGCGGCGACGACATCGGGCAGCGCAAAATATCCCGCTTCCTCGGCGATGCGGGAATGGAACACGACTTGTAACAGAAGGTCCCCGAGCTCGTCCTTGAGTTCGGGCATATCGCGCCGGGCGATTGCGTCCGCCACTTCATAGGCTTCCTCGATCGTGTAGGGCGCTATGCTTTCAAATCCCTGGGCGACGTCCCATGCGCAGCCGGTATCCGGATCGCGCAACCGCGCCATGATGCCAACCAGACGGTCGATCATTGCGCTTCGTCCGCGAACGCAGCCGGCGCGTCGCTCAGGGGCATCGAGCGGTAAACATCGTGGACCATTTCGAAAAAACACCTAACGGGCAAAGAAGCCTTTTCATGCCATGACCAGGCCGTCGACAAAAGCGGGCTTGAGGAGACGGCAGCCACGGGGGCGGAAGCGATCCGGCGACGGACTGTTTGGCAAATGCCAATTTCCACCACCAATTATCCGTCAGACCGATAATACACATTATGTTAAATAGTAATGTTGTCCGCGTGCTGCCAGAGCCAAACGATCCCCAATAAGCCACCGAAGATTGCCGTCCATACCAGCGCCAGCTTGATCACCGTCCGTGCTGGCAGGCGCCGCGACGCAAGAGCCGCGATCGGCAGGATCAGTACCAGCGCCGTGACGAAGGCGTTCACGCGTCCAGCACCAGGCCATCATAGCCCGGCTCTACATTCTCCGGCAGCTCACCCAGCAAGGTCGCATAATCCATGGTCTGATCCATATGGGTCAACGCCGCCCGTCTTGGCTGCAGTGTCGCGATCCAATGCAATGCCGTTGCAAGGTCCGCGTGCGATGGATGCGGCCGTTTGCGGAGCGCATCCACCACCCATATGTCGAGACCGCTGTACAAGACGGCCATATCCTCCGTCATGCCGCTGAGATCGGTCGCATAACCGATCACGCCGCCTTCGCCCTCGAATCGCAGGCCGGCCGACTGGATGCTGCCGTGCGGCTGGTCGGCGACGCGCACGTCGATGTCCCCGATCCGGATCTCGTCGGGCAGCGATTCAAGCGACGCGACCTTGGGATAGCCGTTCAGTCCCTGGAAGATATACCCGAACCGATCCTTCAGCCGTGTTTCCAGCGCAGGCCGTGCGATGCCGCGAACGGGGCTGCCGAGCGCATGATAGACCTGCCGCAAATCGTCGATGCCGTGGGTATGGTCGGCATGATCATGCGTCCAGATGACGGCGTCGACCGTCGCGACGCCCGCCGAAAGCAACTGCTCACGCATGTCAGGGCCAGTATCGACCAGAATGCGGGTCGTTGCGGTCTCGATCAGCACCGAAGCCCGCGTCCGGCGATTTTTCGGGTTCGCGGGGTCGCATTTGCCCCAGTCATTGCCAATTCGCGGAACGCCGGACGACGTTCCGGATCCGAGGATCCGCACTCTCATCCGCGCGTCTTCGCGAACAGCGTATGGAAGTTGGCGCGCGTGGCATGCGCCAGCGTTTCCAGCGGCTCGCCGCGCAGATCTGCCAGGAATGCAGCCGTGTCGGCGACAAACGCCGGTTCGCCCGTCTTCCCGCGATGCGGGACTGGCGCCAGGAACGGTGCGTCGGTTTCGATCAGTAATCGGTCGAGCGGCAATCGGGCGGCGGTTTCCTGCAGGTCCTTGGCGTTTTTGAACGTCACGATGCCGGAAATCGAGATGTAGAATCCGAGATCGAGCGCGATGTCGGCAAACGCACCGCTCGCCGTGAAGCAGTGAATGACCCCGGGAAAGGCCCCCTGCTCCAGCTCTTCGCGCAGGATGCGCGCCGTATCCGCCTCGGCATCGCGCGTGTGGACGACGATCGGCAGTTGCGTTGCGCGGCACGCCGCGAGGTGCGCGCGAAAGCTCGCCTGCTGGCGATCGCGATCGCTATGGTCGTAGAAATAGTCGAGACCGCTTTCGCCGATCCCGACGACGCGCGGATGCTGCGCCCGCTCGATCAGCCGGGCGGTCCCGACATCGGGATGCTGGTCGGCTTCATGGGGATGGATCCCGACCGTCGCCCAGACGTCGGATTCGCGCTCCGCCGTCGCGAGCACGGCGTCCCATTCGCTTTCGCGCGTCGCGATGTTGAGCATCGCCTCGACCCCCCGCCCGCGTGCGCGCGCGAGGATCTCGGGCTGCTGCTCCGCGAGCCCCTTGTAGTTCAGGTGGCAATGGCTGTCGGCGAACATCGTCAAGCCTCCACCGGCGCTTCGAGCCGGGGAAACACCCCGCTGGGCGCTGGCAGCGCCAGCCCCGCCGCGAGCGGATGCCCGAGCGCCGCGAAACCGCGCGCGTCCGCCGACTGGCCCAGCAGGTCGAGCAATTTGTCCGCGCCGCCCGGGATCGCCCAGCGCGCAAGAATCGCGATCTGCCGGATCGCGTCGGCGGCATGATAGAGGATCGTATCGGCGCGGGCCGGATCGGTCTTGCGCACGCTCCACGGCGCCTGGTCCGCAAAATACTGATTGGCATCGCGCGCTGCCGACCACACCGCGTCGAGCGCGTTATGCAGCGCCAGATCGTGCATCGCATCGTGCAACCCCTGCTCCGCTGCCGCCACGCTCGTTGCGAGCGTGGTCTCTGCTTCGGTTGCCGCGCCCGCCGCCGGGACGACACCGTTACAGGCCTTGGCGATGATCGACAGGCAGCGCTGCGCGAGATTGCCGAGATTGTTGGCGAGGTCCGCGTTGCACCGCGTGACGATCGCTTCGGCGGAATAGCTGCCATCCTGCCCGAAGCTGACTTCGCGCAACAGGAAATAGCGTAGCGCATCCACCCCGAAATGATCGACCAGCGCCATTGGATCGGTGACGTTGCCAAGCGACTTCGACATCTTTTCCCCGCGGTTGAGCAGGAAGCCGTGTCCGAACACCGCGCGCGGCAGTGGTATGTTCGCACTCATCAGGAAAGCCGGCCAGTAAACGGCATGAAAACGCACGATATCCTTGCCGATAATATGCAACTGCGCCGGCCAGAACGTCTCGTACAGTTCGACGTCATCGGGATAGCCGACGCCGGTCAGATAATTGGTCAGCGCATCGACCCAGACGTACATGACGTGCCCCGGACTGCCCGGCACCGGCACGCCCCAGTCGAAGCTGGTACGCGAGACAGAAAGGTCGGACAGGCCGCCCTCGACGAAGCGCAGGATTTCGTTGCGGCGCGCCTCGGGGCGGATGAAGTCGGGGTTGGCGGCGAAGAAATCGAGCAGCGGCTGCTGGTATTTGGACAGGCGGAAGAACCAGGTTTCCTCCGCGGTCCATTCGACGGGAGTACCCTGCGGCGAGAGCTTGGCGCCCCCTTCCCCGTCGACCAGCTCCTTCTCGTCGTAAAATGCCTCGTCGCGGACCGAATACCAGCCCTCGTAGCGGTCGAGATACAGGTCGCCTGCCGCCTCCATCGCCTGCCAGATCGCCTGGCTTGCACGATAATGATCGGCATCGCTGGTGCGGATGAAACGATCGTAGGAGATTTCAAGCGCGTCTGCCATCTGCTTGAAATAGCTGCTCATTTCGTCGGCCAACGCGCGCGGCGTCAGGTCGCGCTTGCGCGCTTCCTGGACCATCTTGAGCCCATGCTCGTCGGTCCCGGTCTGGAACCGGACCTCGCGCCCGAGCTGGCGCTGGTAACGCGCGATCGCATCGGTCGCGATCGCTTCATAGGCGTGCCCGATATGCGGGCGGCCATTGGGGTAGCTGATTGCGGTGGTGATATAAAAAGGGTCGGCCATGGCCGCCTCCTAGAGCAACCAACCGGCGAATTGAAGGCCTCAGGCAGCGAGCCGTGCAACGATCCCGGCCATTTCGTACACGGTTGCTTGCGCATCGAGCGTCAGCGCGCGCGCGCTCGCCGCCAGGGCGCGCGCGGCGTCGTAACTTTCGAGCGCGGTCCGCAAGCGCTGCCCCGTCCGCAACGGTGCCTCCGCCGCGATGAAGGCGGGCGCCCGGTCGAGAAACGCCTCGTAGCGCGCCTGTGCCGCCTTGAGCGCCAGCGCCTTGGCGAGCTTGCCACGGCGCGCGTTGGTGCGGTCCCCGTCCCGCGCGATCGCAGTGAGGGCCTGGTCGAGCGCAGCGAGATCGAGCCCCGCAAACCCCAAGGCGCGGCCGGGCGAGCCTTGCGCCACGCGCCGCAACGCCGCGATTTCCGCGTCGTCCGCCTTCGGCAAGGCTTCCCCCAACACCGTCGTCAACGCCGCGTCGTCGAGCGGGTCGAAGCGCAGCAACCGACAGCGCGACCGGATCGTCGGGAGCAGCCGCCCCGGGGCATGGCTGACAAGCAGGAAGATCGTGCCTTGCGGCGGTTCCTCGAGGCTCTTGAGCAGCGCGTTGGATGCGCCCGGGCGTTCCAGATCGTCGACCGCGTCGATGATGACGACCCGGCGATCCGACATCGACGGCCTGGTCGCGAACATCGGCCCCAGCGCGCGAACCTGCGCGATCGGAATGCTCCGCGCGAGCTCGAGCCCGGTCTTGTCGCCTTCCTTAGGCTGGCGCGTCAGCTCGCGATAGTCGGGGTGCGAACCCGCAGCGATCAGCGTCCGCGTGCGATCCGTCTCGGGCACGTCGAACCCCGGCGGAAGATCCGCCCCCGCACCCTCGGCAAGCATCCGGATCGCCGCGGCACGCGCGAAGCTGGCCTTGCCGATCCCCTCCGGGCCGGCGAACAGCCAGGCGTGGTGCAATGAGCCGCTGCGCATCGCCGCCGCAAACGCCGCATGCGCCGCGTGATTGCCGATCGGCAGAGTCACGGCAGCAGGTCGGCGAGGTCGGCGAGGAGCGCGGCCGACACGACGCCGATTTCTGCTGCGGCATCGATGACGCGAAACCGGTCGGGTTCGGCCGCGGCGAAGCGCCGGAACGCGGTCGCGACGTCGGCGTGGAACGCGTCGCCGCGCGCCGCGAACCGGTCGGCGGCGGCGCCGTCCCGTACCGCAGCGCGGGCGCGGCCTTCCTCAGGGCTCAGTTCGAGCACGAAGGTCCGGTCGGGCAACAATCCGCGCGCACCGAACCCGTGCAGCGCGAGGATAGCGGCATCATCGATTCCCCCGGCCAGCCCCTGATACGCGCGGCTGCTGTCGAGATAGCGGTCACAGATCACCCATCGACCAGCACCGATCGCCGGGCGGATCGTCTTTTCGACATGGTCGGCCCGCGCCGCGGCGAACAGCAGCGCTTCGCTATGCGCGCTCCACCGACCGACGCTGCCTTCCATCAACAGCCGCCGGATCGCTTCCGCGCCCTCGCTCCCGCCGGGTTCGCGCGTGATCAGCGCATCGATCCCGCGGTCGGCGAGCGCGGCGGCGAGCAGGCGCGCTTGCGTCGACTTGCCTGCCCCCTCCCCGCCCTCGAGCGAGAGGAACCGTCCGGTCACCGACACGCGATCAGCCGCCGAACAGGCTCATCAACCCCGCCCAGGCGCGTCCGAAGAAGCCGGCTTCGGCCACGTCGGTCGCCGCGACGAGCGGAAGCCGCTGCTGCGGCATGTCGGGGGTCGAAACAACGAGGTCGGCAATATGCTGCCCCGCCTTGATCGGCGCCTTGATCGGGCCGTCATAAACGACCTTGAGCGACATGTCGGCAGCCACGCCTGCAGGAAGCGTCGCGGTCAGGTCATTCGGCGCGACCAGGCCCACGGTCCGCGCACTGCCGAGCTGGACTTCGGCGGTCTCAATCTGCTTCCCCTTGGGCGCGATCTGCTTGGCCTGCCAAGCGCGGAAGCCCCAGTTGATGAACTTGACCGATTCATCGGCACGCTGCCCGGAACTCCCGAGACCCGCCATCACCATCACCAGGCGACGCCCGTTTTGCTGCGCGGATCCGGTGAAGCCGAAGCCGGCTTCCTCGGTATGGCCCGTCTTGAGCCCGTCGGCGCCCTGCACGCGCCCCAGCAACGGGTCGCGATTGGCCTGGTCGATCGGCTTCTGTCCGCCCAGGGTCTTGCCCCAGGTAAAGCTCGGGAGCGAGTAGAAGCGCTTGTAGAGATCCGGGTGATCCTGGATCGTCGCGCCTGCCAGCTTGGCGAGATCGCGCGCCGTAACGTAAGTCACGCCGCCATCGGGCCACCCGTTCGACGTGCCGAAGTGGCTGTTGGTCAGCCCGAGCTTGGCGCCTGCCCGGTTCATCCGCTCGGTGAAGGTCTGCTCGGTGCCCGAAATGCCTTCGGCCAGCACGACGCAGGCATCGTTCCCCGACAGCGTGACGATACCCTTGAGCAGGTTCTCGACGCTGACGTCCTCGCCCGACGACAGGAACATCGTCGACCCCTGGCTATGCCACTTGCGCCATGTCTCGGGCTGGACGTGGAAGGTCTGGTTGAGCTTGAGCTCGCCCGACTTGACCATCTCGAACGCGACATAGACCGTCATCATCTTCGCCATCGACGCCGGCGGCATGCGGCGGTCGGCATCCTTGGCATACAGGACCGCGCCCGAGGACAGGTCCTGGAGATAGGCGACCGGGGCCGGCGTCTGGAAATCGGGCTTGGCGATCGCAGGCGTCGTCGCAGCAATGGCGACGATGGCGGTGGCGGCGATCCAGTT
This sequence comes from Sphingomonas sp. CARO-RG-8B-R24-01, assembly GCF_022662295.1. Classification (NCBI taxonomy): domain Bacteria; kingdom Pseudomonadati; phylum Pseudomonadota; class Alphaproteobacteria; order Sphingomonadales; family Sphingomonadaceae; genus Sphingomonas; species Sphingomonas sp. CARO-RG-8B-R24-01. The sequence goes on along the minus strand of NZ_JAKNQI010000007.1, from coordinate 205,281 downwards.
CCGGCGGGATGACATGATGGTGGCTCTCGTTCTTCTAGTTGGAATGGAGAATGCGGGCGTCGCCATAGCCAGCCCGGGCGATGCCGTCACGCGCGCGCTTGGCGGATTGTGGATCGGCATAGGGCCCAAGCTGGACGCGGTACAGCCCACCGCCTGCTAAAACCTTCCCACCCAGCGTGCGTGCCAATGTGGCCGCACGCGCGCCGGAGGAAAGCGCCATGACCTGTACCGTCCAGCTGCCTCGGATGGACGTAGCTTTGGGAGCCGTGCCGGTGCCGGCAACCCACGGACGCACGGCCGGCGACGGAGCGCCCCGTGCAGCGGCCGTTGCCGGAGAATCGCCAGGCGGCGAAGCGGCAGGACCTTCGGAGAGCTTGCGTCGCAGGGCCGCTAGCAACGCCGGCGGGGCGTCGAGGCGCGGTGCGACGCTCTTGCCGGCCAAAAGGGCTTCGCGATCCGCGACCGACACGGTGACCGCGCGAACCCGCACGGGCGCATGATCGCCAACCCCCAATTGCCGCGCCGCGCCCGGCGACAGAGCAACCACGGCTTCATCCGCCGGGCCGCCAAGCACCTGTGCGGCAATCGTGCGTCCGCTATCGAGCGCGGTCAGTTCGACGAAGCTTCCGGCCGGCAGCGGAGGGAATGTCACCGCAACCATGACCGGCGAGAGCGGCCCCTCCGGTAACGGCGTCATGATCGTCGCATAACCGACCGCATCCGACGCGGATGCGCCCGAGGTCGCGCGAGGTCCCGCCTCGGCTGGCGCGGGATCCATTTGCCCCGCCAGCGGCGTCTCCGCCAGCAAGAGGAGCAATAGCGAGCCCCCCAGGCTCATCTCACCGCTCGACCGCGTCGGCGAGCAGACCCACCGACAGCGCGTAGAAATTGGAGCAATTATAATCGAGGATGACGCGATAATTGCCGGTCAGCAGATAGGCGGTTTGCCCCTGCCCGTCCGGCTCGATCAGCGTCGCCAGGACTCGGTCCCCCGGCCAGGACCGGGTCTGCGGCACGACCCCGAGCGCACGCCATTCGGCCATCGTCTTCCAGGCGCTCTGCCGCTGGAACACGCGCGGGCAACGCGGCGACACCAGGCGGGTGGCGATCTGGTTCCGGTCGAACGTCATCGGCACGGATACGGCAAACCCCCAAGGTTCCCCGGGGCGCCAGCCTGCATTGGAGAAGTAATTGCCGATCGACGCCAGCGTATCCGCGCTGCTCGTCCAGATATCCGCGCGCCCGTCCCCGTCGCCATCGCGGGCAAGCCGCAGATACACGGAAGGCAAGAACTGCGGTCCGCCGGTCGCGCCGGCCCAGCTTCCGACCAGCTGCGATCGCGGCACGCCGCGGTCCATCATCTGCAGCGTCGCGATGAATTCGTCCGCGAACAGGTCGCGCCGACGCCCTTCATAGGCAAGTGTCGCCAGCGCCCGGGGAAGGTCGAACCCGCCCATCACCCGGCCATAGCTGGTCTCATGCCCCCAGATCGCGACCATGATCGATTCGGGAACGCCGGTCTGTTGCTCGATCCGCTGCAAGCGTCCGCGTTCGGACAGATAGGCCGCCTGCCCGCGCGCGATGATCGCGCTCCCGACATGCTGTGCCTTGTACGGTGCGAAATTCGGGATCGCCGCGATCGCGGGACCGCCGGGCTGCTGCCGGTCGAGCTCGATCACGCGCGGGTTGAGCGTCAGCGACGGGATCACTGCATCCAGCGTCGCCCGGCTGACTCCGCGTGTCTCGGCCAGCGTCCGCAGGGTTGCCAGATAGGTCTGGAAGCCGGCGTCGTCCTGCGCATGTGCAGCCCCGCCCATCGATACGCAGACGAGGACCGCGGCGATGCCGCGCGTGATCCGACGCCAAGTTTTGCTGTTACCCCGCATGACCGGAACCTTGGCACAGCGGGCCAAGCGCATGAAGCCCCAAAGCCGGTAGGACTTGCACAAATCGCCAGACGCTGGCTAAGCGGGGGCGAACGGAAGAGTGGCCGAGTGGTTTAAGGCAGCGGTCTTGAAAACCGCCGTGGGTGCAAGCTCACCGTGGGTTCGAATCCCACCTCTTCCGCCAAAATCCCATTCCAGCACCGCCCAAACGATGCCTAACCCTAGCAAAACTGCGGGTTTTCGGCTATGGCTGTTCCTGACCAATCCCGATCTGTTCCATCCCAGCGCTGGGGTATCGAGGGCACTATCCGGGGTATTGGAATACGGGAGTCGGGGTACGATGCTCACAGATGCCGCAGTAAAGAACGCTGAACCGCGCGAGAAGGCATACAAGTTGACCGACTCCGGCGGGCTCTTCCTCTACGTCGCCCCGACCGGCCTGAAATCCTGGCGCATGAAGTTTCAGATGCTGGGCAAAGAGAAGCTGCTCACATTTGGCCCCTACCCCGACGTCAAGCTATCGAAGGCACGCGAGAAGCGTGACGAGGCGCGTCGCATGATCCGCGAGCACATCGACCCCTCGGGCGCACGGAAGCGGGCGCACGAGGCCCGCGAGCAGGAGCAAGTCGAACTCGCCAAGCTGGTGACTTTCGAACAATCGGCTCGGCGCTGGTACGATCTGCAGAAAGGCCGTTGGGCGCCGGTCCATGCCGACGACGTCATCACCAGCCTCGAGCGCGACGTGTTCCCCGCGATCGGGAACATGCCGTTGGGCGCGATCACCGCGCCGATCGTGCTGAAGGCGCTTCGCGCGGTCGAGGAGCGCGGTGCGATCGAGACGGCCAAGCGACTGCGACAGCGGATCTCCGCAGTGTACGTCTATTCGATCTCAGAAGGCATCGTGGAGATCGATCCGTCGGCCGTGGTCGGCAAAGCGCTGAAGCCGCTGCCCAAGAAGGGGCGGCAGCCAGCGCTGACCGACATCATTGATGCACGCGGCGTGCTGATCGCGGCCGAGGCGTCTGGCGCGTCACCGATTACCAAGCTTGCGTCGCGGCTGCTCGCGCTGACGCAGTCCCGGCCAGGCATGGTCCGCGGTGCAATCTGGTCCGAGTTCGAAGGGGTCGATTTCACGGGCGAACAGTTCGGACCGTTCCTACCGGTCTGGCGTGTGCCGGCGGACCGGATGAAGCTGGCGCTCGACCTGAAGGAAGAGCAGGCGTTCGAGCATATCATCCCCCTTTCCCGGCAGGCAGTCGATGTGCTCCTGACCGTTCATCGACTGACCGGCCGCAACCGTCTGGTGTTCCCCGGACAGCGGCACAGCCATCGCCCGCTAAGCGAGAACGCAATTGGCTACCTGTACAACCGAGTGGGGTATCACGGTCGGCACGTACCCCACGGCTGGCGGTCGTCGTTCTCCACGGTCATGAACGCACTGGCGGTACGTCGAAAGACAATCGAGGATGCGGCGATCATCGAACTGATGCTCGCGCATGTTCCGGAGAACCGGGTGAAAGCAGCGTACGATCGCGCTGGGCATATGGAGCGGCGGCGCGAGCTCGGTCAGGAATGGTCGGATATGTTGATGACGGGAATGGAACCAGCCAATGGCTTACTGGTCGGAGAGCGGCGGGCGAGGTTTGCTTCAGTAGCTAAAAGCGCGGCATGAAGTGCGTCTATCAGCACTGGGGCGACCAACATCTGCACCGCCATCTGGCTGAATACGAGTTCCGCTATAACAACCGGATTGCGAACGGCGTGGACGATAAGGCGCGCATGGTTGCCGGGCTTGAGGGAATCGTCGGCAAGCGCATCACCTATCGGCGGGATCACGCGGAAACGCGAAAAAGTGAATCGTTTCCAGCAACTTAGGTTCAAGTTCATGGAATCTCGTCGAAAACGTTGACGGGAGTCCCTCGAAATGCGATTCTGTTCTTTGGAGCGCCGGGGCACTCGGGCTGGAGGTATCAAACCCACTGGCGTCTGTGCGGCACGCTTGGCATTTAGGCCGGGCTAAAAGGCGACGGATTAGACGGGTCCGGGCTCCACAACTTTTTGCCACCACTGCGGCCCTGGATAGCCGTAGTAGCGCAGTATCTCGCGTTGCGGCTCAGGCACTGCGAAGCGGTCTAACGTCCTCCAGTTCGGCAGCAGTTTGACGCCATAGCCGCAGGTCAGCTTGCGTTCGGGCGAGCGCGCCATCGCAGGCGCGAGAAGCTTAGCGAACGCCGGATCACAAGCGCCCGTGTCGTGGATATCCAGCGCTTTGAAGAACGCGCTTGCCGCTATGTCAGGTAGCTTTAGACCATCTCGCTCTTTGTGGTTAAATACGGTCATCAAGTCTCGATGCATCACTGACCATTCGAGGTTGCCCCAAGGTATGTATAAAGGAACGGCACCACTAGCGCTCTTAAGTCTGAGCCACTCATAGTATGCATGCATCTGGCTATACGACAGTCCACCTCGCTCGCTGTACTCCAGCTTCATTAGCTTTGGCTCGCCATACTTTCTCATGGAGGCAGCATGCACAAAATCAGTTACACGTTCTAAAAGCACCCTTGTCAACCAGCAGTAAAACCAGCTGTTCGACGGTATATTTGACGCTTTTGGGTTGGTGTACCCTTGCATGTTTTGTTTATTAGACGCGACCACAAATAGCTTGACGCGTTTCTGCGCAATGTAAGAGCATACAAGAGCCTTGCGATCTGGCCTGAGCTTTTGAAAGTGAATGTCGCGTAGTTGCTGACTGCCAATCAGCTTCATCAACTCCGTAATCCATACTTGAACGTCGGGTTCAAACTCAGCAGGGATGACCGCAGCAGATACGATCATCCACTCGCTAGATCCCCGCTCGGAGCGAGGCTTTACCCGTGCTAGCCCGGGGTCGCCGGACTCGTCGATATACGTTACGTAGTGGTATTCTGGAGGCGAGTTACTCATGACAGAAGCAGCAAGCAGCGGGCACCCGCAGAGTCAACTCGGCAACTTCAATGAAGCCGCGCGTGACCTTGAAACCGACGACTACGAAGCGCGCATCGACACGGGGCTGTGCAAGATCGTGACGGATAGGCTGGTGTCGGAGAATCCGGAGTGAGGTTTGTGGTTCTGCTAGCTATGTCGCTCGTCACAGCCTGCGCGTCAAAACCCTCCGTCGAGCGCCAGCTAAGCCAATGCAAGGTAAGTGCAGAGCCGCTGTATGCAGCGCGCCCGACCGATGAAGCAGCGATGGAAGGGCATCTTGCTAACTGCATGCGGGCAGCGGGTTACATCTTTGTTGAAGCAAAGACCGCGCAGGTCGCTCATTCGGTATCTGAGAAAGTGTGTTTTGCCGATTGGGATGGTGCCCATTTCAGACCCGAGTGCTACCTACCCCAATAGCGGGTTGGTCAAATACGTAATCGCCACATTTAAAACGCCGCCAACAAATCAGCCGGCGGCGTTCCCAAGCGCTTTACAAATTATCTTCAGCGCTCGGCGTACGGGGTTTAAGCGTAGCTCACTGTTGTGCGAACCTTCGACCGACGACGCATCGCAAACCCAACTGCGCCAAAGCCGACGAGCATCATTGCCCACGTTGCTGTTTCAGGCACGGCCCCGGCTACTGCCGCGGGGGTAATCGTCAGGTTAGCATTGCCGAAAAACGGATTAATCAGGACAAAATTACCGGTTAAGAAAGTGGGCGCATTTGCCGGTCCGGAAAACAGCGTGGGGCCAGAAAATTGCGAAAAGCCTACGTTCGCAGCGTTGATGTTCAGCGCAGCGAATAGGCCGTTCCCAAATCCGATATTGTCTGCGGTTCCTGCAATCCCACCAAAAATGCCAGTCACATTTTTAAAGGCGAACTGGTCGGAGCCCAGAAAGCTGCTGAACGTATCCGGCGTAGGATTAGAGTCGAGCTGGAATACTGCTGTGCCTGAAGGGCCGGAAAAGTTGAAAAGCAACGGTGCTGCGTATGCGGGCGAGGCCAAGCCAACGATTGCAGCCGACAAACAGAATGCTAGTTTTTTCATATTTACTCCCCGCCTCCCAAAACCCGCGAATGACGGAACGAAGGCGACGAAGGTACGCGGGATTTCATCAATAGTTTCAGAAGCGTTAAAAACGAAAGATTGTTACGCGACGTCAATGGAGATGCCGTTCCTTACTCCACGTAATTCTACGTCATGCTCCAGCCCATCGGATTGGCAACCCATTCATTTATATCGGTTTCGTACCAGGCAACCAACCCTTCGCTAATCTTGGTGGACGAGGGGAAGGTCCCTGCCCCGATGCGCCGGTAGATCGTTGTTCGCGACAGCTTGGTGCGCTCGATCACGTCGCGCAGGCGCATAAGATTGTCGCGACTACGGTCGCGTAGTCCATAGGTGCCCGCTTCGGCAAAGCTGCGAGCGCCGCCGCCGCTGCTACTGGTCCCAAGCGCGGTCATGCCTTAGCCGCCATTTCCTGTCGCTCCCGCAAGACGTCGCGGATCCATTCACCTTCGGAGCGCCACGACTGGTTATGCGGGTCCATGACGATACCGTTCGGGAAGAGGATCGGTGGCGCATCCGTCAGCCCGCCGTTGCGACCTTCCGCTGAATACGGGTCGACTTCGCCATCGCTGGTGATCGCCCAAGCGATCACCGGTGTGCGCCAGGGATGAGCGTCTTCCTCACCCGGGTTGCCAGGAGGGCTCAAAAGATACGTGTCGGGGGCAGCAGGGAGCATCGCCGACGGGATGCGTTCCAGATTGTTTCTCTGCCAGGCAGAGATAGTGCAGCTCGACCCGTCGCTCAACATCACGTCATAAGCGTCGATGGCTGGCTGAAAAGCCGGGGTATCCTTGGCTTTTGCGCCGATAATTTTGATGTCGGCTACAGGGCGAAGGCAGCCGCGCGTGTCCTCGAAGAATTGCATACGTCGCTCCTTAATGAGTGATGGTGTCAGAACGGTTTGGCGGGCCGTTCGAAGTCATCGCGGCGGTTTCCGCACTGCCTGCGGGGTACGGCCCAGCTGGACTGCGAAATGAACACCGAGCCACTGGATCTCCAGATAGCGAACCTCGCCCTCCCCGCCGCTTTCAATGCGGCCACCCTCGTCGGTCCGCAGTTCCTGCAATCGTTCAACGCCGATCCAACCCCACATATACCAGGGCTTGATCGCGGCGATTAAGCGCGGCCACGGCGATCGCGCTACGGTCCCGCCGCTCATGCCGCCATCCGGTCGATCGGGAACGCGACAATGCGCTCCCCGCCATCACCGCCGCCGCCGCCTTGCCTGGCTTCCCAGTCCCCGCAGAACCGGCTCTCGTGGGTTTGCGGGAACATGCTGACCGGGAACGGTGCGTCACCCTGAATGACGACTGGCGCGTGCAGCTGGCACGTCCCGAGGTCGTAGCCGGAGGATGGGTCTCGCGTTGCATTGGCGAGCTTGGGGCCGCAACGCTCCCACCAGCCGCAGGTAGCGCAGCTTTGATCGACCGACTTGCCCATCATGCAAGCTCCGTCAGGAGCGAGGCGTCGGCGTCGGCGTAGGCGTCGACGCCGCACAACGCGCGGGTATCGGCGGCGAGCCGCTCGATGATCGCCTTGATATCGCTGAGCATGTAGGCCTCCTCCTTCTTCAGAAGCTCCACCTTGATGGCAAGCTCAGGCAGGCCTGGAGCAGGCATGAGCAGCAGCTTGATCATCGCATTGGTGAACGTGCTGACTAAATCATTCCCATGCTCTTCCTGATCATCGTAATCCACGGCATCCAACGCCGCTTTTGCAGCCGGGTCGCTTTGAAAATCGTACCCTTGAGGCCACTGGTCGACGACGGCACGATGCGCGGCCTCTGCCGGTACCAGCACATCGCGATAGTACGTCTCGTAAATACGGCGCGACGTCCTGTAGTGCTGGAGCACGCCTGTGAAAGTGAACGGGCCAAACGTGATCGAATCGTCGGTAGCGGCGCGGGCGAACTTTCGAGCTTCAGCGGCCAGCATGTCGTCGTACGCATCACAGCCGCGCCCCTGCCCTCTGCAAGTTAGCACTTTCAGTGCGAATGCTTCAGCCGTCTCCGACGGCTGGCTCAACAGCTCAGTTTCGATGTTGATGCGGATATCGATTAGCCGCTCGCTTTCGTCCCAATGCTCCTGCGGGATCGCATCGATGGCAGCGTTCCGCTCGGGGCCTACTGGCAAACTTTCGTCGATCGAGCAGTATATTTGATCGTGAGCGTCCTCGTCGGCCTTCGCAGCGAGATAAGCCTCGGCAAGTTCATGCCACGGGCGTGCTGCAACTGCCGCAGAAGGCGAATCCGATGCGACACGAGCACGCGCAAAGCATCCCGCGATCGCGTCTCCGATGTTTCGCGCGAAAGCCGAGCGCGGCGAGAATGACCATGCAGTTGCCGCCAGTTCGTTCAGTTGGTTGAGCAGCGGGGACATTGAAAGGAGGTCGCCAACCAACCCCAGCTGCGCGGCGGGTTCGTTCATCGGTGCGTTAACCAGCGGCCCGAACGATGGGCAGTCACCGTACTCGACCACCGCAATGTAAGTTTTCAGCGCGATGTCGTGCGAGTTGACTGAGCCGACCTGGCCGATCGTGCGCAATGCGGCATGAAGGCGATCGATCTCGTCACCAGTCGCATCATCATCGCCACCATTGAATGTCTCAGCGAGTGTCGCGGCTTTGGCCCATTCGATGAAGGCGGAAAACATCGGCGGCGATAGCAGCTCGCGCGCTTCCTTGATGACCTGTTCCGCCAACGAAGAGACCGCCAGTTCCTCGAGCGTGGCGTCTCGCTTGTGCTCAGGAAGGTCTGCCAGCTTGGCGTCGACCGCGGCTGCGGTCCGGCTAGCGGAGTAAACGACCCGGACGTTGGTGGCCTTCGGGGCCGGAAACGGGATCGGTGCGATAGATGCGAACTGAGTTGCCATGTGCCTTGCTCCCACGTGTGGCGCAGGAGTTTGGCGGAGGCTGCCTGGGCGAGCGCGCTTTTACGGTCCTGCGATCAGCGTCTGCGGCCCCTGGGCGCTCAGCTGACGCGTCAACCAATACGTTTTGTATCGGGTTTGGTCAATACACTTTGTATCGCTAGAGCTCTTTGCCGATCCAGACTACCCGCCCATGGATGACAAAATCCCCCTCGAGCAGATCTACCGCTATCGGCAAAATAGAGAGATTGTCGGCGATGGCTTCACCGCGATACTGATCGGCAAAACGCAACCTACGCAACAAAACTTTTCCTGCCTTGGACATCAGCCAAATCTGGTCATGATGGTGAGGGTTTCGTTGCGCCGTATCAATCAACATCAGTTCCCCGACCTTGATTGTGGGCTCCATCTCCGCGGTATCAGCGAACATCGCGATAACTTGTCTAAATCCAGCTTTGCCAACGCTTTCGGCGATAATACGACTAAAAGCAATATAACGCCGCGAAGATAGGTAAATGCTGATGTTTTGGAGTATAGGCGAATCAAATTTTACAAAATGTAATAGTACAGAGTCGTAGTCTTCAACAAGCCTCTCTTCAAATTCCCGGGCCTCACCGGAAGGCGGATCAAAGCCCTCCACTAACGCTTTCAAGGACTCATGATTAGACGGTACTTTATCGGCGACTAGCCCGAGCAACCATGACGGGCTGACTTCGTACACCTTCCCGTAGATCGCTGCCTGCTCTGAATCAAAACCACGGGTTCCGTTTTCATGGTGGCGGTAGCTCCCCTCGTTCCAGCCGAATTCCCGAGCCGCAGCCGCCGCTGACACATAACCCGCATCCTCACGCGCTTGTCGCAATCGGTTTCCTGCACTCATGTATCGCCCTTTCGACATGCAATCCGTTTTGGATTGCAGCGTATCGTTTCAATGTGTATCGTTAGCGAATGGATCGTATCGCGGAAATTTTCAACCTCTGGCCTTCTGCGGCTGAACTGGCGCGGGAACTCGGGGCAAATCCGATCACCGTCAGGCAGTGGAGAAGGCGCCAACGTATTCCGGCTCAGCACTGGGGCAACGTGATCGAAGCATGCGGTAAGCGAGGGGTACCGGTTCGATGGACGGAATTGGCCCCGCAAACCAGTGTCGTTCAGGATGCCTCCGGTCAAAATATGAGGGGGATCAGTCATTGCACGCCAACGAACGTCGGACCGCATCAACGATCCCCGTCATGAACTCCCGCGGTTCACCGTCCAGCCCGAAGTGGTTCAGTCGATCGAACCGGTCGAGAAAGGCGTGGATCGTAAACCGATCGACCCCTGTCTCGTCCATAGCGTCGACCAGCGCCGCAATCAGGTTCGCCAGCGCGAAGAACGTCATGCGGTTTCTATCCCGCGCTTGTTTGTCTTTCCCCATGAAAGGGCTTTTGCAGCATGACTAGCCCGCACATCCACGGCCAGAGCCCGACGTTCTCCGCTTCATGCGCGGCAAGCGCTAGCGATCTGGCTTGGGCCCACGTCCTGTCTGCGCACGACCGCTACCCGGAAACCCTATCAGCGCGGTTGCAATCGAGATCAGCTCATTACGAGCGGTATCGTACGTTTCTCCGGTCGATTCCGCAGCGGGTAAATCATGCTCAGCTGCCTGTAGCAGAATACGCCCCGCTTTTTCCGGTGGCAATAACTCTTCTTCGACGAGGTGACGCATCACGTCGCGAAGGATGGCAGTATGGGCCGCGACAAGGTGATGAATGGCGATCGCCCAGTCTTCGTTCAATTCGCTCATCAACATCTCCAATTACCGCTCGTAACAGCCGCTTGCAGCAAACAGCAACTGTTTGGACGGAAGGCAACGCCGAATGAGCACGCTGAGCACTCATTCTCAGCGTCGGACGTTCTCCGCGTCCAACGCCATCGACACCCAGAACAAGCTGCTCACCGCGATCAAATCTGAAGACTCCGCGACCTGGACCGATATCGGTCGGGTGCTCGGCAAGTCCGACGATCGCGCCGCCGCCTACGCCAATACCGCATCCGCGATCGACATGCCGACATTCCTTGTCGCTTGCCGCGAATGGGGCGGCCGGTTCGCGGACCCGCTTCTCGCACTGGTCGGCGGTCGTTGGGCAGACGCGGGATCGGTCTGCACCAGTGACGATAAGGGGGCACTGACTCTGGCTATGCTCTTGCCGGCGGTGATGGAGATCGAGGCGGACGGCCTGACCGAGCCGCACGAGCTGGTGCCGCACGAGATCCTCATCCGCCGGGTCAATGCCTTGACGTCAGTATGGCTCGATATGATCGCCGCCGAACGGAGCCGAGCATGAACGCGTTCACCGGGGCCGCCTGCGACGGCGAGCGGGAGCTTCCGCAGAACATTGAAGCCGAAGCCGTCGTGCTCGGCGCGATGATGATCGACAACCGCCTGGCGGACGACGTGCTCAACCAGCTCGACCCCGAGCATTTTTTCGAGCCCCTGCATAGTCGTATATTCGCGGTCATCAAGGATCTGCGGCGGCGCGATTTACTAGCATCGCCAGTTACGTTGCGCCCGATGTTCGAAGCTGACGCCGGCATGATCGAGCTCGGAGGCACCAAGTATCTTGCGCAGCTCACCGGCAGCGGCGCCGGGCTCTTAGGCGCCCGCCAGTATGCGTCGCAAATCGTTGACCTGGCGCGACTCCGCGCTCTGATCGAGGTCGGTCGCACGTTGATCGAAAGCGCGATGGACACGTCGATCGAGGTCAATCCGCGCGCGCAAATCGAGAATGCTGAGCAGCTGCTCGCGACGGTTGCCGTCGGCGGCGGCAAAGGTGCACCGAAGCCGATCGGGTTCGCCGACGCTTGGGACGCTGCGCTGCGCAAGTCGAAGGCGGTCGCGAACGGCACCGCATCGCGCGGTGCCATGATCACCGGCCTAAGCGAATGGAACGAGATCACCGGCGGCATGCTGCCTGGGCAGCTGATCCTGCTCGGCGGCCGCCCCGGCATGGGCAAGACCGCGGTGGCTCTCGCGGTCGCGCGCCGTGCGGCGGAAGCCGGCCATGGCGTCCTGTTTATCTCGCGCGAAATGCCGGTCGAGCAGTTGATGATGCGGATCATCGCCGACATGATGTTCGAAGAAGGCGCACGGGTCACGTTCGACGACGTCCTGGCCGGGCGGTTGAACGAAGCCGATCTCATGCTTGCCGCGCGGATCCGCGACCGCATCGATGGCTGGCCTCTCGTATTCGAGGAGCCGCCGCGTCTGAACGCGTCGCAGGTCGCACCGCTGATCCGCAAGCACCAGCGCCGGCTGACGGCCAAGGGTGCCACGCTGACCGTGACGATCGTCGATTATCTCGGCCTTCTGGATCCGCCAGTGAAGCGACAGAACCGCGAGCAGGAGATGGGCGACACCAGCAAGGAGCTGAAGATGGCCGCGCGCGACACGGGCACCACGGTAGTCGCGCTGGCCCAGCTCAACCGTGGCGTCGAGCAGCGTGAGGACAAGCGCCCTCTCCTTTCAGACCTGCGCGACAGCGGCAGCCTCGAGCAGGACGCCGACACGGTCGTGTTTGCCTACCGCGCGGAATACTATCTCAAGCAGATTGAGCCCGACCAGCACGACATGAAGAAGCGCGATGCGTGGGAGATCGAGATGGGAGCCGAGCGCGATCGTCTGGATATCTACTCGGCGAAGGTGCGCCAAGGTGCCACTGGCCGCCGCAAGGTGTACTTCTTTGGCGCCCGCCAAGCCGTGCGCGGCATGGACTTCATGCGCACCGGCGGCGGCCCGCTGTGAGTGGCTTCTTCCTGGTTCACCGTGGGTGGATGGATAGCTTCAAACCGGAGCCGTTCACTGAACGCGAAGCCTTCCTGTGGTCGGTCGAGCAGGCGGCGTACGCAGCGCATGAGATGTGGTTCAAGGGCCAGCGCATCCCGGTTGAGCGCGGCCAGTTCGCAACATCGATCCGCGCCATGGCCGAAGCGTTCGATTGGACTCCCAAGCGCGTACGTGGGCTGATGGAGCGCTTAGGGAAAGCCGGAATTTGGGCACAGCAAGCGGCACATAAAGGGGCACAGTCACCAACCCTTATAACCGTCTGTAATTACGACAAATATCAAGCAGCGGAACCCGTGGAGGGCACAGCCAAGGGCACAGCGAAGGGCTCATCAAGGGCACAGCGAGGGCACAGTCGGGGCACACAACAGAAAGAAGGGAATAAAAGGAATAAAGAAGAAGAAGAAGAGAGACCTTCGGTCTCGTCGATCGGCGAGCCGACCGATCAGCCTGTTGAAATTGCGGAGGTTGCAAAGCCCGAACAGCAGGTTTCCTCGATCGTTGTGCTGCCGGTCACCGATCCCGTGGTCGAAGCCTTCGGTGCCTACCAGGCGATGCGCAACGATCTCGTGCCGAATGCCCGAACCATCGAACTCACCCTCAACCGGAAGCGGAAGCTGGCCGACCGGGTCCGGGAAATCGGCGGCAGCATGGCTTGGCTCGACGTGCTCGCCCAGATCCGCGGCTCGCCATTCCTTCGAGGCGAAACAAGCCGCAACGGCTTCGTCGCTGAGATCGATTGGCTTTTGCAGCCAGCCAACCTGACCAAAGTTCGCGAGGGTACGTTCGATGACAAACGAGATCACCGTCAGCGCCGGGTCGCTGATACCTCCAGCCCCATCGACGCCATGCGTGTCGCCCGAGCTGCTCTCGGCTTTGGCTGATCGAGCCTACGTGTTCGACGGATCGGCCGCCTGGACACCCGGGCATGCGCTCGCGGTTCTGGAGGCCAAGGACTCGGCCGGGATGCTCGACGCTACCCTCGGCGCTATCCAGGCCAGCTCAACTCCGGTGCCGCGAGAATGGCTGGTCGACCGCCTCACTGCGATGTGGACGATGTTCATGGCGTCAAGAAGGGACGCAAGCCCCGGTTCGGTGACGATCTGGCTCGCCGAATACGTTCGGTTGCTGGATGATTTGCCGTGGGACGTCGTCGCGATCGCGATCGACGGCGCGATCCGCGCGGCGCGGCATGGGTTCCTACCCTCGGTCGGCGAGATCCGGGCGATTTCGGATCCGCTGGTGGAAGAGCGTCGGTGCTTGCTCGAGCGACTTGCGGCCGTTGCCGATCACGCCGCCGCCGGGGCGAATAATTGAGCAGTCCAGATTTGGAGGGGGACTTTACGTGAATGAACGGACACACTGGGGATTGGACGTCGCAGGCCTCCATTGGTGCATTCTGCGAACTGCAGGGCAGCGCACACTTCCACTGGCGGCGTCGCTGCTGGCTGCGGGATTTGACGTCTGGACGCCACAGGAGATCAGCATAAAACGCGCTCCGCGCGGCAGTAAGGCCAAAATCGAACGGACCGTGGCTATGATGCCCTCGTTCGTGTTTGCGCGGGGAAATGCGCTCCCAGAGCTGGCAGACGTCCTCGCTTTGCCCGTCAGCCCGCATCCCCCTTTTTCGATCTTCCGCTACAACGGACGCATACCTCTGATCGCAGATCGGGAAGTTGAACGACTACGAACGGCTGAGCGTAAGGTGGTCCCCAAAGCGAAACAGCGAGTATTTTCACCTGGAACGCGTGTGCATATCCCTGAAGGTGCATTTGCCGGTCTCAGTGGCATCGTAGAAGACGGAAATGGCAAGTCGACCATGGTCTGCTTTGGCGGAAACGTGTCGTTCAACATTGCCACTTTCCTTTTACAGCCTGATGGTATATCTACAGCCACAGCCTGAACGGGCACCACCGCATTAGCGGTTTCGGCGAGTATCGCGCTGGTAGGCCGTACGGCTTGACCGCCCTCGCTATCACCACTTGGAAGCATGAGCTTTCCCGGATGTCCGAAGGCTGAAAAAACCACCCGCAAAGCGTGCGAATGCCGCGGGTGGTTTTAGTTTGCTTGGGTACTACGCCATTAACTGCGGCGGTTCGCGACCGTAACCGAACGGCTGCCCAACGCCAACTATTTCAAGATACCGCTCGAAATAGCTGGACGTGCTACCTATTCCGATTGCGATTAAAACTTCGGAAGTTCACCCGCGCTTCGATAATAACCGGCGGCGCGGGTGAACCTCTCCCCCGAGATTGTCTCGCTCGCTGCAATGTACGAGCTCGACGCGTATTCTATCGTCGTATATTGATTTAAAGCAACCACAGTTTGGCCGGCTAGCCGTTTCCCCTCCCGGGCGGTCAGCACGCCGCCTCACTCAAGCACACGACGCAAGACATAGGTCAGCGCTTCGGCACCTGCGATCGGCTGACTGGTGGTGGGGGAAGACGATCTGCGCCGACGGCGGCTGATCCACTACGTCAAGCAGTAGTCCAACATGCTTGATATCCTAGTATTAGTAATATCATATTTCGGGCTCGTTCAACTCGATAAGTCGATCGAGTGCAATTTTTGCGCTATGCAAGCTTCCGCCCTCGAACCATACGCAATTCGCTGTGGCGCCAACCCCATGACATTCCGGCAATATTGCGGTCACCATCATTGGGTTCGGTGTTTCGAGGCACCTAACAAACGAGTCGACTTTGATCACTTCATCAAGTCGCTGGGTAGACTGCACAGTCTCAGTTCTGCCAGCGGTACAACAGCTTCCACAACTTGCGATTGTGCACGCCAAAGACACCGAGCATGTTTTGCCTCGCCTTCGGCAGAAAGCAATTCGACGACAATCATGACGGGCCCTCCCGTGGCGCGCTGCACCAGGGACTCCACTCCTATGGTCTGAGACATCGAAAAACCTGCGCGAAACATTCGTTTAGGCGCGTTGGCAAGCCAGCAGAGCCAAGTCAATGTACGGTATCGTACACTCAGGATCGTGGGCCTCATCAATTAGAATAATCCTCGTGGTAGCAATTGCCCGGAGCTAGCTCACGCTCAGTAGCAACCAATTAGGACATCGTAACATGCTGAATTGTCATAGCTAATGATCAGTTCGGCTTGTCGCGATCCGGAATGGTTCGCCGACACCCCATGAGTACGTTGAAGGCAACACCGCTGCAATTAGCGGGCTGGTGGTGAGGGAAGCTGCCAGGGTCGAACGTCTCCGAGGTCGCGCTGGGCAAGCTCAGCGCCGTCGACGGCTCGAAGCTGAGCCGCTCTGCAGACGTTGTGCTGAGCGTGGCCGCGTGACCGCCGCAACCGTGCCTGATCATATCGTGCCGCTTGCGCACGGCGGCGCGGATGATGACATCAACATCCGATGCCTGTGCGGTCCGTGCCATGATGAGGTGACAGCCGAGCAGTTCGGACATCGCCGCGTTGTCGGTACAGATGGCGACGGCTGGCCGCTTGATCAGCCTACCCGAAATGCGGCGAGATGAGTGCGCAGAGGATGACAACTGGCACGCCGCTTGCCGAGGCATGGGGGTGGGTCAAAACCCGGTCGGATGGGGCGGCGGACACCGCATGGACCTAAAATTCACGCATCCACAATTCAGAATATAGGGGTCGAACGATGCCGAAGCCGCGGTTGCCGGCCTTGAAGGCGGCGATCACCGGCGCAGCGGCGAAGAACCCTGCCCGCTTCAAAGGTCGCGCCAAGCCAAAAGGCAAATCGGTAGGCCCTCCGCCCGATCATTTGACTGTTGAGGCCCGCCGCGCGTGGCGCATGTTCGTCAGCCGCATGCCGTGGCTGAACGCTTCCGACGAAGCGATGCTGGAACTGGCTTCGATGATCCGCGGCTTAATCCTCGCTGGTGATGACGTCGGCGTTCAGAAGCTTGGCCTCTATGCGACGACGCTGAGCAAGCTGGGCGCGTCACCGACCGATCGGACGAAGGTGGCGATGCCGGATGACGATGACGAAGAGGAGGAAGACGAGTTCTTCGGCACGTGCTGAGCCGACCGCCAGTCTCGAAACTGACCGCGCGACTGCTTATGCAAATGCCGTTGTCGCCGGTGCGATCGTCGCCGGCCCACACGTTCGCAATGCTTGTCGTCGTCACCTTGACGACCTGAAATATGGCGGCGCGCGAGGCTTAGCGTTCGACCCCGCCGCCGCCGCGCGTGCGATCCGGTTCTTCGAGACGAAGCTGAAGCTGTCCGAGGGCCAGTTCGAAGGGCTTCCCCTGCTGCTTCACCCCAGTCAGTCGTTCAAGGTCGGCTCGATATTCGGATGGAAGCGCTCGGATGGTACCCGGCGTTTTCGTCGTGCCTATGTCGAAGAGGGCAAAGGCAACGGGAAGTCGCCTATCGCCGGCGGCATCGGCCTATACGGCATGATGGCGGATAACGAACCCGGTGCGCAGATCTACGCGGCCGGGGCGACCAAAGATCAGGCGGGCATCCTGTTCCGCGACGCCGTCAACATGGTCGACAAGTCGCCGGATCTGAAATCTCGTATCAAGCCCAGCGGCGGGCCGGGCCGCGAATACAATATGGCGAATCTCGCCAGCGGGTCGTTCTTCCGACCGATCAGCCGGGAGGCAAAGAAGACCGGGTCAGGCCCCCGCCCCCATTTCGCGCTCTGCGACGAGGTCCACGAACACCCCGACCGCGGCGTGATGGAGATGCTCGAACGCGGCTTCAAATTTCGCCGTCAGCCGCTGCTCTTCATGATCACGAACAGCGGCACCGATCGAAATTCGATTTGCTGGGAAGAGCACGAGCACGCGGTGAAGGTCGCGGCCGGTAACGCCGAGGCCAAAGACGAAGACCCCGCCTATGTCGGCACGCCGATCGACGACACGACGTTCAGCTACGTTTGTGCGCTCGATCAGGGTGACGATCCGCTCAACGATCCGTCGTGCTGGCCGAAAGCGAATCCGCTGCTGGGCGTGACGATTACGGAGGAGTATCTCGCAGGCGTCGTTGCGCAGGGTAAGGCAATGCCGGGGAAGCTGAACGGCATCCTGCGTTTGCACTTTTGCGTTTGGACCGATGCCGAGGCGGCTTGGATGACCCGAGCGACCCTCGAACCGGCGCTCGCCGATTTTGATCCTGCCGAGCATGCCGGCAAGTCGATCGCGATGGGGCTCGACCTTTCGCAGACGCGCGACATCACAGCCAAGGCCTGCATCGTGCAAACCGGCGAGGTGACGGTCGAGCGGCTGGACGATCAGGGACAGCCGTACGTCATCGTGGCGCCGACATACGACGCGTGGATCGAAGCCTGGACGCCCGGCGATACCGCCGCTGCCCGCGCGCTGCTCGACAAGCTCGACTATCCTCGCTGGATCCGGGAGGGCCACCTCCAAGCACCGAAGGGCGAGAGCATCGCCTATCGGCACATCGCCCAGTCGGTCGCCGAAGATGTGCATCGCTACAAGGTGCTCGGCTTGGGGTATGACCGGTATGCCTACCGCTCAATGTTCGAGCCAGAACTGAACGCGCTCGGCATAACCGTCGAGCAGGTGGAGCATCCGCAGGGCGGCACCAAGAAGGGCAAGCCGACGCAGGCGATGATCGACGCGGCCAAAGCAGCCAAGGTCGAACCCGAAGGCCTCTGGATGCCATCGTCGCTCCGCGAGCTGGAAACGCTGCTCTTCGAACGTCGAATACGCCTGCGCCGCAACCCAGTGCTGGTGTCGGCAATGATGTCGGCGGTGACCGACAGCGACCGCTGGGACAATTACTGGCTCGCGAAAGCGCGGTCTGTGAACAAAATCGACGCGGCGGTTGCGCTGTGCATGGCGGTGGGAGTGATTATGGCCATGCCGACCACCAAGAGCATCGACGCCTGGATCGCGAGCTTCGCATGGAGCTTGTCTGATGACGATGACTCCCGGGCGTCTCAATCGGCGCGTGACGCTCAAGCGCAAGACGCAATTCAGCAACGGCAAGGGTGGTTTCACGGTATCCTGGCCGGACATCGCCACGGTGTGGGCGGAGGTCCTCGGCCAGAACGGTCGCGAGGCGCTGCTTGACCAAGTGGTGCAGGGGATCTCGTTTTTCCGCATCACGGTTCGCTGGCGCGCGGACCTCGCCGATGCCGACCAGATCCGATACGGCACGCTTGATCTCAACATCCGCTCGATCATCGATCCCGACGGCCGACGCGAGTGGCTGCAGATACCGATTGAAGGACCAGACGACGAAGGCCGTCGTGCAGGACTGGTCGGCGATGAAGACGCCGACTGCGTCCAATGGCCTTTGCAGCGCGCTTGCCACGCTCCCGGTCGGCGGCCCTTACGAGATCGAGGCGGGCTATGTCGATGCATCGGGGACGCGCTATACCGCGACATCGCGCGGGGCGTCGTGCGGTATGCTGGGCATGACCTGGGGGCAAAGCAACTCTGGCGGGCGCAACAGCGGATGGACGACGCCTACCTACAGCTCGATGGCGTTCTCCGCGCAGCAGTATCCGGATAGTCCGCAGGGCGGCACCCCGCTGCGCGAATGGGCGAGCGCCTACAACACGAAGATCATCCCACAGGCGAGCTACGCGACGGCCTATGTGATGTCGCAGGCACTCGGCATCCCCGTGGGCATCTCGGCGGTCGGCGTGGCCAGCCGGACGCTCCAGTCGCTGTCGCCGGGCGGCGCTGACTGGGTATCCTTCACCAATGCGGTCGGATACCATCGCGGCGTGGTGGAGTTCGTCGTTTGGGATCAGGGCGAGGCAGATGCCGATGGTGCGTCTGCGCCGACCGGATACTCGGCATCGTTCCGCGGCAACCTCCTGCCCGGCTTGCGCACCGCGACCAACAACCCGAACCTTAAGGTGTTCATCGCTCCGGTTGGCCGCTTCGCAGCGTCGACCCCGCCATCGTCGCCGAACTATCCCGCTGCGCAGATCAACGCGCAGCGGGAGGTATTGCGCCAGCAGTATCTGGACATCATCGCCAACGAGCCGCTGGTACAGTTCTCCGCCAGCAAGCTCGGATGCGTCCACAGCGATTCGTACCACTACTCGACGTCGAACACGGGCTACCCGGAGATGAGCCGGCGCGACGGCTTCACGATCGCCAAGGCGTTCGGTGCGGCGATCCACGACGGCAAGGGTCCGACGGTGGCCAGCGCGAGCCGCAGCGGCGCGGTCATCACGCTCACCATGGCCATGGGCGGCGCTACCGGTCTCACCGGACCGACGACGTTGGCAACCGGCACGGTTCCGACGCCGACGCTCGGAAATGCGCTGTACGGCTTCCAGGTGTCGAAGGACGGGTTTGCCACGACCTTGCCGATCAGCACGATCACGATCTCGGGCAACAGTCTCGTGATCACGCTGGCGGCAGACCCCGGGGCGGCGGTATCGATCCGCAGCTGCTACGGCTGGGACTATGACGACACCAACCTGATCTATGGGACGTATGCAGATACGACCCCGATCCCGGTGTTCCCGACCATGACGCCGGTGGTCGCGGCCTGATGATCTGCCACGAATGCGGCGCCCACACGATCGGCCTGGTGAAGCGGGGACCGCTCGAGGTTCAGCTGGACCCGCCACGCGGCAGCTGGCGGGGTATCAACCTGGGCCTCTCGCCCCGCGAGGTGTCCATCCTCCACATCCTCACCCAGAGGCAAAGGGCGTCGCACCTGTCGCTGCTGCTCGTCGGTGTTGGCGAGGATGTGAGCCACAATTCGCTGAAGGTGGGCATCACCCATGTCTGCGCCAAACTCCCGCCCGAGGTCAGGATCGAATCTGTTCGCGGCTGGGGTTACGAACTCATCATCAAGGAGGACTGACTTATGACGAACAAGGAAAAGATGACGGCAGCCGTGGCGAATATCCCGGACGATGCCGCGGCGACCGTCTTGCTGGTGAAGGCGCCGGACGGAGGCCTATCCGTTGTCAGCCCCTCGATCCCGGCCGGGCTGATGGTCGGTATGATCGGGGAATCGCTCGTCGCGATCGGCGCAAAGGCGGGCGACGATGTTGTCGGGTCGATTGGCAAAACGCTGGTGGCGATCGCGCACGCCAGCAAGCCGGCTCCGGTGCGCGCGCTATCTGCGTAACTTCAGGGAGGCGGGCCGCGGTAGAGGAATCATCCCGCGGCCCTGGCCGACTCGATCTGTTGGGGGGACGAGATCGGTTGCTCACTATGCTAGGCAAATCGGTGACGCATGCAACACATTACGTTTCAACACTTTTTGACAAACCAGCGTTACACTCCGGCGGTGCAAGTACGATACTAATTGCTCGATCACCTAGGATAGCGGCCGGAGCGGGCAGCAGTTCGGATGGCGCATCGATTGAAAGAACGCGGACGTATTTGGGAGCAGCACCCGACACGCAATAGTCTAGCTACATAAGTTAACGCGCGCGACACCTCAACTCGCAGTATGTGCACTTGTAAGGTATTGTTTACACTTTGATTTCGGCCAATTTCCAACAATCCCGCTTTTCCGCCATTGGCACGGTTTCTGCACCGGACAAACGCGATGCGGCGCAGTGCCGTGCTCGAAGGGGATGTCATGAAATTGAATATAATTCTGCTCGCTGGAGCCGCCATGCTTGTCGGTACGGGTGCACAAGCCCAAACTCTCAGCAACTCGAACGCTAACGGCTATGTCACGACGACCGCTCTGCCGGGCACGTTCTCTCTCACGGGTGGCGACAATGGCTCGGGCACCTTCGGAGATACCTTGTATACCGACACTGCGATGGGCCCGCTTTCGATCGCCGGGACCTTCAATTACCAGTCGTTTGATGTGGATGGTGGGGTTTTCGACCCGGCTGGTTACATCCTTGGTGGCACGCTTTTCCAGCTTTCCAACAGCGGTGCTTCCTCGAACGGAAACTTCAGCTTCAATGTCGGGGCGGGCCAGACCTACGGTTTCTACGTCCACACGACCGATAACCGGTTTGGACCGGGTCGCATTTCGGTCGTGAGCAATGCGTTCGCTGCCGCAACTGGCGCCGTCCCCGAGCCCGCCACTTGGGCGATGATGCTGGCCGGCTTCGGCATGATCGGCTTTGCTGCTCGTAAACGCTCGTCGGTCAAGACTGCCGTCAGCTACGCGTAAACCGTTCATGCAGATATTGAGCCGCCGATCGCGAGATCGGCGGCTTTTTAAGTGGAGCTTCAACCGCTGGCCGTAGCTAGCTGCACCAAGCGCCGGACCTTCGCTGCTGAACCAAGATTCCGTTGAACGCCGGGCAGACGTTCTGCACCGGTTGCCAACGTCTGACAAAATTGGTCAACCTGAGGGAGGCGGGCCACGGTAGAGGAATTATACCGCGGCCCTGGCCGAACCAGTTTCTGGAGAACTAGTGGTTGACCTCAGGCTAGGCCTATCAGCAAAGCAAGCAACGGATTTTATCTCTATAGGGTATGGCTCCCTGCTAGACGCTGAAGATCCGAGACGGAAGCTGCACGTTTACCAATCGGCATAAAGAAAGTTGCAATAGCTGCCTCACCTCAGCTTGTCTGCCAGACCCTGTGCGCAACTAATTCGCAACGTTCGAATATCCTGCGATCTGCGGTAAGTAGAAAATGTCCACCAAAAGCAAAAGCCGCTGTTTCTTTCGAAACAACGGCCCTGCTGAACAATTGGAGCCTGTTTTAAGCGTAGGTAACACGAACAGTGGAACGCTTGTGCGAACGCAGGCCTGCGCCGACCATTCCGAAGCCCATAAGCATCATTGCCCATGTCGCAGTCTCGGGAACGGCAGCAGAGATTTCGCTTAGAGCAAAGTTGCCGGTCGCGTTGGCACCACTGTTGCTGTACAACACATAAGGATCCGTGCCGCCCGGGGCGGAATAGATGTTAATTTCTGCACCTGCGATTTCGAACAATAGCCCGCCGGCCGTCAGCAAGGGATTCTGGCCTGGGAGCAGAGTGTCATCGTAGGTGAAGAAACCGCTGGGCGAATTACCCGATCCCGCGGTTAGAGTACCAGCCCCGGAAGCTACGGTACCAAATGCGTTGATAGTACCGCTCGTGGCGGTGAACGTACCGTCGCCGTTGTCCATTGCCTCAAGAGTACCCGACGCACCGTTGATACCACCGGTACCCGAAAAAGTGAAAACGAACGATGCTGCGGATGCGCTAGAAGCCACGGTGGCGAGAGCGAGCGACGCGACCGTTGCGAACATTGCGATAGACTTTTTCAAGATCATCTCCTCGGGTTGGCTATTGAACTTAAATCCGTGAGCAATTTCCGCGCCAATCCAGCATTCTCGTGGCTTTTTGCGTCTTGGGTGAATGATAATGTAATCGGTTCTTACAGTTTGCGTACGTTTCTGAAACGGGGCGAACCTGCAATTGGCATAGCGTCTGCTGCGGCTGATTAGGCCCTTTCTAACTCTCGAAGATAGACCGCGCATGTGGACCGATGAGTGGACGGACCAATGAGATAACAAAACGGGCCCCAGGTGCCGGGCGGGCTGCAGTTCGGTACACACCGTAATTGCAGCCCTGGCCGCGCCTTGCCGTCCGGGAACACGCGGTTATTGGCAACTGTAGGGTTTTCAAACCTCGTCGCAACAAGCGATCTCAACCGCCACATTTTGCCGGGCAATATGGCGGGCTGCAGGGGGGGGACTCTGCAGCCCTGGCCGCACAGGCCGAGGGGATCGCCGGCGGTTAAAAGCACCATAAGCCTCCGGCTGACGCGCTCAACAACATCGCTCAGGAAACACCGGGAAATGCGGCGCTCAAGGCCTTCAAAACCGACCGATCAAATCATTCTCTTCAGTCGCCTTCGACGCCTGAATAGAAAGGCGGGCCACGGCGGAGGAATCATACCGCGGCCCTTGCCGATCCTATCTGTTGCGGGGACGAGACCGGTTGCCAGTAAGCTAGGCCGACCGGTAATTTAGTCAACGAGTTAGGATGAGACTTTCGGTTAATCGGGAGCGGGCTGCAGTTCGGCTTGAGCCGTAATTGCAGCCCTAGCCGCGCCATACCTTCCGAGGAGTGCGCGGTTGAAGGCCGTGTACGCGTCTGCCGGGTCAGCGCAACGAACGTTTGAGGAGCAATACTAGAACCGTCCCGGATTGGGGCGACGTAGTCTCCATACCGGCGCATTCCCTTTTCGCTTGCACGACGAAAGCTCTTCCGCCGCGTACTGGTCCGAAGCGCTTACTGGCATCAGAACCACTGGTCGGTACTGGTCGCGCCGGGGCCTTCGAACAAGGCATCAATAGCGGCGTCGAGATCCACCCGCAGCGCGATCGCCGCACCATTGCGCCCGCGCGGGACGAACCGGACCAAGCCTCGGGTGCGCCAGTCTTTCATCTGCGCGACGCTCACACGCGTATACTCTAGCGCCTCGGCTTCGGTGAGCGCTACGGGCCAGCCGGGAAGCGACGCAAGGTCGCGTGTCATAGCTCACGCCCGTGCGGCAGGCAGGTCGGCCAGCCCTGCCTGCTCTCACGCAGCTCAATGCAGCGGATTCTCGTTTGATCGAAAGCGAAGGTGCGCCCGTCCTGGTGATGCAGTTCGCGCATAATCGTCGCCTCAAAATGTGGGCTATCTCTATGGGGCACGCTATCGATTCGCTGCAACGGGATCAACTCGGCTCGGCCGCAGTTATCTCCCTGATGGATCAGCGCGAACTCAGCCTCACCGTCGTCGGCATCGATTACGCCAATGCCGACAAGGCCAAAAGCAACCGCCGGTTCGAGCTGTTGCAGTGCTCGCCCGGCGATCCGGTCGAACTGCGGCGCGAGCCTAAAAACCCCCATGACCCACACGCGGTTGCGGTGTTCAGCGAACGGGGCATCCAGATCGGACACCTTACGGCAGAGCGCGCACCGTGGATTGGCAGCAAGATCGCGGCGGGGGAAGAAGCCTTGGCCGTCTTTCAGGCGCTTGCCGGCGGCGTGGCTACCATCAGGGTCCGGTTTGGCGGCGGCGCGCCAACCCTCCCCCCAGTTCCGCCCCCGCCGCCGCCAACCGCAAGCTTCGACGACTTCCACGCAGACCCGGATGGACCGGAGTGGGGAGCGTAAGACACAACTGCGAGGCGTAATTATACGACGGGGTATAAACCGGGGTATTCAGCAAATCGCCTACTGAAGAACCCTTGGCATTCTGCCGTTACAGCCCGTTGTTGTGGCGGGCACCTCTTCCGCCAGCGTCGCGACCGTCCGGTTCAGGATCTCACGTCCGGCGATTGCGGAAAAACGCGATCAGGGGCGCCTCGATCAGTTGGAAGGACAAGGCCGCGACGACCAGGCAGAGGGCGATCGATACCGACGAGAACAGCCACAAAGCCGGGATCGAGGTACTCAACTCGAGTTTGCGCCATAATTGGCTCATCGCCGACAAGACGAACGGGTGCATGAGATAGAGCGAATAGGACGCGTTTCCGGCCAGCAGCGGTAGCCAGTGCCGGCGAACGCCCCCTGCCGAATCGCAGGCCAGCGCACCGGTCACGAGCAGAAACGCCGGAATTCCTCTGCTGACTACACGCGGAAATTCCGGAAACATGTCAGCACCGACCACCAGCAGGATCAGTCCGATCCCCGCGACACCCAATCCGTAACGCGGCCCGATCGATTGCAGCATGCGCGTTCGAGCATAAAACTCTCCGAGCAGCATGCCCGAGAAAAATTCCAACATGATCGACGACGTGTAAAACTCGATTTGCCTGTCAAACAGCGTCCCGCGAAGCGGTCCAACGCCCGCAATCAGCCCGATGATTGGAAGAGCACTGAAGACGAGGGCAGCGACAACAAGGCGATACGATCGACCGATCAACAGTAACCCGCTGAACACAAGATAGAAGAACATCTCGTAATTGAGTGTCCAGCCAGGGATCACGACAGGTTCCATCAACCCGGTCGAAGGATGCGGCCATGCGATGAAGGCGTAGGATGCCACAACATGGTTCAAGTCGAACCGTCCAGTCTGCAGGACAGCCGGGGCAATGGCCATTACCGCAACCATGATCGTGGTCGCGATCCAGTACAAAGGAACGATCCGGACCAGGCGATGATTCAGGAACTTGGTTGGAGAATTGGGGCGATCACAGGTCGTGATCCACATGATCAATCCGCTGATCACGAAAAAGGCATCGACGCCACCGGCCAGACCCGTGCCGAACCCGGACGTATAGCCGAGGTGCTGCAATTGCGGTTGCAGATGATACACGACAACAAGGAAGGCCGCGAGGCCACGCACATATTGGACGCCGATCAGTTCGCGGATCGGCGACGGCGTAGCCTGTGAGGGCCTGCCGGGATGTCCCATTTGCCGCATGGCCGTCCATATGCTCACAAGTTTGCTACCGCGCTTATCCTAGTCGAACGACCAGGCGCTTTTATAAAAAACCCACAAAACCCGGTCTCAAGCGATAAGGACGACCAATCGATCGGTTCACAATCTTCCGCAACAGCGGAGCAACATATGTGGGCTGCTTAGGGTAGGACGATCGGTGCAGCCAGCGTTTTCAGGGGTGGTGTACCCACGAACCAAGCCGGACCGTCATGGTCGAACGGATGGATACGCGACGACAAACGACACCGCAGACCGTCGTGACCGCACGTCGGCTGCGGGAAATAGTCAAAGACTTGGGCGGCGCCGATCCGACGCCGCCCCAAACCGTCTTACTTCTTGCCGATGGAAGACATCGCGCCGAACCGCTTGTTGAAGCGGGCAACCTGGCCGCCTGCGTCGAGCATCGTGCCACGCCCGCCGGTCCAGGCCGGATGCGCGAGCGGATCGATGTCGAGCGTCATCAGGTCGCCTTCCTTGCCCCAGGTGGTACGGGTCTGGAACTGCGTGCCGTCGGTCATCTGCACCGTGATGGTGTGATAATCGGGATGGATGTTCTTCTTCACGACTGAATTCTCCGAAAAGCCGCTGGTTTCCGACCAGCAAGCGAAGGCGCGGCCCCTATCAGAGCCTGGCCCCAAGTGCAACTCTACCACGCGGACAGACGAAGGCTTTCGATCATCGCTGTCAACGGCAGGGGCAATTCGATGGCGCTCGCGAACGCTCAGCGTATCGTCCACCACCGCCGCAGCGCGACCACGGACCAGATCGCCTCCACCAGACCGAACGGCCACGCGCCCTGCAGGAAGCCGTAGGTCGATCCAAGCAGGCACGCGCCGGAAAAACCCAGCACCCACCAGGGCGAGCGGTCTTCCAGCGCGTAGCACAGCAACATTGCCGAAACCGCGAACAGGCCGAACCAGGTCAACCCGTCCATCAGAGGATCACTTGGGCGGGTCGGCGATCATCGCGGTGAAGTTCGCCTCCGCAGCGAGTTGGCCGTCGATCGTCGCGCGTCCCGCGAACTTGCAGACGCTCGAACGCTTCTGGACGAACGCAACCTCGAGCTTGAGCAGCACGCCGGGCTCGACCGGCTTGCGGAACTTCGCCCCGTCGATCGCCATGAAATACACCAGCTTGCCCGATCCGGCGAGACCGAGCGATTCGACCGCAAGGATCCCCGCCGCCTGCGCCATCGCCTCTACGATCAGCACGCCCGGCATGATCGGCCGTCCAGGGAAATGCCCCTGGAAGAATTGCTCGTTGATCGTCACCGCCTTGATCGCGCTGATCGACCGGTCGAGGATGCACTCCTCGACCCGGTCCACCAACAGCATCGGGTATCGATGCGGCAACGCCGCCATGACCCGCCCGATATCGAGCGGGCCCATTGCGCCGCGGCCTTCGCCTTCACCGTCCGCCATCAGACGCTCAGCGACCCTGCGGTGCCTTGGCGCCCGCAGCCGGCGCAGCGGCAGCACCACCAGCGGCGCGCTGACGCTGCATTGCCGAGATATAGGCAAGCTGCTGATACTGCTGGAGCAGCTGCTGGGTCTGCTGGCTCGGCTGCCAACCAGCCGGTGGCGTGAACGCAACCGTCGGGTTGGTGCGATCGAGCTCGGCCTTGATGTCGTCGGTGACATCGACGGCAGGCGTGCTGAACTGGACGCTACCGGCCGAGAGCAACAGGCTCAGCTTCTTGGAGGCGACAACTGCCTGCATGGCAGCGGCATATTTCTGCGAAATCTGTTCGATCGCATATGCCTGGGCCAGCGTTGCCGGACCACGAAGCCGCGCGACGTCGGCCTGACCGGTGCGCTGCGCGGTTTCGATCTGGGCGAGCGCCGGGTTCTTTGCTGCCTGCGCCTTCTGGATCTCGTCGTCGGACAACTGCTTGTCCTTGTTGAGATCGAGCGGGGCATACAGCGTGTTGAGCTGGGCCTGGAGCGCCTGTGCGCGGGCGGTCGCCTGGTCGAGCTGTGCCTTGTAGGTCGTTGCGATCGACGTGTTCGCTGCGTCGAGCGCCTTTGCCGTCAGGATGACGGTCTCGGGATCGGCGATCGCGATACCGCCGACCTGCGCCTGAGCAGCACCCGCGAGCGACAGCCCGACACAACCGAGCAGCATGGAATAGGTGGTCTTCATCAGAATTGTGTCCCCACATTGAATGTTACAAGTTTACTATCGTCGCCCTTGTCCTTGAGCAGGGCGTAAGCGAGATCGATGCGCAACGGCCCGAACGGCGAGTTCCAGTTCACGCCAGTACCGACGGAAATGCGCGGACGTGGCGAGTCACCGACGAAGCGTTCGAGGAACGGAGAGATTGGCTGCCCCGACAGCGGGGTGTTGACCGACGTCCCGCTGCACGGTCCGCCGACCGTCGCCGAATAGCCGACTGTGCAGGTGGTGCTTGCCGATGGGTTGTTCCCGTCCGTCGCCGGCACGACGTAATAGGGCTGACCATTGGTTGCCAGGACCGGACGGTTGAGCGACTGAACCACCGTTCGGCCGGTGACCGGGTCGACCGCGGTCGGGAAGGTCGCCGTCGGCAACGGCCGCGTGATGCCGAACAACGCGCCTGCCTGCACGTAGATCGACGGCCGCAAGCCGAGTTCGCGCGCACCTGCGCCGAGCGGGATTTCCAGCTCGAGCTTGCCCAGGTAATAGGCGCGCCCACCGAGCGCGTCGTCCACGATCTGCGTCCGGTCGGTGACCAGCGTCTGGTTGCCCGCGGCGTCGGTCACATAGGGAATGCGCTGAATACGCGGCCCTACGCCGCGAATGTCGAACCCGCGGAAGTCCGGCTCGCCGAGGTAAAAGCGGTCGGTGATGCGGACCGAATCGATCCCTGCCCCCCGGCTCTTCTCCAGCGACTTGATATAGCCGCCCTCGACGTTCAGCGAGGCGATGAACCCGCTGCCGACGTTGACGAATTTCGACCCTTCGATCTTGGTGCGGATGTACTTCACGTCGCCGCCGAGGCCAGCGAAGTCCTGGCTGAAGATGAAGCGCTGGCCGGCCGTCGGGCGCAGGCGGCTGTTAAGGCTGTCATACAACAAGGAATAACCGACCGACGATGTCCAGCGGTTGCCGATGGCTTCGCAAAGGTACCGCCCGGCGAGCAGGTTGTCGCACTGGCCGTTGGTGAAATACGTCGCCTGATCGAGCCCGACCTGATCATAGGACAGCCCATAGCGGCCGGCGAGCTGCCAATATTCCGTCAGCGGGATACCCGCGCGCAGCTGGAAGCCGGTCGACACCTGCGTGTAGGTCGTCTGTCGCGTGTTGCCCAGATAGTTGAACGCATTGTAGTCGCGGCGGAAGATATCGCCGCCGACCGCGATGTTCTTGTCGAACAGATAGGGTTCGGTGAACCCCAGCTCGACCGACTTGGAATAGGTCGAATAATTGACGCTTGCGCGCAGTTCCTGGCCCTTGCCGCGGAAGTTGCGCTGGCGGATCGAGGCCTGAATGATGAACTTCTCGAGGCTCGAGAAACCTGCCGAAAGCGACAGCTCGCCGGTCGACTTTTCCTCGACGTTCGCGGTCAGCACGACGCGATCGGGGGACGACCCCTGCGTCTGCTTGATCTCGAATTTGTCCTGGAAGAAGCCGAGCGAATTGATGCGATCCTGCGAGCGCTTGACCTGGAAGCTGCTGAACGCATCGCCTTCCGCGAGACGAATCTCGCGGCGGATGATCTTGTCCTGCGTCTGCGTATTGCCGTTGATGTCGATGCGCTCGACGTAGGATCGCTTCGCTTCGGCGATGTGGAAGTTGATCCCCATCGTCAGCGTGTCCTTGTCACGCTGGAAGTCCGGGTTCACCTCGGTGAAGGCATAGCCGAACGCGCCAGCCGCTTCGCTCAGCGAATCGACCGCGGTCTCGACCTTCTTGGCGTTGTACCAGTCGCCCTTGTTGATCCCGAGGCTGGCGGCGAGCTTCTTGTTGTCGAAGTCGCGGATGTCGCTGTCGACGGTGACGTCGCCGAACTTGTAGCGCTTCCCCTCCTCCACCACGTAGGTGATGATGAAGTCCTTCTTGTCGGGCGTCAGTTCGGCGACGGCGGACGTCACCTTGAAGTCGGCATAGCCTTCGGTCAGGTAGAACTGGCGCAGCTTCTGCTGGTCATACGCCAAGCGATCCTGGTCGTAGCTCGTGTTCGAACTCAGCAACGTCGTCAGGCGCGCCTGCTTGGTCGCCATCTGCTCGCGCAGCTTGTTGTCCGAGAATTCCTCGTTGCCCAGAATATTGATCTGGCGAACCTTGGATTTCGGCCCTTCGCTCACCTCGAAGATCACGTCGACCCGGTTCTGGTCGAGGTTGACCATCTTGGGCTCGACCACCGCGGCGAAGCGGCCCTGGCGGCGATACAATTCGATGATGCGGGCGACGTCCTGACGAACCGCGGTGCGCGTGAAGATCTGGCGGGGGGCGAGTTTCACCTCCTTCTTGATCTTGTCTTCCTTGAGCCGCTTGTTGCCCTCGAAGATGACACGATTGATCACCGGGTTTTCACGAATCCGCAACACGATGTCGCCAGTCTCGGCCCCTGCGATCGAGACGTCGGCGAACAGGTCGCTCGCGTAGAGATCCTTGATCGCCTGATCGAGCGACTCGTTGGTGAACGCCTGACCGGTGCGCAACTTGGTGTAGGACAGCACCGTCTCGGGCTCGAGCCGCTGCGATCCCTCGACGCGGATCGTCTTGATCGTGCGGGTGACCGCGGGCGCAGCCGCAACGGGCGACGCGACCGGCGCAGGCGCCGTGGTCCGCGCGCTGGCCCTGGCGGGCGACCGTCCGGTTGCTGGCGTGGTCTGGGCCTCGACGGGCAGACAGGACAGCATCGTGCCTGCCAGCAGCACGGCGGTGGCCCGTGCTCCGAAAGTTGAAACCTTGATCGCTGTCACATCCCACCCCAAATCGGAGAAAATACTCGCGTGCCCAAAAACGCTGGCCCGCCCTGCCTCACCTGCGTCAACCGATCAACCCGGCGAGGGTCTTCCAGAGTCCGAATGCGCCAAGATCGTTGAACGTCACCATCACCATCAACGCCAGTATTGCGGCCAATCCCCCGCGGAAAGCCCATTCCTGGACCGACGGTGCAACCGGTTTCCGCTGGACGGCCTCGATCGCGTAGAAAAACAAATGGCCGCCATCCAGCAACGGGATTGGCAACAGGTTGATGAATCCCAGATTAATCGAAACGCCAGCGATGAAGAAGATCAGCACCGGCCAGCCCAGCGTCAGTTGCTCGCCGGACGCCTTGGCAATGCGCAGTGGCCCGCCGAGTTCGTCGACCGAGCGACGGCCAGACAGGATCTGCCCCAGCCCCTCGACGGTGGTTCGCAGGATCGTCCCGGTCATCTCGATCCCGACGACGGGCGCTTCGAGCATGCCCACGCGCGCGGCGACCGGTGCGGTCGGGCCGATACCGAGCAGGCCCTTCTTGAACTCGTTCCCGAAGCGATCCCGCTCCGTCGCGACGCCGAGCACCGCCTGGCGGCGTTCGGGACGACCAGCGTGGATGAAATCGATCCGCACCGCTTCGGCGGGACGCAGCACGGTGTACTGGAAAACATCTTTGAAGGTCGTGATCGCACGACCGTTCAGCGCCGTGATCCGGTCGCCCGGCTGCAACCCGGCCTTCGCCGCGGCGCTCCCGGGGCTGACGAGCCCGACCACCGACGGGGTTCGGTCGACGCCGTAGCTCATGGCGAACCCGGCGAGAATGAGAATGGCAATGAGGAAGTTCGTGACCGGCCCCGCCGCCACGACGATCGCGCGCTGCCACACGGGCCGCGCCTGCAAGGTCCGCGCGCGCTCGGCTGCGGTAAGTTCCAGCCAGGCTGGATCGGGAACGCTCGCGGCATTCATGTCGCCGGCGAATTTGACATAGCCGCCCAGTGGCAAGGCGCTGAACTTCCACCGCGTTCCGCGGCGATCGGTCCAGCCGAAGAGTTCCTTGCCAAAGCCAATCGAAAACGCGTCGATCTTCACGCCGAACATGCGCCCGGCGAGATAATGGCCCATCTCATGCAGGAATACGAGCGGACCGATCACCAGCGCGAAGGCCAGGATGGTCAGCAGAAATCCGGGCGATTGGCTCAAACGACGCTATCCTTCATCAACGCCCCGTTGCGGTACCCCACCTGCCGGCGCGCTATGCTGCGCGCTTCAGCATCGACCGCAAGAACGTCGCCCAACGTTCCCGGTGCGGCCGGATGATAGACGGACAGCGTATCGTCCACGATTGCGGCAATTTCGAGGAAGCCGATCTCGCGGTTGAGGAAGGCGGCAACCGCGACTTCGTTGGCGGCATTGAGGATCGCCGGCCGTGCGCCGCCCACGTCGAGCGCTTCCCGCGTGAGCCGCAACGCGGGGAAGCGGTCGGGATCGGGGGCGTGGAAGTCGAGGTTGCCGATCGCGACCAGGTCGAGCGGCGCCATCGGCGTCGCCATCCGGTCCGGCCAGGCAAGGCAGTGCGCGATTGGCGTACGCATGTCGGGCGGCCCCATCTGCGCCAGGACCGATCCATCGACATAGTCGACGAGCGAGTGGATCACCGATTGCGGATGGATGACGATCTCGATCGCATCGTGCGGCACAGGAAAGAGGCGCGCCGCTTCGATCAGCTCGAGGCCCTTGTTGAACAGGGTCGCCGAATCGACCGAGATCTTCGCCCCCATCGACCAGTTCGGGTGCGCGACGGCCTGTTCGGGCGTCACGCTGCGCATCTGTTCGGTCGTCCAGGTGCGGAACGGACCGCCGCTGCACGTAAGAATGATCCGGCGGACCCGTTCGGGCCGGGCGGCGTCGAAACACTGGAAAATCGCATTATGTTCGGAATCGGCGGGAAGCAGCGTGGCGCCGTATTTCGCGGCGGCCGCCAGCACCACGTCTCCCGCGGACACAAGCGGTTCCTTGTTCGCGAGGATGATCGTCTTCCCCCCCGCGATTGCCGCCATGACCGGCTCGAGCCCGATACAGCCGACGATCGCCCCCATGGTGATATCGGCGCCAAGCGTCGCCGCCTCGATGACTGCGGCCCTGCCGCCTGCGCAGACCGTATCGGTCCCCGCGAGCGCCAGTCGCAGGTCCGGCAGGCAAGCCTCGTCGGCAACGACGGCCAACCGTGCGCGTGTCCGGATGGCAGCAGCGGCCAGACGCGCGACGTCGCAATTGGCCGTCAGGGCGAGGACCTGGAACCGTTCGGGCTCGCGCTCGACCAGGTCGAGGGTCGACGTCCCGATGGACCCCGTCGCCCCCAGAATTGTAATCGTCTTCACCACCAATAAACCTTCGGCAAAATCACGAGAAAAGCGGCAATGGGCGCGACCGGAACGAGTCCGTCCAGCCGGTCAAGGACACCGCCATGTCCCGGCAGGATCGTCCCGCTGTCCTTTACGCCGGCGCGACGCTTCAGCCAGCTTTCGTACAAATCACCGATCTGCGCCAGCACCGCCAGAAATGGCGTCGCCAGCGTCAAGCGGAGCGGCAAGCCGTATGCGACGTGGAGCAACGCCGCCAATGCGCCAGCGGCCAGGACGCCCCCGGCAAGCCCGGCCCATGTCTTGTTGGGGCTGATCCTGGGCGCGAGCTTGGGTCCGCCGAAGAACCGGCCAGCGAAATAAGCTCCGATATCGCACGCCCACACCAGCGCCAGCGCCCATAGCGCGAATACGATCCCGCCCGGCTGGCTGCGGATGAGCAACAAGGCCAGGACGGGCAACCCGACATAGGCCGCGCCGAGCGCAAGGCCCTGCCGTCGGGTGACGATCACGATGAAGAACCCTGCACCTGCGATCAGTCCGAGCGCGAAAAAGCCGGGCCCGGCACCGAGCGTGGGTGCCATGATCGCCAGCGGAACCGACAACGCATATTGGGCCAGGCGCTTCGTCTGCGGCGGGGTCGCGTGCAGATCCGCCCATTCCGCCATCATGACCAAGCCCAGCGCCACACACAGCAGCCAGAATGCCAGACCGCCAACGATTACGGATAGCATCGCGACCGCAATCAGGGCCACGCCGACGATGGCCCGCAGGGCGAGGTTCGACGCTTTTTTCGGCGGACGTTGGGGCTTCACAGGCCCCCGAACCGCCGTTGCCGCTGCCCGAACGCCGCGATCGCGCGCGCGAACGTGTCGCCGTCGAACTCCGGCCATAGCGTATCGACAAACAGCAATTCGGCGTAAGCCGCCTGCCATAGCAGAAAATTGGACAACCGCACTTCGCCCGACGTGCGGATCAGCAAGTCGAGCGGCGGAAGATCGCGGGTTTCGAGCTGCTGCTCGAAAAGGTCCGCGTCGATCGTTGCGGGGTCGAGCGTCCCGTCCCGCGCCTGCTCCGCCAGCCGACGCGCAACCGAAGCGATCTCGGCCTGCGCGCCATAATTGAGCGCGATCACCAGGATCGGGCCGGTATTGGCGGACGTCCGCGCCACGGCATCGTCGATCAGCTGCACGAGGTCGCCGCTGAACCGGCGATAGTCGCCGATCACGCGCAGCCGGACATTGTCCCGGACGAGCTCGTCGAGGTCACTGCGGATGAACAGGCGGAGCAAACCCATCAGGTCGCTCACCTCTTCCTCGGGCCGACGCCAATTCTCGCTCGAGAACGCATAGAGCGTCAGCACCTCTACGCCGAGCGTCCGTGCCGCCCGCGCTACGCGCCGTACGGCTTCGACGCCCTGGCGGTGCCCGGCGACGCGCGGCAAGTGCCGCTTCTTCGCCCAGCGGCCATTGCCGTCCATGATGATCGCGACGTGACGCGGGAGGACGGCAACGCCGGAATCCGGCGTCCCCGATTCCAATGTCCTCGCCCGATCGGCAGCCGGGGCGGCGAACGGCCTCACTTCCCCAGGATTTCCTTTTCCTTGGCGGTTGCGGCGGCATCGATCTCGCCGATCGTCTTGTCGGTCAGCTTCTGCACTTCGGTCTCGAGCTTCTTGCGCTCGTCCTCACTGTAGACGCCCTTCTTCTCGTCGGTCTTGAGGCTGTCCATCCCGTCACGCCGCACGTTCCGCGCCGCAATGCGCGCATCTTCCGCGTACTTACCGGCGAGCTTGGCGAGTTCCTTGCGGCGCTCCTCGGTCAGGTCGGGGATCGGCAAACGCAGGGTGGTGCCGTCGACGATCGGGTTGAGCCCGAGCCCGGCCGAGCGGATCGCCTTGTCGCACGGCCCCACGTTCATCTTGTCCCACACCTGGACCGAGATCATCCGCGGCTCGGGGACCGAGACGGTCGCAACCTGGTTGAGCGGCATCTGCGCGCCATACACTTCGACCGTCACCGGATCGAGCAGCGACGTCGACGCGCGCCCGGTCCGCAGACCGCTGAGGTCGCCCTTCAACGATTCGATGCTGCCCGCCATGCGGCGCTCGAGATCGGCCTTGTCATAGGCTGCCATGATTATGCTCCTGTCTCTGCCTGGACGATCGTGGATACGCCTTCACCCCGCAGCACCGCGGCAAGATTGCCGGGCTCGCGGATGTTGAAGACGACGATCGGGATATTGTTGTCACGGCACAGGGCGATCGCGCTCGCGTCCATGACCTTGAGGTCCTTCGCGAGCACGGTGCCATAGCCGATCGTGTCGTAGCGCTTGGCGGTGGGGACGAGCTTCGGGTCGGCGTCATAGACACCGTCGACCGAAGTGCCCTTGAACAGCGCGTCGCACTTCATCTCGGCGGCACGCAAGGCGGCACCGCTGTCGGTGGTGAAATAAGGACTGCCGACGCCCGCCGCGAAGATCACGACGCGCCCCTTTTCGAGGTGGCGCTCCGCGCGGCGGCGGATGAACGGCTCGCAGACGCTCGCCATCGGGATCGCGGACTGGACGCGCGTGTCGACGCCGATCTGCTCGAGCGCATTCTGCACCGCGAGCGCGTTCATCACGGTCGCGAGCATCCCCATATAGTCGGCGGTCGCGCGCTCGAAGCCCTTGGCAGCGGCGGCGAGGCCGCGGAAGATGTTGCCGCCCCCGACGACGACGCACACCTCGAACCCCTTCGACCGCGCATCCGCGATCTCGCCCGCGACGCGCGCGGTCACCGCCGGATCGATCGACAATCCGCCGGGGCCCATCAGGACCTCGCCCGACAGTTTCAGGAGGATACGTTTGAAATTTGGGTTTGGCACGACAATCCGAACGGCAAGAAGACGGGGCGCGCGGACCTTATCGGGGGCGCGAAGCGATTGGAAGCGCGGAAACTGTACTGACGCGTCGATCAGCCGACGCGGAGCGGAAACCGTCGCGGGATTGCGCCGGGTCGTCGTCGGCACCGGCCGACGGGCGGGTGCGTCCCATCAACGACCCCTCCCGTTCGTTTCGAGCGAAGTCGAGAAACCTGGCACATCGCGGGGTTTGTAGACGTCGCTCGAAACGAACGGATCGGCACGGGTGCATCACACCCATACCAAAGTCCAACACCCGGCAGCCGTCTCGGGCCACCGGGTGTCGAGCGCGATACGCTTAGGCGGTCGGCTGGGGAACGCCCGATGCCGCAGCGACTTCCGCTGCGAAATCCGTGGCTTCCTTCTCGATGCCCTCACCCAGCTGGAAGCGGACATAGTCCTTGAGCTCGATCGACTTGCCCGCGGCCTTTGCGGCATTGGCAACGACGTCCGAGATCTTGGTTTTGCCGTCCATCACCAGCAGCTGGCTGACGAGCGCGTTTTCCTTGCGGTACTTGGCGATCGCACCATCGACCATCTTGGCGACGATGTCGGCGGGCTTGCCGCTCTCGGCTGCCTTTTCGGTCGCGATCGCACGCTCGCGCGCGACGATCTCGGGGTCGAGGCCGTCCTCGTTGAGCGCCAGCGGGAAAGCGGCCGCGATGTGCATCGCGATCTGCTTGCCGAGCGGCTCGAGCACGTCGGCACTGGCATCGCTCTCGAGCGCGACGAGCACGCCGATCTTGCCGAGGCCCTGTGCCGCCTGGTTGTGAATGTACGGAATGACCGCACCCTGGGTCACTTCCAGACGCTTTGCGCGACGGATGTTCTGGTTCTCGCCGATCGTCGCGATGTTGTTGGTGAGCGTTTCCTCGACGGTCTTCTCGCCGAGCGATGCCGCCTTGATGACGGCAATGTCGTCACCGAGCCGCAGCGCAACCGCGGTCACGTCACGGACGAAGGTCTGGAACTGCTCGTTCTTCGCGACGAAATCGGTCTCGGAATTGACTTCGACCGCTGCACCGATCGTGCCGTCGACTTCGACGCCGATCAGGCCCTCGGCCGCGGTGCGGCTCGACTTCTTGGCAGCAGCCGCGAGGCCCTTGGCGCGCAGCCAGTCCATCGCAGCGGTCATGTCGCCACCGGCTTCGGTCAGCGCCTTCTTGCAATCCATCATGCCCGCGCCGCTCTTCTCGCGCAGGTCCTTCACCGCAGCGGCAGTAATGTCGGCCATGTCACTTATCCTCTTGTGTGTCAGATGCGGTTTTGGACGGGGCAGAGCGATGCCCTACCCCGTCCCTATGTCAGTTCTGCGACGCTTATGCGTCGATCTGGCGCTCGGCCTCTGCGACCATTTCGGCCTGCAGGGCTGCATCGCTGGCTGCGGTCGGCTCGGCACCGGCCTCGGCAGGTGCGGTCTCGAGCAGTGCTTCCTCGGCGGGCGGTGCTTCCATCGAACCGATGTCCTGGCGACGGGCGAGCTGCTCGTTACCACCACGGGTCGCGGCGATCGCGATCGCTTCGCAATACAGGCGGATCGCCCGGCTTGCGTCGTCGTTCGCGGGAACCGGGAACGCGATGCCGTCCGGCGAGACGTTCGAATCGAGGATCGCGACGACCGGAATACCCAGCGTGTTCGCTTCCTTGATCGCCAGCTCTTCCTTGTTCGCGTCGATCACGAACATCACGTCGGGGATGCCGCCCATGTCGCGGATACCGCCGAGCGACAGCTCGAGCTTGTCCTTCTCGCGGGTCAGCTGGAGCACTTCCTTCTTGGTCAGGCCGACCGTGTCGCCCGAAAGCTGCTCCTCGAGCGTCTTCATGCGCTTGATCGAGTTGGAAATGGTCTTCCAGTTGGTGAGCATCCCGCCCAACCAGCGATGGTTGACGAAGTGCTGGCCCGAGCGACGCGCTGCGTCCGCGACGGGCTCCTGCGCCTGGCGCTTGGTGCCGACGAACAGAACCTTGCCGCCTGCCGCGGTCGACGCCGAGACGAACTCGAGCGCGCGGGCGAAGAGCGGAACGGTCTGCGAAAGATCGAGGATGTGGACGCCGTTACGGTCGCCGAAAATGTAAGGCTTCATCTTCGGGTTCCAGCGATGCGTCTGGTGGCCGAAGTGTGCGCCCGTCTCGAGCAGCTGCTGCATGGAAACGACAGGTGCCGCCATAGATAATTCCTTTCCGGTTGGTCCTCTGGGAAGCGAGTAATCGGTTCGGGGTCAAACCCCTGCACGACACCGGTGATGTGTGCTTCCCATGCGGTGTGAAGGCGCGCCCATTACCCGACCTCGTCCACAAACGCAAGGGCACGAAACCGCTTGACGAGTGGAACGTATATGGAACATACCATGGTCACGGCAGGAACAGGGAACGACAATCCCTTGTGGTGGTTAGGGCATTAACCTTCCTGCGAAGAGACAGAGGAATTGGGCGATGATGATGGTGACGGACTTCCTGGTCTTCGCGAGCGCATTCGCTGCCAGCGGCGCAGTATTTTGGCTGACGCTGGCACCTGCGTTCCCGCGGATCATTTCGTTGCTGCGTTATGGTGTAGACCCGGTCCACGAGGCGCGCCCCGTGCTCGCGCTCAGCGAGCCTCGGGTTCGTGTTCGGGTACGGATGGTGCCGGTAACGGCGATCCCACGGCAGGCGTTGCGCGCAGTCGCTTGATCCGACCATAAGCCGCAACGCTGAACGGCAGCGTCGCGATGTACAGGACGCACAACAGCGTCAGCGTATGCCAGGGCGCGGATATCAGGGCCGCGCCCAATAGCACGACGACGGCGATCGCTTCGAACCGGATGTGCGTGCGCAGCCGCAGCGAGGACCAGCTGAAGGTCGCGACACTGGAGACCATCAACACCGCCATCGCCGCGACCCATGGGGCAACGAGCAATGGCGACCGCCAGAAATCCATCCCGGTCCAGAACCACAGATACAGCGGCAGCATCGCCAGCCCCGCCCCGACCGGAGACGGCGCACCCGTCAGAAAGCCGGCGGACTTGTGAGGCTGATCGATCACGTCGATTGCGGCGTTGAAGCGCGCGAGGCGCAACGCGCAAAATACCGCGAAGATGAGCGCGCACAGCCAGCCGAGCCGTGGCAACTCCTTCAGCGACCAAAGATACAGGATCAGCGCCGGCGACACCCCGAATGAGATCGCGTCGGACAGCGAATCGAGCTCGGCCCCAAACCGGCTTTCGCCGCGCACCATCCGTGCGATCCGGCCGTCGATGCCATCCAGCACGCTGGCGATCATCACCATCAGCACGGCGGTTTCCCACTGGCTGGCAATGGCGAAGCGGATGCCGGTCAGACCGGCGCACAACGCCAGTGCCGTCACCGCGTTGGGCGCGACCGCACGCAGCGGCAGTCCACGCGTCGCCGCGCGACGCATCGGGCGCCTCATACCCGTCCCTCTACCACGGTCATTGCGCGATTCCGCTCGCGACGGTTCCACCGACCCGGCCGAGGATCGTCTCGCCCGCCACGCTGCGCTGTCCGAGCACGACCTGGCACGCGCAATCCTCGGGCAGGAAGACGTCGACCCGACTACCGAAGCGGATCAGTCCGATCCGCTGGCCCGCCGCGACCATGTCGCCGGGCTTGACGAACGGAACGATCCTTCGTGCGAGCAAGCCTGCGATCTGCGTGAACCCGACCCGGCGTCCGTCGCGTCCTTCGACGACGAGATGCTGGCGCTCATTGTCCTCGCTTGCCTTGTCGAGCTCGGCGTTGACGAACTTGCCGGAGATATAGACGACCTGCTTGACCGTCCCGGCGATCGGCGTGCGGTTGATGTGCACGTCGAACACCGACATGAACACCGAAACGCGGATCAACGGCGCTTCGCCGAGCCCGTTGGGGCCTGCCAGTTCGCGCGGCACGGCAACGCGTTCGATCATCGAAACGAGGCCATCGGCGGGCGAGACGATCAGTCCGTCCCCCGATGGCGTCACGCGCACGGGATCGCGAAAGAACAAAGCGACCCACAGCGTCAGCCCGATCAACGGCCACGCAAGGAACCAGCCGAGCCAGATCAACGCGATCAGCGCGACGACACCCGCGATGACGACATATTTCCGCCCTTCGGGATGGAGATCGGGAACGCGCCACTTCACGGCTTCGGTCTTGGACGGGGTATAAGGCGGTGGTATCATGTCGTAACCCTAACCGACCGGCCGGTTTGCCACAATCGGCAATGGCCCGGCGCACGGGATGCGCCGGCCAGCCGCATCGCAGCGCCGGGTTGATCGATCCGATCCATGCTCCTAGACGCTACCCGCAAAACCCCCACAGGAAAGTGCGTGATGGCGAAGATCAAGGTAAAGACGCCCGTTGTCGAGATCGACGGCGATGAGATGACCCGGATCATCTGGCAGTGGATCCGCGAGCGGCTGATCCTCCCCTATCTCGATATCGATCTGGAATATTACGATCTCGGCATGATGAGCCGCGACGGTACCGACGACAAGATCACCGTCGACAGCGCCAAGGCGATCCAGAAGTACGGCGTCGGCGTGAAGTGCGCGACGATCACCCCGGACGAGCAGCGCGTCGAGGAATTCGGTCTCAAGAAGATGTGGAAGTCGCCCAACGGCACGATCCGCAACATCCTCGGCGGCACGATCTTCCGCGAGCCGATCGTGATCAAGAACGTCCCCCGTCTGATCCCGGGCTGGACTCACCCGATCGTCGTCGGCCGTCACGCGTTCGGCGACCAGTATAAGGCGACCGATTTCCTCGTCCCAGGCCCCGGCAAGCTGCGCCTCGTGTTCGACGGCGAGGACGGCACGGTCATCGACCAGGAAGTGTTCCAGTTCCCGACCTCGGGCGTCGCGCTCGCGATGTACAACCTCGACGATTCGATCCGCGATTTCGCACGCGCTTCGATGCATTATGGCCTGAACCTCAAGTGGCCGGTGTATCTGTCGACCAAGAACACCATCCTGAAGGCCTATGACGGCCGCTTCAAGGACCTCTTCGCAGAGGTTTTCGAGAGCGAATTCAAAGACAAGTTCAAGGAAGCGGGCATCGTCTACGAGCATCGCCTGATCGACGACATGGTCGCATCGGCGCTCAAGTGGCACGGCGAATTCGTCTGGGCGTGCAAGAACTATGACGGCGACGTCCAGTCGGATC
This sequence comes from Sphingomonas sp. CARO-RG-8B-R24-01, assembly GCF_022662295.1. Taxonomy (NCBI): domain Bacteria; kingdom Pseudomonadati; phylum Pseudomonadota; class Alphaproteobacteria; order Sphingomonadales; family Sphingomonadaceae; genus Sphingomonas; species Sphingomonas sp. CARO-RG-8B-R24-01. The sequence goes on along the minus strand of NZ_JAKNQI010000007.1, from coordinate 164,074 downwards.
AGGTCGCACAGGGCTTCGGGTCGCTCGGCCTGATGACCTCGGTGCTGCTGACGCCGGACGGCAAGACCGTCGAGGCGGAAGCCGCGCACGGCACCGTCACGCGCCACTTCCGGCAGCACGAGCAGGGCAAGGCGACGTCGACCAACCCGATCGCGTCGATCTTCGCCTGGACCGGCGGCCTCAAGTATCGCGGCAAGTTCGACGGTACGCCCGAGGTGACGCAGTTCGCCGAGACGCTCGAGCGCGTTTGCGTGCAAACGGTCGAGGACGGTCACATGACCAAGGATCTCGCGCTGCTGATCGGTCCGGATCAGCCGTGGATGACGACCGAGCAGTTCTTCGAGCAGGTCCGTCTCAACCTCGAACAGGCGATGGGCGCGTCCGCCTGAGCCAACGTGCGTGCCGCCCCGGCAATCCGGGGCGGCACCGCGATCTTCAAGGGTCCGGTTCGACACGAACCGGACCTTTTTCGTGTCCTTGCCGCGCATAAGCTGACAAGCACGCCGAATGTTGCTTAGATGCTACGATGCCCTCAGCTCTCAGCAACGCCGGTTTCAGCGACGCCCTCGTCATTCTCGGGGCGGCCGGCCTTGTCATTCCCGCCTTTGCGCGGGCCAAGATCAGCCCCGTCATCGGTTTCATCCTGGTCGGCCTGCTCGTGGGTCCGTTCGGGCTGGGGGCGCTCGTCCGGGACTATCCCTGGCTGTATTACGTCACGATTTCCGACCCGCATTCGATCGAGCCGTTCGCCGAATTCGGCATCGTGCTGCTGCTGTTCTCGATCGGCCTCGAACTCTCCCTGAAACGCCTCTGGTCGATGCGCCAGCTCGTGTTCGGCACGGGCGCCGCGCAATTGCTGGCGGCAGGCGCGATCCTCGGCGTCGGCCTGCATCTGCTGACCGCCTTGCCGTGGACCGGATCGATGGCGCTCGGGATCGCGTTGTCGCTGTCGTCGACCGCGCTGGTGCTGCCGATCGCGGGGACGACGAGCCCGGTCGGACGTACGGCGTTCGCGATGTTGCTGTTCGAGGATCTTGCGCTCGTCCCGATCATCTTCGTGCTCGGCGCGCTCGGTCCGATGGCGGCGGATAGCGGATGGGCCGGGCTCGCCCGCGTCGGAACCGCTGCGTTCCTTACGGTCGGCGCGCTGTTCATCGGCGGACGCTTCATTCTTCCAAAGCTGTTTGCGCAGGCCGCCCGGACCAAGAGCCCCGAGCTGTTCCTTGCCGCCTCGCTGCTGGTCGTCATCGTCGCCAGCCTTGCGACGACCGCTGCCGGGTTGTCGCCGATCGTCGGCGCGTTGCTCGCGGGCGTGCTGATCGCCGAGACCGATTATCATAGCGAAGTCGAGGTGATGACCGCGCCGTTCAAGGGCTTGGCGCTGGGCGTGTTCCTGATCACGATCGGGATGAGCGTCGATCTGCGCGCGATCGCGGGGAACTGGGCGGGCTATGCCTTGGCGATCGCAGCGGTCGTCACGGTCAAGGCGGTGGTCACTTTCGCTTTGCTGCGCTGGGCCGGGATTCGCGGCGGCGTGGCGGTCGAGACGGGGGTGTTGATGGGCAGTCCGTCGGAGACGACGCTGATCGTGCTCGGCGCGGCGGGACAGGCGCAGTTGATTGCCGCCCCTACCGCCAATTTCTGGCAGACCGTCACCGCGATCGGGCTGACGATCACGCCGTTGCTCGCGATGCTCGGGCGGCGTTGGGCCAAGCGCATCGAGCAGCATAGCGGGCGGGCGGCCGACCTCGAGATTCCCGCTGAAGGGCCCGGCACCGTCGTGATCGGCTTCGGCCGCGTCGGGCGGATGGTGTGCGACATGTTGACCGTCCACAACCAGCGCTATGTCGCGGTCGAGGCGGACATCGACGTGGTGACCGCCGCGCATGCCGAGGGCTATGCGGTGCTGTTCGGCGACGTCGTGCGACCGGAACTGGTCGACCGGCTCAACCTCGGGCGCGCGAAGGCGTTGATCCTTACGATGGACGACCCGGTGCTCAGCGTCGCGCTCACGCGGCGGGTGCGCAACTGGGTGCCCGACCTCGCAATCGTCGCGCGTGCGCGCGACACGGTGCATGCCGCCGAACTGTACCGCGCGGGCGCGACGGATGCGGTGCCGGAAACGCTGGAGAGTTCGCTCCAGCTGGCGGAAGCGGTATTGACCGATCTCGGCGTCGCGGTCGGGCCGGTGATAGCTTCGATCCATGAAAAGCGCGATGAACTGCGGCAGGAGATCAAGGCGGCCGCGGACATGGCGGTCGCGCCGCGGCTGAAGCGGGTGCGTGGGCGGCGGGGCGTGGATGCTACGCCTGCCGCTTAGGGGCTTGGCCTTTGCTTCCCAGCGAAGGCCGGGGCCCGGGAGTGGCAGTCGACGTAACCGCGCGGCTCCGCCAGCAATCTTGCGTTTCGCTACTGGGCCCCGGCCTTCGCCGGGGAAGCGCAGAAGTAGGGTAAGCTAACCTTCGCGCGAACCGGCCTGACCTTACCCAGCCTTCAGTGCGCGCGAACTGTTATCGGAACGCCACCGGCACCCGTCCGGCTCTCCCACCTTTGCCGCTCCCCGGCGAAGGCCGGGGCCCAGGAGTAGCGGTCGGGGTAACCGCGCGCTGTCGCCAGCAATCTTCCGTCCCGCTCCTGGGCCCCGGCCTTCGCCGGGGAAGCGGCTGCGCGCAAGACCAGCGGTCTCCGCCTTCCCCAATCAGCCGTCAGCGTCCGCCAGCGCAGCCTTCACCGCATCGACCGCCGCCGCACCGGCACTGCCATCAGGCCCGCCGCCCTGCGCCATGTCGGGACGCCCCCCGCCGCCCTGCCCGCCAAGCACCGCCACCGCGACGCGCAGCAGATCGACCGCGCTGTGGCTCGCGACGAGATCCGCCGTCACGCCGACCGCCACCGAAGCGCGGCCTTCGTTCACCGCGACGATCATCGCGATCCCCGACCCGAGCCGCTGCTTCATCTCGTCGACCGTCCCGCGCAGTCCCTTGGGATCGAGCCCTTCGACGACCTGCCCAAGGAACGCGACACCACCGACCTGCTCCGGACCAGTCGCTGCCGCCCCGGCCCCGCCGCCAAGCGCAAGCGCCTTCTTGGCGTCAGCCAGCTCACGCTCGAGCCGTCGCCGGTCCTCGACCAGCGCGGCGACACGCGCCGGGACTTCGTCGGGCGACGACTTGAGCGAAGCCGCCGCCTCGCGCAGCTTGAAATCGCGGGCGGTCAGATAGTCGCGGGCCGCCTCGCCGGTCAGCGCCTCGACACGGCGTACGCCGGACGACACCGCGCCTTCACCGATCACGGTGAACAGGCCGATGTCCCCCAGCGCGCGAACATGCGTGCCGCCGCACAGTTCGAGCGAATAGGTCCTCCCGTGCTCGGTCCCCATCGAGACGACGCGGACCTCGTCGCCATATTTCTCGCCGAACAGCGCCATCGCGCCCTCGGCGATCGCCTCGTCCGGGGTCATCAACCGTGTCTCGACCGCGCCATTCCCGCGGATCTGCGCATTGACGTCCGCCTCGACCTCCATGATCCGCGCGGGATCGATCGCGCTCGGTTGCGAGAAATCGAAGCGCAGCCGCTCGGGCGCGACGAGGCTTCCCTTCTGCGCGACATGCGCACCGAGCCGCTGGCGCAGCGCCTCATGCAGCAGATGCGTCGCGCTATGGTTGGCGCGGATCTGGTCGCGCCGTGCCGCATCGACCGTCAGATGGAGCGCGTCGCCGATCGCGATACCGCCCTCCGCCACGCGCGTGACGTGCGCGAAGACGCGGCCGAGATATTTGCGCGTATCCTCGACCACGCCATTGACGCCGGGCGCGGTCAGTGCGCCGGTGTCGCCGATCTGGCCACCGCTTTCGGCATAGAAGGGCGTCTGGTTGACGACGATCTCGACCGTCTCGCCCGGTTCGGCGCGCGCGACCTGCGCGCCGTCCTTGACGATCGCGACGACGACGCCCTCACCCTCGACCGCGCTATAGCCGATGAACTCCGTCCCGCCGCTGGCTTCGGCGATGTCGAACCACACGTCGTCCGAGGCGCGCTGCCCCGACCCCTTCCAAGCCGCGCGGGCGGCGCGCTTCTGTTCGGCCATCGCACTGTCGAATCCCACGCGGTCGATCGCGAACCCCTGCGCGCGCAAGGCATCCTCGGTCAGGTCATAAGGGAAGCCGTAGGTATCGTAGAGCTTGAACGCGGTTTCGCCGGGCAGGGTCGCGCCCGGTGACATTGCACCCGTCGCCTCGTCGAGCAGGCGCAGGCCGTTGACGAGCGTGCGCCGGAACTGCGTTTCCTCCTGCAGCAGGGTGGACTCGATCGCCGCCTGTGCGCGGACCAGTTCCGGATAGGCCGCACCCATCTCCGCGACGAGCGCGGGAACGAGCCGATGCATCAACGGCTCCTTCGCGCCGAGCAGGTGCGCGTGCCGCATCGCGCGGCGCATGATCCGTCGCAGCACATAGCCGCGCCCTTCGTTCGCCGGCAGTACGCCGTCCGCGACGAGGAAGCCGGCGGACCGCAGGTGATCCGCGATGATGCGGTGGCTCGCCTGGGTGTCGCCGGTGGCGGGGGTGCCGGTCATCGCCGCAGACGCTGCGATCAGCGCCTTGAACGTGTCGGTATCGTAATTGTCGTGGACGCCCTGCAACACGGCAGCGATCCGCTCGAGCCCCATGCCGGTATCGATCGACGGACGCGGCAGCGGCGTGCGCGCGCCGTCCGCGGTCTGGTCGAACTGCATGAACACGAGGTTCCAGATCTCGACGAAGCGGTCACCATCCTCGTCGGGCGATCCCGGCGGGCCACCGAAGATGTGCTCACCGTGGTCGTAGAAGATTTCCGAGCACGGCCCGCATGGCCCGGTGTCGCCCATCGACCAGAAATTGTCGTTGGTCGCGATGCGGATGATCCGCTCCTCGGGCAGTCCCGCGATCTTGCGCCACAGGTCGAACGCCTCGTCGTCGGTGTGATAGACGGTCACGGTCAGGCGGTCGGGGTCGATCCCCCATTCCTGCGTCAGCAGGTTCCACGCGAGCGTGATCGCGCGTTCCTTGAAATAATCGCCGAACGAGAAATTGCCGAGCATCTCGAAGAAGGTGTGATGCCGCGCGGTATAGCCGACATTGTCGAGGTCGTTGTGCTTGCCACCAGCGCGGACGCACTTCTGCGAGGAGGTCGCGGTCGAATAGGCGCGCGATTCGAGCCCGGTGAAGACGTTCTTGAACGGCACCATCCCGGCATTGACGAACATCAGCGTCGGATCGTTCTGCGGCACGAGCGGCGCGGACGCGATCTTCGCATGCCCATGGGCCGCGAAATAGTCGAGGAAGCTGCGACGAATGTCGTTGGTCGAGATCGGGAGCTGGTTCATGCGCGGTGGCTTAGGCGAGCCGCACGGCGTTCTCAAGTATGCGGCGCATCTCAAGTGCCGGTGCGGCCTCAGCGATAGGATCGGCGTGGATTTTCCGATAGGGTCGACGCCTGCTGAGGGGTCTTGCATGCGTCTTCCAACGATCGTGTCGTTTGCCGTGCTGATGATCGCGCCCGCATCGGGGATCGGCGAAGCGGCGCCACAGGACATCGCAGCGCCGCAGCCCCGAGTGACGTCATCGCCGCACCGCATGTGCGGCGATGACGTCATAGCGTCCGGCACGGCGCGGATCATGCCGGGGTTCGGTAGCGGCGCCCTAGTCATCGCAACCGCCAAGCCCCGGGCCCAGGCCTTCTTCGACAACGGGCTGCAACTCAGTCATGCGTTCGCCCATGCAGCGGGTACCGCGGCGTTCAGCGAAGCGGCCAGGATCGATCCGCAATGCGCCATGTGCCGCTGGGGTGTCGCATGGTCGCAGGGGCCGACCATCAATTACCCCATCGATGCCGCCACCCAGGTCAAGCTCGGCAAGCTGGTCGACAGCGCGATCCCGCTGGCCGCGACGGGTCCCCTGCTCGACCGTCAGATGCTGGCAGCGCTGGCGCTGCGCTATCGGATTGGCCGCCCGGGCGCGGCGGACATCGCGTTTGCGCGAGCGATGGATGGGATCGCGCGCGATCATCCCGACAGTGACGAGATTCTGACCCTTGCCGCCGATGCCTGGATGATTCCGGCGGCGTTGGCCGACGACAAGCAGGGCCTGCCGCGCGCGGTGGCGCTCCTCGAAACGGTGCTGAAGCGTACACCGGATTTCACACCGGCTATCCACTTCTACATCCATGCGACGGAAATGAGCGGTTTTCCGGGTCGCGCCGAACGGTATGCCGATCGTCTGGGCGCGTTAGCGCCGGCGGCGAGCCACCTGATCCATATGCCGAGCCACACCTATTACTGGGTCGGCCGCTACCAGGACGCCGCGGTCGCCAATGTTCGTGCGGTCGCCGTCGGCCAAGCAGACGCGCGGGCGGCCAAGGTTCCGGAGCCAGACGGCGCCTTTACCCAACCCTATCACGCGCACAACGTCCATTTCGGGGTCGGTAGTGCGTTGCTGGCGGGCGATGCCCAAAGCGCCCTGGCGTTGAGCGGCCCCGTCCTGCGACGACTGGCCAGACGATCCGACGCAGAGCCGTTCGGCCAGATGGTGGGGGGCATGGCCTATGCCGCCGTGGGTCGATTTGCCGAGCCGGTAGCGGTCCTGGGGCTGCCCGAACCGCTCGAACCCATGGGCTATCTGCGCGCCTATCGTCACTACGCCCGGGGCGAGGCCTATGCTCGAATGGGGGATGCCCGCGCCGTTCGAACGGAGGCGGCCGCGATTCCCAAGGCCGCCGGCCCGATCGGTGGCGCGGACGCAAGCCGCCAGGCCAGGAATTTGATGCGGATCGCCAAGGCGGTGTTGAACGGGCGCGCGGCGATGATCGAACAACGGTACGATCTGGCGATCCGCGCTTACGCCGATGCCGCCCGGTTCGACGAGGATCCGTCTATGGCGGCTTTCAGCGACCCACCGATCTGGTGGTATTCGCCGCGGCGCAGCCTGGCGGCCGCGTTGCTGGCGGCTGGCAAGGCGCAGGACGCCTTGCGCGAGGTCGAGACCGCGCTGCGGCAGCGGCCGCGCGATCCGGTGACGCTGTCCATTCGCGCCGACGTTTTGCGAGCGCTCGGCCAGACGGCGGCATCCGAACGGGATCGCGCCGCGGCAGACGCGACGTGGCACGGCGACCGGTCAGCGTTCGGCCCGCGCCTTAGCTGACCCCAGAATTACCCCAGCGGGGCATCCAGCGATGTCGGCGGCACACTGAACCATTTCGGGCCCGTCCGCGTCACGTGGAAGCAGTCCTCCAGCCGGACGCCGAACTTGCCCGGCAGGTACAGCCCGGGCTCGTCGGAAAAACACATCCCCTCCACCAGCGCCATCGTTTCGCCATGGACGAGATTGACCGGCTCGTGCCCGTCCATCCCGATCCCGTGGCCAGTGCGATGCGACAGTCCGGGCAAGCGGTAGCGCGGGCCATAGCCGAGCGATTCGTAATAGCCGCGCACGGCATCGTCGACCTGGCCGGCCGGGGTCCCCAGTTGCGCGGCGGCGAACGCCTTTGCCTGGCCCGTGCGGACCTGGTCCCATACCGTCCGCTGCTCCTTGCTGGCGCTGCCGAAGACGAAGGTGCGCGACACGTCGGACTGATAGCCTTGCACGGTACAGCCGCAGTCCATCAACACGATCTGCCCGTCGGCGACGACCTGCGGGTCCTTGCTGCCGTGCGGGAAGGCAGCGGCAGGGCCGATCAACACCAGCGAGAATTCGGGATCGCCGCCGAGCCGCTTCGTCGCGGCGTTCATCAGCGCGGCGATGTCGGCGGGCTTCATCCCTTTCTCGACACGCGGCCACGTCCAGCGATACGCCGCGATCGTCACGTCGGTCGCGGTCTGCATCAGCGCGATCTCGGCCCCGGTCTTGCGCATCCGCACCGCGCGGACGACGGGATTGGCCGACACGATCCGTGCGCCGGGCAAGGCATGCGCCAGTCCGTCGACGGCGAAATAGCGCACCGTCTCCTCGATTCCGACCGGACGGGTCGCCAGCTTGCGGTCCTTGAGGAACCCGGCGACCAACGCATGCGGGCTTTCGTCCTCCTGCCACACGCGAACTTCGGCGGGGATGCCGAGCGTCTGGCGCACCGAGGGTTCCTCAAAGAACGGGGTGACGATGCACGGATCGCCCTCGACCGGTAGGATCGCCGCGGTCAGCCGCTCGCTCCGGCCCCAGCGGATCCCGGTGAAATAGGTCAGGCTCGACCCCGATTCGACCAGCACCGCGCCGATCCCGTTCGCGCGCATCAGCGCCTGCGCCCGCGCAAGCCGCCCGCGGCGTTCCTCCGCCCCGATCGGCGCGGTGCCGCCGGTCAGGTCGCGCAGGCCCGACAGATCGGGCTCGGCGGCGCGCAACACCCCGCTGGCGGAGAGCAAGGGCGCCGTGATGGCGGCTGCGGCGAAGGCGCGTCGGCTGAGGATCATCCTGTCAGTCTGACAGCGCATCACGCCCCCCGCAACGCGCGTCTACCTTGACCGGGCGCGCTTTCTCCCGTTGATGAAAGCTGAACAACGGGGACCAAGCGTGGCGAAGCGGCTGACACTGTACATTTTGATCGGCCTTGTGCTCGGCCTGATCGTCGGCTGGGCGATCAACCAGCAGATCGTCGACGGCAGCGTCGCGGGGGCCGCGCGCGCCAAGGAGATCGCCAGCTACTTCTCGATCATCACGACGATCTTCCTGCGCCTGATCAAGATGATCATCGCCCCGCTCGTCTTCTCGACGCTCGTCGTCGGGATCGCGCACATGGGGGACATCAAGGCGCTCGGGCGGATCGGCGGGCGGACGATGGCGTGGTTTATCTCAGCCTCGCTGGTGTCGCTGACGCTGGGCCTGGTGCTGTTCCACGGGATCGAATTCGTGATCGATCTCGTCTCGCCGGGCAGCGGGTTCGGGCTCAAGCTCCCGCCCCCCGATGCGACCGTCGGGCTCGACGAAAAAGCGTTCAACCTCACCAATTTCGTCACGCACATCGTCCCGTCGTCGGTGGTCGAGGCGATGGCGACCAACGAGATCATCCAGATCGTGGTGTTCTCGATCTTCGCCGGCGTCGCGCTCACCGCGATCGGAGAGAAGGGCGCGCCGATCGTCCGCGGGGCCGAGGCGCTTGCGGCGATGATGCTCCAGATCACCGATTACGTGATGCGCGTGGCCCCCTTCGCGGTGTTCGCCGCGATCACCGCGACGATCGCGGTCAACGGATTGGGCATCCTGTGGACGCTCGGGCTGTTCGTCGGGAGCTTCTATATCGGACTGGCGGCTTTGTGGGTGCTGCTGTTCGGCGCGGCGTTCGCGATCATCGGGCCGCGCGCGCTGACGCTCGCGCGCTATATCGGCGAGCCGATCCTGCTCGCCTTCTCGACCGCCTCGTCGGAAGCCGCCTATCCGCGCACGCTCGAGGCGCTCGACCGCTTCGGCGTGCCGCGCAAGATCGCGAGCTTCGTGCTTCCGCTGGGCTATTCGTTCAATCTCGACGGGTCGATGATGTACATGACCTTCGCGACGCTGTTCCTCGCGCGGGTTTACGGCGTCGATTTGTCGATCGGGCAGCAGATCGTGATGTTGCTGGTGCTGATGGTGACGTCGAAGGGGATCGCGGGCGTGCCGCGCGCGTCGCTGGTGGTGATCGCGGCAGTGATGGGGCAGTTCGGCATTCCCGAGGCGGGGTTGTTGCTGATCCTCCCGGTCGACCAGTTTCTCGACATGGGGCGATCGGGCACCAACGTCGTCGGCAATGCGGTTGCGACCGCCGTCGTGGCGAAGTGGGAGGGGCCGCTCGAGGTGGCGGAACCGCCCGAGATCGAGCCGCCTCATGCGCCTGGTCGGGGGTAAAGCGAGTTCCCCCAACTGCCCTTCCCCGGCGAAGGCCGGGGTCCAGGAGTGGGACCTGAAAAGTCGTACCGCTGCGCTCGCTACGGCAACCTGTCCTCCTGGGCCCCGGCCTTCGCCGGGGAAGGGGAATATGCCACGGGCGTTGGTGACCCGTCCGTCAAACCGTCCAGATCACCACGTTCCCCACCAGCACCGCCGCCGTCACCAGCAGCAGCACCCCCTTGCGCCCGTCGCTGCGCCGCCAGATCATCCGCACGCCCCCGATCAGGCAGGCGAATGCCGCGAGCATCGCGATCGCGGGTGCGAGCGACTCGATCCCGCTCACGCGTCACCCGCCAGCACCGCGGCATAGGCCGCGCGATCGACATTTCCGCCGGACAGCAGCACCAGCATTCCCGGCTCCACCGCCACCTTGCCCGAAAGGAGCGCCGCCAGCGCAACCGCACCGCCCGGCTCCACCACCAGCCGGAGCCGGTCCGCCGCCCAGCGTTGCGCGTGCCGGATCTCGGCCTCGGTCACCGCGAGACCGGTCGCCCTGTGCCGCGACAGCACGTCGAACGTCAGCGGCGATACGCGCATCGTCTGGAGCGAGTCGCACGCGGTGGGCGGCGGCGAATCGCCGACCGGCTCGATCCGCCCGGCCGCAAGCGACCGCGTCATGTCATCCCAACCCTCGGGTTCGACCACGATGATCCGCGCATCCGGCAGCGCAAGCGCAATCCCCGCCGCCAGCCCGCCGCCGCCACAGGGCACGATCACATGCCGTGGCGAGACGAGACCCAGCGCCGCGATCTGCACGGCAGCTTCGACACCCGCGCTGCCCTGCCCCTCGATCACCCACGGATCGTCGAAGCTCGGCACCAGCACCGCGCCGCGCGCTTCCGCCAGTCGTGCGGCGATGTGCTCGCGGCTTTCGGTGGCGCGATCGTAACTCACGATCTCGGCCCCCAGCGCGAGCGTCCCGTCCCGCTTCGATTTCGGCGCGTCGGCGGGCATCACGATCGTCGCCGGCATCGCGAGTCTCCGCGCCGCCCAGGCGATGCCCTGCGCATGGTTGCCGGACGAGAAGGCGACGACCCCGCGTGCGCGCGCATCGGGTTCGATCGCGGTCAGCCGATGCCATGCCCCCCGCAGTTTGAACGCCCCCATCGGCTGCAGGTTTTCCGCTTTGAAAGATACCGTAACCCCCTGTATTGTGGCGGTTAACAGCGGTGTCATCGGCACTGCCGCCGCCACCTTGGCGGCCGCATCGCGGACCCCCGCCCGGGTCGGCTGTCTTAAAATTGTCACTAATCGTCTCCGATGGGTCAAAACCGCTTTACATTGGAAAACTGCGACCCTATTTCGCCCATCCGCTGCCCCATGGGACTTCCAACCGCAAGGCAGCTTTTTTCACCGTTCGGCGCAAGCCACTTGGAGGTCCCTTGAGTTGCACAAGCATCATCGCGCGCTGGGGTTAGCGAAGACCCCTTCGAACTCGGTTTCGGGTATCGACATCGCTCAGCAGCGGCCGGTTCAGCCGGTTACGCTGGTTCGTCCTCACGCGGCAGCGCGTGCGGCCAGGTTCTTCGTTGAGAAGTTCCCGGGTCGCTCGATGTATGCGGTCAAGGCGAATCCGGCTCCTGAGTTGCTCAAAATCCTTTGGGACTCGGGGATCACGCATTACGACGTGGCCTCGATCGCCGAAGTCCGGCTCGTCGCGACGACGATCCCGGGCGCGACCCTGTGCTTCATGCACCCGGTCAAGGCTCCCGAAGCGATCCGCTCTGCGTACTTCGACTATGGTGTCCGCACCTTCTCGCTCGATTCGATCGAGGAGCTGGACAAGATCATGGACGCCACCGACCAGGCGACCGACCTGACGCTCTGCGTCCGGCTGCGCGTCTCGTCGGAGCATTCCAAGCTCAGCCTCGCGTCCAAGTTCGGTGCCGCTCCCGGCGAGACCAAGGAACTGCTGTTCCGTGCTCGTCAGGCCGCGGACGCGCTCGGCATCTGCTTCCATGTCGGCAGCCAGGCGATGACGCCCGAAGCCTATGCGAACGCAATCGAGCGAGTTCGTGCGGCGATCGTCGATGCGGCGGTCACGGTCGACGTGATCGACGTCGGCGGCGGCTTCCCTTCGTCCTACCCGGGCATGGAGCCTCCCCCGCTCGAGCATTTCTTCGAGACGATCCACCGTGCGTTCGAATCGCTGCCGGTCAGCTATTCGGCGGAACTGTGGGCCGAACCGGGCCGTGCGCTGTGCGCCGAATACAGCTCGATCGTGGTGCGCGTGGAAAAGCGTCGCGGCGACGAATTGTACATCAACGACGGTGCTTATGGCGCGTTGTTCGATGCGGCACACATCGGCTGGCGTTTTCCGGTCGAGCTCCTGCGCGAGCCGGAGAGCCGATCGAAGGACATGGCGTTCAGCTTCTACGGGCCGACGTGCGACGACATGGACCATATGGCGGGGCCGTTCTACCTGCCCGCAGACGTCCAGGCAGGCGACTATCTCGAGATCGGGATGCTCGGTGCCTATGGTTCGGCGATGCGGACCGCGTTCAACGGGTTCGGGTCGGACGAGACGGTGATCGTCTCCGACGAACCGATGGTGTCGCTGTACGGCGAGACCGAGGCGCACGTCGCGTCGAACGTCGTCAAGCTGTAACAGGCATTTCATAATCAATACGAATCGGGGAGGCGGTGCAGCGATGCGCCGCCCCTCTCCGGGTTTCCGCGTCCCCGCAACGACGGCGGCTGTTGAAAAGGGTATCACCCCATGACCGAAGTCCTCAACACCAACCGCAAGGCCGAGCTGCTCTCGACCACCGTCGAGCATATCGACATCACCAAGTTCGACGCGCGTCCGATCGTCGACGCGATGAAGAAGATGAGCTTCACCAGCCGCGACCTCGGCCGCGCGACCGACATCTACAACCAGATGCTGGCGGACAAGGATTGCTCGATCTTCCTCGTCATTGCGGGCTCGACCTCGGCGGGCGGCTGCATGGACCTGTATGCCGAGCTGCTGCGCAACAACATGATCGACGGCGTCGTCGCAACCGGCGCGTCGATCGTCGACATGGATTTCTTCGAGGGTCTCGGCCACAAGCATTATCAGGCGCTCGAAGTGCCGGACGACGACACGCTGCGCTCGCTGCTGATCGACCGGATCTACGACACGTACATCGACGAAGAGCAGCTCCAGGATTGCGACCACACGATCCTCGAGATCGCCAATTCGCTCGAGCCGCGCCCCTATTCGAGCCGCGAGTTCATCCGCGAGATGGGCAAGTACCTCGTCGAGAACGGCAAGAAGGAAAACAGCCTGGTCAAGCTCGCGTACGAGCATGACGTGCCGATCTTCTGCCCGGCGTTCGTCGATTCCTCGGCTGGCTTCGGTCTGGTCAAGCACCAGGTCGACCGCGCCAAGGAGGGCAAGCCCTATATGGTGCTCGACGCGATCGCCGATTTCCGTGAACTCACCGACATCAAGATCAAGGCAGGCGTCACCGGCCTCCTCATGATCGGCGGCGGCGTGCCCAAGAACTTCATCCAGGACACGGTCGTCTGCGCCGAGATCCTTGGGCATGACGACGTGCAGGTCCACAAGTACGCGGTGCAGATCACGGTTGCGGACGTCCGCGACGGTGCCTGCTCGTCCTCGACGCTGCAGGAAGCGGCCTCGTGGGGCAAGGTCAACACCGGGATCGAGCAGATGGTGTTCGCCGAAGCCGGGTCGGTCATGCCGCTGCTCGCGTCGGACGCCTATCATCGCGGTCTGTGGAAGGACCGCGTCAAGCGTCGCTGGGGTGCAAGCTTCGACTGAACCCGCTAAGGGCCTGGGTATCATGCACAATCGTCGCAATATCCTGGCCCTTTCGATCGGTGCTGCCGCCACCCCCGCGGCGGCGGCCGCAGCCCACGCTCCCCGCATCACCGGCCCGTTCGGCCTTCCGGTCTGGCCACCGCGCGAGACGGTCGCGCTGTGGTCCGGCCAGCCCCCGGGCACCAGGACGCCGGAGCCGCTCCAGCGTCCGACCATCACCGGCAGACCCGGTGACTATCGCGACCTGTTGATGCGCGGCGTCGTGCGCCCTGCGATCGGGGTGTATCGTGCCCCGCGTCCCGATGGCCGCGCCGTCGTGATCTGCCCCGGCGGCGGCTACAGCTTCACCTCGATCCGCAACGAGGGCAGCGATGTCGCCGCCGCGCTGAACGCGCGCGGGATCACCGCCTTCGTGCTCAGCTATCGTCTCCCCGGCGAAGGCTGGGTCGACCGTTCGAACACGCCGCTGATGGACGTGCAACGCGCCATGCGGATCGTTCGCGCCAACGCGGCGCGCTATCGCATCGACCCCAACCGGCTTGGCGTGCTCGGTTTCTCGGCGGGCGGGCATCTCGCGGCATCGCTGCTCACGCTGTTCGACACGTCGGTCTATCGCCGGGGCGACGCGATCGATGCCGTCTCCGCGCGTCCGGATTTCGGCGGGTTGATGTATGCCGTGTCGAACATGGATCCCGGGCGCAGCCACGGCGGATCACGCGCCAATCTGCTCGGCCCCAATCCCGATCCCGCGATGGAGCGCCGCTACGCCTGCGACCGGAACATCACGCGCGAAACCCCGCCGCTGTTCATCGTCCATGCGCAGGACGACCCGACGGTCCCCTTCACCAATGCGATGGACCTGTTCGCCGGGGCACGCGCGGCGCGGATCGCGGTGGAGGCGCATTTCCTGCTGCGCGGCGGCCACGGGTTCGGAACACGCTTGCCCGCGACCGAAAGCGGGTCGCTGTGGCCCGATCTGTACGACCGCTGGATCGGTGAGGTGATGGGGCGGCGCTGACCGAACGGGAAGCGTTGCTTTTCGAAACCCGATGCGGCAGCCTGTTGGCCAGGGGGTACGGCATGATGCACAGCGAAATTCTCAAACCGATGGTCGCGCTGGTGGCGTGGACGCTGGTGATGCTGCTGTGGATGCTCGTGACCCGCCTGCCCGCGATGCGGGCTTCGGGGGTCGATCTCAATACGCTGGTCGGAACCAAGGCAGCGGATGCCGATGGAAGGCTGCCGTCCAAGGTCCAGTGGAAGGCGCACAACCACAACCATCTGATGGAACAGCCAACGCTGTTCTATGCCGTTTGCACCGTCATTGCCGTGAGCGGCACCGGAAATGGCGTGAACGCCTGGATTGCCTGGGCGTATGTTGCGCTCCGGGTCGCCCACAGCGTGTGGCAGGCAACGATCAACAAGGTGTCGGTGCGGTTCGTCCTGTTCCTTGGCGCGTCGATCGCCTTGGTCGCGCTGACCTTGCATGCTGCGATGGCGGTGTTCGCGTAGCGCGCGGTCGCCGGCCGCTCCGCAGCCGCGCTCGATCCGTCAGCCGAACAAGCGCGTCATCGCGCGGTCGAGCATGACCAGTTGCCACAAGGTGCGCCCGTATTCGGCGCGACCGGAGCGGTGGTCCTCCGCCACCTTGGCGATCGCCGCAGGGTCGAACCAGCCACTGCCCGTCAGCACGCGGGATCTCGCCAAGGCGGCGGCTTCCTCGGCAAGGGGGCCGCGGAACCAGGCACTGATCGGCGTGACGAAGCCCATTTTGGGCCGGTAGAGAATGTCGTTCGGTAGATACCGCTCCAACGACTTTTTCAGCAGCCATTTCCCTTGCCCGCCCCGAAGCCGCATGCGCGCGGGCAGCCTGGCCGCGAATTCGACCAGCCGGTAATCAAGCAACGGTTCGCGCGCCTCCAGGCCCACCGCCATGCTGGTGCGATCAGCCTTGGTCAGGATGTCGCCCGGCAGCCAATGCTGGAGATCGGCATATTGCGCCCGGTCCAGCGCATCGCGCGCCGGCGCATCCCGCATCGAGCGGACATAGCGGTCCTCGGCACGGTGCCCGGCAAGCGCGCGTTTGGCCGCGTCGGTGAACAGGGCAGCGCGCAACGCCCGCGTCGTGACGCCAACCGAACCGGCATAGGCTTCGGCGCTATCCTGCGCGAGGGCGAGCAACGTCGTCTTCGCGCGGAGCGGGCGTGGCGCCCAGTCCGCCTTGGGATAATGCCGGCCGATCCCGCCGAAGACCCGTTGCCGGAGCACTGGCGGGAGCAGGTTTCGAATGCGTTCCTCCGCCGCCTGGAACTTGTAGCGACGATAGCCGGCGAACGCCTCGTCCGCGCCATCGCCCGACAGGGCCACCGTCACATCCTCGCGGGCAAGCTCGCACACCCGGTAGGTCGCCAGCGCCGACGCATCGGCAAACGGTTCGTCGAACGCGTCCACCAGCCGGTCGATCAGGGCGAAGTCGTCGGGCGCGACGACGCGTTCGCGATGCGATGTTGCAAAGCGCGTGGCTATGTCCGATGCGTAGCGGCGCTCGTCATGCCCGGCCTCGTCGAAACCGATGGTGCAGGTCCGGACCGCGCCGCGCGACGCCTCCGACATCAGCGCTACGACCGCCGAGCTGTCGACCCCGCCCGACAGGAACGCACCCAGCGGCACGTCGGAAACCATCCGCGAAACCACCGCGTCGCGCAGCAGCGATTGCAATTCGGCTGCCAGATCGCGCGCCGATGCCGTCGCCCGCTGCGTGAAATCCACGTCCCACCAGCGTTGCGGAAGTGGAATCGGCCGGCCGCGTTCGATCAGCATGGCGTGACCCGCCGGCAGCTTGCACACGCCGGCCACCATACAAGCATCGTCGGGGACATAGCCGAACGCCAGATAATCCTCGACGGCGCGAATATCGGGCTCACGCCGAAGCAGAGGATGCGCCAACAGCCCCTTGAGTTCCGACGAAAACGCCAGGGCGCCGTCAGCCAGCACGACGTAGTGGAGCGGCTTCACGCCAAGCCGGTCGCGGGCCAGGAACAGGCACTGGCGCCGCGCATCATGAATGGCGAAGGCAAACATGCCGTTCAGACGCGGCAGCATCGCCGGTCCCCAGGCTTCCCATGCCTGCAGCAGAACCTCGGTATCGCCAGCCGTCTGAAACACCGCGCCACCGGCTTCGAGCTCTGCGCGAACCGCGGCGAAATTGTAGACTTCCCCGTTGTAGGTGATCGTCAGCGCACCGTCGGCACTGGCCATGGGTTGGGGAGAGCCTGCGACATCGATGATCGCCAACCGACGATGCCCCAGCCCGACGCCGGGCGCGGTCCACACGCCGGCGCCGTCCGGACCGCGATGCGCCTGCGCATCCGCCATGGCCCTGATCCGGGCCGGATCGACGGGTTTTGGCATGGCAGGATAATAGAGCCCGGCAATACCGCACATCAGCGGGACATGCCCGCACTGCGATCCGCCAGCACGGCAATCGGCCCCAACGCCGTAGCAAACCGGGTCATCGCGACCCGCGGATCCTGGTCTGCCCTGCGTTCGGCCGAGACGTGCACCGCGACGCCGCGTTGCGGCCCTCCCAGAAGTCGTGCCTTAAGCGTTTCCAATTTCACCATACTTCCCGCATGCGTCACCGTGTCACCAACCCGGTACCATGTCACGACCTCGCGTTCGATCCGCCCTGGTCCGACCATCCGAAGAGACGATCCCCCCGCGAGATCGGGACCGTTGCCGATCCGGACCCAGACGTCATCCTCCCGCAAGGGACCTATGCCGAAACCGACCAGTTCCTTGCCTTCGCGCTGGCTGCCGTAAACTGCGATTGCAAGATCGACCAGATGCCCCCGCCCATCGGCATAGCGGCCGAACAGGAAATGATCCGCCCCGGGATAATACGGCATCCACGGCGCGCGCGTGCTGGCTGCGACCCGGTGCCAACCCGCCACCACCGGTAGCGCGATATGGTCGGGCAACGCCTGAGCGCGGTGCGCAATTGCGCCGGCCCAGGTGACGAACGCGGATGCCGTCACCAGTACGAGGATGGCCGCCTGTAGCGCATCGCACCGCCAGCGTGGAACGGTCTGGAGGGTTGCCGGATCGAACGCGGGCGCATCCGGGGCGCGATCGAACCAGCGCCAGCCGATCGCCAGCACACCCGCCATCACCACGCCGAAGAACAGCCAGCCATAGACGATATGATCCAACCCGGTCGCGCGTTCCACGGACGTGCAATAGGCGGCATAGATGGTCGCAAACGCGCGTACGCCGTTGGCCAGTACCGGCACGACGAGCGCTACAGCCATGAAGGCCAGCCGGCGGCGCCAGGAAACGAAGCAGACATTCGCGACCAGCGTTCCATAGGCCACCATGGCGATGACGAACTTCGCGCCCGAACAGGCCTCCGCCACTTCGAAATAGCCGTTTGGGATCGTGATCAGCACGCCGTCGACCGTCGCCGGAACCCCGAACAGATGCAGCAACGCCATCGTCATCGCGACGGTCGCGGTCTGGAGCGGTCCCTCCATCCCCTCGCCGAACGGTACGAGGAACACGGCGTAGGCCAGCGGAAAGAGCAAAGCGCGGCCGACGTTCGGGCCGAGGATCGTGACCACCGCTCCCTGCAGCATCAGGACGATCCCCAGATGCCGTGCGAGCGCCACGCCTGCGGCATCCCCGACCAGCCAACCGAACCCGCCCAGCGCGACGACCAGCAATCCGGGCGTCCATGCGGCGGGTCGCATCCGCGCGAGCCCGGCGCGCCGTTGCCACACCAGCCATCCCACCACCGGCGCGATGAACAGGCAGTGCCCGAATGTCGTGCTCGTCCACCAGATATGCGCGAGGCTCTCGATATCGGGCCAGAACAGCGCCAGAAGCGCAACCGCGACGGCCGAGAGGGCCGCCAGATGGAAGCGCCATTGGGGAACGGAGGCCGCTGCGGGGCGTCCAGTCGCTCCCTGGGCGAACCGGGCAGGATCAACCAGGCTCGCCACGTCAGGGCGTGACGGGATACGCGGCGGCGTGTCCGAGGAACCCATCGAGCGGTGCCAGCCGGGCCGCCCAGCTGTAGCGGGTCATAACCTGCGTACGGGCGGCCTGCCCCAGGTGCGCGGCGGCGGCGGGATCCCGCAAAATCGCCGTTATCGCATCGCCGAGCGCATCGGCGGTCTCGCCGACACGGATCGTTCCGCGGTGATCGATCCCCTCTGCCGCCGCCCGCGAGGCGACGACCGGCCGTGCCATCGCCATCGCCTCCAACACCTTGTTCTGCACGCCCCGGGCAAGCTTCAGGGGAGCGACCACCACCGATGCTGCCGCGATCCACGCCCGAACGTCAGCCACTTCGCCGGTAACGGTCACGCCCGGGTGCAGCGCGAGCTTCCTGACCGCTTCCGTCGACGCGCGTCCGACGATGGCGAACCGTGCATCGGGGTGGATGCGGCGGATCTTCGGCAAAATTGCGTCGACGAACCAGGTCACCGCCTCGACATTCGGCCGGTAATCCATCTGACCGGTGAAGACGATCGAAGGGCCTGGCAAATCGACGGCGGCATAGGGCCTCTCGGGATTGAAAAAGGCGGTATCGATCCCGTTTTCGACCGCATGGACGTTGGCCGCGCCGCTGCGTTCCCGGAACAGCGTCGCCTCGGCGGCGCTGACGAACAGATTGGCCTGTGATCGCCGCGCGATCGCCGTGTCATGGCGCAGGAGGAGTGCCGCTTCGCGCGCCATCAGCCACCGCATCGGTCCGCGGGAGTCGCGGGCATAGGCCTCGAATTTGGCGGCATCCATGTCGACGAAGTCCATGATCACGCGCTGCCCGGCATTCAGCGGGAGATATTGTGCCATCTGGCTCGAAAAGACGTAGATCGTGTCGATCGCCTGCTCGGCGAGGAGCGTTTCGACCGCGCTCCGGACGGCACGATCGGCAAATGCCGTCAACGAGATCGGCGCGCCGCTGACGATCGCCTCGGCCGCGGCGCGCAGGCGCGACTTCGACCGCCAGACGATTGTGCGACTGGCCGTGATCTGATCGATCGCATCCCACGGTTCCAGATCGCGCGGATCATCCGCGAAAGCGATCAGATGGACACGCTGGGTCGCCGCGAGGTGTCGCAAGACGTGATACCCGCGGATCTTGTCCCCGCGATTGGGCGGATAGGGCAGCCGATGACCGAGAAAGAGGATGTCGCCCATCAGCCAAGACCGCGCGCGACGTGCGGCCCGACCGTGTTGGCGACCCACAAGGGCAGCTTTTTCCAAAGCGCCACCTTGCGCGCAAAGCGCGGGTCGAGCGGGTTGATCTCCCGCACCGTCGCCCCCGGCGCGGCGTGCCTGGCATAGACCAGCGGCGTGCCCTCGAACCCCCAGTTCTTCTTGAACGCCGCCGGCCCGGTGCCCGCCTTGGACCGGCCGAAGTCGAAGCGCGTACAGCCGCGCGCGCCTGCATGCGCCATCAGCGCAAAATACATCCGGTCATTGGCCCGCAAGGCGCGCGCCGCCTGCGTACCCCCACCCCAATAGGGATAGACCGTGCCGTTGAAATACAGGCTCAGCACGCTCGCGACGGGCTTTCCCGCCGCTCTCACCGTGAGGATGTCGGCGTCTCCACCGAAGTGTTGCAGCACCGACCGGAACAGCCGCGCCGGAAAAACCGGCGTCCCCAGATTGCGGACCGATTCGGAATAGACCGCATAATGCGCGCGGCGATCGTCACCGCCCGTTCCGGTCGTGACCGTCAGGTCGCGGTCCAGCGCCTTGCGCACTTCCGCGCGTTGCTTGCGGGGAATGCCCACCAGTCGTGCGGTCTCGTCCCGCAGAAGCGGCCCCGTGAACCCCAGATACGTGGCATCGTCGATCTGCCAGTCCCCCGGCGGGATCGGCCCGCCGCGCAGTTCCAGCGTGGGGCACTCGAGTCGCGCGGCCAGCCCGATCGCTGCATCGGCAAGCGGGCCCACCGCCGCATCGTCGCCTGCAAGGATCCCGCCGCCGACCGCAAAGCCGCTCGAGACAAGGGCCTTGCCGAACAGCGGTGAACGGATTTCGGTCAGGGGCAGAATCCCCGCGAGCGACCCGTCCGCCCGCTCCGCGATCAGGACGTAGCTGGTCTGTGCACAGCCCTCCGCGACCGCAAGGCTCCATGCGGGAAGATGGAACGGGGTCCCGTCAGGATGCGCCCGCACGAAGTCCGTGATCCGCACGCGCTCCAACGGATCGCGCAGGTCGGCGATTCGTACCGCCACCGGAACTGCTAGCAACGGTAACGTCACGCCGCGACCATCCCGACGGGTACGCGTTCCAGCCCGCCCACGATGTGATCCATGCGGCCCCATTCGTGCCGTTCGAGCAGACCCCGCAGCTTGCCCGCCATCGCACCGAGCCGGCTATAATGCCGCAACCGCGACCGGAGCGGGGCGTGGTCGACCCGGGGCTGGCCGGGATCGATCTCCCACGGGTGGAAATAGAAGACGGCGGGCTGGCGCGCTGCGTCGACCTGGCGGACCGCATAGTCCGTGACCGCCGCCGGGAACAATCGGAAGAAGCCGCCGCCCGTCGCCATCCGGCGCCCGCCCCATTCGGCGACCGTCACGGGAACCTCGACCAGCATGGAATCGACCAGCGGACGGAAGGCGTAACGCGGCGCTTCGGGCCAGCCATAATGGTCATGCCGCAGGGGTGCGATGCTGGAAGAGTAGCGGTACCCCTCATCCGCCAGCACCGCGTGTGCCCATGGCGTCCGGGCATCGATCGAAAAGCTCGGCGCGCGATATCCCGTAATCGCGACGCCGCCCGCATCCTCCAGCGCGGACCGCGCGCGCGCGATATCCGCGCGGAAGTGTTCGGGGGTCATCGTGAATACCCGGTCATGGTCCCAGCCATGGCTCGCCAGTTCATGCCCCTGCTCCACGATCCGGCGGATGACCGCCGGATACCGCGCGGCGACCCAGCCGAGCGTGAAGAAGGTCGCCTTGACCCCGCTCTCGGCGAACAGGGCCAGCACCCCATCGGTATTCCGCTCGACGCGGGAGGCGAGCGTTGGCCATGCGGCCTTGTCGATCACCTTTTCGAACGCACCGACCTGGAACCAGTCCTCGACGTCCACCGACATGGCATGGCGCATCGCGATCAGTTCCCGTTGCTGTGCTGGAAGCCCGTCGGGCCATGACCGGCTTCCGCCCAGTCGACGAGCAGGGTCAACACGCGCCGCAGTGCGATGTCCTGCTCTTCGATCCGCGCCTCGAGCAGCGCGATCCGTGCGGCGAGCGCTTCCGTCTCATCCGCGTCGGCCAGCGGCACCGCGACCGGGGCCGACGGGCGTACGTCCGCGGGCTGCGGCGATACGCCAAAGCGCGATGCCTCACTCCGTTCGACGGCGTACAGGCCAACCGGCTCGGCATCGTTGACGGCGACAGGCGAGAGCCCAACCGGGGAGGCGCCCGACCTGGCACCGGGCATGTCGCCGGCGATGTCGGCGACAACCAGGGTGACCGCATCGGCATCGATGACGTCAAGCTGCTCCAACGCGCCGAACAG
The DNA here is from genome assembly GCF_022662295.1 of Sphingomonas sp. CARO-RG-8B-R24-01. Taxonomy (NCBI): domain Bacteria; kingdom Pseudomonadati; phylum Pseudomonadota; class Alphaproteobacteria; order Sphingomonadales; family Sphingomonadaceae; genus Sphingomonas; species Sphingomonas sp. CARO-RG-8B-R24-01. The sequence goes on along the minus strand of NZ_JAKNQI010000007.1, from coordinate 141,877 downwards.
CAACACTCGCCCGGCGAGCTGGTTCAGCCGGCGCGGTACGCCGTCCGAGGCCGCATACAGCGCGTCGAAGGCGTCGTTGGTGAATCGCGGCCGACCGGAGGCTCCCACGACGGACAGGCGGTGCAGCATATAGGGCTCGACTTCCTCAGGGCCCATCGGATCGAGATGGTGGACCGCGATGACTCGCTGGCGCAGCTGTTCCAGTCGATCCGATCCGTATAGCCGTGCCCGGAACTCGGGTTGGCCCAACAGGAAAATCTGGAGGAGGGAGTGGCCACCGGTCTGGAAGTTGGAAAGCATCCGCAATTCTTCGAGGCTGCCCACCGGCAGCGCTTGCGCCTCATCGACGATCAGCAACGTGCGTCGGCCGGTGCGTGCAGTCGCCTGCAGGCCGCGCTCGATCGCGACCAGCAGCTGCGCTTTGGTCAGGCCCTCCCCGTCGAGGTCAAGTCCCGATGCGACCATCCGCAGCAAATCCTCCGCCTCGATCTGGGTCGACACGATCTTGATCACTTGCAGCCGGCTCGGGTCGATCGTCGCCATCAGGTGACCGACCAGCGTCGTCTTCCCCGCACCGACGTCGCCGGTGATGACGATGAAGCCCTCGCCCTGCGACAGGCCATAGCCGAGATAGGCCATCGCCTTGCGATGCGTCGCGGTTTCAAACCAGAAACGCGGATCCGGCGTAAGCTGGAACGGCCGGCCGGTCAGTCCATAATGATCGTCGTACATTACACCATCCTCGCCGGGATCTTACACGCCCGAGCGTTTTAAAAGTGATACCGCATTCCAAGCTGCGCCTGTGCCGAAAGCTGGTCGTCGATGCCCTTCTGATTGAACGCATAGATTCCAGCCGTTGCCTGCGCGGCGATACGCCCGAAATTATGGAAATAGAGGCCGGTCGCCCCGGTACCGAACACCCCCGGCGCTGCGCTGAGACCGCTTTCATAGTAATTGGCAAAGATCGTGCCGTTGATGCCGGAGCTGCGATCGATCGGCGCAGCCAGGAACGCCTGGGCGTAAACGCTCTCGTCCGTCACGCCGTCGATGCTGAATCCCGTGCCGGCGGGCGCGAGGAAGCGCCGAGTGGCAAAGCCTGCGCCGACCCCGAAATTGAGCGCGCCGTGCCTTGCCGACAGCACGCCATCGATCCCGCGGGCGCGATAGGCCGCGGTTGCGATCGACTGGAACACGCCATTCAGACACCCGCCGGCAGCACCGCTGGTTGCGCCGAAAGTACAACCGCTGAACTGCTGCCCGAACACGTCGCGCTGATCGATGAAGCTCGTCGGCAATCCTGCCAGTCCCTGGCGCAACTGGCGCGCGAAGGTATCGACGCTGTCATAAACCGCGATCTGCATTCCGATCGATCGCGACGCGGCATAGCTGAATGACCCGCTGTAGGTCATGCCGCCGTACCGTCGCCCGACACGCGCCTGGAGCGAGGTGCGTGGACTGGGTCGCCAGATCACGCCGCCGTCATAGATCAGCCCGTCGGTTTCATAGGCAATCCTGGGCGCGGCGGCCGCGTCGGTTACGAACCGGCCGCGTCCATCGACGACGGGAGCGCCAGCGGCATCGCGCAACGGGTCCTTTTGGGTAACGATGATCTTCTCATAGCCTGCGCCCGCAGTGATCGCGACGCTGAGCAGAACCGGCAGGACAGCGTCGGCGCGCCCCAGCGTCGACTCATAGCGCTGGTCGAGCTGCGATGCGGTATCGATCTCATAGGCGCCCGAGACGGTCAGGCCGACGGGCAGCACCCTGCCCGGCTTGACGCCCGCCTGGGCGGCGAAGACGTGACTCTGCGCGGTATCGAAGACGTCGAGTGCGGCGCTTCCGGCGGGAACCCCGGTCCGGCCGGGGGCGTCGGCCTTCGTGAAGCCATATCTGTAGCTTGCCCCGACCCCAACCGGTCCGACATGGCTCGCCAGCGTCGGTCCGAGGTAGCCCGAATAGAGCTGTGCGATATTGTCGACATTCCCCGCGAGATTTCCGGGAGCTGCCCCGCGGATATCGGAGCGCACCCGCGTCGCGATCGCTCCGCCGTCGAAACTGACCCCCGGCACGAGCCTGATCGCACCGCGCGCCAACCCACTGTGGATCGTATTGTCGCCGACCCTTTTGTCGTAGGACAACCGGCGCTCGTAGCGATAGCTGACCTGCGCCTGGGTCCGCCGGGTCTGGAGCGACGCCTCGACGCCGGCGGCAAGGGTCGAATAGGTCAGCACGTCGTCGGTCGTCAGGTCGGCGGTTACCACCTGACCGATTTCGATATACGGCGCGATGGATCGGTCGCGCTCGGCCGCATTGGCCGGCGCGGACACGGGGACGATGCCGATCGTGGCGACCGCGATCGCACAAATCCAGCCCCCGCGTCGGGTCATTTCCCCTCGTCCAGTCGCTCGTAATAGCTCCCGTACCGGCGCCCACCAGGCGCATACCCTACGGCATTGAGCAGCAGCTGCAGATGGTCGCAGCCATCGAGCAGCGCGACCGCTTCGCGCAGATCGCCCTCGCTGGTCCGATCCGCGCGCACCACGATCATCACCTGCCCGACCTGACCGGCGAGCACGGCGGCGGGCGACGCGGCCAGTACCGGGGGCGAATCGAAGATGATGATCCGCCGCGGGTCCGCCGCCAGCAAGGCCGCGATCATCTCGCCGGTCCGGGCGCTTGCGACCAATTCGGTGTCGGCCGTCGTTTTCGTTCCGCACGGCAGCAGGCTCAGATGCGGAATGTCCGTGCGAACGATACACTGTTCGACGCAGACCGAGGGGTCCGCCAAGGCATCGAGCACGCCCTTTCCCTCGCTGAGCCCGACCCGCGCCATGACGTCGGGCTTGGCGAAATCAGCATCAACCAGCAGCACCTCGACGTCGCGCTCGGCGGCCAGCGAAATCGCCAGGTTGAGCGCGCAATAGGTCTTGCCGTCGTTCGGGTTCGCCGACGTCACCAGAAACGTCCGTGCCGCCGTGGGGTCGACCGGCCGCAAGGCGCGGGCGGTTGCCATCAGCTGACGCTTCACCAGGCGGAATTCCTCGGCAAGCGCGCCGACCGCCGCCCCCGGCACCAGCAGATGCTGCTCGGCCAGCAAGGCCCGGTCGATGGTCGCGGCAGGAACATCCGGGTTTGGCGTCGTTGCGCGCACCGGCGGGCTCGGCGGCAGAACGGTTGGCGACACCCCCGTCATCGTGGGAACGTATACCCCTTCCACACCGTCGGGTTGCCGCGCGCCGCGATGCTGACCAATGTCGTAAAGCGCAGCAGCGCGTTCCAGCAGCGAAGCGGTCGACTTCAAGGGGACAGGCCTGCTCATGCCGCGAGACCCCGCTGAAGCATTTCAACTCCGAGGAGCCCGACATAGGCGACGCCCAGCCCCGCGACCGCGCCGCCATAATAGAACAGCATGCGCCGCCGTGCCGCAATTTGGTCGGGGCGGTACATCTGCCCGATCGACCCGATCACCGGCATCCCGCTCACCTTTTCCAGCCGGCTGGCCGTCGGAAAGGTCGTCTTGAGCTGACCGAAGACGAACGCGCCGGCAACACCAGCCCCCAACGCCGCAACCAGCACCCCGGTCAGCAGCAACGGCCGGTTGGGGGATGCCGGGACGCGCGGCGCCGAGGGCGGATCGATCACGCTGAACTTGATCGAATCGGTTTGCGACTGCGCCTGCCCGCGCAGCTTGATCGCCTCGCGGTCCGACAGCAGCTTCGCGTACGAGTCCTTCAGCACCTGATAGTCGTTCTCGATCTTGGATTGTTCGGCAGCCACCTGCGGGTTCCCCGATAGTTTGGCGGTGATCGTATCGAGGTCGGATTGCAGCTGCGCCCGGCGCGCGCTTAACGCCGCGACCTGCGCCTGCTTTTCCGCCTGGATCGACCGCATCGAAAGATAGGCCGGGTTGGACGCCGCCGTACCCCCGCCACCACCAACCAGCGGCTCGCCTTTTGCGGCCGCTTGAGCCGCCGCAAGCTGGCCGCGGAGCGCGACGACATCGGGATGGTTCTCAGTATATCCCCGGGCTCTTGCATCCGCGAGCTGCCCCTGGATCGCATTCAGCCGCGCCCGTGCCGGCCCCATGCTGCCCCCGACCCCGACGCCGGGAACATTCGAGGGGGTTCCCGCCATCTGGCCATTGACCGCCGCCAGCCCGGACTGGGCCGCGGCCAGATCACTATCGACCTGTGCCATGGCCGAGCGCGCCGCACCCATCCGGTCGGTGAGCGTCCCCGTCCCCGGAAGACTGCCGAGATAGCGGTTCTGGAAGTCGGTCCGCTTGGCGTCGGCATCGGAGAGTTGCTGCTGGCGCGCGGCGAGCTGCGCATCCAGGAACGTAAGGCTCTGGCTGGTTTCGTCGCGATCGCCCGACACATTCTGTTCGACGAACAGGTCGATCAGTTTCTGGACCACCTGCCGCGTCACCCTGGGGCTCGCCCCGGTGGCCACGATCTCGAACAGATTGTCCTGCTGTGCGGTGATCTTGATCGCCCTTTGCAGGCCGACGACGCGATCCGTCAGGTCGCGATCGGTCTTTACCGTCTTGGCCAGGTCGGTTCCGCGCACGACCTTGGTCAGGCTCGTCGCCGAGGTGAGCGTCTGGCGAATCGTGTCGACGTCCTTTTGCTGATCCGCGGCCGTGATGCCGACCGCATTGGGCAGCACGGTCTGCATCTGAACGAAGACGCGCGCCCGGGACTCGTACGTATTGGGGATCTGCGCCACGACCAGCCAACCCAGCAGGGCGACGCCCCACGCCAGACCAAGCGCGATCCAGCGCCGGGTCCAGATCGCATACGCCGCCAGGCGCAGTTCATCGAAAAGTCCGTTCATCCCCGCGCCCTCAGAACATGCTTTCGGGAATGATGATCACGTCGCCGGGTTCGAGGCGGACGTTCGCGCGGCTATCGCCTTCTTTCAGCAAGCTCGACAGCTTGATCGCGAATTCGGCCTGTTTCCCGGTGGCACGATCATAGCGCACCAGGCGCGCGCGGTTTCCCGCTGCATATTGGTTGAGCCCGCCAACGGCGATCATCGCATCCAGCAACGTCATGTTCGCGCGATACGGGATCGACGCGGGCTTCTCTGTCGCGCCCACGATGCGGATCTGCTGACTGAACGTTCCCGAGAAATTCTCGACGATCACCGAAACGATCGGATCCTTGATATATTCGCCCAGCGAGATCTTCATGTCGTCGGCCAGCATCCGCGGCGTCTTGCCGACGGCGGGCATGTCGCTGATCAAGGGCGTAGTGATGCGTCCATCCGGTCGGACCTGGACCTTGGTCGACAGCTCGGGATTGCGCCAGACGAAGATGTTGAGCTGGTCGAGCGGGCCGATGATATATTCTTCGCTCGGCTTGTCCTGCGCAGCGACGAACGACGCCTGCGGCAGGACGGGCCGGGTGCTACCGGCACAACCGCCGAGCGTGGCCGTGACGCCCCCCCCCAGCAGCACCGCCGCAATAGTCCTCGACACGCACACCATAAACACCTCCCGTCGCGCGCAAACGCCGGGGGGCACCGCCGACAGGTCCCGATAGCGCGCGATAATCGCGTCTCTATGGCGGGCAAGGGGTGAAGATAGCGTTAGGGCTGAACCGGGAGCCCTGCCAGCAGTTCGCGGGCGGGAGCATGCCCCAGGAAGGCCGTGGGACTGGCCGTCAGGCCATAAGCGCCCGCCATGAAGACCGCGACCAGATCGCCGACTTCCGCCACCGGAAGCGTTACCCTGTCGGCAAGGCGGTCCAGCGGGGTGCACAGCGGTCCGACCACGCTGACCGTCTCGGTCGCGGAGCCCACGCGCGGCGTCGCGATCGCTACCGGATAGTTGCGACGCACCACGGTGCCCAGGTTGCCCGTTGCCGCCAGCTGATGATGCAGGCCGCCGTCCACCACGAGAAACGTCTCGCCGCGACTCTCCTTTCGGTCGACGACTCGGGTGAGATACACCCCGGCCTCTCCCACGAGCCACCGACCAAGCTCGATCGCATAACGCGTACCGTTCTGGTCGCGCGCGCTCAGACCCTCTCCCAGCGCCGCGCCGATCGCAGCAACGTTGACCGGCCGCTCCCCGGGGAAATACGGAATGCCGAACCCGCCGCCGAGGTTGACCAGCGGCGGCTGCTTCCCGACCTCGTCGCTCAGCCGATCGGCCAGTGCCAGCGTTGCGGCTTGCGTTTCGATGATCGCGCCGGCGTCCAGCGCCTGCGATCCGGCGAATATGTGCCAGCCGCGCCAATCTGCTCCTGCATTGACGATCGTGCGCGCGACGGCAGCGGCCTGATCCGCGTCGATCCCGAAGGGCGATGCGCGGCCACCCATCCGCATCCCCGATCCGCGCAACTCGATGTCGGGGTTGACGCGCACCGCCAGCCGCGGCGCAATGCCATCGCGATCGGCGATCGCCAACGCCCGCGCTGCTTCGCCGGCAGATTCCACGTTGACAGTGATGCCGGCCTTGATCGCCACGGCAAGCTCGTCATCGCGCTTGCCCGGACCGGCAAAACTGATCCTCGCCGCCGGCATGTGCGGCAGCGCAAGCGCGAGTTCGCCTGCCGACGCGATATCCAGCCCGTCGACCAGCGGCGCCATCGCAGCGAGCAGCGGGCGGAAGGGATTGGCCTTGATCGCATAGTGTAGATGGACGGCATCGGGCATGGCCACGCGGAATTGGGCGATCCGCCGCGCGACCACCTCTATGTCGTAGACGAACAGAGGCGTGTCCCCCGTAGCCGCAATCCATGCCGCCGCCTCCTGTCCGCCGATTCGCAACGGCAAGGCGGCAAAGTCGGCAGGGATCGATCCCATTGGCTTCATGACGTCATTTCCGCTTTGAGAGCCGCGCGGTCCAGCTTCCCGTTGGCGTTGCGCGGCAAATCGTCCCGCCACACATAGCGCTGCGGCTGCTGGAAGCTCGGCAGATCGCGACGCAGCCGGGCCCGCAATTCGGGTTCACGCGTCCCATCGCCCCGCAGGACGACGACGATCGACTGCCCCAGCCGCGGGTCGGCAACACCGATCGCCACCGCCTCGACGGTCTCGCCACCCGCAACGACCGCGTCTTCGATTTCAGTCGGACTGATCCGGTTGCCGGCGCTTTTGATCATCTCGTCATCGCGACCGATGAATCGCAACAAGCCGTCATCCGCGGCGACGACCGTATCCCCCGACCAGACGGCGAGTCCGTCAGACGATGCCCAGGCCGGTGCCGGTCGGAAGCGTTGCGTGGTGCGGGCCGCATCTTGCCAATACCCCCCCGCTACCAACGGGCCAGCATGGACCAGCTCGCCTGGTTCACCCGTCTCCGCGCGTGACCCATCCGGACGAACGACGAGTATCTCGGCAAACGGAATGGCGCGTCCGATCGACTCCGGATGGTCGTCGACCAGAGCCGGTGGAAGATAGGTCGAACGGAATGCCTCGGTCAGTCCGTACATGGGATAGAGATCCGCCTGGTGGAAACGCGCGCGCAGCCCCGCAATCAGCGACGTGGTCAGAGCACCGCCGGAATTGGTCAATCGTTTCAAAATGTTTGCGACTGCATCCGGCCATTCTGTCTCAAGCAGCTGCACCCACAAGGGTGGTACGCCCGCCAGCGTGGTAGCACCAACCCGGTCCACCGCCTTCACGACATCCCGGGCGGTCAGATAGTCGAGTGGCGCGTAGCGCGCCCCTGCCGCCCACGTCGAAAACATCTGGTTCTGCCCGTAATCGAAGCTCAGCGGCAGGACGCCCAGCACGCGGTCCGATCGCTCGAGCGCGAGGTAGTGCGCTACGCTGATCGCACCGAGCCATAGATTGGCATGGCTCAGCATCACGCCCTTGGGCCGCCCCGTCGAGCCCGACGTATACAGGATCGCCGCCAGCGTATCGCCCGACGCGCAAGATGCGGGCCGAGGATCTCCCGACCAGCTCACATCATGATCAAGCATGATGGTACAAGTTTCCGGAATATCTAGGCTTTCAAGCGTATCCGCACGGCCCGCTTGCGTGATCAATTGCGCAGCGCCGCTATCGGCCACGATATGGGCCACCTGCGCGCGTTTTAGCATTGGGTTGATCGGCACATGGACAAATCCGGCACGCGGCACCGCCATCGGCAGGACACATGCCAGACGCGTCTTGGGCAGCCAGCTTGCTACCCGCGCCCCGGGTTCCAGGCCTTGGGCTGCGAGCCAGGCGGCGACCTGCCCGGTCAGTTGCTCGAGGCCCGCAAAATCAAGCGTTCCGGCGCGGTCGACCAGCGCCACTTCGGACGGGATGCCGCGGGCTGGAAGCGTATCGATCGGGTACGGCGTGGGGTCGAGTGGAACCATGCCTCTTGATAGCCCTCCGCGACCGACTGTGAAGGCCCATCGCGATGCTCTTGGCAGCACGTCGTGCATTCTCTATCGCAGCGCACCATCAAGAGACGGAACCGGGGCTCGCAGTGCTTCCAGATAATTACGGCCAGATCGATTCCACCATTCGAGGTTGCCTTCGCGACGTGCTCGGACTGAGCGAGGAACGCGTCGCCGCGTTCCAGGACGACACGCCCCTGTTTGGCGCCCTGCCCGAGCTCGACTCGATGGCTGTGGCGGGTTTGCTGACCGAGATCGAAGAGCGGCTCGGTATCCTGATCGAGGACGATGAGGTCGACGGCGAGATGCTCGAAAGCTTCGGTGCGCTCGTCCGCTTCGCGGCAGCACACGCGCCGCAATGACGGCGGCTTGATCGACGAGTACGCCTGGCGCGGCGGCCGGGAGGCAATGCTGCGCTTCGGGCCGGGCTCCGGGCCGATCGTTGTCGTGGTGCTGCCGTTGTTCGAAGAGGCCAATCGTCTGCGCGCGTCGATCGTCGCCATGTGCCGCAGGCTGGCCGATGCCGGCATCGCCAGCCTGCTGCCCGATGTTCCGGGTCAGGGCGAAAGCCTGACGCCCCTGCAGGACTGCACGCTGGCAGATATGCGGGCGGGGCTCGCCGCTGCCGCCCGGGCCGCCGCCATGACGCATGGACCGATCCACGCCGTCGCGATACGCAGCGGTGCCTTGCTGGATACGTTTGCCCTGCCGGAGCGGCGTTGGCTGTTCGCGCCGCAGCCGGGGCGCGATCTTCTGCGCCAGCTACGCCGAATCGATCATGCCGCCACCTTGAACACCGGCGCGCCGGTTCGCGAACTGCCCGCGCGTACCGCCCAGACCGTCACCATTGCCGGCAATGTGATCGGTCGAACGTTGCTCGACGCGTTGGAAGCCGCAGACGGCTTGGAGGTGCCTTCGCACGGCGGACGGGTGGTTCGGCTGACCGGAGACGCCTGGGCGGCGGACCGCCATGTCGAGGGGACGGCCTTATGGCGGAGGTCTGAGCCCGACATCGATCTTCCGCTGGTTGCGCTGTTGGCCGACGATATCACGGCATGGGTCGTCTCATGCGCCGGATAATGGCCTTTGCATGTGCGGGGGAAACGCTGCTCGGAACGCTCGATGATGCTGCGGGCAGGACCGGACTGCTGATCGTTTCGGGCGGAAACGAAATTCGGATCGGGGCGCACCGGGGGATGGCGCTGCTGGCGCGCCGGGTGGCCGAGCAAGGCATCCCCGTCTTCCGTTTCGACCGACGAGGGGTCGGGGATTCGACGGGTACCAACGCGGGCTTCCTCTCCTCCGCGCCCGACATCGCCGCTGCCGTCGCCTATTTTCGCCAGGAAGCCGCACTGGAGCGCCTCGTCGCGTTCGGCAATTGCGACGCGGCAACCGCCCTTGCGCTGTTCGGCGCAGATGCCGGCGTCGATCAGTTGATCCTCGCAAACCCTTGGATAATCCCTGCAACCGGCGACTTGCCCGCCCCCGCCGCGATCCGCGCCCGCTATGCCGCAAAACTGCGTGACCCCCGGGAATGGCTCCGCTTGGCTCGGGGCGGCGTCCATCTCGGCAAGCTTTATCGGGGGCTCATGAAGGCCCTCCAACCCAACGTGGACAGGGACCAAACCTTGCTCCGGCGCGTCTCGGCGACCTTGGACCGTGCGCAAACGCCCAGCCGTATCCTGCTGGCGGAACGGGACAATACGGCGATAGCCTTTCGCGACGCCTGGAAAACGCTGGCTGCCCTGCACGCGCACCGCATCCCGATCGCGGTCTACGACACCGCAAGCCACAGCTTCGCCGGGATCGACGAATCGCATTGGCTGGCCGACCAGATCGTCATGGCGGTCCGCGAACCCTGAAGCAGGTCCGCGGATCGCCAAACAATCATTCCGCGGCCTCGGCCATTTCGAATTCCATCTCCGCCAGGAAGCGCTCGGCGTCCAGCGCCGCCATGCATCCCGTACCGGCAGCGGTCACCGCTTGGCGATACACCTTGTCCATCACGTCGCCGCACGCAAACACGCCCGGTACGCTGGTTCGGGTCGAGCCGGTCTCCGTCCAGATGTAGTGATCGTCATCGAGCGCAAGATGCCCACGGAACAATTCGGTCGCCGGATGATGCCCGATCGCGACGAAACCGCCCTCGGTATCGAGCCGCGACCTTTCGCCGGTCACGGTATCGATCAGGTCGATCGCGACCAGTCCGGCCGTACCACCGCCGTCGACGAACTGGTCGACTTCCTTGTTCCACAGAACGGTCACGCCCTTATGCGCGAACAGCCGTTCCTGCAGGATGCGCTCCGCCCGCAGCGAGTCCCGCCGATGGATCAGCGTTACGTCAGGCGAGTGGTTGGTCAGGTAAAGCGCCTCTTCGACCGCCGTATTGCCGCCGCCGATCACCGCGACCTTCTTGCCACGATAGAAGAACCCGTCGCAGGTGGCGCAGGCGCTGACGCCCTTGCCCTTGAGCGCGTCCTCGCTGTCGAGCCCGAGCCATTTTGCCTGTGCGCCCGTCGCGATGACGAGCACGTCGCCCTCATAGACGTCCCCACCATCGCCGATCAGCCGGAACGGTCGCCGCGTGAGGTCCACCTCGACCACCGTGTCGTACATCAGCTGCGTCCCGACGTGCTCGGCCTGCTTCTGCATCTGTTCCATCAGCCAGGGTCCCTGGATGACGTCGGCAAAGCCCGGATAATTCTCGACGTCGGTCGTGGTCATCAGCTGGCCGCCCGGCTGGATGCCCTGAACGAGGATGGGCTTCATCCCGGCGCGGGCGCCATAGATGGCAGCGGAAAGGCCGGCCGGCCCCGAACCGAGGATCAACATGCGGGTGGTGTAGGTGGTCATGATCACTTTCGTCCTGTCGGCCCGCCGCGTCTAGGGTCGCGACGGGCCGGCTGACAACATGGTGCGCGCGCGGCGTCAAGCAAGAGCTTGCGCCGCGTCGATGCTTTGGATCAGGCCGGCACCCGGTACATGGCACACAGCTTGTTGCCTGCCGGATCCCGGAGATAGGCCAGGTACAGCTTGCCGAAGGCGCCTTCGCGGACACCGGGCGGGTCTTCGCACTCGGTACCGCCGTTGGCCAGGCCCGCCGCATGCCAAGCATCCGCCGCTGCCTGCGATGCGGCCCTGAAACCGATCGTCCCGCCATTGGCATGGCAGGCGGGAGCGCCGTCGATCGGCATGGTCACCATGAACAGCCCCCCGTCGTGCATGTAGAAGATCCTTCCCATGGGGTCACTGCGACCGGCGCCGGCGCCAAGCGCGCCGAGCGTCGCATCGTAGAACGCCTGTGAGGCATGGATGTCATTCGATCCGACCATGACATGACTGAACATGAGGTACGCTCCACGAACTGCTAGGTTGGGACGACGAGACTAACACCCAAGTCGTCCCTCGGCCATGCCCGGCCGGACGGTTGGGATCGGTCGATCCCTCCCCGCCCATGTGACCGGAACACCGTATCGCGCCGACTCAGGAGGTGGATCGGCCCCAGGCGGCGACATCTTCCCGGATCCGCGCGTCCACCATCTGCCGTGCCGCCATCGCCGACACGATACGCGTTGCCGCGCCCTGTGCCTCGGCCGGAAGATTTGCCTTGGCGAATGCGGTGATCTTGCCAGGCATCGCGGGGTCGTCGGATCCCGCCCCCAATCCGGCGACGAAGCCGGCACGGGTGCTCGTTTCCACCAGCGTATTGATCAGGGAGATATGCGCCACCGCATAGTCGAACGCCATGTCCGGATGCTCGTTCGCCACCGCGCGCAGCAAGCTCGCCTTTTGCGGCGCGGTGAAACGATCGGTGGTTAGCAGCGCAAGCGCGCGCTGCGCAAGGCCGTCGTCCTTTGGCGCGCCGAGCAGCCGGACGTAGGTGTTCTTGGTCACCGGGTTCTTTTCGGCCATCGTCAGCGCCAGAAGCGCATCCCAGTCGGCCACCGTGGCATTGTGCGCGAAGACGCCGAGGATCGGCGCGCGGATCGATGCCGGGATGGCGTCCGGGTTCTTCTGCAAAGCGGCAAACAGGTCGCGCGATTTGGCGATGACCGCAGGGTCACCGTGCTCGCCCAGCACCGCGATCAGCGTTTCGCGGAGGGTTGCGGTCAACGCGCCCTCGTCGCGGCCAGCGGAAAAGCCGACGCGCGTCATGACAGGCTGAAGCGTGCGGACGATCTTGGCACCGACCGCGTCCCGGGCGGGACCCTTGGCGACGCGCCCGTCCAGGTCGGACATCTGCCCCGCCACGGTCTGCCACAGCAGCGGGTTCGCCTCGACCCCGATCGCCCCGACGTCGGCGAAATAGCGATCGAGCCGCTGGTTCCCACCCTTTGCCAATGCAAAGTCATCCCCGAGCGTCCCGAGCTGATCGGTCAGCGCGATCTTGCCGAAATCGCGTACGATCGCGGCATGCGCCGGTGCGGTGTACTGAACCCGGGCGTAGCTGCCCTTGTCGCGGTTGAGCACGACGGTCCCGCAACCGGGAAGTGTGACCGGCTGCACGGCCGCGCCGCGCACCGTCGCGCGGACATCAGCCTGACCCACGACACCGAGCGTCATCGGCACCCGCCACGTCTCCGCCTGCTTGGCGGAACCGTCATACGCGAAGCGCCCCTGCGTCAGGCTGACCTGCGTCTTGCCGCCAAGGCAGCGCGCGTCGGTCATCGTCACGAGCGGAACGCCCGGCTGGAGCGTGAAATCATGCGCGATCGGGGCCACCGGTGTCTTCGCCGCCGTCGACAGCTCGTCCCACAACTGGTCGGTCGCGGTGTTCCCGTACTTGTACCTGGCCATATATCCCCGGATGCCGGCACGGAACGTGTCGGCGCCGAGCGTGGATTCGAGCATGCCGATCACCGCCTGCCCCTTCATGTACGTGATACCGTCAAACGCCTGGCCGATCTGATCGACCGTCTCGACGTGACGGATGATCGGGTGCGTGCCGACGGTCGAGTCGACCTGAAGCGCGCCCTCGCGGTCCTGCGCCACGGCGGTGGCGGCGGCGTACCATTCAGGGTTCAGGTCGATGCTCGACTTGTTTTCCATCCACGAGGCGAAGCCTTCGTTGAGCCAGAGATCGTCCCACCAGTTCATCGTCACCAGGTCGCCGAACCACTGGTGCGCCATTTCATGCGCGACCACCGTGAAGATGCGCTGCTTGCCGCTCTGCGTCGCCCGCTTCGCATCGTACAGGAGTTCGGGCTCGAAATAGAAGATCGCGCCCCAATTCTCCATCGCCCCGAAGAACTGGCTCGAGCCCGGGCCTGCGATCATGTCGAGCTTGGGCAGCGGATAGGGCTGTCCGAAATACGCATTGTAATAGGTCAGCAGTCGCTTCGCCTGTGCCAGCGCATAATCGCCCTGGTCGACCACGCCGCGCCGTGTGATGATGCCGATCTCGGTCTTCCCCGCCATCACCGTCTTGCGCTCGACGTCGCCCATGCCGAGGAACATCAGGTAACTCGACATCTTGGGGGTTTCGGCGAAGCGATACAGCTTGGTACCGTCGGCCTGCTTGGTAACGCTGGTCGCCGGCATATTGGAAAAGGCGGTCTGGTCGCCCGGAGCGATCGTGCTGATCGTGAAGCGGGCCTTGTAGGCCGGCTCGTCCCACAGCGGCGCAAAGCGGCGCGCGTCGGGCGCCTCGAACTGGGTCACCAGCATGCGGGCGGCAGAGCCGTCCTTGTTGGTATAGTCGATCGCGAACAGCCCGGCGGCCGAGGTGTTGATGGTCCCGGTCCAGGCGAACGCCAGCGCGTGCTTGCCTGCCGATACGACCGTCCCCGGCGTCAGAACCAGCTGCTGCTTCGCGACGTCGAGCCGGAAGGTGACGGCCTTTCCGTCCAGCGTCGCCCGCGAAATCTTCAGATCGGCGGCATTCAGGACGATCGTTCGCGTCGGCTTGGCCACGTCGATCGCAACCGTCTCCTCGCCGGAAAAGGTCATCGCCTTGGCATCGGGACGAACGGAAATGTCGTAGGTGAGCGGCGTGACACCGCCCGGCAACTGGCCCACGGCGAAGGCCGGGGTCGCAACGGCGGACAGCAAGACCGCGGCAAGGGAAAGCTTCACGCACGACACTCCGGTTATCATCTCAAGACCCCGTTCCTTAAGGCATTCAGTTACCTCTGCAACTATAGGCTTGCTGGACAGGCGTTTCGGTTGCGCTATGAAACGCATATGAGCATTCCTCCGCTGTTCGACCGCCTCCGGCTTCCCGTCATCGGCTCGCCGCTGTTCATCATCTCGGGACCGGAACTGGTCATCGCCCAGTGCAAGGCGGGGATCGTCGGCTCCTTCCCGGCGCTGAACGCACGGCCGCAGGCGTTGCTCGACGAATGGCTCCACCGCATCACCGAGGAATTGGCGGCCCATAACCGCGATCATCCGGATCGCCCTGCCGCCCCCTTCGCGGTGAACCAGATCGTCCATCGGTCAAACGAACGGCTCGAAGCGGATCTTGCTACTTGCGCCAAGTGGCAGGTGCCGATCGTGATCACCTCACTCGGCGCGCGGGAAGACCTCAACACGGCGGTCCACGCCTGGGGCGGGATCACGCTGCACGACGTGATCGACGACCGTTTTGCGCGCAAGGCGATCGAGAAGGGGGCAGATGGCCTCATCGCGGTTGCGGCGGGCGCGGGCGGCCATGCCGGAAGGCTCTCACCCTTCGCGATCATCCAGGAAATCCGCCAGTGGTTCGATGGCCCCCTCGCCTTGTCGGGATCGATCGCAACCGGCGATGCGGTGCTGGCGGCGCAGGCGATGGGCGCGGATTTCGGCTATATCGGTTCGCCCTTCATCGCGAGCGTGGAAGCCAATGCCGAGGCGGACTACAAACAGGGCATCGTTGACGGCAAGGCGTCGGACATCATCTACTCCAATCTGTTCACCGGGGTGCATGGCAATTATTTGCGCGGATCGATCGAGCGGGCCGGGATGGACCCAGATCATCTGCCCGAAGGCGACCTGAAAACGATGGATTTCGGAACCGGAAACGGATCGAAACCCAAGGCATGGAAGGACATCTGGGGATCGGGCCAGGGTATCGGCGTGATCGACCGGGTCGAGCCCGTGGCTGCGATGGTCGATCGTCTCGAACGACAGTACCATGCGGCGCGTGCGCGGCTGAACCTGTAGCCGAGTTGGGCAACAAGCCCGAACGTCCTGCGTTTCGCGTTAGAAGGCGTGGGCCAGACGGCCCTGAAGCGCATGCACCGGGCTGTGGGTCACTACCGCCGTGCCGGCCTGTGCGGCATCGAGACGCGCGACCCGACCGTGCAATTCCCGACTCGCAGCGATCAATCGCTGCGCGCCGGTCGGCAAGGCCACCAGCGACCGCGGTTCGCTGACGGGCGCATCTCCCAACCGGCGCGAGGGGTCCAGCGCTTCCCGCAATTCCATTTCGCCAGCATCAACCGCGCGCTGGGTCAGAAGCCACGCGATTACGTGCATCGGTCGGGTGGTCACCTTCAGCGACTCGCAGCTGAAGGCGACCCGCGCCATTGGATCGAGTGCATTGCGATCCGTCCGTCCGCCATCGTCGAAATAGCTGCGCGCTTCGTCCGCCAGAATCATCGCGTCGGTATAGAGCGTGTCAATCACGCGGCGGCGCATCCGCGAGTCGTGCAGGGATCCCGTCATGTCGTCCATGTCGCACAAATGCGCGGGCTGCGGTACGGTTTCAGCCTGCGGCTGCGACGAACCGAAAGTGGCACAACGTAGCGCGGTCGGCCGGTCGATCAGGCGATGATGTCTGGAACCAGTTGGTCCTCCAGCAGCGAGATTTCGTCGCGCAGCCGAAGCTTGCGCTTCTTGAAGCGGGCAAGTTGCAGCTGGTCCGCCGACGCTCCATCGAGCAGCGCGGCGATCGCGGAGTCGAGATCACGATGCTCGACCCGCAACACTTCCAGGCGCTTTGCGATCAGGCTGTCGTCCATCGGTTCCCCATTCGATCCGCTGCCCTTAGCAAATGATCAATCCGCGGTCCGGATAAATTTCGGCCGGTCGCGCAATTCGGTGCACGCATCTCGCTGCATCGTATCTTTGGGGAGACAAGCAGCGCGGCAAGTGGTTTACTCCGCTCCCCCAAGCAGCACATGAAGGAGGTACGCAGACAATGCAGACCGCACATCATTCGGCCCTGGCAGCCAAGCATGCAGTCCTCGACCAGCGACTCGCTGCGGAGACGCAACGCCCGTTGCCCGACACGGCCACGATCGCCGCGTTGAAAAAGCAGAAATTGCTGATCAAGGAAGAATTAGAGCAGCTTCAATAAGCCTGCCGGGTCCGGGCGCGAAAGCGCCCGGACCGCTTTGGTACCGGATCAGCGCAGGTTGCCGCGCGGAAGGATCGGCTTCACGAAAACGGGCGTATGCGCGCCCTGCCCCACTGGCTTCCGCGCCAGAAGCGGATCGATCTGGCGGTCGAAGGCAATCCCGATTCGCCCGGACGTCGACCAGGCTACATGACCGGGCACCCATCCGATGCCGCGGATATCGGCTTCGACACGCGCGTCACGGTCCAGACCTTCCGGATAGTCCGCCATCATCCCCCCGGCCGAAAGGTTGCGCACCCGAACCTGCCGCCCCGCGCTCACTCCGGCAAGACGCAATTCCGCCATCAGAAACAGGCTGTCGCGAACGTCCTGCCGGTTCGAAGTCGCATCGTCAGCCGAAACTGGTGCTTGATCTGGCGAATACTGGTCCATCGCGAAAGGTCGTGCCGTTCCCCGTTCAAAGCCCGTCGATAGCCAAAAATGGTTTAAAACGGCTTAAGATTTCGTGCCGGCCCGGCCAACGCCCGATCTATTCCTCGCGCGAGACCTTCTCGTGCCGCTCGTGCCGTTCCTGGGCCTCGACCGTCATCGTCGCGATCGGACGCGCTTCGAGCCGGGCCAGCGAAATCGGCTCGCCGGTGACTTCGCAATAGCCATATTCGCCCTCGTCGATCCGGCGCAACGCCGCCTCGATCTTGGAGATCAGCTTTCGCTGGCGATCGCGGGTGCGCAATTCGATCGACCAGTCGGTTTCGCTGGATGCGCGATCGGTAAGATCGGCCTCCCGCAGCGTATCCAGCTGCAGCTGCGACAGCGTTCCCGCCGCCTCGCGCAGGATCGCTTCCTTCCAGGCTTGCAACTTCGCGCGGAAATAATCCTGCTGCCGCGGATTCATGAACACCTCATCGGCGCTCGGGCGGTATCCGTCATCGGCGCTTTTGGGCACCGCGACCTGTTCGGGTTCGTCCAATCGATTCAAGACCGTCGCCATCCCACTCTCTCCGCTCGGTCACTGGGTGCGTTTTGCACCTCCGGACCCCCCCGGGCCAACTCCATGTCGAGCGCGCCTATAGCATGCCGTTACAAGTCCACAAGCAGCACTGTTGCTGCAGCTTCGTTGTTTCTTTTCGGAAGCTTGCAGAAAAACACGCGCCGAGTGACCGATCATACCGCATTCGGCGCGAAAATACGGCGCGCGTGGAGGGCACCCCTGCGGCACTGTGTCATCGCGGTACACGGCCTTCGGCACGACAGCACCAGGCCGATAAATGACGCTTCGTCTGCGCCGATGTCGCGAATGAATGCGCGCTTAACGGGATGTTGAGCTCTGCCGGCGTTAAATGAATGCAATGTCGGTCCGGCGCAGGTTTGTCCCGGAGAGTAGCGAGTAGCGTCATGTCAGTTCGTATGGCCGCAGCCAAACTCTGCGCGTGTGTTTGCGGTGGCGCCGTGGTCGGCGGCGGCGCGGTTCATCTTGCCGACCGCGCCCAGCCGCGGCCGCATGGCGTGCACAAGCGGGTTGCACGCCCGTCGCCTGTGGTTGCTGCGCGTAACCCCGCATTGGGCGGCACGCATATCCGGCGCGCCGCTGCCACCTCGTGCGCAACCACCCAGCCGCTCGTCGCGCCGGCGTCCGAACAAGGTGTGCCACTCCCGATCGCCACGCCTTATACGGGACCGGCCAGCTTTTCGACCGCTGGCGCGGGCGCTCCGGCGGTGATCGGTGGCAACGGCGGTTTCGGCGGGGGCGGCTTCCTGTCAGGTGGCTTCCTCGGCGGTGGAGGCGGGTCCAGTGGAAGCGGCATGATCCTCGTCGCGACGTCGACCGGAACGTCCGGCGCCGGGTCATCGTCATCGGGTGGAACCGGACAAAACAGCGCGCCCGGTTCCTCGTCGACCGGCGGCAACGTGCTGACGTCCAATGGGGGGAGCGGCGACACCCGTACCGCCACGTCGAGCGGAGCAACGGGTGAAACATCCGGCGGCACGGTTTCCGGATCGGGATCGCCGACGTCGACCGGCGGATCGAGTTCCGGCAGCACCAACGGGAGCGGTAGTGCCGCGCGCGGCGCCGGCAACCCGCGTGACCCCAATGCCCCGCCGGCGCCGGTTCCCGCGCCGCCAATGGTCTGGCTGTTCGGGGCCGCGGCCGCCGCCCTCATCGTCCGCGATCGGTTGAGCCGGCGCGGCCGCTTCTCTGCCGACGCACAGCCGGTCGATTGACGAGGGCGCGGTGTCTTGCCTAGCCGCGCGGGCAGCGCCATAGCCGCGTCATGCACGATATCCGTCTCATCCGCGACGATCCCGCCGCGTTCGATGCCGCGCTCGCCCGTCGTGGCGTAGCCCCGGTTGCCGCCGAACTGGTTGCCCTCGATGAGCGGCACCGCGCCCTGACGACCGAATCGCAGGTTGCACTGGCGCGCCGCAACGAAGCGTCGAAGGCGATCGGCGCCGCCAAGGCTGCCAGGGACGATGCGACGTCTGCCGCGTTGATGGAAGAAGTCGCGGCGTTGAAGCAACGCCTGCCCGCGATCGAAGCAGAAGCCAAGACCCTGGGCGACGCGCTCGCCGAGCGGCTGGCAGTCTTGCCGAACGTGCCGCTCGCCGACGTTCCGGAGGGTGCGGACGAAGACGACAACGTCGTCGTTGCCGAGCACGGCACCCACCCGACCTTTACGTTCAAGCCAGCCGAACACGATTCGATCGGCCCGGCGCTGGGGCTAGATTTCGAGACCGGCGCGGCCATGTCCGGCGCGCGCTTCACGCTGCTGCGCGGCGCCGCCGCGCGGTTGCACCGCGCGTTGGGCCAGTTCATGCTCGACACGCTGGCGCGCGACCACGGCTACGAGCAGGTCGTGCCGCCGTTGCTGGTTCGCGACGAGGCGCTGTTCGGCACCGGGCAGTTGCCGAAGTTCGCCGAGGATTTGTTTCGCACGACCGATGGCCGGTGGCTGATCCCGACCGCGGAAGTCAGCCTGACCAACATCGTCGCCGACAGTATTCTTGCCGAATCCGAACTGCCGTTGCGTTTTGCTGCACTGACGGTCTGTTTCCGCTCCGAGGCGGGCGCGGCCGGCCGGGATACGCGCGGGTTCATCCGCCAGCATCAGTTCGAAAAGGTGGAGATGGTATCGATCGTCTCGCCCGACGCGTCGGAAGCGGAACATGAGCGGATGACGGCCTGTGCGGAAGCGATCTTGACCGCGCTGGAGCTGCCGTTTCGCCGGATGAAACTGTGCACCGGCGACATGGGATTCACCGCAGCACGCACGTACGACCTGGAAGTCTGGCTGCCGGGGCAGGATCGGTATCGCGAGATTTCGAGTTGCTCGACCTGCACGGATTTCCAGGCACGCCGGATGAACGCACGCTATCGTCCCGATGGGGAAAAGGGAACGCGCTTCGTCCATACGCTGAACGGGTCCGGCCTGGCGGTCGGTCGTACGCTGGTTGCGGTTCTGGAAAACTACCAGCGCGAGGACGGGTCCGTCGTCGTCCCGCCGGTTCTGCAATCCTATCTCGGGGGGCTGAACCGGCTCGAGCCGACCCGATAATGCGGATCCTGCTGACCAACGATGACGGTTATCATGCGCCTGGGCTCAAGATCCTGGAGGAGATTGCCGCGCGCCTGTCAGACGACATCTGGATCGTGGCGCCGAGCGAGGAACAATCCGGCGCGGGCCATTCGCTCACGTTGACCCGGCCGCTTCGGGTGCGGCGGCACGGCGACAAGCGGTTCGCGGTCGCCGGCACGCCGACCGATGCCGTAATGATGGCGCTGGGCCGAATCATGCAGGACCATAAACCCGACCTGATCCTGTCGGGCGTCAATCGTGGGGCCAATCTCGCGGAAGACGTCACCTATTCGGGGACGGTATCGGCAGCGATGGAAGGGGCACTTGCCGGTGTCCGCTCGATCGCGCTCAGTCAGGCCTATACCCGCGAAGGCGCGGGCGATGCCGTTCCCTTCGGGGCGGCGGCCCTGTGGGGAGAGCGTGTGCTGCGCCCGCTGCTCGACGCGCCGCTGGAACCCCGGACGCTCGTCAACGTCAATTTTCCGCCCATCGCCGCGGACGCGGTCAAGGGCATCAAGATCGTGCAGCAAGGGTTTCGCGATTATGGACGATTGCAGATCGTGACCAACCGTGACCCGCGCGGGTATGACTATCACTGGTTCGCGCTGGGACAGACGGTCGAGACCCCGACGCATGCCAGCGACCTGGAAGCGATTGCGGACGGATATGTCGCGGTAACGCCGCTGCATCTCGACCTGACACATCGCGCATCGCTCGCTATGCTGACGGAGCAGTACCGCTAACGTCATGCGAATGGGGCCTTTCGGGATGACGGTTGTTCCTCTTGCGATGGTCGCCATCCTGCTCACGGCGTGTATCCCGCAGGACGAACCGCCCCCGCGCGGCTATCCACCCCCCTCCTATCAAACCCGCGCCGACACCTGGCGCGCTGGTGCACCCGACGAGGAAGCGCCGCCACCCCGGCGGATCCGCCAGCGGACGCCCCCGCGCTACGCGCCCCGGGACGACCAACGTCCGTATGAGCCCCAAGGCGGATATCGTCCCGACCAACCCCCGCTGCCGCGCGCCGATCGGCGTGTCACCACCCTTCCCGCCCCGCTCGCCGCTTGGCAGGCGAGTCCGGTCCAGCCATCGGCGCAAACCGTCGAACCCTCGACCTACGTCGTCCGCCCAGGCGACACACTGAGCGCGATCGGCGATCGAACCGGCGCCGGATCGGATGCGATCGCGCGCGCCAACCGCCTTCCCGTGCCGTTCGTGGTCCGCGCGGGTCAACGGCTGACCATCCCAGGCGGGCGGTATCACCGTGTCGCGGCCGGCCAGACCGGGATCGCCATTTCCCGCGCCTATGGCGTGGACTGGTCACGCATCGTCGCGGCCAACGACTTGCGGGAACCCTATACGCTCCGCGCCGGAATGCGGGTGCTGATCCCCGGCTCGACGTCGAGGAGCACCGCCGCGGAACGCGCCGCCGCCTTCACGCTGGACATCGACGATATCGTGACCGGCAGCGAGCCCGCGCTCGCCGCCAACCAGCGCCCGGTACGCCCTACGCTTTCCCCGGGTCGCATGCTTGCCCCGAGCCAGGCGGTTGCCGCGCCGCCGCGCCTGACCAGTGGGTTCGACTGGCCGGTCCATGGCCGGATCGTCGTGCGGTTCGGGCCGGGCGTGCGCGGGGAACGCTACAATGGCGTCAAGATTGCCGTTCCGCTCGGCACGCCGGTCCTTGCGGCAGCCGATGGGGTCGTGGCCTATGCCGGAAGCGGCATTCCGCAACTCGGCGGCGTGATCATCGTGCGGCATGGCGACGGGTGGGCGACGGTCTACGGTCATGCCAGCAAGTTGCTGGTGCAACGCGGCCAGGCCGTACGCCGCGGTCAAACGATTGCCGTGTCGGGCGACACCGGCGGTGCAGCCAGGCCAGAAGTCCATTTCGAGATGCGCAAGGGGCGCACGCCGATCGACCCGCAGCGGCAGCTTCCGGCAATCTGACGCGCCGCTTCGCAGGGTGACGCGGCGGTCGGACTTTTGTAAAGCCACGCCATGACCAGCTATTCCTCCGACCTGCTCCGCTTGCTCTCGACGCGCGGCTACATCCATCAGGCGACCGACGGCGCCGCGCTCGATGCGCTGGCAAGCAAGCAGATCGTGCCCGGCTACATCGGCTTCGACCCGACCGCGCCGTCGCTCCACGTCGGTAGCCTCGTCCAGATCATGCTGCTGCGCCGCCTCCAGCAGAGCGGGCACAAGCCGATCGTGCTGATGGGCGGCGGGACCGGCAAGATCGGCGACCCGAGCTTCAAGGACGAAGCGCGCAAGATGCTGACCGAGGATACGCTCGCCACCAACGTCGCGTCGATCCGGCGGATCTTCGAGCGTTTCCTGACCTTCGGCGACGGGCCGACCGACGCGGTGATGCTCGACAATGCCGAGTGGCTCGACGCGCTCGAATACATTCCGTTCCTGCGCGACGTCGGCCAGCATTTCTCGATCAACCGGATGCTCAGCTTCGATTCGGTCAAGCTCCGTCTCGACCGCGAACAGTCACTGAGCTTCCTCGAGTTCAACTACATGATCCTCCAGGCCTATGACTTCCTGGAACTGTCGCGTCGCGCCGGGTGCCGGTTGCAGCTGGGCGGGTCGGACCAATGGGGCAATATCGTCAACGGGATCGAGCTCGCCCGCCGGATGGACGGGACCGAGGTGTTCGGCGTCACCACCCCGCTGATCACGACCGCCGATGGCGGCAAGATGGGCAAGACGATGGCGGGCGCGGTGTGGCTCCATGAGGACCAGCTGCCGCATTTCGACTACTGGCAATTCTGGCGCAACACCGACGACCGCGACGTCGGGCGTTTCCTCCGGTTGTTCACCGACCTGCCGCTTGACGAGATCGCGCGGCTCGAGGCGCTCGAGGGCGCCGAGATCAACGAGGCGAAGAAGATCCTTGCCGACGCCGCGACCGCGCTGTGCCGCGGCCCGGACGCAGCCGTCGAGGCCGCCGAGACCGCGCGCAAGACGTTCGAGGAAGGGAGCGCCGGGGGCTCGCTGCCGACCTTTGTCGTCGATGGCAGCATCGGGATCGTCGACGCGCTGGTCGGGCTCGGGCTGGCTGCGTCCAAGGGCGAGGCGCGCCGTCTGATCAAGGGGGGCGGCGCGCGGGTCGGCGCGGACAAGGTGAGCGACGAGGCGCTGGTCGTTACGGTCGGTGACGCACCGGTCCGGATCGCGGCGGGCAAGAAACATCACGGACTGCTGGTACGCGGCTGACGTTCCTTACGTATTGCGGGCAACCACAAGTAAATCGGACGAAATCCAGAAGAGCTTAAGGCGCGTTCACTGTGTTCGTTACGGTCCGCTTCATCCGAAAGGACTAGCGCTGCCAGAGCCGAACAAAGGAACTGGCGATGGCGAAGGCACTGGCACAAAAGGCTTCGAACCAACGCGCCCTGCAACGGGACGAAGTTCATTATCGCGCGCGAGCGACCGATACCAAGGGTGCCCCGGCGGCCTTGTTGATCGTCAACATTACCGTGATGGGGATGATGGCGCGCGGAGAGATGACGGGCGATGTCGGTGATCGCGTGTGGATCACATTGCCCGTCGTCGGTTCGGTGGCGGCCGAAATCCGCTGGGCGCTTGGCGGGCGGATCGGGTTCGAGCTGACCCCGTCAATCGCGCTGTCCGACTATGACGCGGTGCTGAAGGCGATGGTGTAACGCGGGAGACATCGCTCGCTAGCGTTCCACCTCACCCGGACCGTAGCAACGCGACCCCGGCATCGCGCTCGAACAGATACAGCGCCGTCCGCGCCGCTTGCCCCCGCGTACCGTCCAAGCCACCATCGCGATCGATCAGCAACCGCGCGTCGTCGGTCGCCACTGGAAGCAGGGCGCCGAGCATCTCGGGCGTCGCCAGCCGGAACCCCGCCTCGCCCGACTGCCGCGTCCCGAGCAGTTCGCCCGCCCCGCGCAACCGCAGATCTTCCTCCGCGATGCGAAAACCGTCGGTCGTCTCGCGCATCAACGCGAGCCGCGCGCGGGAGGTTTCGCTGAGGCTTCCGCCGCGGATCAGCAGGCAATTCGATTTGCCGCCACCGCGCCCGACCCGCCCGCGCAACTGGTGCAACTGCGCGAGCCCGAAGCGGTCGGCATGTTCGATCACGATCAGCGTCGCATTGGGCACGTCGACCCCGACCTCGATTACCGTCGTTGCGACCAGCACGCCGTGGCGCGCCTCGGAGAACGCCTGCATCGTCGCGTCCTTGTCGGCGGGCTTCATCCGCCCATGGACGAGCCCGACCGCATCGCCGAACCGCCCGCGCAGCATCTCGGCGCGCGCTTCCGCCGCCGCCATGTCGCTCTTTTCGCTCTCCTCGACCAGCGGGCACACCCAATAGGCCTGCCCGCCCTCCGCGAGATGCCGCGCCAGTGCCTCGACCACCTCGGGGAGCCGATCTTCCGAGATTACGCGCGTTTCGATCGGTTGTCGGCCCGGCGGCATCTCGTCGAGCTGGCTGACGTCCATCTCGCCGTAGTTCGCCAGCGTCAGCGTCCGCGGGATCGGTGTCGCGGTCATCGCGAGCAGGTGCGGGCTGCGCCCCTTGGCCTGCAGCAACATCCGCTGCGCGACGCCGAAGCGATGCTGCTCGTCGACCACGACCAGCCCGAGGTCCTTGTAAGCGACCGTCTCCTGGAAGATCGCATGCGTGCCGATCAGGATATGGATCTGTCCCGCGGCGAGCCCCATCAGCACGCCCTCGCGCACGCGCCCCTTGTCCCGACCGGTCAGCACCGCGATTTCGATCGGAAGGCCACCGAGCAGCCGCCGCAGCGATTCGTAATGCTGTCGTGCGAGGATCTCGGTCGGCGCGAGCAACGCCGCCTGCGCGCCACCTTCTACCGCGACGAGCATCGCGAGCGCGGCGACCAGGGTCTTGCCCGATCCGACGTCGCCCTGCAGCAGCCGCAGCATCGGTTGTGCCTGCGCCAGATCGCCCTCGATCTCGCGGATCGTCCGCGCCTGCGCGCCCGTCAGGTCGTAGGGCAACTTCAACGCATCGCGCAGCCGCCGATCGCCCGCCAGCGCGCGTCCCTTGCGTGCGCGCGACGATTGCCGGACCAGCATCAGCGCGAGCTGGTTGGCGAACAGCTCGTCATAGGCGAGCCGCTCGTGCGCCTTGGCGTCGGCGGGGTCGGCATGGATCCGCGCGAGCGCCTCCCGCCACGCGGGCCATTCGTTCTTCGCGAGCAGCCCGGGCTCGATCCATTCGGCCAGATCCGGCGCGCGCTCGACCGACTGCGCGGCGAGCTGGCTCATCCGCCGCGACGAGATCCCCTCGGACAGCGGGTAGATCGCCTCGCGTCCGGCCATGTCGCCGGCCTCGTCGAGCGGCAGTACGTAGTCCGGGTGGACCATCTGCAAATCCTGCCCGTAATGCTCGAGCTTGCCAGACACGCGGCGCGGCTCGCCCAGCGGCGCGAGCTTCTTCGCCCAGCCCGGATGCCCGCCGAAATAGACGAGGCTGACGTAATTGCCCTTGGCGTCGGTCGCCTGCACCCGGGTCGGCCCGCGCCCGTTGCTCGACCGGTAGGAGACCGCAGTCAGCGTGATGACGATGATCCGCCCCGAATCCGCCATGTCGAGCTCGTCGCGCGGCAAGCGATCGACCCAGCCGGTCGGTAAATGGAACGCCACGTCGACCACGCGCGCGAGTCCCAGGCGGTCGAGCGGCTTCGCCAGCGCAGGGCCGATGCCCTTCAATGCCGTAACTTCGGCGAACAATGGATTGAGGATGTCGGGTCGCATGTCTATCTGAAGCGCTCTTACCCCTCCCCGATCCCCGCCGCCAGCACCTGCGCGCGGGTGTCGGGCAATTGTCGTTGGGATCCGCATGGACCGAGATATCCGCCTCAAGCGCCTGCATTTCCGCAGCCATCATCGCGGCACCAAGGAAGCCGACCTGCTGATCGGCGGCTTCTTCGATTCCGCGCACGCACGCTGGGACGACACCGAGATCGCCTTGTTCGAGGAGCTGATCGAGGAACAGGACGTCGACATCATGGCCTGGGCGATCGGCATGGAACCCGCGCCGGAACGCTATGCCGGGTCGATCGTCGAGGCGCTCAAGCAACTCAATTACGTGCCGATTGCGAAATAAATCCCCCTCTCCCCGCAAACGGGGAGAGGGAGAAAGAAGAGAATGCCCAACCTTCAGACGATCCTCACCGCCAAGACCCCGCTGACGCTCGCCGGCGTGCCGACCGGATTCGAGCCGTGGCTGCTCGCGGACCTGTCCCGTGCCGCCAAGGCGCGCGCGGTGTTCGTCGCGCCGGACGAGGCCGCGATGCGCGCGATCGCCTCGACCGCGCAGACGTTCGCACCCGAACTCGAGGTGCTGACCTTCCCGGCATGGGATTGCCTGCCCTACGACCGCGCCTCCCCCACGCTGCGCGTGATGGCGGAGCGAATGGCGACGCTCCACCGGCTCCAGCAGAAGCCGGATGGCCCGCAGTTGCTGGTGACGACCGTCAACGCGGTGGCGCAGCGCACGCTCACCCCGTTCCGCATCCGCCAGCTCGTCGCGCGGCTAGCGCCGAAGGAACGGATCGGGCGCGACCGGCTGGCGACATTGTTGCAAGCCAATGGCTATGTCCGCGTGGAAACCGTTGCCGATGCAGGCGAATTCGCAGTTCGCGGCGGCTTGGTCGATTTGTATCCGTCGGGCGAGACGCAGGCGCTTCGGCTCGATTTCTTCGGCGACGAGATCGAAAGCGTCCGCACCTTCGACCCAGCCGATCAACGCACCACCGGGCGGATCGACGGCTTCGTCCTGCTCCCCGCCTCCGAAACGCTGCTCGACGAAGACAGTATCAAGCGGTTCCGCGCGCGCTATCGCGAACGGTTCGGCGCGACCGCGACCGGCGATCCGCTGTATCAGGCGATCAGCGACGGGCGGCGTCTTGCGGGGATGGAGCATTGGCTCCCGCTGTTCGAGGAGAAGATGGCGACGCTGTTCGATCATCTCGGCGACGACGCCGTCATGGTCCGCGATGCGGGCGCGGTCGCGGCGGCCGAGGCGCGGTTCGAGGCGATCACCGATTATCACGGCAACCGCGTCAAGGCGCAGTCGAGCGACCCGGGCAGCTACCGGCCGCTTCCGCCAGACGCCTTGTACCTGACCGCCAAGGACTTTGCGCAGCAGCTCGATGTTGCCCCGGCGCACCGCATCACCGCGTTCCACGAACCCGAAAGCGCAAGCGTGCTCGACTTCGGCGTCGACGGCCCGCGCGACTTCGGCGCGGAGCGTGCGAGCGGCGTCAACATCTACGAAGCGGTCGTAGAGCATCTCGGCAAGCTGCGGAAAGACGGCAAGAAAGCGATCCTCGCCAGCTACTCCACGGGTTCGCGCGACCGCCTCGCCGGGCTGCTCGCAGACCACGAACTGACCAACACGGTCAAGGTCGATAGCTG
Organism: Sphingomonas sp. CARO-RG-8B-R24-01; assembly: GCF_022662295.1. Taxonomy (NCBI): domain Bacteria; kingdom Pseudomonadati; phylum Pseudomonadota; class Alphaproteobacteria; order Sphingomonadales; family Sphingomonadaceae; genus Sphingomonas; species Sphingomonas sp. CARO-RG-8B-R24-01. The sequence continues at coordinate 114,242 of NZ_JAKNQI010000007.1, read as the reverse complement.
GCAGCAGGCGCTCGGCGTCGGTGCCAAGTCGGTGGCGTTGCTGGTGCTGCCGCTCGACCACGGCTTCTCGGGGCCCGAAGTCGCGCTGCTGACCGAGCAGGACATGCTCGGCGACCGGCTCGTGCGTCGGAACAAGCGCAAGAAATCGGCGGATGCGTTCCTCGCCGAACTGGCGATGCTCACGCCGGGCGATCTGGTCGTCCACGCCGACCACGGCATTGGCCGCTACGAAGGCCTGACCTCGATCCCGGTCGGCCAGGCACCGCATGATTGCGTCGCGCTGACCTACGCGGGCGGCGACAAACTGTTCGTGCCGGTCGAGAACCTCGAAGTTCTGACCCGCTATGGCTCCGACGCCGACGGCGCGAGCCTCGACAAGCTCGGTGGCGAAGCCTGGCAGCGCCGCAAGAGCCGGATGAAGGAGCGAATCCGCGAAATCGCTGGCGAGCTGATCGCGACCGCTGCCGAGCGAGCGCTGCGTCCGGCGGATACGATCGAGCGCGACAGTGGCTATGCCGCCTTCGTCGACCGCTTTCCGTATGAGGAAACCGAGGATCAGGATCGCGCGATCGAGGACGTCATGGGCGATCTCGAGAAGGGAACGCCGATGGATCGCCTCGTCGTCGGCGACGTCGGTTTCGGCAAGACCGAGGTCGCGCTGCGTGCCGCCTTTGCTGCTGCGATGGCGGGGTTGCAGGTCGCAGTGGTCTGCCCGACGACGCTGCTCGCGCGTCAGCATTTCAACAACTTCAAGGCACGGCTCGAAGGCTTTCCGCTCAACGTCGGGCGTTTGTCGCGGCTGGTGCCCGCGGGTGAAGCCAAGACAACCAAGGAAGGCCTTGCCGACGGGACGATCGACGTCGTCGTAGGGACGCACGCGATCCTGGCGAAGGGAATCGATTTCAAACGGTTGGGCCTCGTCATTGTCGATGAGGAACAACGCTTCGGGGTGACCCACAAGGAGCGCCTCAAGTCGCTCAAGGCCAACGTCCATGTCCTGACGCTCACCGCCACGCCGATCCCGCGCACGCTTCAGATGGCGATGTCGGGCCTGCGCGAACTGTCGGTGATCCAGACCCCGCCGGTCGATCGCCTCGCGGTCCGCACCTATGTCATGCCGTGGGATCCGATCGTGCTGCGCGAGGCGTTGCTGCGCGAGCATTATCGCGGCGGGCAAAGCTTCTTCGTCACACCACGGATTAAGGATCTGCCGGATATCGAGGAATTCCTTCGTGAATCCGTCCCCGAAGTGCGCTTCGTCGTGGCGCACGGGCAGATGTCGCCGACCGAGGTCGAGGAGCGTATGTCCGCCTTTTACGACAAGAAATTCGAGGTGCTCGTTTCCACCACGATCGTCGAAAGCGGGCTCGATATTCCGAGCGCGAACACGATGATCATCCATCGCGCCGACCGCTTTGGCCTCGCGCAGCTGTACCAGCTTCGTGGTCGCGTCGGCCGCGCCAAGACGCGGGCCTATGCCTATCTCACCACGCCCGCCGACCGGATCCTGACCGAGACCGCCGAGAAGCGGCTCAAGATCCTGTCCGACCTCGACAGCCTCGGCGGCGGGTTCCAGCTTGCGAGCCACGATCTTGACCAGCGCGGCGCAGGCAATCTGCTCGGCGACGAACAATCGGGGCATATCAAAGAGGTTGGCTACGAACTCTACCAGTCGATGCTGGAAGAGGCGATCATGGACGCCAAGGCCGGTGGCCAGCGGTTGCGCCCGAAGGACTTCTCACCGCAGATCACGGTCGACGCGCCGATCCTCATTCCCGAGACCTATGTCCCCGATCTCGACCTGCGGATGGGGCTGTATCGTCGCCTCAACGATGTCGAGGACCAGAATGCGCTGGAAGGCTTCGCCGCCGAACTGATCGATCGTTTCGGCGCACTGCCGGGGCCGACCGAGAACCTCGTCCGCCTCATCGAGATCAAGCTCAACGCCAAGAAGGCATGCGTGTCGAAGATCGACGTCGGGCCGAAGGGCGCGCTGGTGTCGTTCTTCAACGACGCGCCGCCCAACATCACAGGGCTGCTGGCGTGGGTCGGGAAGCTCGAGGGAGTCGCGCGGTTGCGGCCCGATTCGAAGCTTGTCGTCACGCGCAGCTGGGGCGATCCCAAGGCGCGGCTGCACGGCGCGTTGCAATTGTCCAAGGGCCTCGCGCGCGCGGCGGGATGATGTCGCCCGCTAGTGGGCAGCGACGAGCGTCGAGAGGGCCGGGACCGACAGCGGCTCGGCACACAGGAACCCCTGGTAGATCTGGCATCCCTCGGTCGCCAGGCCTTCCAACTGTTCTTGCGTCTCGACGCCTTCGGCGATGACGGTCAGCCCGAGCGAGCGCGCCATGTCGATCACGCCGCGCACGACGATCCGGTCGCGCGGCGACCCGGTGATGTCCTGCGCGAGCTTCTTGTCGATCTTGAGGTAATCCAGCGGGAGCGCCTTGAGATAGGCAAGGCTGGAATACCCCGTTCCGAAATCGTCGATGGCGGTGCGACAACCGGCACCGCGCAGCACCGAGAGCAATGCCGCGGCAACGCCGAGATCTTCGATCAACCCACTTTCGGTGATCTCCAGCGTCAATCGCGCGCGCGGGAAACCGCTCGCGTCGACCCGATCGAGAAAAAGATCGGCGAAGCCGGGCCGTGCGATATCCGCCGCGGTCAGATTGAGCGAGAGCCGCACGTCGGCAAGTTCCGGCGGCCAGTTTGCGGCCTGCGCCAAGGCCAAACGCTGGATATGGTCGGAAAGTCCGATTTCGAGATCGGCTCGCTGTGCCGCTGCGAACAGGGTCTCCGCGCCGATCGTCCCGAGCGTACTGTGTTGCCAGCGCGCCAGGGCTTCGACCCCGACGATCTCCCCCGTGGCGATCGCGACCTGCGGCTGAAACAGGATGCCGATGTCGTTGCGCTCGATGGCGTAGTGCAGTTCGACCGCCAGGCGGTCGATCGCGGCACTGCCCCCGTCGGCATCCGCAACCCGCAAGGTCGCACTATCGGATTCTCGCGCCTCGGCCAGGGCTTCGCTGGCGCGGCGCAACAGGCTAGCCGCATCGTCCTGCGGCGATGCCTCCGCCAGGCCGATCCGACACCCCAGAACCGCAATCGCATCGCCACTGACGAACGGGCGAGCCAAGGCCGACGCGATCCGCTCGGCAACAAGGTCGATCCGCAGGCGTGGTGCCTGCATTGCCACCAGGAATGTCGAACCGCCCATGCGCGCGACCAGGGCATCCCGCCCGAGCATCTCGTGAACGGCATCCTTCACGCGCGCCTGCGCCGAGCGCAGCAGGGCGTCGCCTGCCGCGCGACCGTAGGCGGTATTGACCATTTCGAACCGGTTCAACGCGATGAGCAGAATATGCAACGGCGCCACCCCGGCGCCGTCGAGATGCTTTGTCAGCCAGCGGCGCGCGCTGCCGGCGTCGCGCGCGCCCGCCAGTGCTTCCCGCACTTCGGCGGCAGGTTCGGGCGTGCTGCCCAGCGGTTCGACCACGGCGTCGACTCGCCCCGCGCCAGGGTCGAATTGCAAGTGCTGGACGATGCGGCCGACGCCCTCGAGATCGTGCGCGAACGCCGTCGCGGGGCGGAGTCCGGTCATGCGTCGCAACGCGGCCGTCGCGGCCAGTCGATCGCCCTGGTCCAACCGCCGCAGGACCGTTCGAACGGTCGGTTGCTCGTCGCAGCCCAACAGGCTGGCGAGCCCGGGCGTCAAAATCAGCGTGCGATCCGCCCGGGCATAGCGCCATCCCAAGGGCGCGAATACCGCCCCGGCTTGCCATTCCCGCGCCATGCGCTCGGCATGGCGAGCGGAAAACCGCAAGGCCTGCAGGAACTCTGCGTCGCTGAAGGGGCTTGCTAGAAAATGTGTGGCGCCAGCGTCGTAGAGCGCGGTGATCGCGCCATTCTCGCCCCGCGACACCAGCGCGAGCAACGCCCCCCCGTTGGCTTCGATCGCGCTGCCGAGCGCCGCGGTCGCCGCAAGCCCCTCCGCCGCGGCGCCCCGCGCGTCGACGACCGCTACGGCCGCACCGCTCGACAGGAAACGGCGCTCGGCGCCTCCGGCGCGACGGGCGGCAACGACCTGCCACCCGGCCGCCGCAGCGATTGAGGCAAGTTCGTCGCGCTGACGGAAAGACAAGACGAACAATGGTGCGGTCAGCGGGGTTATGACGAACGTCTTTCTACGATCAGCGGGAGCAGATGTGCCCGTCCGGGGTTTAGAAGATATCAACACGATGTCCTAGGGTGCGCGGTAGGCTTGTTCCGCGCCAATTGAAGGCTTAGCTCAGGGACAATGACAACAGTTTCCCCCTCCATCGATCGCCCGTTGCAGGACCGGCACGGGCGAACCATCAGCTATCTGCGCATCTCGGTGACCGACCGATGCGACCTGCGATGCCGCTATTGCATGTCGGAACAGATGACGTTTCTGCCGCGTAGCGCTCTGTTAAGTTTGGAAGAAATCGCGATCATTGCCGAACGCTTCATTGCGCGCGGGATCAACAAGATCCGCTTGAGCGGCGGTGAGCCGCTGGTGCGTCGTGATGTCGGCGAACTGATCCGCCGGCTCGGTCGCCATGTCGGCACCGGGCTCGACGAATTGACCATGACGACCAACGGAAATGCGCTGGCGCAGCATGCGGCGGCGATGGTCGATGCCGGGATGCGGCGAATCAACGTCAGCCTCGACAGCCTCGATGCCGATACCTTCCGCTACGTCACGCGGCACGGCGACGTTGCCAGGGTAACCGCCGGCATCCTGGCCGCCCGGGATGCGGGCCTCGCGGTCAAGATCAACATGGTCGCGCTGAAGGGGCTCAACGAGGATCATATTGCTCCGATGCTCAACTGGTGCATCGACGAGGGCCTAGACCTCACGTTGATCGAAACCATGCCCCTTGGCCAAATTGATGAGGACCGCGCTGACCGCTTCGTGCCGCTGACCGCAGTGTTCGACACGTTGCGCACGCAGTTCGCGCTCGTCCGTGATTCGCACCGAAGCGGCGGGCCGGCCCGCTATTGGCGGGTTGATGGGACCGAGACGAAGCTTGGCCTGATATCGCCGCTCACCGGCAACTTCTGCGATACGTGCAATCGGGTGCGGCTGACTACCGAGGGTGTGCTCTACACGTGCCTCGGCCATGACGATAAGGTCGACCTCAAACAGGTCCTGCGCGAACAGGGTGTCGGAGGCCTCGACGCAGCGCTAGATGCGGCCATGCTCACCAAGCCGGCACGGCACGATTTCGATATCGCCGCTTCGACCCCGGCCGTCGCCCGCCACATGAGCGTCACGGGCGGATGACCGACACGCCGCGACGGGCGCTGGTCGCGTCGCCGACACCACCGGCGCAGGCGGCGTTTCAGGCCCTGACCGAAAGCCACGACTGGGTTTCCCCGGAAGATGCCGAGCTGATCGTCGCGCTCGGGGGGGACGGGTTCATGTTGCAGACGCTGCATGCAATGCTGGAGCGCCGCAAACCCGTCGTGCCGGTATTCGGCATGAACCTCGGCACCGTCGGTTTTCTGATGAACGAATGGCGCGCCCACGGCCTGGAGGGGCGGCTGGATCGTACGAAGGCCTTCAAGGTCGTCCCGCTGTCGATGATCGCCACCACGATCAGTGGGGAAACGCATGCATTGCCCGCGATCAACGAAGTCTCGCTGCTGCGCGAAACGCGGCAGACCGCCAAGCTGGAGGTGACGGTCAACGACCGGGTCGTTCTGCCCGAACTGGCATGCGACGGGATCCTGGTTGCGACACCAGCCGGATCGACCGCGTATAATTTGTCTGCGCAGGGACCGATACTTCCGCTGGGATCGAACATGCTGGCGCTGACGCCGATCAGTCCCTTCCGGCCCCGGCGCTGGCGCGGCGCAATCCTGCCCGACAAGACCCGGATCAGCCTTCGCGTTCTCGAGCCGGGCAAGCGCCCGGTCAGCGCGGTCGCCGATCAGCGCGAAATCCGCGATGTCGCCCTCGTCGAGATCGCGATCGACCGGACACGGGAACTGACATTGCTCTTTGATCCCGAACACGCGCTCGACGATCGCATCACGATGGAGCAATTCGCGGCCTGAAACGCGGGACGTTGCCCGGCGGGCGACACGAGCCGCTACGGCAATAACGACCGGCCATAGACGAGGTCGTCATGGACCACGGCGCCTACGCGAAACTGCCGGGTGCCGACCACCGCGAAACCCTGACGTTCGTAAAAGCGATGCGCGCGGTAATTCTCGCCCCATACGCCGAGCAGGATGCGGCGGCGACCGAGACGTAACGCCGCGTCGACAGCGGCCTGCATCAGCGCAGGACCGAGTCCCGAACGATGCATCCGCGAGAGGCTGTAGATCCGACGCAGCTCGATATCGCCCGGTTCGAGCGCAACTGGCAGGTCGATCGTGCTGGTCATCACCGCATAACCGACCGGTGCATGCCCGGGCACGATTTCCCCGAGCAGCACCGCATCGCCCGGATCGCTTGCCCAGCCCGCGAAGGTTTCGGGCCGGTTCTTGGCCGCGCAATGCGCCACCAGGTCCGAACCGTCGAGCGACCCGGCATAAGTATCCAGAAACGTCGCGGACGCGACGAGCGACAGGGCGTCGGCATCCGCCGGCCCTGCCGCGCGCACGCGCCAGTTGGGATCAGCCAACGATTTCTTCGGGCTTGAAGAAATAGGCGATCTCGATCTCGGCATTCTCGTCGCTGTCCGAACCGTGCACGGTGTTCGCCTCGATCGACTCGGCGAGTTCCTTGCGGATCGTGCCGGCTTCGGCGTTCGCCGGGTTGGTCGCACCCATGATGTCGCGGTTGCGCTGCATCGCGTTCTCGCCTTCGAGAACCTGGACGACGACCGGGCCCGAGATCATGAACGAGACGAGCTCACCGAAGAACGGGCGTTCCTTGTGAACGGCATAGAAGCCCTCGGCCTGCTCGCGGGTCATCTGGATGCGCTTGGACGCGACGACGCGCAGGCCGGCTTCCTCGAGCATCTTGGTGACGGCACCCGTCAGGTTGCGACGCGTCGCGTCGGGCTTGATGATCGAAAACGTGCGGTTCGCGGCCATGACCGTGAAGCTCCTGTATGGTGAGGAAGGGAATGCGCGTCCCCTAGTCGCGGCATTCGGGCGATGCAACCCGCCCGCTTGGCTTCAGGCCGCCTGCTCCCAGCGGCCGTCGTCATTCTGCTTCCAGTAGCGCCGGTCGACTCCGTCCCGCTCGCCGAGCACACGCCACGCCGCGCGGGCCTCGACGATTCGCTCGTCGTCGAAGAAGTGGAAGGCGCGGTCGAAGCCGAGCGCATCCTCGCGCCACACCCCGTCGGCCAGCGCGACGTTGCGCGCCGCGTTGGCGGCGTTCGGTTCGGCGGAGATCAGGATCGGTTGCAGCGCATCGCTGGCATCGCCCGCGACCTGCGCATGCGGGAGGAAGCTTTCCGGCGCATAGGTCCACAGCAACCGGTCGAGCGCAGCGCGCTGCTCGCCGCTCTCGGCCACGACGAGTAACCGCCCGCCGCCCCCGACCACCCGCTCCGCGATGCGAGGGAGCACGCGGTCGAGCGGCTGAAGCGTCAGGTGGTAGAAATCGACCTGCATTGCTGTCCTTCGCCGTGTTCCTGCGAAGGCAGGAACCCAGGGTCATGTGAAATAACGCCTTTGGCTTACGTGACTCCTGGACTCCTGCTTTCGCAGGAGAACAAAAGCCGTTGGCGGATCAACCTTCGAAGTTATCCGCCACGAAGCGATCGAGCAGGCGCACGCCATAGCCGGTCGCGCCCTTTTCGTAATTCGGACCGGCCTTGTCCGACCACACCATTCCGGCGATATCGAGATGCGCCCACTTCACGCCATTCTCGATATAGCGAAGCAGGAACTGCGCAGCCGTGATCGATCCTGCGCCGCGCGGGCCGACGTTCTTCATGTCGGCGATCGGCGAATCGATCAGCTTGTTGTACGCATCGCTCATCGGGAAGCGCCACAGCAGGTCGCCCGACGCCTTGCCGGCCGCAAGGAGCTGATCGGCCAGCGAATCGTCGTTCGCGAAACAGCCGCCATGCTCATGGCCGAGGCTGACGATCATCGCGCCGGTCAGCGTCGCGAGATCGACGATCGTCTTGGGATGATGCGTCCGCTGGACCCAGGTGAGTGCGTCGCACAGCACCAGTCGGCCCTCGGCGTCAGTATTGAGCACCTCGATCGTCTGCCCCGACATCGAGGTCAGCACGTCGCCCGGGCGAATCGCGTTGCCGTCGGGCATGTTCTCGACGAGGCCGCACACGCCGATGACGTTCGCCTTGGCCTTGCGCCCGGCGATCGCCTTCATCGCGCCGACCACCGCGCCCGCGCCGCCCATGTCCCACTTCATGTCTTCCATGCCCGCGCCGGGCTTGAGCGAAATGCCGCCGGTGTCGAACGTAACGCCCTTGCCGACCAGCGCGAGGTCGGGATCGCCCGCACCCTTCCCGCTCCACTTGAGCGCGAGCAGTTGCGCGTTCTTGACCGAGCCCTGGCTGACGCCGAGCAGCGCGCCCATGCCGAGTGCGTGCATCTCGTCCTCACCGAGGACCGTGACCTCGAGGCCGAGACCTTCGACCTCGGCCAGCACCTTGGCGACGAAGCTCTCGGGGTAGATCACGTTCGGCGGCTCGGCGACGAGCGTACGGGTCAGCTCGAGGCCTTCGGTCAGGGCCTTCTGCGGGACCCAGGCGGCGTCGCTGCCCTCGGGCGTGTTGTGGAGCACGATGCTGGTCAACGTCGGCTTCGACTTTTCGGGAAGCTTGGTGCGATAGATATCGTGACGCCAGCCGCGTTGCGCCGCGGCACCCGCGAAGCGGGCAACGGCCTTCGCCGTCGCGGCGCTGCCCGCGAAATCGACGCTGACCTGGCTGACGCCCGAGGTCAGCAAACGCCCCGTCAGCGCGCCGCCGGCCTTCTCATAGTCCATTTCGCTACCGGAACCTGTACCGATCAGAAGCACGCGCCGGGCGGCACCATTCTGGTCGATGAACGTCTCGACGACCGCGCCGGACTCCCCGTCGAACCGGCTGGCCTGGGCAGCGGCCTTGAGCAAGTCGACGGCGCGCGCATCGACCAGCCCGGTCGCCAGCCGCGACAGCGCTTCCTTTTCGACGGTGAAGGCAAGGGCCGCGCCGGACGCCGGAGCCGCGCTGGAAAACTCGATATGCATGGAAAACAAGCCTCGATCGATCATTCACAATGAGTCGTCAGTCTCTAGGCCAGTGCACGGTCGCTGGCAAAGCGCGCTTTGCGCGATTGCAGCGCGCCGATGTCGATGCGATAGGGCATGATCGACCAACGGCCGCCGGCCTCATCGCATTTAGGTGTTTGTTCCGACGTGAAGCGTGCCGTCCTCCTTGCCAGTTGCGCTGCCCCGCTCGCGCTGATCGCCCTTCCCGCCGTCGCGCAGGACCTGCAGACGCGTACCGTCGCGCCCCCGCCACCTGCTACGACTCCCAGCGCCAATGACGACCAGGTCCAGTTCAACGCCGGTCAGCTGCAATATGACAGCAAGGAGGACATCGTCACCGCGACGAGCGACGTGCGGATGTACCGTGCCGGCGATCGCCTGCGCGCCGACAAGGTCGTGTGGAACCGCAAGACCGGAAAGGTCCTGGCGACCGGCAATATCGCGATCGTCAATCCCGGCGGCGACACCGCTTACGGCGATTCGATCGAACTAACCGATGCGTTGAAGGACGGCATGGTCGACAACATGCTGCTCGTCCTGGAAAAGGGTGGACGTCTGGCGGCGCGCAAGGGCACCCGTTCGCTCAACGAGACGGTGACGCTGGAAGACGCAGCCTATACGCCGTGCGCCGTCACCACCGGATCGAACTGCCCGAAAGAACCGTCCTGGAAGATCACTGCCGTTCGCGTGATCTACCGTCCCGAACGTGGTCGGATCTATTACAAGGGCGCGCGGATCGACCTGTTCGGCTTGCCGTCGCTGCCGCTCCCCGCTTTTTCGAACCCGATCGGTGGCGGCAACGACAGCGGCCTGCTGAGCCCGGACTTTCGCTACGGTCGCGTCAACGGGTTCGAATTCGCACAACCCTATCATTTCGCGCTTGCCCCGAATCGCGGCCTGACGATCACCCCGCGCGTGTTCAGCAGCGTCCTCCCGATGCTGCAGGCCGATTACGAAGCGCTCAACACGCTCGGCGCCTATCGGATCACCGGATATGCAACCGCCAGCCCGCGCAGCAACAACCTGCTGCTGCCGACGCCGCCGGGCACACCCGATTCGTTCCGCGGCTATCTCGATGCGTCCGGGCGCTTCCAGCTGAACCCGAACTGGAGCATCTCCGGGTCGCTCCGCCTGGCCAGCGATCGTACGTTCCTGCGGCGTTACGACATCTCGCGCGACGATCGGCTGCGCACGACGATCAACCTGGAGCGGATCGACCAGGACAGCTACTTCTCGATCGCGGGATGGTATGTGCAAACCTTGCGGGTCGCCGATCAGCAGGGAACGCAGCCGATCGCCTTGCCCGAAATCGACTATCGCCACCGCATCGCGAACAGCTTCCTCGGCGGCACGTTCACGTTCCAGGCGAACAGCCTGGCGATCACCCGCACCGCCGGCCAGGACACGCAGCGGGCCTTCGCCAGCGCCCGGTGGGACCTGCGCAAGATCACCCCATGGGGGCAGGAGATCACCTTTACCGCCTTCGGCCGTGGCGACCTGTACAACACCAACGACTCGCTTGCGACGACGGTTGCCAATTACCGCGGCGAGGACGGGTTTCACGGTCGGCTGATCGGTGCCTTCGCGATCGATATCAAATACCCGTTGATCGGTACGTTCCTGACCGGGACGCAGCGCCTCATTCCGCGCTTCCAGATCGTCACGTCACCGCAGACCGGCACGCTGGCGATCCCCAACGAGGATGCGCGCTCGGTCGATCTCGAGGATTCGAACCTGTTCGCGCTCAACCGATTCCCTGGGTACGACCGGTTCGAGGATTCGACCCGGTTCACCTACGGACTCGACTGGCAGGTCGATCTGCCCGGGCTGTCGTTCAGCACCAACGTCGGGCAAAGCTACCGGCTCAACAGCCGCCCCACTCTGTTCCCCGACGGCACCGGACTGTCGCGCCGCGTTTCGGACATCGTCGGTCGCAGCGAACTGCGCTTCCGCGACTTCGTCTCGATCATCCACCGCTACCGGCTGGACAAGGACGGGCTGGCGATCCGCCGCAACGAACTCGATGCGACGATCGGCTCGCGCAGCACCTATTTCCTCGTTGGCTATCTCCGCCTCAACCGCAACATCGACCCGACGCTCGAGGATCTCCGCGATCGCGAGGAAGTGCGGCTGGGCGCGCGGGTCCAGTTCGCGCGCTTCTGGTCCGCCTTCGGCTCGACCGTCATCGACCTCACAGACCGGAACGAGGACCCCCTGTCGCTCGCCGATGGATTCGATCCGGTCCGGCATCGCCTCGGTGTCCAATATGAGGACGATTGCCTGCGTCTGGGTGTCACGTGGAAGCGCGATTACCAGAACACGGGCGACGCGCGCAGCGGCAACAGCTACCTGTTGACGCTGGCGTTCAAGAATTTGGGGCGCTAACGCTAGGCCGGACAAGACCGTGGCCGCTAAGCCACGGTTCAGCCACATGGCTGCACTAGGGGCATGGCCGAAGACTGGCTGTGCGGGATGGGATTGGGATTTGGTGACGATTACGACAGGCAAGACGGTGCGGACGGTGCGCCGTTTGGGTTTCGGAGCGATGCTCGCGGCGTCAGTCGCCATGGCAGGTGCGTCGATCGCGCAGACCGCGCCGGACCCGGCGGGGCCGGACGCCGCTGAACAGCAGGCGTCCGCCAATCGCAGCGGCAATCTCGACCTCCCGACCAACCCGCAGATCTTCGGCAAGATCGACCCCAACGTCCGCAAGCCGACCGCCATCGTCAACGGCACCGTCATCACCGGCACCGACGTCGACCAGCGCCTCGCCTTCCTGCTCGCCGCGCGCGACATGAAGCTGTCGGAACAGGAAATGGCGCAGTATCGCCTGCTCGTGATCCGCCAGTTGATCGACGAAACGCTGCAGATCCAGGAGGCGAAGACCGCCGACGTCAAGATCTCGCTCGAAGAGGTCAACAAGAGCTACGATTCCATCGTCCGCAGCAATTTCGGCAAGTCCACGCCCGAAATGCGCGCCTATCTGCGCAGCATCGGATCGTCCGAGCGCTCCTTCAAGCGCCAGGTCGAGGCCGAGCTCTCGTGGAACCGCTATCTCCGCCGCAAGGTCGACATCAACGTCGGCGATGAGGAAGTGCAGGCGATCATCGACAAGCTGAAGAAGCAGCAGGGCACGACCGAATATCACGTCCGCGAGATCTACCTGTCGGCAGGCGGCGACCGGTCGCAGGAAGTGTTTGCGCAAGAGCAGCAGATCATGGCGTCGATCCAGAAGCGCGAAAAGGGCGACGACAGCTTCGGCTATTATGCCGGTGCCATGTCCGAGGCATCGACGCGGTCGACCGGCGGGGATCTTGGCTGGCTCAACGAAAACCAGCTGGCACAGCTGCCGCCGACGCTGGTCGAGGCGATCAAGACGATGCAGCCCGAGCACCTCGCCGGTCCGATCGAAGTCCCCGGCGGCTTCTCGATCATTTACCTGGTCGATACCCGGAAGGTCGGCGTGGCCGATCCGCTCGATGCGAAGCTGACGCTGAAGCAGTTGAGCGTTCGCTTCCCGGACGGCATCACGCAGGCGCAGGCTGACGTTCGCGTCACCGAATTCGCCAAGCTGTCCAAGACGATCCGTGGTTGCGGCGAAGTGGCCAAGGTGGCGTCGGCACTGGGTGCCGAGGTGGTCGACAACGATTCGGTCCGGATCCGCGATCTTCCGCCAGCGCTGCGCGACATCATGGCCAAGCTGAGCGTCGGCGAGTCCACGCCACCGTTCGGCTCCGCCAAGGACGGCATCCGCTCGCTGGTCCTGTGCGGCCGCGACGAATCGTCCGGCAGCACCGTACCGGGCGTCGAGCAGGTGCGCGGCCAGATGGAGAATGCCCGCGTCAACCTGCGTGCGAACCAGCTCCTGCGCGATCTTCGCCGTGACGCGATCATCGAATATCGCTGATCCCTCCGCCTTTACGCCGCTGGCGCCGATCGTCATCTCGATGGGCGATCCGGCCGGTATCGGGCCAGAGATCCTGGCCAAGGCCTGGGCGAAGCGGCGCGAAGCCGGCCTGCAGCCGTTCTTCGCGACCGGCGACGTGCGGGCGATTTCGGCGGTGTGGGACGGGCCGGTCCGGCCGATCTCGCATCCCGACGCGGCACGCGGCGTGTTCGACGACGCGCTTCCGGTCCTGACGGTTGAGGATGGCGGCGAGATCGTGACGGGCCGGCCGGACGTCGAGGGCGCGCGATGTGCGTTGCGGGCGCTGGAACTGGCCGCCGGCCTCGTCCGATCGGGGGCAGCGCGTGCGCTGGTCACCGCGCCGGTCTCGAAGGCGCAACTGTATCACATCGGCTTCACCTATCCCGGCCAGACCGAATTCGTGGCGGAGCGGTGCGGCATCGCCGGCGAGAATGCGGTGATGATGCTCGCCGGTCCCGACCTCCGAGTCGTGCCGATCACGACGCACGTTCCGCTGGCCGAGGTCAGCGCGCTGCTGTCGATCGAACTGCTCGTCGCGAAGGGCCGTGCGACGGCACGCGGGCTGACCCGCAATTTCGGGATCACCAACCCCCGGATCGCCTTTGCGGGGTTCAATCCGCATGCCGGCGAAAGCGGCGCGATCGGACGCGAGGAGATCGACATCATCGCCCCCGCCGTCGCCCAGCTTTGCGCCGAGGGGATCGTGGCGACCGGGCCGTTCGCTGCCGACACGCTGTTCCATCCCCGCGCGCGCCTGAACTATGATGCGGTCATGTGCTGCTATCACGATCAGGCGCTGATCCCGATCAAGACGCTGTATTTCGACGAAGGCGTCAACATCACGCTCGGCCTGCCGATCGTGCGGACCTCCCCCGACCACGGCACCGCCTTCGACATAGCGGGCAAGAACATCGCCGAGCCGGGCGCGATGATCGCGGCGATCCGCCTCGCCGGGGACGCCGCCGACCGCCGCGCCGCCGCCGACGCGTGAGCCTGCCCGACGCGCCGTTGCCACGGCCAGACCTTCCGCCGCTGCGTGACGTCATCGCGCGCCACGGCCTGGCGGCCAGCAAGGCACTCGGGCAGAATTTCCTGCTCGACGCACAATTGCTCGCGCGGATCGCCCGGATTCCCGGGGACCTGACCGATGCCGAGGTGCTGGAGATCGGCCCGGGGCCGGGCGGGCTGACCCGCGCGCTGCTCGCCGCCGGGGCTCGTGTGACCGCGATCGAACGCGACCGCCGCTGTATCCCGGCGCTGGCCGAACTGAGGGAAGCCTATCCCGGGCGGCTGACCGTCATCGAGGCCGACGCGCTCGAGATCGACGCCGTTCCGCTGTTCGCGGGCAAGCCGCATATCGCCTCCAATCTCCCCTACAATATCGGCACCGCGCTGCTGGTCCGGTGGCTGTCCGCCGACTGGGACCCGTGGTGGCAGAGCCTGACGCTGATGTTCCAGCGCGAAGTCGCCGACCGGATCGTCGCGCGGACCGACGACGATGCCTATGGACGGCTCGCCGTGCTGGCGCAGTGGCGCAGCAAGGCGACGCTGGCGATGCCGGTCCATCGGTCGGCCTTTACCCCGCCGCCCAAGGTGATGTCGGCCGTGGTGCATCTGCTGCCCGAGCCTGCGCCGCAGGCGGTCCGCTTCGCCACGCTGGAACGACTGACCGGGGCCGCCTTCGGCCAACGGCGCAAGATGCTGCGCCAAAGCCTCAAGGGCGTACCCGGCGCGCTCGACGCCCTGGCGGCGGTCGGAATCGATGCGACCCGGCGCGCGGAGACGGTCAGCGTTGCCGAATTCGTCGCCGTCGCGCGCGCCCTGGGATGATGCGCCGCGCGGAAGGTTAGGGGAAAGTTAGGCGGAATCGTATGCGCGGCCGCCCCATCCCGCGGTGCAATCCTAGAGGAATCCGGTGATGAGAAAGAGCATCGTCCGATCCTAGCGCGCCAGACGCGTGTAGGACAGCGCGATGCGCCTGGGCGGGGCAAGTCCGGGCGCCACGACAACCAGCGGCGCAAGCTGTGGCGACGCCGGGCCTCCTGCCGTCACACGGAAACGGGGTGGCGTCGACGCGTCTTCCCGGCAGGATCAAGGCGAACGTCACCCAGCCCGAACGGCGGGACTCAGTCCTTGGCCGCTCCGCCCACGGCCCCCGGCGGCGGCACGACGGTGGAGGCGGCGGCGGTCACCACCGGCGGACCCTTGGCGATCGATGCGGACAAGGCCGCGATTTCGGGACAGGCGCGCTTGGCGCAGACCGTGCGGATCTTGGCGAGATTGTCCTTGGCGCGTTGCACCGCGCCGCGCGCGACCAGCGCCTCGCCCTGCCCCCGCAAGGCAACGACGTCGTTCGGATCGAGCGACAGCGCCTCGCGGTACAGCCGGATCGCCTTGCCCGGCAACGCGCGGGACTGCGCGACTTGTCCCAGCACGACGAATGCATCGCGATTGCGCGGATCGACCGCCACCGCGCTCTCGAGCATGTCCGTCGCCGCATCGAGATTGCCGGCCGCCTGCAGCATCCGCCCCTTTGCCAGCAAGGCGAGCGACCGCGCGTCGATCGCGTCCTCGGCACGCTGCCCCTGAACGGATGTGCCGATCGTCAGCAGCGTCAGCGCGGCTGCGACGGCGACAGAGGTATAACGCATGAGAGACTCCAGCTTCGGCACGGCGACAGCGGTATCACCCACGCGTCAGTCGTGCGACAAAAAACCCGTCGGTCGCATCGTGCGCCGGCGTGAGCCGCATCCCCGCGCCATGGGCCCGTCCGGCCGGCAACCGCAGGGGTTCGCCATGCCATCCGGCATGATCGGCCAGGAACGCGGCGACCTGCCCCGCGCCCTCCTCGTCAAGCAGCGAACAGACGATATAGACCATCGCCCCACCCGGCCGCACCAGTTCCGCACCCACCGCGAGCACATGCTGTTGCGTCGCGACCAAACGGTCGAGGCGTTCGGGGCTCAAACGCCAGCGCGCTTCCGGGTTGCGCCGCCAGGTGCCCGTCCCCGAGCAGGGCGCATCGATCAGCACGCAATCCGCGCTCGCCGCCCAATCCGCCAGCATCTCCGATTCCCGCCCCGGGTTGAGCAGGCGCGTCTCGACCCCGTCCACCCCCGCCCGCTCGGCACGCGGCGCCAGCCGCGCCAGCCGGTTGCGATCGGTATCGGTGGCGAGGATGGTTCCCTCCCCGTGCATTTCGGCCGCCAGCGCCAGCGTCTTGCCCCCCGCACCGGCGCACAGGTCGACGATCCGCTGGCCGGGTCGCGCGTCGGCCGCGAGCGTGACGATCTGGCTGCCGGCGTCCTGCACCTCGAGAGCGCCGTCGGGAATGCCCTCGAGCCGGTCGACATCGGTGCCGGTCGGCAGCCGCAAGCCATCCGGCAAGCCAGCGATCGCGACCGCCCCGTCGATCGCGACGTCCTCCGCCCTCGCGCGATTGACCCGCACGTCGAGCGGTGCGCGGTCGATGAGGGCGGGAAACTCGCCTTCGTCGAGGCCCGACGCCCGCAACCGTTCGAGCAGCCAGTTGGGCGCAACCCCGGGCCAGGCCTTGCTCTCGCCATCGCCGATCCTGGCGGGGCCATGGCCGACGCCGTCGAACGTCTCGGCCAGCGCGGGATCCTCGGCGGCGAGCGCCAGCATCGCGGCGCGGCCCGAGCGCGGGCGTTCCCCGAGCGTGCGGATCGCGGCATAGACCAGCTCCCGGACCGCGCGGCGGTCCTTGCTGCCGGCGTAGCGACGGTTGGCGAAATACCGCGCGACGATCGTATCCGCCGCCGCCCCGGAATCGCGCGCCGCCACGATGATCTCGTCGAGCAGCTCGATCGCGGCCTGGGTTCTTGCAGCGGGGGTCATTGGCGGTCTTTCGGGGGCAATCGTGTGTCGTGGCGTGCCCATAGCCTGTCTAGGGCGCAATCACCTAAAAGCTGCGTCCAGCTCAAGCCGCTTCCTCCTAAAGCGCCTTCCACCTTAAGCCTCTTCCCCGGCGAAGGCCGGGGCCCAGTCGAGGAACAGTGGGTTTTGAACGCTGCGCGTGATTACGTCGGCTAGCGTGACTGGGCCCCGGCCTCCGCCGGGGAAGAAAAGGAAGAGAGCGCGAGCCGCTCAGCGCGTCGGGTAATTCGGTGCCTCGCGTGTGATGTCCACGTCGTGCACATGGCTTTCCTTGAGGCCAGCGCCCGTGATCTGGACGAAGCGCGCGCGCTCCTGCAACGCGGTGATGCTCGACGATCCGGTATAGCCCATCGCCGCGCGGATGCCGCCGACGAGCTGGTGGATCACGTCGCGCGCCGGGCCCTTGAACGCGACCTGCCCTTCGATCCCTTCGGGAACGAGCTTCATCTGGTCCTTGATGTCGCCCTGGAAATAGCGATCCGCCGAGCCGCGCCCCATCGCACCGACCGAGCCCATGCCGCGATACGATTTGTACGCACGGCCCTGGAACAGGAAGGTGTCGCCCGGGGCTTCCTCGGTGCCCGCGAGCAGCGAGCCGATCATGCAGGCCGATGCGCCCGCCGCTAGCGCCTTGGCGAGATCGCCTGAGGTGCGCAGGCCGCCGTCGGCGATGACCGGCACGCCCATCTTCTGGCCGACTTCGGCGCAATCCATGACGGCGGTCAGCTGCGGCACGCCGACCCCCGCGACGACGCGCGTGGTGCAGATCGACCCCGGGCCGATCCCGACCTTGATCCCGTCCGCGCCCGCATCGATCAGCGCGCGCGTCGCTTCGGCGGTCGCGACGTTGCCCGCGATGACCTGGACCGAATTGCTCAGCTTCTTGACCCGCTCGACCGCGCGCGCGACGTCGCGGTTATGGCCGTGCGCGGTGTCGATGACGACGAGATCGAGCTCGGCATCGACCAGCGCGGCGGTGCGGTCGAACCCCTTGTCGCCGACCGTCGTTGCTGCGGCGACGCGGAGCCGCCCGGCGGCGTCCTTGGTCGCGTTCGGGTAGGTGACCGCCTTCTCGATGTCCTTGACGGTGATGAGGCCGATGCAGCGATACGCCTCGTCCACCACGAGCAGCTTCTCGATCCGGCGATGATGGAGCAGGCGACGCGCCTCCTCCTGCGTGACGCCCGGCGAAACGGTGGCAAGGTTCTCGTGCGTCATCAGCTCGGAGACCGGCTGGCGCGGGTTCTCGGCGAAGCGGACGTCGCGGTTGGTGAGGATGCCGACGAGGACGCCGTCCGCGCGGACGACCGGGATGCCGCTGATCCGGTGATGCTTCATCAACGCCTGCGCATCCGCCAGCGTCGCATGCGGCTCGATCGTGATCGGGTTGACGACCATGCCGCTCTCGAACCGCTTGACCGCGCGCACGGCTGCGACCTGTTCGTCGACTTCCATGTTGCGGTGGAGCACGCCGATCCCGCCCAATTGCGCCATGACGATCGCCATGTCGGCTTCGGTCACGGTGTCCATCGCGGACGAGAGGATCGGGATGTCGAGCGAGATCCCGCGCGTCACGCGCGTCGCGGTGTTGGTCTGGCTCGGGACGATGTCCGATTCAGCGGGCACCAGGAGGACATCGTCGAAAGTGAGTCCGAGGCGAATGTCCATGGGTGCCGGTCCTGCGCGGGGGGAGAAAAGCGAGTCGTGGCGGTCCATGTAACCGCCGACCCCGCAAAGCGCCAGACCGCAGCCCGAATTCCCCTTTAGCGTTTGGCGAAGAACCCCGAGGCGAGCGTGCCGAGTTGCCCGAGCACCCCGCCCTGCTCCCCCAGCAGCCCGGCGAACTTGGCAAGCGCCCCCTCGCCGCCGATCTGTGCAACGATCTGCTGGAGTGTTTCGGCCGAGAACCCCGTGCTGGCGGCGGCAGTGCCGACCGTATCCCCCGGGGCGGCATGCGCCTGGCCGAGCGCCTGGATCGCCTGCTCGACCTGTTCCGGAGAGAGGCCGACCTTCGCCGCAAGGTTCTTGACGTCCACGTTCTGCGAAACCTGGCCGAGCAAATCGTCGAGCATTCCCATGCCGTTGGTACTCCATCTACAGTCGCCATGCCGGGGTCGTCCCGACATCAACGGTGGCGCGCATCCTGCGCCGCCGAATGTGGCGCAAGGGTGACCCCGGGACAAGCCCGGGGTCATGGATCGCGGATCAAGCCGGCGCGTGGACCTTCGGCGCGGACTGCCGCACGCCTTCGTCGACATGCTCCGCGAACTGCGCGAAGTTGTCGACGAACAGGTCGACGAGCCGGGCCGCCGTGGCGTCATACGCGTCCTTGTCCGCCCAGGTCGCGCGCGGGTCGAGGATTGCACTATCGACCCCCGGCACCGCGACCGGCACCTTGAACCCGAAGTTCGGGTCGGTGCGGAACTCGGCGTCGTTGAGGCTGCCGTCGAGGGCCGCGTTGAGCAACGCCCGCGTCGCCTTGATCGGCATCCGGCTGCCGACGCCGTACTTGCCGCCGGTCCAGCCGGTGTTGACCAGCCAGCAGTCGACCCCGCCCTTGGCGATCCGCTCCTTGAGCAGATTGCCGTAGACCGACGGATGCCGCGCCATGAATGGTGCGCCGAAGCAGGTCGAGAAGGTCGCGTCGGGCTCGGTCACGCCGATCTCGGTCCCCGCGACGCGCGCGGTATAGCCCGAAAGGAAATGGTACATCGCCTGTTCCGGCGTCAGCTTTGCGATCGGCGGGAGGATGCCATAGGCGTCCGCGGTCAGCATCACGATGTTGCGCGGGACCGGCCCCATGTTGTCCGCGGACGCATTGGGGATGAAGTCGATCGGATACGCCCCGCGGCTGTTCTCGGCGAGGCTCGCGTCGTCGAGGTCGAGCTGGCGCGTCACCGGGTCCATCACGACGTTCTCGAGGATCGTCCCGAACCGCTTGGTCGTCGCGAATATCTCGGGTTCCGCGTCGGCCGAAAGCCGGATCATCTTGGCGTAGCAGCCGCCCTCGAAATTGAAGACGGCGGTGTCCGACCAGCCATGCTCGTCATCGCCGATCAGCGTGCGGCTCGCGTCCGCGCTCAAGGTCGTCTTGCCGGTGCCCGACAGGCCGAAGAACACCGCGGTGTCGCCGTCGGGCCCCATGTTGGCCGAGCAATGCATCGGCATCACCCCGGTCGGCGGGAGGAGATAGTTGAGCAGGCTGAACACCGACTTCT
This sequence comes from Sphingomonas sp. CARO-RG-8B-R24-01, assembly GCF_022662295.1. NCBI lineage: Bacteria > Pseudomonadati > Pseudomonadota > Alphaproteobacteria > Sphingomonadales > Sphingomonadaceae > Sphingomonas > Sphingomonas sp. CARO-RG-8B-R24-01. Next base: position 93,985 of record NZ_JAKNQI010000007.1, on the reverse strand, counting down.
TCATCTCGCCGGCGTACCGCGTACCGCCGATCAGGATCAGCTTGTCGGTGAAGTTGACCGCGATCACCGTCTCGCTGCGGCAGCCGTGCCGCTCGGGCGAGGCACGGAAGCTCGGCAGGTCGATGATCGTGTAATCCGGCACGAAGTCGCGCAGCTCGGATTCCTCGGGCCGCACCAGCATCGTGCGGATGAAGCTGTTGTGCCACGCCAGTTCGTTGACGACGCGCACCTTCACGCGGTGCTCAGGTTGCGAGCCGCCGAACAGGTCCTGGATGAACAGGTCTTCCTTGTGGCGCAGTGCTGCGAGGAAATCCGCCTTGAGCGCGGCGAAATGCTCCGGGCTCATCGCCTTGTTGCTCTTGCCCCACCAGACGGTCGACTCCGTCTCGGCGTCACGGACGATGAACTTGTCCTGCGCGGAACGCCCGGTATGCGCGCCGGTTTCGACGACCAGCGGGCCATCGGCGGACAATTTGCCCTCGCCGCGCGAGATCGCGGCCTGGATCAGGCGGGCGGTGACGAGGTTCCAATGAAGGCTCGCGCGGGTCTCGATGCCCTGCGCGTCCAGCCCCGACATGGGGATGCGTTCGCTCACAATATCTTCTCCTACTGTGCCGACCATCGTGGGCCTGCATACGTATGCTTTGGTTTCCGGCGCATATCGTTGCCATGTCCCGCGGTCAAACGTAGCGACGGCGCGCGCGACCGAGGATGGGACAGCGTCCGTTCAGCTTCCATTGAGGCTGGGGTCGTAATGGATTAGGGCCGATCTTCAACGACACGAGGCCCCTTCGCCGATGACGGCAACGATTGCCCTGGTCGATGACGACCGCAACATCCTGACGTCGGTTTCGATCGCGCTGCAGGCCGAGGGTTTCGTCACCCGGCTCTATTCGGATGGCGAGACTGCGCTCAAGGCGCTGGTCGACAATCCGCCCGATATTGCGATCCTCGACATCAAGATGCCGCGGATGGACGGCCTCGAGCTGCTGCGCCGCCTGCGCGAGAAGAGCATGGTCCCGGTGATCTTCCTGACCTCGAAGGACGACGAGCTGGACGAGGCGCTCGGGCTCGCGATGGGCGCGGACGATTACATCGCCAAGCCGTTTTCGCAGCGCCTTCTGATCGCCCGGATCCGCGCGATCTTGCGCCGCGCAGAGGTATCGCAGGGCGGCCCCGGCGCGGAGGAGCCCGCGGCGGAAACCAATCTCGTGCGCGGGCGGCTCGCGATGGACACCGCGCGGCACCGCGTCACCTGGGACGGCGCCGCCGTCACGCTGACCGTCACCGAATTCCTGATCCTCGAGACGCTGGCGCAGCGCCCCGGTATCGTGAAGACCCGCAACCAGTTGATGGACGCGGCCTATCACGACGACATCTACGTCGATGATCGCACCATCGACAGCCACATCAAGCGCGTCCGCCGCAAGTTCCGGCAGGTCGATGCAACCTTCGATGCGATCGAGACACTCTATGGAGCGGGCTATCGATTCTCCGAGGAATGACGAGCCCGCGCGCGAGGAGGATGCCCGCGCGCTGTCGCTCCGCTGGTCCGCGCGCGTTTCGCTCACGCCGCGGATCCTGTTCGTCAACGTCTTCGCGCTGGCGATGCTGGCAGGCGGATTCTTCTACCTCGATTCCTACCGCAGCCGGATCGTGGACGGCCGCGTCACCCAGTCGATCCGCGAAGCCCGGCTGATCGCGGAGGCGATCGTCGCCGTGCCGGACGCGCAGCGCGACGGGCTGGCGCTGAAGCTCGCGCGCGACATGGGCGCGCGGGTGCGGATCTATGATGCCAGCGCGCGCCCCGTGATCGACACGCGTGCGCTGGGGCTGCGCAACTTCGTGCTGCAGGACCCGGACAAGCAGGACTGGAGCCAGGCGTCCGCGCGCTTCCTCGACGCGGTGATCGACACGGTGGTCGGCACCCCGCGCGCGCCCTTGTACCGCGAGCACGTCTCGGGGCTCAACTGGCCCGACGTGCGCACCGCGCGCGATACCCCGACGGTCGCCGCCACCGTCTGGCGTGCGCCGGATCGCACGCCCGTCATCACCGCCGCCGCGCCCCTGCCTCGAGGCGGCGTCGTGATGACGACCAACAATGCGCGCGAGATCACGCAGACCGTCCGGGTCGAGCGCTTCCGCCTCGGCATCGTGCTGATGATCGTCTCGATCGTCTCGATCCTGCTGTCGCTGTTCCTGGCGCGGACGATCGTCCGGCCGCTGCGGCGGCTGGCGCGCGCGGCGGTGCGGGTCCGGGTCGGGCGCGCGCGCGAGGTCGTCGTTCCGCGATTGCCCGAACGCCGCGACGAAATCGGCATGCTCGCCCGCGCCTTGTCCGACATGAGCCTCGCGTTGCGCGCGCGGATCGACGCGATCGAGGCCTTTGCCGCGGACGTGACGCACGAGATGAAAAATCCGCTCGCATCGCTGCGCTCGGCGGTCGAGGGCATGGCGCTGGTCAAGGACCCTGCCCTGCAAGAACGCCTCCTCGCGATCGTGCGCGACGACGTCCACCGGCTCGACCGGCTGATCACCGACATCGCGGAAGCCTCGCGACTCGATGCGCAGCTCAGCCGCGCCAAGTTCGAGGCGGTCGATCTCGGCGCGATGCTCGCCGCGCTGATCGCGGGGCGCGACGCGCGTGGCGTCGAGCGCGGCATTCGGCTCCGCCTCGTGCTGCGCGATGCCAGCGACGCCGGATTCGTCGTGCTCGGCGAAGGCGCGCGGCTGGAGCGGGTGTTCGACAATCTGATCGACAATGCGGTGTCCTTCTCGCCCGAACACGGACTGATCAGCATCACCGTCGCCCGCGATCTCGAGGACGTCGTGCTGGAGGTGGAGGACGAGGGGCCGGGGGTTCCCCCCACCGCGCGCGAGCAGGTGTTCCAGCGCTTCCAGTCGCTGCGCCCGCCCGACGAAGCGTTCGGCAAGCATTCCGGGCTTGGCCTCGCGATCGCGCGGACCATCGTCGAGGCGCATCAGGGGCAGATCACGGCGGAAGCCCGCCGCGGGGGCATCGGCGGCGCGCGCTTCGTCATTCGCCTGCCGGTCAGCGAACCGCGATGACCGCGATGCTGGTGCATGCGACCACGGTTGCGATCGATGGCGCGGCGATCCTGCTGCTCGGGCCGTCCGGATCGGGCAAGTCGGACCTTGCGCTGCGGCTGATCGACCGCGGCGCCGTGCTGGTGAGCGACGATTATACCGTACTGGCCCGCGGCGACGATCGCCTGCTGGCGACCGCCCCCGCGACGATCTCGGGAAAGATCGAGGTGCGCGGCCTCGGCATCATCGCGGTCGAACGGACGAGTGACGTGCCGGTTGTCCTGGCGGTGCGGCTCGATCGGCCGGTCGAACGCATGCCGGTACCAACCACCGCCGACTATGATGGGATAACGATCCCCGAGATCGCGATCGACCCATTCGAGCTTTCCGCGCCGATCAAGGTGGAATTGGCGCTGCGGCACGCTAGAGAGGCGTCATGACGCTTGACCCCAAGGAAATCCTGCTCGTCACCGGCATGTCCGGCGCGGGCAAGTCGACCGTGCTGCGGACGCTCGAGGACCTGGGCTGGGAGGTCGTCGACAACCTGCCGTTGCTCCTGCTCGATCGCCTGCTGAGCGCGCCCTTGCCCGAAGGCGCCGAACGCTCGCGCCAGCCGCTTGCGCTCGGGATCGGGGCACGGACGCGCGACTTCGATTCGGACCGCATCGTCGAACGGATCAAGCATCTGCGCGAGAAGTTCGGCCACGACATCGGCACGCTGTTCCTCGACTGTGCGGGCGGCGAACTCGAGCGGCGCTATTCCGAGACCCGCCGGCGGCATCCGCTGGCGCTCGACCGCCCGGCCGCGGACGGGATTGCGCGCGAACGCGAATTGCTGGCGCCGCTGCGTCGCTGGGCGAACCGGCTGATCGATACCACCGACCTGACCAGCAACCAGCTGGCGCAACAGGTGCGCGACACGTTCTCGCGCGAGCATCAGGACGGGCCGACCCTGTCGGTCATGTCGTTCGGCTTCGCGCGCGGGGTGCCCCGCAACGCCGACCTCGTGTTCGACATGCGGTTTCTGCGCAACCCGCACTGGGTGCCGGATTTGCGGCCGGGCACGGGGCTCGACGCGGATGTCGCGGCCTATGTCGCGCAGGATCCTGCCTACGGCGCGGCGGTTGGCCGGATCGAGGAGCTGCTGCTCCTGCTGCTTCCGCGCTATCGCGCTGAAGGAAAGTCTTATTTGACGGTAGCGTTCGGGTGTACCGGGGGGAGACACCGGTCCGTGCATGTCACCGAACGCGTTGCCGCGCGGTTGCGCGATGCCGGATTTTCGCCCACGGTCGCACATCGGGATCTCGCCGCCGCCCCGCAAGACTCGCTGGAGGGGGCGCCGGACGAACGCCAGCAAGACGGAACGGCAGTAGCGTGAAATGGGCGGTTGCATGATTGGGGCGGTACGATGATCGGGCTGGTTCTCGTGACGCATGGCCGGTTGGCCGACGAATTCGTAACGGCGATGGAGCATGTCGTCGGCAAGCAGGAACGGGTCGCGACGGTCTGCATCGGGCCGGAAGATGACATGGAAGAACGCCGCAACGACATTGCCGCCGCGATCGCGCGCGTCGATGCCGGCCGCGGCGTGATCCTGCTGACCGACCTGTTCGGCGGAACCCCCTCCAACCTCGCCATTTCGCTGCTGGAGCGTGGCCGCATCGAAGTGATCGCCGGGATCAACCTGCCGATGCTGATCCGGCTCGAATCGGCCCGCAAGGCCATGAAGGTGGTCGACGCGGTCGCCGCCGCGCGCGAGGCGGGGCGCAAGTATATTTCCGTCGCGTCAGAGGTTCTGGGCGAGGCAGCGGCTTGATGTCGGTCAGCCGCAGCGTCGTCATCACCAACCGGCGCGGTTTGCACGCCCGGGCCAGCGCGAAGTTCGTGACGCTCGCCGCGACCCAGCCGTGCGAGCTCCATGTCGAGAAGGACGGGGCCGGATCGGTCACCGGTACCTCGATCATGGGGCTGATGATGCTGGGCGCCGCGATGGGCGATACGATCACCATCTCCGCGCAGGGCGACCAGGCCGAGGCCGCCGTCGGTGCGCTGTGCGCACTGGTCGAGGCAAAGTTCGGCGAGGATTGAACGCCGCATGCCCCGCGAAATCACGGCTTATTCCAACCCGCTGATCAAGCGGGTGCGGTCGCTGCGCGAGAAGCGCCACCGCCGGGAGGAAGGATTGTTCCTCGCCGAGGGCCTGCGGATCCTGACCGAGGCCCGCGAGGCCGGGCGGATCCCGCAATACCTCTTCTATGCCCGCGACAGCGCGGCGCATCCGCTGGTTCGCACGCTGGTCGCGGCGGTCGAGGGCGCGGGCGGCGAAGCGATCGAGACGGTCCCGGACATTCTGTCCAAACTGTCGGGCAAGGATAATCCACAAGCGGTGGTCGGCGTCTTTGCCGAGTTCACGCGGACGCTCGACAGCCTGGATCGCGCGGCATCGCCGATCTGGCTGGTCGCCGAGCGGCTGCGCGATCCGGGCAACCTGGGTACGATCCTGCGTACGGGTGATGCGGTCGGCGCGGGCGGGCTGATCCTGATCGGCGAGTGTGTCGACCCCTTTTCGGTCGAAGCGGTGCGCGCGAGCATGGGCGCATTGTTCACCGTTCCGGTCGTGCAGTGCGACTGGGATCCGTTCCTGGCGTGGTTGCGCAGGGGGCCGGGCCAGCTAGTCGGGTTGAGCCTCGATACCGCTACCGATTACCGCGCCGCGAGCTATGGCGCGCCGACCTTCCTGCTGACGGGCAACGAAGCGCAAGGGATGCCCGACGATTATGCCGCGGCGTGCGATACGCTCGTCAAGATCCCGATGCTCGGCAAGGCGGACAGCCTCAATGCCGCGGTCGCCACCGCCGTGATGGCCTATCAGGTGCTGGATCGGGTTCGGCGCTAGCGGGCGACGGCCGCTCCCGCCGTGCGGGCGACCAGGTGGTCGAACACCGCCGGATGCAGCGGCTGGTCGAACCGGATCCCGCACTGCCAGGCACGCGACCAGCTGACTTTCGCCTCGATCGGCTCGAGCCCGGGGAGCTTGACCCATACCGTGGAGCCGGGCGTGATGGTGAGATTGTCGACGCGGCAGCCCGTCCGCGATACGTCCAGCAGCCCCGCCGGTTGCGCTTTCCAGTTCCGCTCGCGCAACGTGATCCCGACCGTGATCGCGACCCGGTCGCCGATCCGACGTTCGGGATCCTCGTCCGCTACCGGGACGGGACCGAGCGTGGCCTGTTCCATGACGCCCATCCCGCTCAGGACGGTTGCTGATCGCGCTCGACCGCGCGCCGATCGCGCTTGCGACGTTCCTTGCCGTCATAGGCCGGCTGGTCCGCAATCCGCCGATCGGCGCCGCGCCGGTTGATCGCCGATGAGACCTTTACGCAGGGCATACCACATCCTTCTCCGCCCCAGTTTTACGCGGCGGAGGTTAAGAAGGACTCAGGCCCCCCGCCTCAACCTCCTGTTTGAGTTCGGTCTTCGACGTGTCGTCCGCGGGTTCGGACGCCGTCTCGGCCGGGGGCAGCGCGACCGCCTCGCCATAGCGTGCCAATGCCTCGACCGGCGGCACGTCGTCGATCTCCCGCGCCGTCGTCTCGATGTTGAGATCCCGGAACTTGCGACCGGTCACCAGTACGCGGCTTTCGAAGCTCGAGACGAACGTGTTGTAATTGTTGACCGCGCTGGTCAGCCCGCTGCCGACCTTGCGCAAGTCGCCCGCCGCCTTGGCCAGGCGCTCGTACAATTCCTTGCCAAGTTCGCCGATCTGCCGTGCTTCCTTGGCCAGCCGCTCCTGCCGCCACACCGCCGCGACGGTTCGCGCGATCGCGATCAGATTGGTCGGGGTCGCCAGCAAGACCCGCTTGTCGAACGCGAAGTCCCACAGGGTCGGGTCCTGCTCGAGTGCCGCGGTCAGGAAATGTTCGCCGGGGACGAACATGATGACATAATCGGGCGCATCGGCGAACTGGCTCCAATACGCCTTGTTGCCCAGTCCGTTGACGTGGGCGCGCATGGCGGCGGCGTGCATCGCGAGCCCCTTCGACCGCTCCGCCTCGTCGACCGCGCCAAAGGCATCCTGATAGGCGTTGAGCGACACCTTGGCGTCGATCACCAGGCTGCGGCCGCCCGGCACGGTCACGATCGCATCGGGCCGCAGCCGTCCGCCTTCGTCGCCGCCTGCCACCGATACTTCGGTCTGAAAGTCCGTATGTTCGGACAACCCACAGGTTTCGAGGACATTCTTGAGCTGCTGCTCGCCCCAGCGGCCGCGCGACTTGGGTGCGTTGCGCAATGAATTGACCAGCTTGGCGGCCTCGCTCGACACCTTCTCCTGCCCGACGCGCAACCCCTCGAGCTGCCCCTTCAACTGGTCGAACGCGCTCAGCCGCTCGGCCTCGACCTTGGTCACGGTCTCTTCATACCGCAGCAAACGGTCGCTGACGGGCTGGAGCATCGATTTGAGATTCTGCCCCGCCGTCTCTTCCGACTGGCGGAAGCGTTCATCGGCGCGCTTCAGGAACACGTCCTGCGCATCGTTGAGCAGTTTGTTCGACACTTCGGAAAATTGCGTGGCGAGCAGGTCCTTCGCGTGGAGCAATTCGGCGATCCGCGTCTCGTGCGTTTCGCGCACCAGCTTGAGGCGCGCGTCATCCGCATCACGCATTTCCGCCAGCCGATTCTCGAACGCCGAGGCATGCGTCTTGAGCGCGGTATTTTCGAGCCGCGCGACGTCGCGTTCATCGCGCAGTTCCGCCAGGTCGACGCGCAGCTGCTCGGCGTCTCGCGCGCGTTGTTCGGCACTGGCGAGATCGACGATCGCGCGCCGGAAATCGGCGTCGCGCGCCGCCGCATCGGCGCGGGCGGCGGCCAGCGGGCGATTGCCCAGCAGCCATCCGAACGCCAGGCCGACGAGGAGCGCACCGATCGCAAGCAGGGAAATCGTAAGGCCGGTCATGCTGGGTCTTTCTGGAACATTCTGGGAACCGTAGCGGCGGGGCCGGATGCGGACAAGCGCCGGGCGGGGTCAAATAGCCCGGACGCGCCGGAATGCATCAGCGATGCGCCACTTCCCCCCTCCCCCTATCCGATCCGAGCGGTTATGGGCGCTCCATGCTGTCCGACATCGCGATCTCGCGCGCCGCCACCCTGCACCCCATCAGCGCGATCGGCGCGGCAGCGGGAATCCCCCCGGAGGCGGTCGAGCCTTATGGACATTTCAAGGCGAAGATCGACCTCACCCGCCTGCCCGCGGCGACCTCGACCGGGAAGCTGATCCTCGTCACCGCGATCAACCCGACCCCCGCCGGCGAGGGCAAGTCGACGACCTCGGTCGGCCTCGCGGACGCGCTCAACCGGACCGGTCGCAAGACGATGCTCGCGCTGCGCGAACCGTCGCTTGGCCCGTGCTTCGGGACCAAGGGCGGCGCGACCGGGGGCGGCTACGCACAGGTCGTGCCGATGGAAGACATCAACCTCCATTTTACGGGCGATTTCCACGCCATCACGTCGGCGCACAATCTGCTGGCCGCGATGATCGACAACCATGTCCACTGGGGCAATGCGCTCGACATCGACGTGCGCCGGATCGTGTGGCGGCGGGTGCTCGACATGAACGACCGGGCATTGCGGGACATCGCGCAGTCGCTCGGCGGACCCGCGAACGGGTTTCCGCGGGAAAGCGGATTCGACATCACCGTCGCTTCGGAAGTCATGGCGATCCTGTGTCTGGCGGACGACCTGCACGACCTCGAAGCGCGGCTCGGGCGGATCGTCGTCGCTTATACGCGCGATCGGCAGCCGGTGACCGCCAGGGACCTGAAGGCCGATGGCGCCATGGCGGTGTTGCTCGCCCAGGCGATCAAACCCAACCTCGTCCAGACGCTGGAGGGGACGCCCGCGCTGATCCACGGCGGGCCTTTCGCCAACATCGCGCATGGCTGCAATTCGGTGATCGCCACGCGCACCGCGCTGGGTCTGGCGGACTATGTCGTCACCGAAGCGGGCTTCGGCGCCGACCTCGGGGCCGAGAAGTTCTTCGACATCAAATGTCGCCAGGCCGGGCTTAAGCCGGCGGCGACCGTGATCGTCGCGACGGTTCGCGCGCTCAAGATGAACGGCGGGGTGGCCAAGGCGGATTTGTCCGCGCCGGACGTGGACGCGGTGCGTCGCGGCGGCGTCAACCTCGCCCGCCATATCGAGAACGTCCGCGCGTTCGGGGTTCCGGTGGTGGTGGCGGTCAACCGATTCGACAGCGATACGCCGGAAGAGTTCGAGGCGATCCGCGCCATCGCGGCCGCGCAGGGGTGCGAGGCGGTCCTCTGCACGCACTGGGCCGAGGGCGGCGCCGGGGCCGAGGCGCTGGCGGAGGCGGTCGTCGCGCTCTGCGACCATATGCCGGGCCAGTTCGCCCCGCTTTACGCCGACGACCTGTCGCTGTTTGACAAGATCAATACGGTCGCCACGCGGATCTATCGCGCGGAGGAAGCCGTCGCCGACCCGTCGGTGCTCGCGCAGCTGGCGCGCTGGGAGGCGGCGGGGTTTGGCCACCTTCCGGTATGCATGGCCAAGACACAGTATAGTTTCTCGACCGATCCCGCCAAGCTCGGTGCGCCGACCGGGCACGTCGTGCCGGTCCGCGAGGTCCGGCTGAGCGCCGGTGCCGGGTTCGTCGTGGCGATCTGCGGGGAGATCATGACGATGCCGGGCCTACCACGCGTGCCGGCGGCGGAGGGCATTCGGTTCGGGGCGCTGGGTGAGATCGAGGGATTGTTCTGAAGCGGCAGGGATGAACCACCGTTCTTCTGCGAAAGCAGGCGCCTTGGGTAACGAGGAACTGCTCTCTTAACCCTGGGCTCCTGCCTGCGCAGGAGCACGCAGGAGGCTGGTTTCAGCCCGCCTTGCGCATCTTGGTCAGCTTTTTCATCAGCATGTCGCGCTTGAGCTTCGAGATGTGGTCGATGAACAAGACGCCGTTAAGATGGTCGATCTCATGCTGAAGCGCGGTCGCCATCAGGCCGTCCATGTCGCCTTCCTGCCGCACGCCTTGCTCGTCGAGCCACGCCGCGCGGCATCGTGCGGGGCGCTCGACGTCGGCATATTGCTCGGGAATCGACAGGCAGCCCTCGGCGTAGACCGACAGCTCGTCGCTCACCGACAGCAATTCCGGGTTGATGAAGACCAGCGGCTTGCGCACCGGCTTGGCGTCCTCGCCCTCGCCTTCGGTTTCCTGCAGGTCGATCACGACGATCCGCTGCTCGATCGCGACCTGGGTCGCGGCGAGGCCGATGCCTCGCGCGTCGTACATCGTGTCGAACATGTCGGAGACGATCGTGCGCACCGAGTCGTCGACGGTTGCGACGGGCTTCGCGACGGCGCGGAGGCCGGGATGCGGGACTTCAAGAATTTCGAGGACTGCCATTCCCGCGAGCTAGGAAAGCGCGCACGGCGCGTCAAGGTTGCTGCCTTGCTTCTTCGTGGCTTTGTGGCTTCGTGCGAGAAAGTCTTTTTCGCACAAAGCCACAAAGACACAAAGATCAGAACAGGTTGAAAGAGGTTTCGCCTCCTAGGCAACAGGTCGCCGCGCCCGCAACGCCTGCGCCAGCGTTCCTTCGTCGAGATAGTCCAGCTCGCCGCCGACCGGCAAACCATGTGCCAGCTGCGTGATGCGCACCGGGAAGCGTTCGATCCGCTCGGCGATGTAATGCGCGGTGGTCTGCCCTTCGAGCGTCGCGTTCATCGCAAGCACCACCTCGTCGATCCCGCCATCCGCGATCCGCCGCACCAGCGAATCGATCGCGAGGTCTTCGGGGCGAACTCCTTCGAGCGCGGACAGCCGCCCGCCAAGGACATGAAAACGCCCCGGGAACAGGCGCGAGCGATCTAGCGCCCACAAGTCCGCAACCTCCTCGACCACACACAAGGCGCGCGCATCGCGCCGCTGGTCGGCACAGACGCCGCAGGGGTTGGTGGTGTCAACATTCCCGCAAACTGAACAGGTTGCGAGGTTTTCATCGACAGCCATCAGAGCATTGAGCAACGGCCCCAGCGCTGCCTCGCGCCTTTTGAGAAGATGCAGCACCGCCCGTCGCGCCGATCGCGGTCCGAGCCCGGGGAGCTTGCTGAGCGCCTGCGTAAGGGCTTCGATTTCGGGAGACGCCATCCAGAACAGATAGGGGGCCATTGTGCGTTCGTCACCCCGGCGCAGATCGTCGACTGCAAGGCGCGGGAGGGATGCCGGCGCTTGTGTTTGGCGTCCCGCAATCGCAAGAGCCGCATCATGCGGATCATCTTCATGGGCACGCCCGACTTCTCTGTCCCCGTCCTGCAGGCGCTGGTCGATGCGGGGCATGACGTCGTCGCGTCGTACAGCCAGCCACCGCGCCGCGCCGGGCGCGGCAAGGCGTTGACGCCAACGCCGGTCCACGCACGCGCCGAGGTGCTCGGGATCCCGGTCCGTACCCCGGTCACGCTGCGCGATCCAGAAGCGCAGGCTGAATTCGCTGCGTTCGCCGCGGACATTGCTGTGGTCGCGGCCTATGGGCTGATCCTTCCGCGCGCGATCCTCGATGCGCCAGCGCGGGGCTGCCTGAATGTCCACGCCTCGCTCCTGCCCCGCTGGCGCGGCGCAGCGCCGATCCAGCGCGCGATCCTCGCCGGGGATGCGGTCACCGGTGTCTGCATCATGCAGATGGAGGCCGGGCTCGATACCGGCCCCGTGCTCTTACGCGACGAAACACCGATCGACGCAAAGACCGCAGGCACGCTGACCGACGAACTGAGCGCGATGGGCGCACGGCTGATGATCGCCACGCTGGCGGATCTCGCTGGTTGTGCGCCGGTCGTGCAGCCCGAGGATGGCGTCACGTATGCCGCCAAGATCGACAAGGCCGAAACCCGGCTCGATTTCGCGCAGGATGCCGTGGCGGTCGAGCGGCAGATCCGCGCGTTCAATCCGCCGGGGGCGTGGTTCGAGGTCGCGGGGGAACGCGTGCGCGTCCTTGCTGCCGACGTCCTCCGTCATCCCGGCGAAGGCCGGGACCGCCAAGTTGATCGCGCGCCCGGAGAACCGGACGGCCCCGGCCTGCGCCGGGGTGACGAAGGCGGGGCCGATGCGCTGGACGGGCTTGTGCTGGACGCCGACCTTACCATCGCCTGCGCGCAAGGGGCGATCCGGCCGACGCTGCTCCAGCGCGCGGGACGTGGCGTCATGACCGCGCCCGAACTGCTCCGCGGCTTCGCGATCCCCGCCGGAACCCGGCTTTGACGCGGTTCGCGCTGACGGTCGAATATGACGGGCGCCCATTCATGGGTTGGCAGCGGCAACACCATGGCCCGACCGTCCAGGCTGCGATCGAGCGCGCGGCGCACGCGATCACCGGCGAGACGGTCGCGGTCCACGCCGCCGGGCGGACCGACGCGGGAGTCCACGGGATCGCGATGCGCGCGCATATCGACATCGTACGCGACATCGCCCCGTTCCGGTTGCAGGAGGCGCTCAACGCCAAGCTACGGCCCGATCCGGTCGCGATCACCGGGTGCGAAATCGTGCCGGACGACTGGCATGCACGCTTTTCGTGCATCGGGCGGCATTACGAGTTCCGCATCGTCACCCGTCGCGCGCCGCTGACGTTCGAACGGGGCCTCGCGTGGCGAATCCCTGCGGCGCTCGATGTCGCGGCGATGGCGGACGGCGCGGCGCGACTGGTCGGGCGGCACGACTTCACCACCTTCCGCTCGGCGCACTGCCAGGCGGACAGCCCCTTGCGCACGCTCGACCGGCTCGACGTCGTCGCCGACGGCGAGCGGATCAGCGTGTTCGCCTCGGCGCGGTCGTTCCTGCATCACCAGGTGCGCTCGATGGTCGGGTGCCTCGCGCTGGTCGGCGAGGGGAAATGGACGGCGGCCGACATCACGACCGCGCTAGAGGCACGCGACCGGACCGCATTGGGGTTCAATGCGCCGCCTGATGGGCTGTATTTCTTGCGGGCGGACTATCCGTAGCCGCGGCATGGTTCGCACACTGTGCCGCAACATCCGCATAAGTTGCTGGGGCTAATCACTTTGCAACGGCGTCATCCTGAACTTGTTTCAGGGTCCACCGCGCCGCAATGACGGGCTGAGCCGGTTGCGCGGTGGATGCTGAAACAGGTTCAGCATGACGCCGTGTGTGGGGGGGCGGCGGCCCCGCCCCTCAGATCAGATCAACCCCGCCAGCGGGCTCGACGGATCGGCGTAGCGCCGCATCCCCATCCGCCCCGCGAGGTACGACAGCCGCCCCGCCTCGACCCCAGCCTTCATCGCCGCCGCCATCATCACCGGATCCTTGGCTTCGGCAATCGCGGTGTTCATCAACACCCCGTCGCAGCCGAGCTCCATCGCAACCGCTGCGTCGGACGCCGAGCCCACGCCCGCGTCGACCAGCACCGGCACGCTCGCCCCCTCGACGATCAGGCGGATCGTCACGCGGTTCTGGATCCCGAGCCCCGACCCGATCGGTGCGCCAAGCGGCATGATCGCGACCGCGCCTGCATTCTCCAGCCGCTTCGCTGCGATCGGATCGTCGACGCAGTAGACCATCGGGAGGAACCCCTCGTTCGCGAGAACCTCGGTCGCGCGGAGCGTCTCGACCATGTCGGGATACAGCGTCCGCGCCTCGCCGAGCACCTCGAGCTTCACGAGGTCCCAGCCGCCCGCCTCGCGCGCGAGGCGCAGCGTGCGGATCGCCGAGTCGGCGTCGAAACAGCCCGCGGTATTGGGCAGATAGGTGACCTTCTTCGGATCGATGAAGTCGGTCAGCATCGGCGCGTTCGGATCGCTGACGTTCACCCGCCGCACCGCGACGGTGACAATCTCCGCACCCGATGCCTCGAGCGCGGCGGCGTTCTGCGCGAAGTCCTTGTACTTGCCGGTGCCGACGATCAGCCGCGAGCGGAACGTGCGCCCCGCAACGGTCCAGGTATCGGCCGTGAGGGCGGGCGCATGATCCCCCCCGCCGACGAAATGGACGATCTCGAGCTCGTCGCCGTCCTCGACCATGACGTCACCCAGCGTCGAGCGCGGCACGACAGCGAGGTTGCGTTCGACCGCGACCTTTTCGGGCATGAGGCCCAGGTCGGCGGCGAGATCGGCCAGGCTCAGCCCCGCGCGGACCCGGCGATGCTCACCATTGACCTGGATGCTGACGGTTCCATCGCTGTGCACAATCATTGACCTTCCGTGTTCGCACCCGCGCTTCCCATGGTCGTGGCTCGACTTCCCGCGCCGCGACCGGGTAAGAGGGAGTGATAGCGCGATATAAGCGTGGCGCCACGGCCCGCAACCGAAAGCCTCCACCCGATGCCCGAAACGATTTTCGTCCTCAACGGCCCCAATCTCAACCTGCTGGGCACCCGCGAGCCCGAAATCTACGGCGCGGACACGCTCGATGACATCGCCGGGCAGCTCGAGGATCGCGCGCGCGAACTGGGGTTCGCCATCGACTTGCGGCAATCCAATCACGAAGGCCATCTGGTCGACTGGATCCACGAGGCGCAGGCGCTGCCCGCCAAGGCGGTGATCCTCAACGCCGCTGCCTTCACGCATACGTCGGTCGCGGTGCTGGATGCGATCAAGGCGGTGCGCACGCCGGTGATCGAGGTGCACCTTTCCAACCCGCACGCGCGCGAAGCCTTTCGCCACGTCAGCCGTATCTCGCCTGCCGTAAAGGGCACGATCAGCGGGTTCGGCGCGTTATCGTATCTGCTGGCGCTTGAAGCGGCGGCACGACTCTGACAGGACGCACCCTCGAAAAACAGGGAGCATAGGGGACATATGCCCGAAGATACCACTGCAGACGCCATGCGGATCGATGTCGATCTGGTGCGTCAGCTCGCACAATTGCTCGACGACACGTCGCTGACCGAAATCGAGGTCGAGGACGGCGGGCGCAAGATTCGCATCGCGCGCAAGGCCGCCGCGGCCCCCGCAGCCGTGCAATATGCGCCGGCACCGACGATGGCCGTGCCCAACAGCGCGCCGTCGGCGGAAATCGTCGCGGCCCCGCCGTCGATGGTCAACGCGGTCAAGTCGCCGATGGTCGGCACCGCCTATCTGTCGCCCAACCCCGAGGCGAAGGCGTTCGTCAGCGTCGGCGATACGGTTGCGGCGGGGGATACGCTGCTGATCGTCGAGGCGATGAAGGTGATGAACCCGATCCTCGCGCCGAGCGCAGGCCGTGTCTCGGCGGTGCTGGTAACGAGCGGGCAGCCGGTCGAGTTCGACCAGCCGCTGGTGGTCGTCGAATAATTATGGCCGACATCAAGAAGCTGTTGATCGCCAACCGCGGCGAGATCGCGCTCCGCATCCACCGCGCCTGCCACGAAATGGGCATCCAGACGGTCGCGGTTCATTCGACCGCGGATGCGGACGCGATGCACGTGCGGCTCGCCGACCAGGCGATCTGCATCGGCCCGCCGTCGGCGACCGAAAGCTATCTCAACATCCCGAACATCATTTCGGCGGCCGAGATCTCGGGCGCCGACGCGATTCACCCGGGCTATGGCTTCCTGTCGGAAAACGCCAAGTTCGCCGAAATCGTCGAAGCGCACGACATCATCTTCGTGGGGCCGAAGCCCGAGCATATCCGCACGATGGGCGACAAGATCGAGGCCAAGCGCACCGCTGGCGCGCTTGGGCTGCCGCTGGTGCCGGGGTCGGCCGGGCCGATCAGCGATCTAGCGGAAGCCAAGGAGATCGCGGCGGCGGCGGGCTATCCCGTCATCATCAAGGCGGCATCGGGCGGCGGTGGTCGCGGGATGAAGGTCTGCACCTCCGAGGACCAGCTCGAGACGCTGATGCAGCAGGCCGGCAGCGAGGCGAAAGCCGCGTTCGGCGATGCGACGGTCTATCTCGAAAAGTACCTCGGCAACCCGCGCCACATCGAATTCCAGGTGTTTGGCGACGGCGAAGGCAATGCGATCCATCTGGGCGAGCGTGACTGCTCGCTCCAGCGCCGCCACCAGAAGGTGCTCGAGGAAGCCCCCTCGCCCGTGCTCGGCGAAGAGGACCGCGCACGGATGGGCGGGATCTGCGCCAAGGCGATGGCCGACATGGGCTATCGCGGTGCCGGGACGATCGAATTCCTGTGGGAAAACGGGGAGTTCTATTTCATCGAAATGAACACGCGGCTGCAGGTCGAGCATCCCGTGACCGAGGCGATCACCGGGCTCGATCTGGTGCGCGAACAGATCCGCATCGCCGAGGGCCACGGCCTGACGCTGCGGCAGGAAGACGTGCAGTTCCGCGGTCATGCGATCGAATGCCGGATCAACGCCGAGGACCCGCGCACCTTCGCGCCGTCGCCCGGGCTGATCAAGCAGTTCCACGCGCCGGGGGGCATGAACGTCCGCGTCGATAGCGGGCTGTATGCGGGGTACCGCGTGCCGCCGTATTACGATTCGATGATCGCCAAGCTGATCGTCTACGGCACGACGCGTGCGGGCGCGATCCGCCGGTTGCGGCGGGCGCTGGAAGAGTTCGTAATCGACGGGCCCACGACGACGATCCCGCTGCATCAGGCGCTGATCGAGGATCCCGAATTCCAGGCGGGCGATTATACGATCAAGTGGCTCGAGGAATGGCTCGCGCGCGAGCCGGCTTGACCTGTTCTCCGGCGAAGGCCGGAGTCCAGGGTTACGGTCGCTGCGTTCTGTAATTCTGGATTCCCGCCTTCGCGGGAAAACATTGGCGATAGCGTCACCCCGGCCTCGCGCCGGGGCCCACCGTCGAGCGTCATCACCGTTTTGCGGAAGCGAACCGCCGTAAATCCGTGGCAAGCCCGGGATGCCGCGCGAGGGTGCGACGGCGCATCCCCACACACCCACGCACCAACGCTTGCCAGCGCGGAAGAAACCGGCAACCTTCCCCCGAAACCGGCCGCCCACGGGGCGGACACCAAGGGGGGGGGCAACGCATGGGCTGGCGCATTCTCGGCTATATCCTGCTCGCCCTGCTCGCGCTGCTGGTCATCGCGTTCCTTTATTTCCGCACGCCCGATACCGACCCCGTCGCCATGCGCGCCAAATACGGTGCGGCGCCGTCGCAATTCGTCGACCTCGGTAACGGCCTGACGGTCCATCTGCGCGACACCGGCCCGCGCGACGCCCCCGCGATGATCCTCGTTCACGGGTCGAACGCGTCGCTGCATACGTGGGAGCCATGGGCGCAGCGGCTGGGTACGCGCTTTCGCATCATCCGGATGGACCTGCCGGGCCACGGCCTGACCGGCGCCAGCCCGACGCGCGATTACTCCACCGCCGCCTATGTCGACGTGGTCGACCGCATTCGCGCAAGGCTCGGCGTCGACCATGTCGTGCTGGCGGGCAATTCGATGGGCGGCGGGGTCGCGTGGGCCTATGCGCTCGCCCACCCCGATCATGTCCGCGCGCTGGTCCTGATCGACTCGGTCGGCCAGCCCGAACCGGGCAATGGCAAGCCGCCGCTCGCCTTTCGCATCGCGCGCCTTCCGGTGCTGCGCGAGATTGCCGCCGTCGTCACCCCGCGCAGCCTGATCGCCGGCAGCCTGCCCGGCGTATTCCACGACCCCCGGCTGGCGGACGCCGCGATGATCGACCGCTATTGGGAATTGCTGCGCTATCCCGGCAATCGCCTGGCGACGATCGATCGCTTCGCGGGTCCGCCAGCGGTTGCGACGGCCGCGCAGCTCCACCGCCTGACGATGCCGGTCCTCCTTCTGTGGGGCGCCGACGACACGCTGATCCCGGTCTCGTCCGCAACGTGGCTGCACGCCCACATTCCGGGCAGCCGCCTGATCGTCTATCCCCACACCGGCCATCTGGTTATGGAGGAAGCGGCCGACCGAAGTGCGAACGATGTCCTGCATTTCCTCTCGGCGCCAAGAGGATAGCGACATGGCAGTGCTGGACGACCTAAAGACCCTCACGCCCTCCCAGCGCAGTGCGATCTGGGCGAGCTATCTCGGCTGGACGCTCGATGCGTTCGATTTCTTCCTGATGGTCTTCATGGTCAGCGCGATCGCGCATGAGTTCGGCACCGACGTGAAGACCGTGACCGAGGCGATCTTCTTCACGCTCGTCGCGCGGCCGTTCGGCGCGTTCTTCTTCGGGCTGCTCGCGGACCGGTTCGGGCGGCGTCCGGTGCTGATGATCGTCATCCTGCTGTTTTCCGTCTTCTCGATCGCGTCCGGCTTCGCACCGTCGCTGTTCGCGCTGTTCGTCATCCGCGCGGCATTCGGCTTCGCGATGGGCGGCGAATGGGGCATCGGCGCAAGCCTCGTGATGGAATCGATCCCGCCCAAGCTGCGAGGGTCCGTTTCGGGCCTGCTCCAGTCGGGCTATCCGTCGGGCTATTTCATCGCCAGCCTCGTCTATTTCCTGCTGTTCGACCTGATCGGGTGGCGCGGCATGTTCATGGTCGGCGTCGCGCCGGCGATCCTCGTCTTCCTCATCCGGATGCACGTCGAGGAAAGCCCGGTGTTCGCGGAACGCGCCAAGAAGGCGCGCAGCAACCCCTTCGCCGAGCTCGCACGGCATTGGAAAATGGCGCTCTATCTCGTTGTGTTGATGACCGCTTTCAACTTTCTCAGCCATGGCACGCAGGATCTCTACCCGACCTTCCTGCGCGAGCAGCACAAGTTCGACACGCATACGATCGGACTGCTCGCCGCGGTGATGAACATCGGCGCGATCATCGGCGGGATCGGGTTCGGGATCTGGTCGGAACGGATCGGGCGCAAGCGCGCGATCATCGTCGCCGCGGTACTGGCGCTACCGGTCATCCCCTTGTGGGCGTTCACGGCGACGCCACTGTTGCTCGGGCTCGGCGCGTTCCTGATGCAGATCGCGGTGCAGGGCGCTTGGGGCGTCGTGCCGGTCCACCTCAACGAACTGTCGCCCGCCGCGGTGCGCGGCATGTTCCCGGGGTTCGCCTATCAACTCGGCAACCTCATCGCCTCGCGCAACGGCCCGCTCCAGGCGGGGATCGCACAGGCGAACCACGGCAATTACGGGCTGGCGATGGCGCTGGTCGCAGGGGTCACCGTCGTCGTGCTGATCGGCTGGACCGCCTTCGGTCCGGAGCGCCGCAATGTCGATTTCGTCGCGGAGGCGAAGTCCGAGGCGCTCGCGTGACACATCCGGGGTGACGCGACCGGATCGGGCCGCTAAAGCCCCGGAGCATGAGCCAGATCACGCCGGAAGTCGTCGCCCAGCACGGGCTGTCCCCTGAAGAATATGAGCGCGTGCTGCACGCGCTGGGTCGCGAGCCCAATCTGACCGAGCTCGGCATCTTTTCGGTGATGTGGTCCGAGCATTGCTCGTACAAATCCTCGCGTATCCATCTCAAGAAGCTCCCGACCACCGGCCCGCAGGTGATCTGCGGCCCCGGCGAGAATGCCGGCGTCGTCGATATCGGCGACGGCCAGGCGGCAATCTTCAAGATGGAGAGCCACAACCACCCCTCCTACATCGAACCCTATCAGGGGGCCGCGACCGGCGTCGGCGGGATCCTGCGCGACGTCTTCACGATGGGTGCGCGCCCGGTCGCCAATCTCAACGCTTTGCGCTTCGGGCGGCCCGATCATCCCAAGATGCGTCACCTGATCTCGGGCGTGGTCCACGGCATTGGCGGCTACGGCAATTGCGTCGGGGTGCCGACGGTCGGCGGCGAGGTGAACTTCCACCCCGCCTATGACGGCAACATCCTCGTCAACGCGATGACGGTCGGCGTCGCCGAGGCCGACAAGATCTTCTATTCCGCCGCTTCCGGGATCGGCAATTCGATCGTCTATGTCGGCTCCAAGACCGGTCGCGACGGGATCCACGGCGCGACCATGGCGTCTGCTGATTTCGGCGAGGATTCGGAATCGAAACGCCCGACCGTCCAGGTCGGCGATCCCTTCACCGAGAAGCTGCTGATCGAAGCGTGCCTCGAACTGATGGCGTCGGACGCGATCGTCGCGATCCAGGACATGGGCGCGGCTGGCCTTACGTCCTCCGCGGTCGAGATGGCGTCCAAGGGCGGGGTCGGGATCGAGCTCAACATGAATGCGGTGCCGCAGCGCGAAACCGGCATGACGCCCTATGAGATGATGCTGAGCGAGAGCCAGGAGCGGATGCTCATGGTGCTCAAGCCCGGCCGCGAGGATTTCGCCGAAGCGATCTTCCACAAATGGGAGCTCGACTTCGCGGTGATCGGCCACGTGACCGACACCGGCCACATGGTGCTCAAGTTCCACGGCGAAACGGTCTGCGACATCCCGCTCGCGCCGCTCGCCGACGAAGCGCCTTTGTACGACCGGCCTGCGGCGTCGAAGGAAGAGTATCAGGCCTGGGCCAAGGTCAAGCCGCTCGCAGACGTCCCCGAGGCGACCGATATCGCGGCCGACCTGCTGACGCTGATGGCCTCCCCCGACGTCGCCTCGCGCCGCTGGATCTGGGAGCAGTACGACACGCAGGTCGGCGCGGACACGATCCAGCGCCCCGGTGGCGACGCTGCGGTCGTCCGCGTTCACGGCACGCAAAAGGGGCTCGCGATGAGCACCGATTGCACCCCGCGCTATTGCTATGCCGACCCGTATGAAGGCGGAAAGCAGGCGATTGCAGAGTGTTATCGCAACCTCTCGGCGGTCGGCGCGACCCCGCTTGCGGTCACCAACTGCCTCAACTTCGCCAACCCGCAGCGCCCCGAGATCATGGCGCAGTTCGTCGGCTGCCTCGACGGCATGGGCGACGCGTGCCGCGCGCTCGACTTCCCGATCGTGTCGGGCAACGTCTCGCTCTACAACGAGAGCAAGGCGACCGGTGGTGGTTCGGCAATCCTGCCGACACCGGCGATCGGCGCGATCGGGTTGCTTGCCGATTGGTCCAAGTCCGCGACGATCGCGTTCAAGGGCACTGGCGACGTGATCGTGCTGATCGGCGAACGCTCGGGGCATCTCGGCCAGTCGCTGTGGTTGCGCGAAGTCCATGGCCGTGAGGAAGGCGCCCCGCCCCCGGTCGATCTTGAAGCCGAGCGCCGCAACAGCGAGTTCGTCCGCGCGCATATCGCGACCGGCGCGCTGACCGCGGTGCATGACGTGTCCGATGGTGGCATCGCCGTGACGATCGCCGAGATGGCGCTCGCCGGGAATGTCGGCGCGATGCTGCATGCGCCGCTGCCATGCGGTGTGGCGTGCGCGTTGTTCGGCGAAGATCAGGGGCTGTACGTCGCAACCGTCGCGGATCACTTGCTGCTCGAGACGCTGATGGCGGCGGATGCGGCGGGTGTCGAGATCGAGCGGATCGGGCGGACGATCGCTAGCCGGCTGATCTTCGAGCTTCCCGACGACGATCATGTCGTGACGCTGGACGCACTGCGGGCAGCGCACGAGGGGTTCTTCCCCAAGCTGATGGGGGACATCGCGCCGGTCGAGAACTAAGGGGGGGGCGCATCCCGGCCCTCCACCCCGCCTACTTCCCCGGCGAAGGCCGGGGCCCAGGAGCGAAGGCCAAGGTAACGCAGCGCAGGCGGCAGCAACGCCTGCGTCACTCTTGGGCCCCGGCCTTCGCCGGGGAAGTCGACGGTGGTGGAGGTGGCGCGCTATTTTCGGCCCATGCACCCTGTCTTCCTCCCCGGCAAAGGCCGGGGCCCAGGAGCGAAGGCCAAGGTAACGAAGCGCAGGCGGCAGCAACTCCTGCCTCACTACTGGGCCCCGGCCTCCGCCGGGGAAGTCGAAGATGGTGGAGGTGGCGCGCTATTTCCGGCCCATTCACCCTGCCCACTTCCCCGGCGAAGGCCGGGGACCAGGAGCGAAGGCCAAGGTAACGAAGCGCAGCCAGCAGCAACGCCTGCGTCACTATTGGGCCCCGGCCTCCGCCGGGGAAGTCGAAGGTGGTGGAGGTCACGCGCTATTTCCTGCCCATTCACCCTGCCCACGTCCTCGGCGAAGGCCGGGGCCCAGGAGTGAGGGTTGAGGTAACGAAGCGCAGGCGGCAGCAACGCCTGCCTCACTACTGGGCCCCGGCCTTCGCCGGGGAAGTGGAAGGTAAGAGAAGCGTGCGGGATGGTGCAGATCCCCCTACTCGACGTCCTTCCAAGCCCCCCAGAAGTCGAGCATCTTCGGCGTCAGCCAACCATAGCTGAAGTTGAGCATATAAAGCCCCCACAACACGGTCGCCACGATCGTCACCCGCAGCGCAATCCGCCCCGCGCGAAACTCGTGCGGCGCGCTGTCCGCCTGGCCCGGCACGCGATCCACGCCTGCCTCGTCCGCGGTCTTCACCCCGAACGGCAGGACGAAGAACACCGAAAACGCCCAGAACAGAAAGTAGATCGCCAGCGCCGAAGTCCACCGCATGTCGTTCTCCTTCCCGTCCCAGCGCCTGAAGTCAGGCCTCGATCAGCAACACATCGACGATCGGCTTCTTGCCGGTCCAGCGCGTCGCGACCTTGCGGGTCGCGAGACGGATCTGCTCGCGCAGCTTGTCGCGGTCACGCCCGCCTTGCTTGACCGCCGCGATCACCGCGCCGATCGTCTCGTCGAGGAACGGCTCGCGGTCTTCCTCGACCGGAATGCCCTGGATGCGGACCTGCGGCTGCCCAATCATCCCGCGCTGCCCGACCGCAACCGCGACCGAGATCTGCCCGAACAGGCCGAGCTTGCGGCGCTCGTTGATCGTCGAGCCATCGCCCGGCAGGATCACGTCGCCATCGAGCACGAGACGACCGACCGCGGCATTGCCGATCTTGGTCGGGTTGCCCGGCGCGAGCCGGATGATGTCGCCGTTGGTCTGCACCACCGCACGCGGCACGCCTTCGGACAGGGCAAAGCGCGCCTGTTCCATCAGGTGGCGCATTTCGCCATGCACCGGCATCAGGATCTCTGGCTTCATCCAGCGATACATCTGGAGCAGCTCGGGACGACCCGGATGACCGGAAACGTGGACGTGCGCCTGGCGGTCGGTGATCATGATCACGCCCTTGGCCGCGAGCTGGTTCTGGATCCGCCCGATCGCGACTTCGTTGCCCGGGATCTGCTTGGACGAGAAGACGACGGTATCGCCCTGGTCGAGCGAGATCGGATGCTGGCCGTTCGCGACACGTGCGAGTGCTGCGCGATCCTCGCCCTGCCCGCCGGTCGCGATGACCAGCACCTTGTCGCGCGGCAGACGCATCGCTGCCTCGGCGTCGATCGTGTCCGGGAAGTCCTTCAGATACCCCGTCGCGCGCGCGACCTTGAGGATGCGGTCGAGCGACCGCCCCTGGACCGACAATTTCCGCCCGGTCTCGATCGCGACCTTGCCCAGCGTATGCAGACGCGCCGCGTTGGATGCGAACGACGTCACCAGCACACGACCCTTGGCCTTGCCGATCACGTCCATCAGGCCCGCCAGCACGTCGCTCTCGGAGCCCGACGCGTCGTTGTTGAACACGTTGGTCGAATCGCACACCAGCGCGAGCACGCCGTCCTTGCCGATCGCCGCGAGCTGGTCGGGGGTGGCGGGGCTGCCGATGACCGGCCGCGCATCGAGCTTCCAGTCACCGGTGTGGAAGATACGGCCGTACGGCGTATCGATCAGCAGTGCGCTCGCTTCTGGGATCGAATGCGACATCGGCACGAAGGTGATGCCGAACGGCCCGAGGTCGAACGGCGCGTCGGGCTGGATCACGCGGAGCTTGACGCGGCTGGCGTTGCCTTCTTCCTCGAGCTTGCCGCGGATCAGGCCGGCGGTAAACGGCGTCGCATACAGCGGCACGCCGAGGTCCTCGGCGAGATAGGGCAGCGCGCCGATATGATCTTCATGACCATGCGTCAGCACGATCCCGATCAGATCGTCGAGGCGTTCCTCGATGAATTGCAGGTCGGGCAGGATCACGTCGATGCCCGGATATTGCGGATCGGCGAAGGTGATGCCGCAATCGACCATCAGCCACTTGCCGTTGCAGCCGTACAGATTGACGTTCATGCCAATCTCGCCCGACCCACCGAGGGCCAGGAACAAGAGTTCTTTCTTTGGGGTAGTCACTAAGTCTTTGTTCTTTCAAATAAACGCCGCCAGCTTTGCCAGCGGCGCAGGGAGGGTGCGCTGGTGAGGCGCGATGAATATCGTAGAGATCGGGGAAGCGGGGCACCGGGGTCGGCGCACGCACGCATGGACTCTAGGCCTGCATATGGGCGCGTTCCCACAAAATCGCCAGCCCCTGAATGGTGAGATCGGGTTCGATCGCGTCGAAAGCGTCGGTATGCTGCTCGAACAGCACCGCCAGCCCGCCGGTCGCGACGACCGTGCACGGGCGACCGACTTCCGCCTTCATCCGCGCGACCAGCCCCTCGATCATCGCGACATAGCCCCAGTAGATGCCGATGTGCATTTGCGTGACCGTATCGCGCCCGATGACACTGGTGTCGCTGGGCGCCTCGATCGCGATCCGCGGCAGCTTGGCGGCGGCGGTGACGAGCGCGTCGAGCGACAGGTTGATGCCGGGCGCGATGATCCCGCCCTTATACGCGCCGGTATAATCGACGACGTCGAACGTCGCGGCGGTGCCAAAGTCGATCACGATCAGGTCGCCGGGATGCCGCGCATGTGCCGCGATCATCGTCACCGCGCGGTCCGCGCCGACGCTCTTGGGTTCGAGCACGTCGAGCTGCATGCCCCATTCGACCGGGGCCTGGCCCGCTATCAGCGGTTCGCTGTCGAAATATTTCCGCGCGAGCGTCTGGAGGTTGTGGAGTGCGCGCGGGACGACGGTCGCGATGATGACACCCTTCACCTGCTTGCGGTCATAGCCTTCGAGATTGAGCAACTGGCTGAGCCACACCGCATATTCGTCCGCCGTACGGCGCGGATCGGTGGCGATGCGCCAGCGTGCCTTGATCGTGGTGCCTTCGAGCAAGGCGAAGACGATGTTGGTGTTCCCGGCGTCGATGGCGAGCAGCATGGCTGGAGAGAAGCCCTTCAGAGGAGGAACACGTCGCCCGCGTGAATGACACGCGCGGTGCCATCCGCCAAGCGCAGGATGAGCGCGCCGTCACTGTCGAGCCCGTTGAACAGCCCGTCGGTCGCGCTGCCGTCGGGGAGCCGCGCGGTGAGCGCGGTGCCGATCGGGTGCGCGCGCTCGAGCCAGCGGGTGCGTATTGGCGCAATACCCTGCCCGCGCCAGATGCTCAGCCAGCGGGCGAAGGTGTCGGCGAGCGTTTCTGCGAAGTCGGCGGGCTCGGGGGTTGCGCCGTGGGCAGCGAGGCTGGTGGCGCGGCGGTCGGTGTCGGTCGGGTAATGCGCAATGTTGACGCCGATCCCGACGACGATCGCGTCACCGGTGCGTTCGAGCAGGATGCCGGAGATTTTTGCGCCGTCGATGAGGAGATCGTTGGGCCATTTCAGGACCAACCCTTCCGCATTACCGCTTTCGCCTCCGCTTCCCCTCTCGCTTCCGCTTCCCCGGCGAAGGCCGGGGCCCAAGAGCGGAACGTTGGAAGATCGATCGCTTCGGTCCGTTACCTCGGCCTGCGCGACTGGGCCCCGGCCTTCGCCGGGGAAGGGTACAGGTGATGGAAGATAGGCCCGGACCACCTCTTCCAGCGCAACCGCAGCCACCAGCGCAAGCGTAGCAGCAGCAGGATCCCCGCCCCGCACCCGCACAACGCTAGACCCGTAGAAATTCCCGACCGGCGAAACCCAGAGCCGCCCCTGCCGCCCGCGCCCGCCAGTTTGCCGCTCGGCGCGCAGCCAGATCCCCTCGGGAATCCCGCTGCGCGCCAGCTCCAGCATGTCGGCATTCGTAGATCCCGTCTCCGCGACGGTACGAACCCGCTCGCTCAGAACAGCGCCTTCGCCGCAACCATCGTCGCACCACCGAGGCTCGCAAGCCCCAGCCAGCCAAGCGGCGAAATCGCCGCGGCCATTACCGCGATCAGCCCGCCCTCGACCGGATCGGTGCGAACCGCAAGCGGCGCGCCATCGACCGTGTCAGCAGGCGCATCGATGTACATCACCTTGACGACACGCAGGTAATAGAAGGCACCGATCACCGAAGCGACGAAGCCGACCACCGCCAGCGGGTACAGCCCGGCAACGATCGCCGCCTGGAACACCGCGACCTTGGCGTTGAAGCCGAGCATCGGCGGAATACCTGCGAGCGAGAACATGAAGATCGCCATCGCCAGCGCCAGGCCAGGCCGCGTCCGCGACAGGCCAGCGAGAGCGGTGATGCTCTCGACCGGCTGCCCGGCGGCGTCCTTCATCTGAAGGACGATCAGGAAGCTGCCCAGCGTCATCACGACATAGACGGTCAGGTAGAACAGCACCGCCGCGACACCCGCCTGCGTACCGGCCGCGAGACCGATCAGCACGAAGCCGACGTTGTTGATCGACGAATAGGCCAGCAGCCGCTTGATGTTGCTCTGCCCGATCGCCGCGACCGCACCGAAGATGATCGACGCGAGTGCTGCGAAGATCACGATCTGACGCCACTGGTCGGTCGCCGGGCCCATCGCCTCGACCGCGACGCGGACCGACAGCGCGACCGCCGCCACCTTGGGAGCGGAGGCGAAGAAGGTCGTCACCGGGGTCGGCGCGCCTTCGTACACGTCCGGGGTCCACATGTGGAACGGAACGACACTCATCTTGAACGCAAGGCCAGCGAAGACGAACACGAGGCCGAAGGTCAGCCCGAGCGAACGGCCAGCACCATAAGCGGTCGCGATCGATGAGAACATCGTCGTGCCGCTGAAGCCGTACACCAGCGAGATGCCGTACAGCAGGATCCCGCTCGCCAGCGCGCCGAGCACGAAATACTTGAGGCCGGCTTCCGCCGAGCGACGGTCACGGCGCATGAAGCTCGCGAGCACATAGGCCGCAAGGCTCTGGAGCTCGAGACCGACATAGAGCGTCAGCAAGTCACCCGCCGACACCATCATGCTCATGCCCGCCGCGGACAGCAGGATCAGCACCGGATATTCCGGGCGGAGATCGTCGCCACGGCCAGCTGCGAAGAACCGCGGGGCGATCAGGATCGCGACGGCGGACGCACCGAAGATCAGGACCTTGGCGAACGCGCCGAACGCATCCGCCCGAACCAGCCCGCCAAACGCCGCGCCACCATAAGACGCAGGCCCGGTCAGTGCGATCGTCGCGCCAACCAGCACGGCAACCGCGACGATCGACACCAGCCGAGTCGATGCCTGGCCACCCCAGGCCGACACCAGCATCAGCGCGATTGCCCCAAGCGCGAGGATTTCCTCGGGGAGCACCATCAACAGCGACATGTTCATGGCCGTGCCTCCGCATGCGTCGCGGGCAGTGCCATGGCCTTGCCCGCGGTCGGGAGCGAGTCACCCGCCGGGGTCGCGCGCGAAATGCGTGCTTCCAGCGTTGCGACATCCTTGCGCATCGGCGCGAGGAAGCTCTCGGGATACACGCCCATCCAC
Organism: Sphingomonas sp. CARO-RG-8B-R24-01; assembly: GCF_022662295.1. Lineage (NCBI taxonomy): Bacteria > Pseudomonadati > Pseudomonadota > Alphaproteobacteria > Sphingomonadales > Sphingomonadaceae > Sphingomonas > Sphingomonas sp. CARO-RG-8B-R24-01. Next base: position 66,513 of record NZ_JAKNQI010000007.1, on the reverse strand, counting down.
AGCGCTACCGCTGCAATTGGGGCCAACAGCGCAATTTCACGCAGCGAAAGGTCGGGCATTGCGCGCACATCGTCCTTGGTCAGATCGCCGAATACGACACGGCGGTACAAGTAGAGCATATAGGCAGCCCCGAGGATGATCCCGGTGGTGCAGAGCAGCGTGATGACGGTCGAGACGCGGTACGTCCCTGCCAGGCTGAGGAATTCGCCGACGAACCCGCTCGTGCCCGGAAGCCCGATCGATGCCATCGTGAAGAACAGGAACAGCAAGGCGTAGCGCGGCATGTTGATCGCCAGACCACCGTAACGCGAGATTTCGCGGGTATGGAGTCGATCGTAGATCACGCCGACGCACAGGAACAACGCTGCCGAGACGAGGCCATGCGACAGCATGACGATCATCGCGCCCTCGATCCCCTGCCGGTTGAACGCGAACAGGCCAATCGTCACGATCGCCATATGCGCGACCGAGGAATAAGCGATCAGCTTCTTCATGTCCGACTGCACGAGCGCCACGAGCGAGGTGTAGATCACTGCGATCGCCGACAGACCGAGCACCAGCCACGTCAGCTGCGCCGACGCTTCAGGAAACATCGGCAGCGAGAAACGCAGGAAACCGTATCCGCCAAGCTTGAGCAGAACACCCGCAAGGATCACCGAGCCAGCGGTCGGGGCCTGGACGTGCGCGTCGGGAAGCCAGGTGTGGAACGGCCACATCGGCATCTTGACTGCGAACGACGCGAAGAACGCCAGCCACAGGAAGGTCTGCGCCTTCACCGGGAAGTCGGTCCGCAGCAGCGTCGGAATGTCGCTGGTCCCTGCGAAATTCGCCATCCACAGCATCGCCACCAGCATCAGCACCGAGCCGAGCAGCGTGTAGAGGAAGAATTTGTACGAGGCGTAGATGCGGTTCACGCCACCCCAGATGCCGATGATCAGATACATCGGGATCAGGCCGGCTTCGAAGAAGATGTAGAACAGGAACAGGTCCTGTGCCGCGAAGGTGCCGATCATCAGCACTTCGGTGAACAGGAACGCCGCCATATATTCCTGGACGCGGTTGGTCACCGCGACCCAGCTCGCCCCGATGCACACCGGCATCAGGAACACGCTGAGCATCACCAGCAGCAATGCGAAGCCGTCGAGGCCGAGCTTCCAGCTGAAGATGCCGAGGTTGCCGGCGTCCTCGACGAACTGCCACTGCGCCCCGCCGATATCGTAGCTGGTCCACAGACCGATCCCGAGAACGAGATCGATAAGCGTCGCGATCAGCGCGATCCAGCGCGCGCCCTGCGCGGAGGAGAAGAGACAGGCCACGGCCGCAATCGCAGGGATCGCGAGCATGATCGAAAGGATTGGAATGCCGCTCACTTGCTCGTCGCCCAGATGTTGATTGCCCAGGTCACGGCCCCGGTCAGGCCCAGCAGCATGACGAACGCATAAGTGTAAACATACCCCGATTGGAACTTGCTAGCAGCGCGCGAACTCCGCTCGACGATCCACGCCGAGCCATTCGGCCCGAAGCGATCGATCGTCTTCTCGTCGCCGCGGTGCCAGAAGAAGCGGCCGATGGCGAACGCCGGCTTGACGAACAGCAGATCGTACAATTCGTCAAAATACCATTTGTGGAGCAGGAAGTCGTAGATCGGCGCGTAGGTCTCGGCGAGCTTCTGCGACACACCCGGCGAGCGGATGTAGAAGACGTAAGCCCCTACCAGACCGGTCAGCATCGCGATCGTCGCCGACAGCTTCACCAGCAACGGGATCTCCTCCATCGACTCCATCAGCTTCTCGCGGAAGGCGATGCTGCCGTGCCAATAGGCTTCGCCAGCGCTCGGATCGATGAAGTAGCCGTGGAACACGAACCCGGCCGCAATCGCACCGATCGAGAGGATGATCAGCGGGAGCAGGATCGGGAACGGGCTTTCGTGCGGATGATAGCCGCCCGTGCCGTCGCCCTTGGTCGTGAACACCGGATGCAGCGGAACCGCGTGACCAGGCGCATTGTGCGTATCCGGCTCACTGCCCTGCCCTTCTTCCGCGGCTTCACCATGATGCGCATGCGCAGCAGTGGTGCCGTGATCGTCATGGCCAGCATGGACCGAGTCATGGCCGTGGCCGTGCGCATCGTGGATCGCATGCTGGATATGCTCGGACTGCTCCCAGCGCGGCTTGCCCCAGAAGGTGAGGAACATCAGACGCCACGAATAGAAGCTCGTCAGCAGCGCGACGATGATCCCGACGATCGATGCGCCATGCTGGCCCGAAGCCCAGGCCGCCTCGATGATCGCGTCCTTCGAGTGGAAGCCGGCGAACCCGATCGCGAGCGGATTGCCGAACACTGCGGGGATGCCGACGCCGGTGATCGCCAGCGTGCCCATCATCATCCCCCAGAAGGTGATCGGAATGCTTTTCCGCAGGCCGCCATAATAGCGCATGTCCTGCTCGTGATGCATCGAATGGATCACCGAACCCGCACCCAAGAACAGCAGCGCCTTGAAGAAGGCGTGCGTGAACAGGTGGAACATCGCGGCGCCATACGCCCCACACCCGGCGGCAAAGAACATGTACCCGAGCTGCGAGCAGGTCGAATACGCAATGACGCGCTTGATGTCGGTCTGCACCAGCCCGACCGTCGCGGCGAACAGGCAGGTCGCTGCACCCACCGTCATCACGACCGTCAGCGCGAACGGCGACGTCTCGAACATCGGCGACAGGCGGCACACCATGAACACGCCCGCGGTGACCATCGTCGCCGCGTGGATCAGCGCCGACACCGGGGTCGGGCCTTCCATCGCGTCCGGCAACCAGGTGTGAAGCCCGAGCTGCGCCGACTTGCCCATCGCACCGACGAACAGCAACAGGCACAGCAGCGTCATCGTATCGACGCGGTAGCCCCAGAAGCCGATCGTCGAGCCCATCATCCCCGGCGCGAGCCGCAGGATCTCGGGGATCGAGACGGTGTGGAAGACGAGATAGGTGCCGAAGATGCCGAGCATGAAGCCGAGATCGCCGACGCGGTTGACGACGAACGCCTTGATCGCGGCGGCATTGGCGCTGGGCTTGCGGAACCAGAAACCGATCAGCAGGTAGGATGCGAGACCCACGCCTTCCCAGCCAAAGAACATCTGGACGAGGTTGTCCGCGGTCACCAGCATCAGCATCGCGAAGGTGAACAGCGACAGATACGCGAAGAAGCGCGGCTGGTCGGGGTCCTCCTCCATATAGCCCCAGCTATACAGATGGACGAGCGCCGAGACGCTGGTGATGACGACGAGCATGACCGCGGTCAGCGCGTCGACGCGCAGCGACCAGTCGATCACCATGTCGCCGGAATGGATCCAGTCGAGCACCGGCACGACTGTCGCTTCGCCACCACCGAGGTAATGGATGAAGATCGGCCAGCTCAGCGCGCACGACGCGAACAACGCGCCGGTCGTCACGATCTTGGGAAGCGCGGAGCCGAAGCCCTTGTTCGCAAACCCTGCGATCAGTGACGCGAGCAGCGGCAGGAAGACGATGAGAAGAATCGAATGCACGTAACTTACCCCTGCATCCGGTTGGCGTCGTCGACCGAGATCGTCCCGCGGCTACGGAAGTAGATGACGAGGATGGCAAGCCCGATGGCCGCCTCACCCGCCGCGACCGTCAGCACGAACATCGCGAACACCTGTCCGACGAGATCGTGAAGATAGCCCGAGAAGGCGACGAAGTTGAGGTTCACCGCGAGCAGGATCAGCTCGACCGCCATCAGCATGACGATGAGGTTCTTGCGGTTGGCGATGATGCCCAGCACGCCGAGCGCGAACAGGATCGCGCCCACGACGAGATAATGGCCCAAACCGATCGTCATAGCTCCACCCCTGCGCCGACCGTCGGCTGCGTGTTGCGCGTCGCGTCCTGCGGACGGCGCGCGTTCTGCCGCGAAATGTTCTGCTTGCGCGAACCCGTACGATCCCGATGCGTCAGCACGATCGCACCGATCATCGCGACGAGCAGGACCAGCCCGGCGCCTTCGAACACGAAGAGATAGCGCGTGTAGAGCACCATGCCGAGCGCCTGGATGTTCGACATCGTCTCGGGCATCGGCGCACCACGCCGGGCGAGTTCGATCGTCCCTGCGCTCCACGCGCCGAAGGCGAGCATGATCTCGGCCGCCAGCCCGACCGCGAACACCGCGCCGATCGCTGCGTAGCGGGCGAAGCCAGCGCGCAGTTCGGCGAAATCGATGTTGAGCATCATCACGACGAACAGGAACAGCACGGCGACGGCTCCCACGTACACGATGACAAGCAGCATCGCGATGAACTCGGCACCGACGAGGACCATCAGGCCCGCTGCGTTGAAGAAGGCCAGAATCAGCCACAACACGGCATGCACCGGGTTGCGCGAGGTGATGGTCAGCGCGGCTGAAACAATCACGATCGCTGCGAAAAGATAAAAGGCGAGTGCCTGGATCACGGTTTTCTGGGGCCCCTCAGAGTCGGTGCGGCGCTTAACGGTAAGGCGCGTCGGCGGCAAGGTTCGCGGCGATCGCGCTTTCCCAACGATCGCCATTCGCCAGCAGCTTGGTCTTGTCGTAGATCAGCTCTTCGCGCGTTTCCGTCGCATATTCGAAGTTCGGACCCTCGACGACCGCGTCGACCGGGCAGGCTTCCTGGCACAGGCCGCAGAAGATGCACTTGGTCATGTCGATGTCGTAGCGCGTCGTGCGGCGCGAGCCGTCGTCGCGCGGCTCGGCCTCGATCGTGATCGCCTGCGCCGGGCACACTGCTTCGCACAGCTTGCACGCGATGCAGCGTTCCTCGCCGTTGGGATAGCGCCGCAGCACATGCTCGCCGCGGAAGCGCGGGCTGATCGGGTTCTTCTCAAAGGGATAGTTGATCGTCGCCTTGGCCTTGAAGAAATACTTCAGGGTCAGCGCGTGCGCCTTGAGGAATTCCCAAAGCGTATAGGACTTGATGATCTGGGCGACGCTCACGAGCGCTTCTCCAACTGGTTCACGGGAGCAGCCTGGCACACGCCATCGGTGGGATAGCGCGGACGACCGTCATCGTAGAGATATTGCTTGGTATAGACCCGGTTCTCGGGCGCGCACTCGGTGCCGACGCGGGTGACCATCAGGACACCGGACACGAGGAACACCCAGAACAGCGACAGCGGCAGGAAGATCTTCCAGCCCAGCCGCATCAGCTGGTCATAACGGTAGCGCGGCACCGTCGCCTTGACCCAGCTGAACACGAAGAAGAACAGCAGGATCTTGATGAACAGCCAGATGATCCCCGGCACGACATAGAGCGGTGCCCAGTCGAACGGCGGCAGATACCCGCCCCAGAACAGCGTCGCGTTGAGCGCGCACATCAGGATCACGTTGGCATATTCGCCGAGCCAGTAGAGCGCGAACGACATCGACGAATATTCGGTCTGGTAACCGGCGACGAGCTCGCTCTCCGCCTCGGCCAGATCGAACGGCGCACGCTGCGTTTCCGCGAGCGACGAGATGAAGAACACCACCGCCATCGGGAACAGCAGCGGGTTGAGGAAGAAGCCGTTGACCGGCGTCCCCATCACGCTCTTCTGCGCTTCGACGATATTGGTCAGGTTGAAGCTGCCGCTCCACAGCACGATCGAGATGAGCACGAAGCCGATCGCGACTTCATAGCTGACCATCTGCGCCGCGGCGCGGATCGCCGAGAAGAACGGATATTTCGAGTTGGACGACCAGCCCGCGAGGATCACGCCGTACACGCCGATCGACGAGGCGGCGAGAACGTAGAGCAACCCGACGTTGATGTCGGAGAGTGCGGCGCGCGCATCGAACGGGACCACCGCCCAGACGATCAATGCAACCGTGAAAGTGATGATCGGCGCGATGATGAACAGCGTCTTGTTCGCCGCCGACGGGATGATCGTTTCCTGCAGGAACACCTTCAGCCCATCCGCGAACGACTGGAGCAGACCGAACGGGCCGACCACGTTGGGACCACGCCGCAGCGCCATCGACGCCCAGATCTTGCGATCGGCGTAGATCAGCATCGCGACCGCCAGCATGACCGGCAGCGCGATCAGCAGGATGTCCATCAGCGTGGCGAGGAACCACGCCCAGCCATAAGGCATCCCGAAACGGTAAGTGAAGAAGGAGGTCATGCTGCCAGTTCCCCTTCCCCGGCGCAGGCCGGGGCCCAGTCGGGAAGGTTGTCGTTACCGCGCGCCGCGCTCAGCCGAACGGCCGCTCGCGACTGGGCCCCGGCCTGCGCCGGGGAAGAAAGAAGCGAAGAAGCGAAGGTCATTCCGCCGCCTCCGCGAATTCCTGCCCGTGGACCAGTTCCGCCGAGCAGCGCTGCATCGTCGGGCTTGCCCGGCAGATCGCGTTGGTCAGGTAGAAGTCCTTGATCGGATAGCCGGTCAGCGTGCCCGAGGCCGCTGCGTTGAGCGCAGGCGGGGCCCAGTCGAACGCCGCCAGCCCGAGCGTTGCGAGTGCGGGCGTATCGGTCGCCATGTTCGCGCGCAATTCCTCGATCGTGTCGAACGGCAGCGTCTTGCCCATCATGCCCGACAGCGCGCGCAGGATCGTCCAGTCCTCGCGCGCGTCGCCCGGCGGGAACACCGCACGCTCGCCACGCTGAACACGACCCTCGAGGTTGACGTACGTGCCAGACTTTTCGGCATAGCTAGCCCCCGGCAGAACGACGTCGGCAGATGCCGCGCCCTTGTCGCCATGATGTCCGATGTACACCTTGAACGTGCCTTCGAACGCGCCGAAATCGACCTCGTCCGCGCCCAGGAAGAAGGCAAGCTTCGGCTTGGCTGCGACGACATCCGCGATGCCGCCCTTCTGCGCATAACCGAGCATCAACCCGCCCATGCGGCTCGCCGCCATATGGAGCACGTTGAAGCCGTTCCAGCCGTCCTTGACCAGACCCAGCGGCGACACCAGCGCGAGCGCCGCGCCGAGCGACTTGAGCGCCGCCCCGCCGACGATCATCATCGGACGCTCGGCCTTGGCGAACGCCTCGGTCACGGCCTCGGGCAGGTTGCCGAGCACGCCGAGATCCTCGCCAAGCCATTCGACCTTATAGGTCAGTTCGGTTTCCGGCCCGATCGCGAACACCTTCGCGCCGCGCTTGATCGCCTTGCGAATCCGCGTGTTCACCAGCGGCGCTTCCCAGCGCACGTTGCTGCCCACGATCAGGATCACGTCGGCCTGTTCGGTGCCGGCGATCGTCGTGTTGAAATTGACAGCGGCCAGATTGGTCGTGTCATAATCCATGCCGGTCTGGCGGCCCTCGAGCAGGGTCGAGCCCATGCTGCCGAGCAACGCCTTGGCGGCATACATCGTCTCGCAATCGACCAGATCGCCAGCAATCGCCGCGATGCTCGACCCGGCATCGACCTGCGAGATCGCGAGGAAGGCGGCGTCCCAAGAGGCTTCGGTCAGGCGGCCGCCCTTCCGGATATACGGCTTGTCGAGGCGGCGACGGACCAGGCCGTCAACGGCGTGGCGCGTCTTGTCGCTCGCCCATTCCTCGTTCACGTCCTCGTTGATCCGCGGCACGGCGCGCAGCACCTGGCGACCACGGCTATCGAGCCGGATGTTGGTGCCGACCGCGTCCATCACGTCGATCGTCAGCGTCTTGCGGAGTTCCCACGGACGCGCTTCGAACGCGTACGGCTTGGACGTCAGCGCACCGACCGGGCAGAGATCGACCACGTTGCCCGACAGTTCGCTCGTCACGGCATGTTCGAGATAGGACACGATCTGCATGTCCTCGCCACGACCGATCGCGCCGATTTCCTCGACGCCGGCGACTTCCTCGGCAAAACGGATGCAGCGCGTGCACTGGATGCACCGCGTCATCACCGTCTTGACGATCGGCCCCATGTACTTCTCGGTAACCGCACGCTTGTTCTCGTCATAGCGCGACTGGCCGCGCCCGTAAGCGAGGCTCTGGTCCTGCAGGTCGCATTCGCCACCCTGGTCGCAGATCGGGCAATCGAGCGGATGGTTGATCAGGAGGAACTCCATCACCCCTTCGCGCGCGTTCTTGACCATCGGCGAGTTGGTGAAGATTTCCTGCTTGTCCGCGGCCGGCAGCGCACACGATGCCTGCGGCTTCGGCGGTCCGGGCTTCACCTCGACCAGGCACATGCGGCAATTGCCCGCGATGCTCAGGCGCTCATGATAACAGAAGCGCGGGATTTCCTTGCCCGCGATTTCGCACGCCTGGAGCACGGTGGCACCAGCGGGAACTTCGACTTCGACGCCGTCGACTTTGACAATAGGCATTATTCAGCCGCTTCCATCATCGGGCTCAACCCGCCGCCACGCTTCTCGGTGATCCGCCGCTCCATCTCGGGGCGGAAGTGCTTGATCAGGCCCTGGATCGGCCATGCCGCCGCATCGCCCAATGCACAGATCGTGTGGCCCTCGACCTGCTTGGTCACCTGATACAGCGTATCGATCTCGGAAATGTCCGCGTCGCCGGTGCGCATCCGCTCCATCACGCGCCACATCCAGCCGGTGCCCTCGCGGCACGGCGTGCACTGGCCGCAGCTCTCATGCTTGTAGAAGTAGGAGAGACGGCTGATCGCGCGGACGATGTCGGTCGACTTGTCCATGACGATGATCGCCGCGGTGCCCAGACCCGAACCGACCTTCTTGAGGCCGTCAAAGTCCATCGGGCAGTCCATGATCTCGGCAGCCGGTACCAGCGGCACCGAAGACCCGCCCGGGATGACCGCGAGCAGATTGTCCCACCCGCCGCGGATCCCGCCGCAATGCGTTTCGATCAGTTCGCGGAAGGTGATGCTCATCGCCTCCTCGACCACGCACGGCTTGTTCACATGCCCGCTGATCTGGAACAGCTTGGTGCCGCGATTGCCCTCGGCGCCGAAGCTCGCGAACCACTCGGGCGAGCGCCGCAGGATCGTCGGCACGACCGCGATCGACTCGACGTTGTTGACCGTCGTCGGGCAGCCATAGAGCCCTGCCCCCGCCGGGAACGGCGGCTTGAGCCGTGGCTGGCCCTTCTTGCCCTCGAGGCTCTCGAGCATCGCGGTCTCTTCGCCGCAAATGTACGCGCCCGCGCCACGATGGACGAAGACGTCGAAGTCATAGCCCGAGCCGCTGGCGTTCTTGCCGATCAGGCCCTTGTCATACGCCTCTGCGACCGCGGCGAAGAGGACTTCGGCCTCGCGGATATATTCACCACGGATGTAGATGTAGGCGGCGCGCGCGCGCATCGCATAACCCGCGATCAGCGCGCCTTCGATCAGCTTGTGCGGATCGTGGCGGATGATCTCGCGGTCCTTGCACGACCCCGGCTCAGATTCATCGGCGTTGATGACGAGGAAGTTCGGGCGGTCCGGCTTTGGTTCCTTGGGCATGAACGACCATTTGGTGCCGGTCGGGAAACCAGCGCCGCCACGGCCGCGCAAGCCCGATGCCTTGACCGCGTCGATCAAAGCATCCTGCCCGCGTGCCATCAGGCCCTTGGTGTCGTCCCAATCGCCACGCTTGATCGCGGCCTCGAGGTTCCACGGCTGGAAGCCGTAGACGTTGGTGAAAATGCGGTCCTTGTCAGCAAGCATTAGCGTGCGCTCTCGGTCGCGAGGATAGGAAGGAACGGGCGCATCAGGCGGCTCCGTCCACGAGTTCGAGCCGCTGCTTCACGCGGCGCATGTCGGCCGATACGCCGTCGACCCCATGCTGAAGGGCGGCGAGATGCGTATCGATCCCAAGCAGGCGATGCTCCATCGCGGTCTGCCGCAATTCCATGTTGAGCATCCGGTCTTTCACGTCGCTGACATCACTGCGAATGCCGCGCAGCATCTCGGAAATGAAACGGGTTTCTTCGACCGTCATGCCCACTCCCCCCGATAGTCATGGTTCTCGTCGACCATCGCGACGAGATTGGTCGGGCCGCCCGCCGCGCAGCTGTCGCGCCGCCCGGTCTGCGATCCCGGCGCGACCGGCGTCCCGTTGGCAAGCGCCTCGAGCAATGCGCTGGTCTTGTCGTAATCGAGATCTTCGAAATTATCGTCGTTAATCTGGACCATCGGCGCGTTGGCGCAGGCACCAAGGCATTCGACCTCGGTCAGCGTGAACATGCCGTCCGGGGTCGTCCGGCCCTTGATCAGCCCCTTGTTCTTGCAGGCCGCCAGCACGTCGTCGCTGCCGCCAAGCAGGCACGGCGTGGTGCCGCAGACCTGCACGTGGAAACGACCGACCGGTGCCATGTTGAACATCGTGTAGAAGGTCGCGACTTCATAGACGCGCATGTACGGCACGCCGATCTGGCGCGCGACGAACTCGATCACCGGGACCGGCAACCAGCCTTGCGTCTGCGTCTCTTCGCCGACCTGACGCTGCGCCAGATCGAGGAACGGGATCGACGCGGATTGCTCGCGACCCTTGGGATAGCGACCGAGGATCTCGTTCGCCTTCTTCTGGTTTTCGTCGTTCCACGCGAACGCACCCCAGCGGGCGCGGGTCTCGGCTTCGTCGGGGATCTTGGGGGCTTCAGCCATTATCGGTCACATTCACCAAAAACGATATCCATCGCGCCCAGGATCGCGGTCGTATCCGCAAGCATGTGGCCCTTCGACATGAAGTCCATCGCCTGCAGATGCGAGAACGCGGTCGGGCGGATCTTGCAGCGGTACGGCTTGTTCGTGCCATCGGCGACGAGATACACGCCGAACTCGCCCTTGGGACTTTCGGTCGCGACATAGACGTCGCCTGCGGGCACGTGGAAGCCCTCGGTGTAAAGCTTGAAGTGATGGATCAGCGCTTCCATCGACCGCTTCATCTCGGCGCGCTTGGGCGGCACGACCTTGCGATCGAGCGACGCGATCGGCCCCTCGGGCATGTCGCGCAGGCACTGCTTCATGATCTTCGCAGACTGACGGACTTCCTCGACGCGCACCATGAACCGGTCATAGCAATCGCCACGCGTACCGACCGGTACGTCGAACTCCATCCGGTCGTACACGTCATACGGTTGCGACTTGCGCAGATCCCAGGCGATGCCCGAACCCCGGATCATCGGGCCGGAGAAGCCCCACTTGATCGCATCCTCACGGCTGACCGTGGCGATGTCGACGTTGCGCTGCTTGAAGATGCGGTTGTCCGCGACGAGCGAGATCGCATCCTCGAACAGCCGCGGCAGCCGCGTGTCGAGCCAGTCGGCGATGTCGGTCAGCAGCTTGAGCGGCGCATCCTGATGGACGCCGCCCGGACGGAAGTAGGCGCTGTGCATCCGCGCGCCCGAGACGCGCTCGAAGAAGTTCATGCAATCCTCGCGGATTTCGAACAGCCACAGGTTCGGCGTCATCGCGCCGACGTCCATGACATGCGACCCGAGGTTGAGCATGTGGTTCGAAATGCGCGTCAGCTCGGCGAACAGCACGCGGAGGTACTGCGCGCGGATCGGCACTTCGAGATCGAGCAGCTTCTCGATCGCGAGCACATAGCTATGCTCCATGCACAGCGGCGAGCAGTAATCGAGCCGGTCGAAATACGGCAGCGCCTGAATGTACGTCTTGTATTCGATCAGCTTCTCGGTGCCGCGATGGAGCAGCCCGACGTGCGGATCGACACGCTCGACGATCTCGCCGTCGAGCTCCATCACCAGGCGCAACACGCCGTGTGCGGCCGGATGCTGCGGACCGAAGTTGATCGTGTAGTTCTGGATTTCGACATCGCCGACTTCCGGCTTCTCGCCGTCGGTACGATGTTCGAGCTGGTCGAGATACTCGCTCACTGGTTCTGTCCTCCGCCAGTCCCGCCGCCGCTGCCCTTGCTGGGCATGACCGACGGATTGGCTGGCTTTTCGCCCGCACCGGCACCGGACTTGCCCGCGCCGGACTGGCCGGTGTTCTCGGTGACCTTTGGATCGCTCGGCACCTGGGTCGGCGACTTCGCCGCATCGGCCTTGACGATCTCGTCCGCCTTGAGCGGCGTCGGCGCACCCTTGGCTTCCGGCACCTTCGCCTTCTCGTCGCCCGGGAGGACGTATTCGGCGCCTTCCCACGGGCTCATGAAGTCGAACGTCCGGAAATCCTGCGCCAGTGCGACAGGCTCATAAACCACGCGCTTGGCTTCTTCGGAATACCGCAATTCGACATAGCCGGTCAGCGGGAAGTCCTTGCGCTGCGGATGACCGCGGAAGCCGTAGTCAGTCAGAATGCGCCGAAGGTCCGAATTGCCCGAGAACAGCACGCCGTACATGTCGTACACTTCGCGCTCGAGCCAACCGGCGACGGGCCAGATGCTCGTCACCGATGGCACCGGCTTCTCGTCGTCGGTCTGCACGTGGACGCGGATGCGATGATTACGAGTCAGCGAGAGCAGGCAATAGACTACCTCGAACCGGTCGATCCCGCGATCGGGATAATCGACGCCCGCGATTTCCATCAGCTGCTGATATTCGAGACCCGGCGTATCGCGCAAAGCGACCATCGTCTCGACCAGCGAGGCACGATCGACATGCAGCGCGACTTCGCCGACCGCGTCGAGCGAATGCAGCAGACGACCACCGAGCGCAGCGGTTGCCGCGTCGATCACGCCGTCATTGGCGCGATAGGCTGGAGCCGGCGCCCTCATCGTTCAATCGTCCCGACGCGACGGATCTTCCGCTGGAGCTGCATGATCCCGTACAGCAATGCTTCCGCAGTCGGCGGGCAACCGGGGACGTAGATGTCCACGGGTACGATCCGGTCACAGCCGCGTACGACCGAGTAGCTGTAATGATAATAGCCGCCGCCGTTGGCGCAGGAGCCCATCGAGATGACGTACTTCGGCTCGGACATCTGGTCATAAACCTTGCGGAGCGCCGGAGCCATCTTGTTGCACAGCGTGCCCGCGACGATCATCACGTCCGACTGGCGCGGCGATGCGCGCGGCGCGGCGCCGAAACGCTCGAGATCGTAGCGCGGCATGTTCACGTGGATCATCTCGACCGCGCAGCACGCGAGCCCGAAAGTCATCCACCACAGCGATCCAGTGCGCGCCCAGTGAAACAGGTCCTCGGTCGACGTGACGAGGAAACCCTTGTCGCCGAGTTCGCCGTTCAGGTCGTTGAAGAACGCGGCATCGGGTTGAACCAGATCCTGGCCCGGCAGGCCAGTGGTCGGGTGCGTCAGTTCTACTCCCATTCGAGAGCTCCCTTCTTCCACGCATAAACAAGGCCGAGCGCGAGTTCGGCGATAAACAGCATCATCGATCCCCACGCGACCCAGCCGAGCTGGAACACGCTGACCGCCCATGGGTATAGGAACGCTGCCTCGAGATCGAAGATGATGAACAGGATCGCGACGAGGTAGAAGCGCACGTCGAACTGACTGCGCGGATCCTCGAACGCGGGGAAGCCGCACTCATATTCGGAGAGCTTTTCCGCGGTCGGCTTGTGCGCTCCGGTCAGGCGCGCGACGAGCATCGGCAGGAACACGAACACGCTGGACAGCACGAGCGCGACGCCGAGGAACAGCAGGATCGGGAGATATTGTGACAGGTCAACCAAGGGTGTTCTCGCATGTGCGAAGGGATGCCGAGGGCTTTAGGACCATGGGCTTTTAGGGGCAAGGGTTGCGGGCGTGAGAATGAATCGCAACAGGCGTTCGGCGGGGGTTTCTCACAGCGCGCCGTCACGCGCGGCGCATCGCCGTCGTTCCCGCGAAGGCTAGGTTTCTGCAAGGCTCGGGTCACGGACCCGTCATTTGCTGTTTTCCCGCGAAGGCGGGTATATAGGGTCACGCAGAACAACGGCTTTTAGTTCCTGCGACTCCTGGACTCCCGCTTTTGCGGGAGAACAGCCATGACTTTGCGAAGGTCTCGCCGGCGCGGAGAAACGGAATTTGGGGGCAGTGCCGGCCCCCGCCCCCTCAGCGCAGCGCGCCCGCCAGCAATTTATGGAGTCGCGTCTGCAACCCGTCGTTGGCGGCGAGGAACTCGCTGCGTTCCATCATCTTCTCACCGCCGCGGAAGTCGGTGACGAACCCGCCTGCTTCCTTGACCAGCAACAGACCCGCCGCGACGTCCCACGGCTTGAGACCCGACTCCCAATAGCCATCGTATCGCCCCGCGGCGACCCAGGCGAGATCGAGCGCGGCCGACCCCATCCGCCGGATCCCGGCGACTTCCGGCGCGATAGCCCCGAAGATGCGCGACCATTCGGCGAAATTGCCGTGGCCGAGGAACGGGATCCCCGTCGCGATCAGCGAGTCGGCAAGGTCCCGCCGTGCCGACACGCGCAACCGCTGCTCCTGCACCCACGCGCCGCGGCCCTTCTCGGCCCAGAACGCTTCGTCGGTGATCGGCTGATAGACCATCGCCGAGGTGATCTCGCGCTTGCCGTTGGGCATCGGTTCCTCGACCGCGATCGAGATCGCGAAGTGCGGGATGCCGTGGAGGAAGTTGGTCGTGCCATCAAGCGGATCGACGATGAAGCGCGGCTTGTTGGGGTCACCGGGGACTTCGCCGCGCTCTTCCATGAGGAAGCCCCAGTCGGGGCGTGCGCGCGACAGTTCCTCGTACAGCGTCTGTTCGGCGCGCTGGTCGGCGATCGTCACGAAGTCGGCGGGGCCCTTGCGGCTGACCTGAAGTTGCTGGACCTCGTTGAAGTCACGGCGCAGGCGCGGGCCGGCCTTGCGCGCGGCGCGATCGATGACGGTCATCAGACCGGAATGGGAGGGCATATCTTTTTCTTTCTTCTCCCTCTCCCCGCTTGCGGGGAGAGGGTCGGGGAGAGGGGCAGTACAGTGCGGGGCGCTACGATACTGCCCCTCTCCCGTCCTCGCTTCGCTCGGCCACCCTCTCCCCGCAAGCGGGGCGAGGGAGAAGCATTATTCCGCGCGCTTCACATAGGTCTGTTCGTACACGTCGACGACGATCCGCGTTCCCGCGCCAATATGCGGCGGGACCATCACGCGGACGCCATTCTCGAGGATCGCGGGCTTGTAGCTCGACGAGGCGGTCTGCCCCTTCACCACCGCATCCGCCTCGACGATCAGCGCCTCGATCGTGTCGGGGAGCTGGACCGAGATCGGGCGCTCCTCCCACAATTCCATCACGACATCCATGCCGTCCTGCAGGAACGCCGCCGCATCGCCGAGGATGTCCGCGTCAAGCGTGATCTGCTCGTAATTGACCTTGTCCATGAAGGTCAGCGTGTCGCCTTCGCGGAACAGGAACTGGAAGTCGACCGTGTCGAGCCGCACCTTCTCGAGGCTCTCGGCCGAGCGGAAACGGACGTTGTTCTTGCGGCCGTCGATGAGGTTCTTCAGCTCGACCTGCATGTAGGCACCGCCCTTGCCGGGTTGGGTGTGCTGGATCTTCACCGCACGCCAGATGCCGCCTTCATATTCGAGAATGTTGCCGGGACGGATTTCGACCGCGTTGATCTTCATGGGGTGAGCCTGCGTTGGAAAGAGCCAAGCGGCGCCCCGTTTGCGAGGCACCGTGGCGCGAGGCCTTAGCCGGGCAGCGGCTTGCCCGCAAGATAGGGGAACGGATCGACGTCGGTCCCCTCATACCAATGCTGGGCCGGGTCGGTGCGGGTGAGCCCGAAATGCAGGTGGTAATTCCCTGCCCCCGCGTTGCCCGTGTCGCCGACATAGCCGAGCAACTGCCCGGTCGTAACCGGCTGGCCCTCGTGCAGGCCGGACGCATAGCCCGCCAGATGCGCATAATAATGCGTCCAAGTCCGCGATGGCGAGCGAATATAGACCGTCGTGCCACCCGCCGCGCTGTTCCATAGCTTCTCGACGATGCCGGGTGCCGCAGCGATCACCGGCGTGTTTGCCGCTGCCATCACGTCCGTCCCGTGATGCTCCCGTTCGCCATTCTGTCGCGGATCGCCCCACGATTCGCGAATGTCGCCCCGGCGCACACCAGCAACCGGAACGGCCAGCACAAGCGAGCCTCCACGCCCCGCGCCAATGTCGACCGGCTGAGGCTGCCCGCGGACGGCGAGACGGAGCCGCGCGATCGGTCCATCCCGCGTGCCGCCCGGCGCGTCGGGAAGGAACACCAGCGCTGCTACCCAGAGCCCCACGACCCCGAGCAGCAGCACGACGAAAATTACACCAAGTTTCTTCATCCCCCGCCCCCGGATCAGCTCTGGAACACCGCCGGCGTACCGGCCTTGATCATCATGGCGAGACGGGCGGCATCCCAGTTGGTCAGGCGAATACAGCCATGGCTTTCCGCGCGACCGATCGTCTCGGGGGACGGCGTTCCGTGGATCCCGTAATGCGGCTTGGACAGGTCGAGCCAGACCACGCCGACCGGCCCGTTGGGGCCCGGCGGAAGCAGCGCCTGCTTCGAACCCTTCTTGGCATCCCAGAACAGCGACGGATTGTAGTGGAATTCGGGATTGTAGCTCGGCCCGAGCACCTTCCACGTTCCGATCGGCAGCGGATCGTGCGTGCTGCCCATCGTCGCCATGAACTGCGCGACGAGCTTGCCGTCCTTGTCGAGCACGCGAAGCACTTCCTTCGACTTGGACACGACGATCTTGGCGCCCTGCGGCTGGGTCGAGTCGATGTTGAGGTCGCTCAGCGTCTTGCGCCAATTCTCTGGGAGCTTCGGATCATAGGCCCGCTCGGTCGTGATCGCGTTCGGGACGACGATCTGCGTCCCGGCGGTCAGCTTGGTGTCCGGGCTGTTGAGCTCGATCAGCACCGCGGGCGTGGTGTGGAACATCTCGCCCATCTTCTCCATCACCGACTTGTAGCCGAGCGCGGGCAACTTCGACTGGAGCGCCGGGTCCTTCGGGAACGGGTTGGTGAACGGGCCGGCGAGGATCTCGTTGGTCAGCGTGATCTTCTGGGTCGGCCGCCAGGCGCGATGCGGATACAGCGCACGGAGCGTTGCCGGATCGAGCTTGCCGGTCTTGGGCAAGTCCTGGACCTCCTGGAACCCGGTGATCGCCGCGACCAGCGATTTGCCCTCGCGCCCGTCCAGCACGCCGGGCGAGAAACCGAGATGGTCGAGGATCACCTGCGCATGCAGGACCGACAGATCCAGCTTGGTTTGTGCCGCGGGCGTTGGCAGCGGCGCGTTGGTTCCCGCCGCGCCCGCCGCCATGAGACCAACCGGGGCCAAGGCCAGACAAGCGACGCTGGCAAAGGTTTTGAGCACGGTTTCAGTCTCCTACATGCAATTGCATGCAGATAACGACAGACCGGGACGTTGGGTCCGTTACGACTTCGAAATGTAGCGCGCCGCTCTCACGCCGCGCACTGATCGGCGGCGCGATCGCGGGCGGCGCGGCGCTGGCGCTCCCCCTGCCCGCAATGGCGGTGGGCGTGGAATGGCGCCTTGCGATCCGCAACGTCCATACCAACGAAAGCGTCGATGCGGTGTTCGCGCGGTCTGGACGGTTCGTTCCGGCCGGGCTGGCCGAGCTCAACCACGGCCTGCGCGACTGGCGAACGGGCGATACAATCGGCATGGACCGCCGCCTGCTGGCGCTGCTCGTGTCGCTCCGACAGAAGCTGGAGCTTGGCGGCAACTGCAAGATCGACCTGATCTGCGGCTATCGCTCGCCACAGACCAATGCGAAGCTCCGCGCCCGCGGCGGCTCGCATAGCGGCGTCGCGAGCCAGAGCCAGCACATGCTCGGCAAGGCGACCGATATCGTGGTCCCCGGCGTGTCGCTCGACCGGTTGCGCGGCGCGGCGCTTGCGCTGGGTGGGGGTGGCGTCGGCTATTATCCGCGCGACGGGTTCGTGCATGTCGATACCGGGCGCGTGCGGCACTGGTAGCTATGGAGTGAGCGGGTCAACTTCTCCAAGCTACGAAGTACGCCTGTCACGGGTATCGCTGTCGGGCGTGCAGAACTGCGAGTATCGTCACCGTGTCGTCGTCCGCCTTATACACGATAACAGAGTTGGGGTGTGCCACTGCTTCACGGGTGCCGCGCACCCGGCCGGGCCGGTACATGAACGGATTACGTAAAACCATCTCCACCGTATCGAAAATGGCGTCCTCCATCCGGGCGGCTGCGCTAACGTTCCGGTCGCCGATATAGTCGAGGATTGCGCGGAGTTCGTTGCGCGCCTTAGTCTCCCAGAGAAGCTGCACGTGTCTTCGCTTCGATCAACGCGCGCATTTCTGCCCGCACCTGATCGTGAGGGAGCTTCGGGTGAGGGGAATCCAGTGCCGCCTGCACCCGCGCTCGGAACCAAGTATCGTACGCTGCGGCGTCCTCCGTAGTGTCGAATACGGACTCGATAGGAGAGAGTTTCGCCATGCTCCGCTCATAGCATGAACTGTGCTCCGCCTCTACCGCTTGAGCACCTCGGCAAACGCCTTTACCGCTGCTGCTTCGTCCCCGCCCCAGACGCCGTGCGAGACGGCAAGGAAATCCGCCCCCGCCTGTACCAGCGGTGGCGCATTGGCCGGCGTGATCCCGCCGATCGCGACGCAGGGCAGTTCGAACACGGTCGACCACCAGCTCAGCAACACCGGGTCGGCGACATGCTCCGCGACCTTGGTGGTCGTGGGATAAAACGCGCCGAACGCGACGTAATCCGCGCCCCCTTCCCCCGCTTCCATCGCCAGATGGCGGCTGGCGTGGCAGCTGATCCCGATCTGCGCCGCCGCGCCCAGCTCGCTGCGCGCCTCCTGCGGATCGCCATCGTCCTGCCCGAGATGGACGCCATCCGCGCCGAGCCGCTTGGCGAGCGCGATGCTGTCGTTGACGATGAAGGCGACGTCCGCATCGGCGCAGATCCGCTGCAACGGCTCGGCGAGCGCGGCCGCGGCATGCTGGTCGATGTCCTTGACGCGGAACTGGAACGCCGCGACGGGGCCGGCGTCGAGCGCGCGTTTCAGCCGGTCGGCAAAGCCGCCGGTGACGTCGAGCGGCGAGACGAGATACAGCTGGCACGGCGGCCGGCGATAATCACGCTGGAACTGCGCACCGAAATCGGGGTCGAGCGGGCCGAGGGGGTCTTCAATGTCCATGCGCAGCCGATAGCGCCGTGATCGCGGCATGGAAAGCCGCGGGATCGTCAAGCTTGTGCGCGATCGCACGGATCGGCTTGCCGCGGCGGCTCAGAACGGGCTCGGAAAGGTCGACCACGACGCTCGGCCAGCTTGCCAGCGCGAGGTTAACCATGTCCTTCTGCCGGAGGGCGACCGCGTTCCAGGTGGTACGGAGACCGGCGATGTCCGTGATCGGGACGGCGATCGACTTGAGGCGTCCCGTCCGCATCGTCAGCACGCCGTCCGCGATCGTCACCGGATACCGCCGGAACGACCCCAGCAGCAGCGCCAGGCTGATCACCACCGACAGATCGAGCAGCCCGACGACGACCGCCGCAACCCAGCCGAGCAGCGCGACCACCACGAGATGCACCACCAGCATCTCGACGATGGCGATCCCCAGCAGCACGCCTATCATCGGGCCGAGGCTCCGATGATAGGCGAACGCCTGCGTGTCCTTACGCTTCGCCCTTGTAGATCGCGATGATCTTGCCGAGCATCTCGAGCGCTTCGTCACGCGGGCGCTGGAAGGTGTTGCGGCCGATGATCGAGCCATTGCCGCCGCCCGCGAGAATGTCGCGCGCGTCCTGATAGATCGCGTCCGACCCCTTGGACGCGCCGCCCGAGAAGACGACGATCCGGCGCCCGGCAAAGCTCGCCTGGACGACGTGTTTCACGCGGTCCGCCTGGTTCGACCAGTCGGTGGCCTCGTACATCGGCTTGGCTTCCTTCTGCTCGATATGGTCGCTCGGCAGCTTCACCTTGATGATGTGCGCGCCCAGCAGCGCCGCCATGTGCGCGGCATAAGCCCCGACATCGAGCGCGAGCTCGCCCGACTTGGGAAGCATCCCGCCGCGCGGATAGGACCAGATCACGGTCGCGATGCCGACCGACTTGGCCTCCGCCGACATTTCGCGGATCTGCCCGATCATGTCGAACAGGTCGTCCGACCCCGGATAGATGGTGAAGCCGATCGCCGCGCAGCCGAGCCGCACCGCATCCTCGACCGACCCGGTGACCGCCTGGTTCGCGCCCTGCGCCCAGCTGTTCGAGCTGTTGACCTTGAGGATCGTCGGGATCTGCCCGGCGAAGGTCATCGCGCCCGCTTCCAGCATGCCGAGCGGAGCGGCATAGGCCGAGAGCCCCGCGTCGATCGCGAGCTGATAGTGATAATGCGGATCGTACGCCGGCGGGTTGATCGCGAAACTGCGTGCCGGGCCATGTTCGAACCCCTGGTCGACCGGCAGGATGACGAGCTTGCCGGTGCCACCGAGATGGCCGTGCATCAGGATCCGGCCGAGGTTGGCCTTGGTCGCGGGGCTGTCGGATTCGTACTTGTCGAGAATGGCTTTGACGGCAGGCGTCATGGTCTGGATCCTCTTCTTCTGGGCTTTGCGGGCGTGATAGTCAGCCACACCCGCGACTGCAACGCGCCATTCCCCCCGCAGGACCGATTGCACGGCGCGCACTTGCTTTTTCCGCGACGGCGAGGCTTTCGGGTCGGATGAGCCATCCCGACCATCATGATCTTTCCCCCGCGGCCACGCTGCTGATGGCGGTCGCGTGCGGCGCGATGGTCGCCAACCTCTATTATGCCCAGACGCTGATCGAGACGATCGGGCCCGACATCGGCCTGTCCGCGGGGCTCGCGGGGGCGATCGTGACGTTGACCCAGCTCGGCTATGGGCTCGGCCTCGCGTTCATCGTGCCGCTGTCGGACCTGGTCGAGAACAAGCGGCTGATCCTCGTCGCCACGGTCGGCGCGGTGCTCGGATGCCTCGGCATCGCACTGGCGGAAGGGCCGATCACGTTCCTGGCCGCCGCCCTGGTGACCGGCGTCTGTTCGGTCGGCGCGCAAGTGCTGGTGCCGCTTGCCGCCAAGCTCAGCAGCCAGGAACGTCAGGGCCGCACGATCGGGCTGGTGATGAGCGGGTTGCTCACCGGGATCATGCTCGCGCGGCCGGTTGCGAGCTTCGTCGCCGGGCTCGCGGGGTGGCGCGCGATGTTCTTCGTCTCCGCCGGCGTGACCGCGCTGGTCGGGGTGGCGCTGCTGCTGATGCTGCCCGCGCGCCGGCCGGACAGCACGCTGCGCTACGGCGCGTTGCTGGCATCATCGCTCGACCTGCTGCGGCGATATCCGGTCCTGCGGCTGCGCGCGGCGTATCAGGCGCTGCTGTTCATTGCCTTCAACATGTTCTGGACCGCCGCGCCGATCGTGCTGACGCAGCGCTTCGGGCTGGGCGCGAACGGCGTGGCATTGTTCGCGCTCGCTGGCGCGGGCGGCGCGCTGGCGGCACCGATCGCCGGGCATTTCGCCGACAAGGGGCGCGCGCGGGCGACGACGCTGTTCGCCCTGCTGCTGCTCACGGTGGCGTTTGTCGCGTCGGACATGGTCGTCGCGGCGGGGAGCGTGATCGCCTTCGCGGTCGGCGCGGTGCTGATCGACGCGGCGGTCCAGCTCAACCAGATCTCGGGACAGCGCGTGATCTTCGGCCTGGACCCGGCGGCGGGCGGGCGAATCAACGCTGCGTACATGACGATCGTCTTCCTGTTCGGCGCGATGGGCTCGGTCATCGGCAGTGCCAGCATCGCGGCAGGGGGATGGGCGCTCACCAGCATGATCGGGGCCGGGATCGGCGGGATGGCGTTGCTGCTGTTCGCGCTGTTCGACCGTACGGCGGGACAACGGCCGTCCGATTGACGAAAGCGTAAAACTCCAGCACCTTGCCGCCCGGATCGATGGGGGCATTGATATGCAGGGTTTGAGAAAAAGCGTACGGGGCATTGCCCTGGTGGGGGCTGCAGTGCTGCTGCTCGGGGCAAAGCAGCCGAAGGTGGGCGACCTGGCGCCGCCGTTCGTCGTCACCCTGATCGACGGGAGCAAGATATCCTCGGAACAGTTGCGCGGACAGGTCGTCGTGCTCAACTTCTGGGCGACGTGGTGCGGCCCATGCAAGGCCGAACTCCCGCTGCTCGACGCTTATTACGAATTGCAGAAAGTGCACGGCCTGAAGGTCTATGCCATCGCCACGGAAGACTCCGTGCCCGCGTTCCAGCTGAGGAAACTGTTCGCCCAGCTGCACATCACGCCGGCGCGCGGGATCAAGGGGCCGTATGATACGCTGGGCGCGGTGCCGACCAACTTCATCATCGATCGATCGGGGCATGTCCGCTATGCCAAGGCCAGTGCCTTCGGGCTGGACGCGCTCAACGCCGAACTGGTTCCGCTGTTGAAGGAAGCTGCGCCGCCGCTCGGATGACCCCGCGCGACGGCGCACCGGGTATCACCCCCGCGAGAGCGCCGCCACGCCGGGGAGATCCTTGCCTTCCATCCATTCCAGGAACGCGCCGCCCGCGGTCGAGACGAAGGTGAAATCGTCCGCCACGCCCGCCTGGTTGAGCGCGGCGACGGTATCCCCGCCGCCAGCGACCGAAACGAGCGATCCGCTCTTGGTCAGTGCCGCCGCGGTCTTGGCAAGCGCCACCGTCGCGGTATCGAACGGCGGCGTCTCGAACGCGCCGAGCGGGCCGTTCCACACCAGAGTCCGGCAATTCTTGAGTACGTCCGCCAGCGCCTCGGTCGCTGCCGGCCCGATGTCGAGGATCATCTCGTCCGCCGCGACCTCATGCACGTTGACCGTGCGGATCGGCGGGTTGGCGCGGAATTCCTTCGCGACGACGACGTCATACGGCAGATGGATCGTGCAGTTCGCGCTGTCCGCCGCGGCGAAGATCTCGTCCGCGGTGCCGGTCAGCTCATGCTCGCACAGTGACTTGCCGACGTTCACGCCGCGCGCCGCGAGGAAGGTGTTCGCCATCCCGCCGCCGATGATGAGGTGATCGACCTTGGTCACGAGATGCTTGAGCACGTCGAGCTTGGTCGAAACCTTCGCCCCGCCGACGACCGCAGCAACCGGATGCTCGGGGTTGCCGAGCGCCTTGTCGAGCGCATCGAGTTCGGCCTCCATCGCGCGGCCAGCGAAAGCGGGCAGCTTGTGCGCGAGGCCCTCGGTCGAGGCATGCGCGCGGTGCGCGGCGGAGAAGGCGTCGTTGACGTACAGGTCGCCGAGCGCTGCGAACCGATCGACCACCGCTGGATCGTTCTTCTCCTCGCCGCCGAAGAAGCGCGTATTTTCGAGAATCGCGACATCGCCGGGTGCAAGCGCGGCAACCGCCGCCGCATCGCCTTCCCAGTCGACATATTGGACCGGCCGTCCGAGCACGTTGGCATAAGGCTCGACCAGTTGCTTGAGCGACAGCTCGGCGGAAGGCGTGCCCTTGGGCCGCCCGAAATGCGCTAGGATGAGGACGATCGCGCCCTTGTCGGCCAGCTCGGTGACGGTCGGCAGCGTCGCGCGCAGCCGCGTGTCGTCGCTGACCGCGCCGTCCTGCATCGGCACGTTGAGATCCTCGCGGACCAGCACGCGCTTGCCGCGCACGTCACCGATCTCTGCGCCGATATCGTCCAGCGTCTTGAAGGCCCGTGTCATGTCGTCCGTCACTCCTCGAGAACCAAAATCGTGTCGCCGACGCGGATCGTCCCGCCGACCAGAACGCGCGAACATGCGCCGCCGCGCCAGTCGGGTGTCATCGCCGCGCGCAGGCCCGCCGCGAGCGCTTCCATCCGCTCGCACGGATCGGTTTCGCGCGTGATCATCACTTCGACCGTATCGCCGATCCGCAACCGCGTTCCCGGCACCTGTGGGAGATCGAGCCCGTCGACCAGTAGATTGGCGCGCCGTTCATACCAGGGCAGGCTATGCCCCACCTCAGCCATCGCGGCGTCCCAGTCACGGCGCTCGAGCAGCGTCACCTGGCGCCGCCCCTTTCCACCGGGCTTGATCGTCCCGCGGAAATCGCCGTGGATCCCGCCTTCCAGCGTCACGTCGACGTGGTCGACGGTCTCCATCGGGCCTTTGGGCCGGCCGTGGCGGGCGATCCCCGCCAGAACGCCACCCGTCACCCCGGCGAAGGCCGGGGCCGTCTCGTTGTCGGGCACCGTGCCCAAAGACGCAGCGGCCCCGGCCTGCGCCGGGGTGACGGCAGTCGCCATCAGAGGAACTTGCCCATCGCCCCCGCGGTATCGACCATGCGGTTCGAGAAGCCCCACTCATTGTCATACCAGCTGACGACGCGGACCAGCTTGCCGTCCATCACCGCCGTCTCGAGGCTGTCGATCGTCGACGAGGCGGGGGTATGCACGATATCGATCGACACCAGCGGCTCGTCCGAGAAGACCAGCACGCCCTTGAGCGGACCGCTTTCCGCCGCTGCCTTCAGGATCGCATTGACCTCCTCCTTGGTGGTCTCGCGCGACGGCATGAAGGTCAGGTCGATCAGGCTGCCGTCCGGAACGGGAACGCGCACCGCCGAGCCGTCGAGCTTGCCCTTGAGCTCGGGCAGCACTTCGCCGACCGCACGCGCGGCACCCGTCGTGGTCGGGATCATCGACATTGCGGCAGCGCGGGCGCGGCGCAGATCGGGGTGGATCTGGTCGAGGATCTTCTGGTCGTTGGTATAGGCGTGGATCGTGGTCATCAGCCCGCGCTCGATCCCGATCGCGTCGTTGAGGACCTTGGCGACGGGCGCGAGGCAGTTGGTGGTGCACGACGCGTTCGACACGATCGTGTGCTCGGCGGTCAGCTTGTCATGGTTGACGCCGTAGACGACCGTCAGGTCGACGCCCTTGCCGGGTGCCGAAATCAGCACCTTCTTGGCACCCGCGTCGAGATGCTTCTGGCAGCTCTCGCGATCGGTGAAGAAGCCGGTGCATTCGAGCACGATGTCGATGCCCTGCTCGGCGTGCGGCAGATTGGCGGGGTCGCGCTCGGCGGTGACGCGGATGCGCTTGCCGTCGACGACCAGGTCGTTGCCCTCGGCCGAGACGTCGCCCGGATATTTGCCGTGGACCGAGTCGCGGCTGAACAGCCACGCGTTCGACTTGGCATCGGCGAGGTCGTTGATCGTGACGAGTTCGAGCCCGCAGTCGGCGCGTTCGAGAATGGCGCGCGCGACAAGGCGACCGATGCGCCCGAAACCGTTGATCGCTACCTTGACCGTCATCGTGCTGCGCTCCTCAAGCTCATGCTCGGCGCGGCATGGGCCAGCGCCGACTCCTATGGGACGAGCGCGTCTTTGCGGGGCGCAAGCCAGCGCGTCAACCGCCCGGCATGACGCAAAGACGTCACAAATGCGCCTTGTCGCAAGCCAGTCCCATGCTATCTCGCGACGATGGCAGACCCCATCGCCAACCCGGCACCCCCAGCAGTATCGCCTGATCGTCCCCTCCAACCCCCCGCGCCTTCGGCCGCAGGGGCGACGACGCCGGCGGCACCGGACGTGCTCTCGCCCGAAGACGCGCACAAGCGCATGATCGACCGGATCGAGGATGCGCTCACGCGAATCGATATCGCAACGCGCCGTCGCGCCGACGCCCTGACCACGCTGGAACAGCGCCACGACGTGTTGCGCGACCGGATGACCCAGGCGATCGCGACGCTCGACACGGTCCTCGCCGCCGCCGACGCCGCCGATACGGCCGAGGCTCCGAGCGATGCCGCCGAGCGGGGGGACGCCTGATGGCCGAAGTCACGCTCACGTTCGGCACGCGCCGCCACACCGTCGCTTGCCCCGACGGGCAGGAGGACCATCTGCGCCATCTCGGCGCGATGCTCGCCGCCAACTATCCGACGGCCGAGAAAGCCTCGGGCGGACTGAGCGGCGAGCGGACGATGCTGTTCGTCGCGCTGATGCTCGCGGACAGCCTCGACGAGGCCAAGCGCCGCCCCGCCGCCGCCCCCGCCGTGTCCCACGACGAGGTGTTGCTCGGGCTGATCGCGGAACAGCTCGAAATGCTCGCCGAGCGCCTTGAGCAATAACCGCGAAGCGCCTATATCGGACGGCGGCGGGCACTGCCCGGTACGAGCCTTTATTATCCCTGAGGCTATTCTTCATCCAAGGGGGTTGTCCCTGCCCGGGCCCTGGCCCGACGCACATGATCCCCACCTGACGTACCGTGCGTCAGAGGATAACCCGGCACACGGCCACGGCGGTCCCGCCACCCGCTTATTGGAGTTGCGTTTGTTCGCGTCGTGGTAGAGGCGCGAGCCACTAAACGCTCGTAGCGACGGCGCCCTCGCTGAGATAGCACCACATCCCCCCACAGCCGTCATCCTGAACTCGTTTCGGGATCCACCGTGCCGCCACGCCTGCGGCCGGAGAGCGCGCACCACGGTGGCCCCTGAAACACGTTCAGGGTGACGGGGCGCAGAGGAGTGCGCGCGTGGCTATCGACGCCCGCCACGGCTTCGGCCTATCACCGAGCAGATGACGCCCCCCGCAATCGACAAACCCGCGCTCCGCGCGCGTATCCGCGCCACCCGCGACGCGTTCCACGCCGCCGCCCCCCCCGAACTCACCCCGCCTGGCCCCTTTCTGGCGCTTCTGAAGCCCGGCCTCACCGTCACCGCGTACATCCCCGTGGGTAGCGAGGCAGACCCTGCCCCGCTCGCCCGCGCGGCGCTGGCGGCGGGCTGTCGCATCGCGCTCCCGCACGTCACGACGCGCGCCGAGCCGATGCGCTTCCTCGCCTGGGATCCGGTGGACGACCTCCACCCCGGCCCGTTCGGCCTCAGCCAGCCGCACGCCGGCTCCCCGGTCCTGACTCCCGACATCATCCTCACCCCGCTGCTCGCGTTCGATGCGAAGCTCGACCGGCTCGGCCAGGGCGCCGGCTATTACGACCGCGCATTCGACGCTTATCCCGACGCCCGGCGGATCGGGGTTGCCTGGAGCGTGCAACAGGTCGACACCGTCCCGACCGACGCGTGGGACATGCCGCTCCACGCGATCATTACCGAACGTGGATGGATCGCCCGACCGATGGACCGAGCAGAATGAACCCGAGCTGGCGCAAACCCGTGGGCATGCTCGCGATGCTGGCGCTCGTCACGATCTGGTGCGTGCTCGCCGCAAGCCTGTCGGGCGTGGTCGGGAAATGGCACCCGCTCTTGCAGGCGCTCTATTATCTGGTCGCGGGAATCGCGTGGATCTGGGTGCTGCCGCTGCGCAGGATGCTGGCGTGGATGGAAACCGGCCGCTGGGGCTGAACGGGCCTCGGCCCAGGGCGCCATTCCCGGTAGGGAATGGCGCGAGTGACGGGGCTCGAACCCGCGACCTCCGGCGTGACAGGCCGGCGCTCTAACCAACTGAGCTACACCCGCGTAGATCGGACCCGACGGGCCCGAGAAACCGGATCATGACATTTCCCGAGCCATTCCGCACCGAAAATCGGGAGAATGGCGCGAGTGACGGGGCTCGAACCCGCGACCTCCGGCGTGACAGGCCGGCGCTCTAACCAACTGAGCTACACCCGCTTGAGAAGCGTGAGGCGCGGCTCCTAAGCGACACCCCCTACCCTGTCAACAACCGTTTCTGCATCCGAAGACGATGCCGTGAAATTTGGCTGGCCGTGCTTCGTCAGCGTGCCGTGTTCGAACAGGAAACCGGCGATATCGGGCTTGCCCGCGGCACGCACGACCGTCTGCAGGATGATCAGCAACGGCACCGCTAGCAACGTGCCCGCCGTTCCCCACACCCACGACCAGAAACTGATCGAGACGAGAATGAGGATCGGGTTGATGGTCAGCCGGTGCCCGACGATCAACGGGGTGATCGCATTCGCCTCGACCAGATGGCAGCCGATCATGATGAAGGCGGGCAGCAGCGCGACCCAGATGTCGTGGAACGTCATCAGCCCGCCCAGCGCGAGCAGCCCCGCCGCCGCGATCGGGCCGAAATAGGGGACGTAGTTGAGCAACGCGACGATCCCGCCCCACATCAGCGGATAGGGCATCCCCATCACGTACAGCACGCCCGCGATCGCGACGCCGAGGGTCAGGTTGATGATCGTGATCGTCCCCAGATAGGCCGACGTGTCGTCGACCACGTTCTGGATCACCCGCGCCGTCGCCATGGCCCCACCGAAGCTCGAGCGGCTGGTGATGGTGCGCTGCCGCAGCCGGGTCCAGCCCGACAGGAAGAAGAACACGACCAGCACGCCGAAGAACACCTGGATGATCACCGACGGGGCCGAGGACGCGGCAAGCTCGAGGATCGAGCTCGGAGGGGCCACGGCGGCGGTCTGCGGCGTCTTGACCGGGCCGGCGGCGGCGAGGTGCTGGACCGTGCGGTTGAGATATTTCTCGAAGCTCGAATACAGGTCGATCAGTGGCGCGATGTTCATCTGGATCCGGTCGATCCGCTCGGGCAGCCGGCGGAAGAATTCGGTCGCCGGCACGATGATTGCGGCCAGCGCGACGTTTGCCGCGACCAAAAACAGCAACACGCACGTCAGCGCCGCGAGCGCAGAGGGCACCCGCCGTCGCTCGAGCCATTCGAGCACCGGCACCAGCGAAATCGCGATCACCAGCGCGGCGGTGGTCGGCAGGAAGAACTCCGCCCCCGCCTTGAGCGCGAACGGTGTCGCCAATGCCAGCCCCACACCCGCCGTGAGGGTCAGGGCCGCCAGCAGCCGGTCGCGCCGCAGCGCGATCCGCGCCTCGTCCTCCGGCTCGCCGCCCGAAGGGGCCAGCCCGAAGGCACCTGCTGGCCCGAAGGCGCCTGATGGGATATCGTCTCGTTCTGCCATGATCGCGACCCTAGCGTCATTCGCCCGTTCCGCAATCGCGCTGCACGCGCCGGTCCGGACGACCGCGTTGCTCCGCGCCGGGGCGCAAGACCGCCGGGCGGCTTTGACCGGCTACGGCCCCTCCTCTACGGGGCGGTGACGACTCGGTGGCCGGTAGCGTTTCGCCGCCGGACCGTTCGCGGTGCCCGTAGAAAAGCAGGAAGTGCGTCATGATCCTCCCGAGCTTGCGGCTGCTGTGTCGTGTCGCACCGATGGCGCTCGGCATTGTCGCGACACCCCTGCTCGCGCAGGCCGGATCCTCCGCGCCCGCCGGATCGACGCCGGTCGCGCCCAAGCCCGCGACGCCCGACGACAGCGCGGCCCCCGAACGTTTTGACCTGCATGCGCAATTCACCTTCGTCGGGCAGGCACAGCCCGCCTTTCGTGCTGCCGCCGACGGCCCCAACAGCTTGCGCTCCGGCGGGGACGCGCGCGAAACGACGGATTTTACCGTCTACGCCGGCGTCCGTCCCTGGAAAGGCGCCGAACTGTGGATCAATCCCGAAATCGACCAGGGGTTCGGCCTCGCCAATACGCTCGGCGCGGCCGGCTTCCCGAGCGGCGAGGCCTATAAGGTCGGGAAGCAGGCTCCCTATTTCCGGTTGCAGCGGCTGTTCCTGCGGCAGACGATCGGCCTCGGCGGCGCGTCCGAGCCTGTCGCCGCCGATCTCAACCAGCTCGGCGGGGATCGGCGCACAGACCGGCTCGTCCTGACGGTCGGCAAGATCAGCGTCGGCGATGTCTTCGACACCAACAGCTACGCGCACGACCCGCGTGGCGACTTTCTCAACTGGACGGTGATCGAGGCGGGCGCGTTCGATTACGCCGCCGATGCATGGGGCTACACCACGGGCGGCACCGCCGAACTGTATCGCGGGCGGTTCGCGGTTCGCGCCGGGCTGCTCAATCTGTCGACCGTGCCCAACAGCGAAAGGATCGGCACCGGCTTTCGCCAATACGAACTGGTCGGCGAGATCGAGGAACGCCATCAGCTCGGCGGCCAGCCGGGCAAGATCAAACTGACCGCCTTTGCCAATCACGGCCTGATGGCACGGCTCGACGATGCGGTCGCCCTGTCCACTGCCACCGGCCTCCCCGCCGATCCCGCGCTGGTCCGGCGCTTCGCGACCCGCGCCGGGGTGAGCCTCAACCTGGAACAGGCGGTAACGCCCACGCTCGGCGTGTTCGCGCGCGCGGGGTTCGCCGACGGCCGCTACGAGGCGTTCGAATTCACCGACGTCGATCGCAGCGTCTCGGGCGGCGTTTCGCTGGCCGGGGAACGCTGGGGGCGGGTCAACGACCGTGTCGGCGTGGCGCTGGTCGTCAACGCCGCGTCGCAGGCCCGCCAGCGGTTTCTCGCGGCCGGCGGCCTCGGCATCCTGGTCGGCGACGGCAGCCTTGCCCGTTACGGCAGCGAAGACATCGTCGAGCTCTATTACGATCTCGCCGTCCGCAAGGCGATCCATCTGAGCGCGGACGTCCAGGCGATCGATCATCCCGCCTACAACCGGGATCGCGGCCCCGTCGCCGTGCTCGGCCTGCGGCTCCATGGACAGATCTGAGGTGCGGCACGGGGGCCCGCGGCGTGCCCTGGCGGATCGGGCGACCATCCTGGCCCGATCCAGCAAATCTACGGGAACCTATTGAACGACGAACGCTTTTTTCAGCACTTTCCCGATGACCGATTTGAAGACCCATGCCCCAGAAAATCGACCGTTCCACGTCCCGAGCAACCCGCTTGCACCGCGAGGCGATGAATTGCGTCACCTTCGCGGTCCGGGAACGCGATACCGAGCATGCAGCCGAACTGATCGACGAGGCGATCCGGTTGAAGCGTCGATCCAGTGAACTGGAGGAAGCGATCGCGCCCGAAGACGCCGACCACCGCTGACCGTCACGACGTGGCGTACGCGCCATACCCGATATGGCGCGGCGCGCGCGCCATGCCGAATAGTTGCCGCATCGGCCGCAAAACTGCGTCTCAGCGGTGGCATCGGCGCGTCGCACGAGCTATCGGCCGAGTCGGAAATCCCTGACGCGGGGACGTCCAGGCCGAGTTTAGGGAGTTCGTGATGACCGCGCCGTCGATTGCCGTATTGTTGCCATGCTATAACGAAGAAGCTGCGATCGCGCAGACCGTCGCCGGATTTCGCGCTGCGCTGCCGGGTGCGATCATCTATGTCTACGACAACAACAGCAGCGACCGCACGGTCGAGGTTGCCCGCGCCGCCGGAGCCGTCGTCCGTCGCGAGCGGATCCAGGGCAAGGGTGCGGTGGTCCGCCGGATGTTCGCCGACATCGATGCCGACATTTATGTCATGGCGGACGGCGATGCGACCTATGACGCAGCGTCCGCGCCCGCGCTGGTCGCGCGGCTGGTGGACGAACAGCTCGACATGATCGTCGGATCGCGCATCAGCGAGGTGCAGGAATCATATCGCCGCGGGCATCGCTTCGGCAACGCGTTGCTTACCGGCATGCTGGCGAAGCTGTTCGGCCGGTCGTTCACCGATATCCTGTCCGGTTATCGCGTGTTCTCGCGCCGCTTTACCAAGAGCTTCCCGTCCCTGTCCGCCGGGTTCGAGATCGAGACAGAGATCAGCGTCCATGCGCTCGAACTCAAGATGCCGGTGGCCGAGATCGAAACGCCGTATTACGCCCGCCCGGAGGGGTCCACCTCCAAGCTGTCGACGTATCGCGACGGCTGGCGCATCCTCCGCACGATCCTGGCGCTGTACCGGATCGAGCGGCCGGTGTTGTTCTTCGGCGCGATCGGCGCGGTCTTCCTGCTGCTCGCCGCGATCCTCGCGGTGCCCCTGGCGGTCACCTATTTCGAGACCGGGCTGGTCCCGCGCTTCCCGACCTTCATCCTGATCTCGGGCCTGGTGATCCTCGCGGCGCTCAACGGCTTTACCGGGCTGATCCTGGATACGGTCGTGCGGGGCCGCCTCGAAGTACGGCGGCTGGCCTATCTCGCCTATCCGGCACCTGGCGCGCGCGGTTAACCCGCGCGCTGCCGTCCCGGCATCACGGCTGCGACGCAGCGTCGAATGAGTTCGATGCCGAGGAACAGCGTGATGCCGTGGATCAGGTAGTGATACCGCAAGACCGGCTGCACCATCGCATAGGGCAGTGCCGTGACGAGCACGAGCATCGCCGGGTACAGATACCGGCCGCGCCAGAGGACGAGGCTGGCCAGCGCGGCGATGAGGCCCAGCGCCGCCAGCGTCCAGACCAGCGCCAGCTTCACCACGATGGCGCGGTTGAGCCCGCCATAAATGTCCCACTGCCATGCCGGCGGAAAGTAGAACTGCACGACGTGGCGTAGCGACAATGTTGCGAACTGGGCCGGATGGGCCCGGATCCACTGCTTCGCTTCATCGCCGAGACGATCGGCATAGACCCGCTCCCCGCCCATCGCCTGCATTCGGTCGAATGCAGCCTGGCTTTCCTGCGGATGGATTTCCCGCAGCCGATTGCGGAACACGTCGACCTGATTGTCGCCGCTGACCGCAGCGGGGTGGTTTGCGAGGGCGAGTTCGAGCCCCATGTTGCTCCGCAGCGGGATGAATCGTCCGAACGCCTCGTAGTTGCGGACCGTCCAGGGCGTCAGCACGGCCACCAGGATTACGACCGCGCTGACGACGAACGGAAGCCACGCACGCAGCGGGCATTGGCGGATCAGCCAGATCCCGAGCATGGCGAACCCAGCGACGCCGAGCGCAGGATTGAGGAAGAACAGGATCGATGCAATCGCGCAGGTAATCCCCCAGGTGCGAAGCGTGCGATCCTCCGCGAGCTCGGCGTTCAGGACACGCAGCAGCACCCACGCGCCCAGCAATGCGGCCAGCGCGCCTTCCCAGATCCGGAAACTGGTCGTCTCCAGATCGGGAAAGAGGGGAATGAGGCAGAAGATCGCGAGCGCCGCCAACCGCCAGGGCTTCGGGGTACCGAGCCTTTCGAGGCACAGGAACAGCAGATATCCGGAGCCCAACACCATGCTGATCGACATGGTTGCCAGCAGGAACTCGGCGGTCGGCGAATGGAGCCCGAAGACCCGATAGATATAGCCGGCCACAAACGGCAGGATCGGGGTGAAGTGCGCGGTCAGTCCGCTCCCGCGCGCGAAGACGTCGCCGATCGTCCCGTCCCGCGCGACCGATGCCGCGACGTTCAGCGCCTCGCCCGACGCCCATCGCGCTTCGGGACGCAAAATGAGCCATGCCGCGCGCTCGAGCGCGCCGACGATCAACAGCGCCAGCACGATCACATTGCTGTGAATTTTCCGTAAGCCTGCAAACAAGGACATGATACGCTTCCTGTGCTCTCGCCCGGGAGCCGCGCCGAACACCGCGCGACTTTCAAAATTCCCGCCGGCAGCCGCCGTGGAAATCAGACCCCGTAACCCGTATTCGCTCAGCCGGTTTCCCGAGGATCGCTCAGTCTGGCCCCGACGGTCGTGTGCTTACAAAACGTGTTGCGCCGCAACAATCCGAATAAAGCCGTCGACAGGATTGAACGCAATAGAAAAACGCTGAGAAATCGGCGCTCGGGCCATCGTCAAAAGGGCGCATTCCTTCGCTCGCGGCACACGGGGTCCGCCATCCGCGTACCGTAGGGCTTGTCCGGCCAAGCCCCGCTCACCGCTCCCCGAACAAATCGTTCTGCGCCTTTTCGAGCTCTTCGGCATAGCGTCGCCGTACGTAGGATTCCGACAGGATCCCCACCACGTGCCGATCCGAATCGAGCACCGCGAGTTCGTCCGCGCCGCTCGCGTCGAAGCGCTTCATCACGGTGACGATATCCATATCGACCGCGAGCGCGGCATCCGCATTGATCGCGATGGACCCCACGCCGACGGCTGGATCGAGCCCGTCGGCATAGGCCGCCGGTGTCTGGACGATCCCGGCATAATGGTGCGCGGCATTGACCAGCACGACACGGCTGGCCGACCCGAGCGGAAAACGCTGGCGGAATTCCCCGATGCTGATCTCGCAGTCGGTCGCGCGGGTCTCGCGCCGCATCATCTTGTCGACCGTGAGCGCGCGGATCCAGCCGATGTCGCGCGCGCTCTTGATCGTCTCGCCGCGCAGGTGGAGCCGCCAGGTCGAGAACGAGTAGCCGAACGTCTCGCGTACGATCGTCGACGACACCAGGGCCGCCGCGAGCACCGCGCCGGTCAGTGCGAAATCCTGTGTCGCTTCCAGCACGAGCATCGCCATCGTCATTGGCCCGCCAACCACCGCCACGGCGAGCGCGGCCATGCCCACCATCGCGGCATTGTGCGGATCGACCACCGGATAGCCCGCGATTATCTCCAGGACGCCGGCGAACAGATGCCCGACCAGCGTTCCCAGGAACAACGAGGCGAAGAACAGGCCGCCGCGATAGCCGAACCCGAGCGAGACGATCGACGCCGACGCCTTGGCCAGGAACACCAGCGCGACGAAGCCGAGCGACGCCCCCACCGCAATATCCATGTGAAGCGCGCCATGTCCCGCCGACAGCACTTGCGGCGACCAGAAGGCGATCGGCATCAGCAACGCCCCGCCGAGCATCGGGCGTGCCCAGTCCGGCACCGGGGCCATCCGCGATCCCTGCTCGACCAGTGCGACCAGGCGCATCAACGCGATGCCGAACAGTGCGCAGACCCCGCCAAGCCCGGCGTACAGCAGGTAATGGTGCGATTCCGCGGGCAATCCCGAAAGCGAGTCGATGATGTAGGGCTGGGCGCCGAACAGCTGCGACACGAACACCGCCGCGATCGCCGCCGCCGCGATCGGGGCGATCGCCGAGGGGGTGTAGGCGCCGATCACGATCTCGAACGCGTAGAAGGCGCCGGTGAGCGGCGCGCCGAATGCGGCCGCGATCGACGCCCCCGCCCCCGCGCCGACCAGATTGCGCAGGTCGCTGCGCCGCAGTTGCAATGCCGCGCCGGTGACCGATGCGATCACGCCACCCATTTGTGCATAGGCCGCCTCGAGCCCGACCGACGCGCCGAAGCCGTTCGAGATGACGGTCTGTCCCGACACGACGAGGCTGTCCGACACCGACATGCGTCCGCCGTGCAGCGCATTCGCCTCGACCGCGTCGACCATCCGCCGTCGCTTGCTGCGCACGCCCCAGGAAAAGATCGACAGCACCGCGCCGCCGACCGGCAGCATCGCCAACGGCGCCCAGCCGAGCGACGCGACCGCGCTGAGCCGCTGGCCGCGCGGCAGGGCGAACATCCAGTGCTGCAGGGTCCGCGCCAGCGCGCCGAGAACGACCGTACACAAGCCGGACGCTGCGCCGATCACCACGGCGAGCACGATCAGCGCGAACTCGCTCGCGCGGATCTGGCGGCGCAGCCACGCCAGGGGGAAGAACAGACGTCGACGCAAGGACATGCCGCCCGATACTGCGCCGACCGCCGCGCGCCTACCCCTTCCGCAGGGTCAGGCCGCGGCTTCGAACCGATCCGCGAACAGCGCCTTCAGGTCCTTCTTGAGGATCTTGCCATTGGCGTTGCGCGGCAGCGTCGCGGGCACGAAGCGGATCGCGACGGGGGTCTTGAAGATCGCCAGCCGATCCTTGACCCATTGCTTGAGCTCCGCCTCGGTCGCGGTCTTGCCCGCGGCGAGGTGGACGACCGCGACCGGCTCCTCCCCCAGCGTCCGGTGCGGCACGCCGATCAGCGCGCAATCGGTGACCGCGGGGTGCGCGTAGAGGACGTTCTCGACCTCGGACGAATAGATGTTCTCGCCGCCGCGGATGATCATGTCCTTGGCGCGGTCGACGATATAGACGAACCCCTCTTCGTCCACTCGCGCGAGGTCGCCGGTGCGGACCCAGCCGTTCACGAACGTCTCGGCGGTCGCCTCGGGCTTGTTCCAATAGCCCTTCACGATCATCGCCCCGCGCGCCCACAATTCGCCGACTTCGCCGATGGGGAGTTCCTGCTCGCCCGCTTCGTCCATGATACGCAGGTCCGCGACCGCGACCGGCGGGCCCGCACTGGTCGGGCGGTTGAGATAATCCTCGCCGGCATGGCTGGTGACGGTCGCCATCGTCTCGGTCATCCCCCAGCCATTGCCGGGCAGCGCGCCGAATTCGGTATAGATCCGCCGTACCAGCTCGGGCGCGGACGGTGCGCCGCCATAAGCGATCGCCTCGAGCGAGGAGAGATCGTAGCGCGACCGATCGGGATGTTCGAGGATCTGCCACGCGATCGTCGGCACGCCCCCGGTCATATGGACGCGCTCGGTCTCGATCAGCTCCATCGCGCGCACCGTATCCCACTTGCGCATGAACACGAGCGTGTTCCCCGCCGCGATCGACCCCATCATCGTCGCCGAGCAAGCGGTGACGTGGAACAGCGGAATCACCATCAGCAGCGTCTTGGGCGTGGGCTCGGGCGGGGTCTCGCCACGCCGCAAGCTCGCGCGCGCGGAGGAATAGGCCGCCGACAGGATGTTTGTCGTCAGGTTTCGATGCGACCCGAGCGCCCCCTTGGGCGCGCCGGTGGTGCCGCTGGTGTAGAAGATCGTTGCGGGATCATCCGGGGCGACTGGCACCTCCGGCCACATCGGCTCGGGAAGCGTGGCGTAATCGTGCGGCGTGCCGATCAGATCCTCCAGCCGCTCGGCATTCCCAGCCAGCGGCGCGGAGGCACGTGCGACGACCGTCGTCTCCACCGCGGGGAACGCCACCCCATGCTCCACCAGCCGCCGATAGCGCTCGTCGTCGACGAACAGCATCCGGCACCCCGAGTCGGTGATCCCGTACGCAAGCTCCCCTGCGGTCCACCACGCGTTGAGCGGCACGACGATCGCCCCCACGCTCGCGGCGGCGAAGAAGATCACCGGCCATTCGGGCAGATTGCGCATCGCCAGCCCGATCCGGTCGCCCTTCGCCACGCCGCGCGCGCGCAACGCCTGCGCAAGCGCCGCCACCGCGCGCGCATTGGCGTCATACGTTACGCGCTCGTCCTCATAGACCGTGAACACCCGAGCCCCATGCGCGCGCGACGCCGCGGCGAGCCAGCCGAGCGACGGCGGCGCATGTTTCCACACGCGAGTCGGCACGCCCTCGACCTCGACCGTCTCCATCTCGAACTTCGTCCCCGCCGCGGTCAGCGCGGCGGCGGCATCGGCGAGCGTCATCCGGGGCCAGGCCGGGTCCAGCGCGACAAGCGGTTGCATATCCAAGACGACTCTCTCCTGACGGCGCGCGGACCCGAAGTTGAAGGTCGGGTTTGCCGCGTGATCCTGTTTCGCACAGGTTAGTGTTGATTTGGGCGCCGCTCAAGGCAATAGGGTGACAAGCGTTTCGAACGGGGGGTATGGAAGCCGAGATGAAGTTCGCCACGTCCGCCGCCAGTCGATTCGACATACGCCGCCTCGCAGCGGTCGATGCGTTTCTTCAGGAGCGTTACCTCGACACCGGCAGGCTCCCGCACGCGCAGATCCTGATCGCGCAAGGCGGCGAAATCGCGCATTTTTCTTCGCTCGGCCCGGCGCGCGAGGGCGAGGCCGCACCGATCGACCAGCATTCGCTGTTCCGGATCGCGAGCATGACCAAGCCGGTCACTTCCGTCGCGTTCATGATGCTGGTCGAGGAGGGTCGGGTCGCGCTCGACACGCCGGTTCATCACGTCCTCCCCGAGTTTAAGGGCGTCGGCGTCTATGCCGGCGGCGGTGGCGGCGTGCCGTTCCAGACCCGGCCGACCGCCGAGCCGATGCGGATGATCGACCTGCTGCGCCACACCGCGGGGCTCACCTACGGCTTCCAGAACCGCACCAACATCGACGCCGCGCATCGCGAGGGGAAGCTCGAAAGCTGGCACGGCAACCACGACCTCGACGGCTTCATCGCCGCGCTCGCCAAGCTGCCGCTCGAATTCTCGCCGGGCGATGCCTGGAATTACTCGGTCGCGACCGACGTGCTCGGCGCGGTCGTCCAGCGCGTGTCGGGCGTGCCGCTCGAGACCTTCTTCCGCGACCGCATCTTCGCGCCGCTCGGAATGGACGACACTTTCTTCCACGTCCCCGAGGACAAGATCGACCGCCTTACAGACTGCTACACCTTCGTCCCCGGCAAGGGCCGCATCCTTTACGACCGGGGCGCTGCCAGCGCGTGGAGCCGCGCGCCCAAACTCGTGTCGGGCGGCGGCGGTCTGGTCTCGACTGCGCTCGACTATCACCGTTTTTGTTCGATGCTGCTGGGCGGCGGCGAGCTTGAGGGCACCCGTATCATCGGCCGCAAGACGATCGCGCTGATGACGGTCAACCATCTGCCCGGCGGGTCCGACCTGTCGAAAATGTCCAAGTCGCTGTTCAGCGAGGCGGCGAATGCGGGGACGGGCTTCGGCCTCGGCTTCGCGGTCAATATCGACGTCGCGCGCTCGATGATCCCCGGCTCGGTCGGCGAATATTATTGGGGCGGGATGTTCTCCACCGCCTTCTTCATCGATCCGGTCGAACAATTGCACATGGTGTTCATGACGCAGCTGTCGCCGTCCAGCCTCTACCCGATCCGCCGCGAGCTTAAAACGTTGATTTACAGTGCGTTGACCTGACCCTTTCACTTCCCCGGCGAAGGCCGGGGCCCAGAAGCGCCACCTGAGCTGGCTGGCGCTGCGCACAGTTACAAAAACCTCCGCGACTGGGCCCCGGCCTTCGCCGGGGAAGCAAACAGGAGAAGACGATGACCGGCCCGATCACCACCCAGCTCCACGACGACGTCCTCGTCATCATCTCCAACAACCCGCCGGTCGACGCACGCGCATTGACCTGAACCTTTCGCTTCCCCGGCGAAGGCCGGGGCCCAGTAGCGCCACCTGAGTTGGCGGGCGCTGCGCCGAATTACAAAAACCTCCGCGACTGGGCCCCGGCCTTCGCCGGGGAAGAAACAGGAGAGAAGACGATGACCGGCCCGATCACCACCCAGCTTCACGACGACGTCCTCGTCATCCTCTCGAACAACCCGCCGGTCAACGCGCTCGGCGCTGCCGTCCGCCAGGGCCTCGAAGCCGGGATCAAGGAAGGCCTCGCCAACCCGCAGGTCAAGGCGATGGTGATCCGTTGCGACGGCCGCACCTTCTTCGCGGGCGCGGACATCACCGAGTTCGGCAAACCGATGCAGGAGCCCGGCCTCCCGACCGTGGTCGACATGATCGAAGCCTCGGACAAGCCCGTCATCGCCGCGATCCACGGCACTGCGCTCGGCGGCGGGTGCGAGGTGACGCTCGGCTGCCATTATCGCATCGCGGTACCCAGCGCGAAGATCGGCACCCCCGAGGTCAAGCTCGGCCTGCTCCCCGGTGCGGGCGGGACGCAGCGCCTGCCGCGCATCGCAGGCGTCAAGCTCGCGCTCGAACTCACCGCCAAGGGCGACCCGATCCCCGCCAAGCTCGCGCTGTCCGCCGGGCTGATCGACCGACTTGCCAACGAAGACAGCCTCGAAGCCGATGCGATTGCCTTCGCGCGCGAAGTCGCCGACGCCAGGCCCCTGCCCCGCGCGCGCGACAAGGTGGCGCAGGCCGATCCCGAAGCGGTCGCCCAGTTCAAGAAGGACAACGCCAAGCGCTTCCGCGGCTTCGACGCCCCCGCCGCCAACATCGCCTGCGTCGAGAAAGCGACCGACGGTTCGAGCTTCGACGAGGGTATCGCGTTCGAACGGCAGGAATTCATGAAGCTGATGATGGGCGTCCAGTCCGCCGCGCAGCGCCACATCTTCTTCGCCGAACGCCAGGCCGCCAAGATCGACGGCATCGACCCCAAGATCCCGCTCCGCGAAATCAAGCGCGTCGGCGTGATCGGCGCGGGCACGATGGGCGGCGGCATCTCGATGAACTTCCTGTCCGCGGGCATCCCGGTGACGATCGTCGAAATGGCGCAGGAAGCGCTCGACCGCGGTGCCGGCACGATCCGCAAGAATTACGAAGCCTCCGCCGCCAAGGGCCGCCTGAAGCCCGACCAGGTCGAAGCCGCGATGGGCGCGCTCACCCCGACGCTCGACTTCGACGCGCTCGCGGACTGCGATCTCATCATCGAGGCGGTGTATGAGGACATGGGCGTGAAGAAGGAGATCTTCACCCGGCTCGACGCGATCGCCAAGCCCGGCGCGATCCTCGCGTCGAACACCTCGTATCTCGACATCGAGGAGATCGCCTCGGTTACCAAGCGGCCCGGCGACGTCGTCGGCATGCACTTCTTCTCGCCCGCCAACGTGATGAAACTGCTCGAGGTGGTGCGCGGCGCGCAGACCGAGGACGATGTGCTCGCAACCGTGATGTCGCTGTCCAAGACGATCCGGAAGGTCGCGGTGGTCGCGGGCGTGTGCGACGGGTTCATCGGCAACCGGATGCTCAAGCCCCGCCAGGTCGAGGCGATGAAGCTGCTGATGGAAGGCGCGACGCCCGAGCAGATCGACAAGGTCCATGTCGCGTTCGGCATGCCGATGGGCCCGTTCCAGATGAGCGACCTCGCCGGCGTAGACATCGGCTGGCACCGCGACCCCACCCGGATCGAGAACATCCGCGACGCGCTCGCCGCCGAGGGCCGCTGGGGGCAGAAAACCGGCAAGGGCTTCTACGATTACGACGAGAAGCGGAACCCGACGCCCTCGCCGCGGGTCGCCGAGATCATCGAGGACTTCCGCTCGAAATCGAACCTGCAAAAGCGCGAGATCAGCGACCAGGAGATCGTCGAGAAGACGCTCTACACGATGGTCAACGAAGGCGCGCTGATCCTCGAGGAGAAGATGGCGCAGCGCGCGAGCGATATCGATGTGGTGTGGATCTACGGCTACGGCTGGCCAGTCTATCGCGGCGGGCCGATGTTCTGGGCGGATAGCGAGGGGCTCAAGACGATCGTCAGCGGGCTGGAGAAGCACGGGTTCGCGGTGGCGGAACTGCTAAGGAGCAAGGCAGAGAGCGGTGGCCGGTTCAATGGGTAAGGGTGCGACCGTGGCGCCCGGTCGCATTGTTCCCCCGCGCAGGCGGGGGCCCAGGATTACGCGCGCAGCGTTTGATACCCTGGGCTCCCGCCTGCGCGGGAGAACAGTAAGTGAAGCAGCTTCTTCTCCCTCTCCCCGCTTGCGGGGAGAGGGCAAGCGAGGCGCAGCCGAAGCGCGGGAGAGGGGCAGTACAGAGAGGTCGCTCTGCTGTACTGCCCCTCTCCCCGGCCCTCTCCCCGCAAGCGGGGAGAGGGAGAAGTGAAAACCGCCCTGCAAACCGCCGCCGCGATCCGCGCGGGTGAAACCACCGCGCTCGCGGAATGCGAAACCGCCATCACCCGCATCGAATCCGGCGACACCACCATAAACGCCGTCGTCGTCCGCGATTTCGACCGAGCCCGCGAAGCCGCGCGCGCAATCGACGCCGCCCCCAAAGACTCCACCCGCCCCCTCCTAGGCGTCCCCATGACGGTCAAGGAAAGCTTCGACGTAGCCGGTCTCGCAACCTGCTGGGGCTTCCCCGAACACGCCGACTTCACGGCAACCGAAGACGCAGTCCAGGTCACCCGCCTCAAAAACGCCGGCGCAGTCATCCTGGGAAAAACCAACGTCCCCGTCGCTCTCGCCGACCTCCAGACCAACAACCCGGTCTATGGCCGCACCCGCAACCCGCTCGACCACAGCCGCGTCCCCGGCGGCTCGTCAGGCGGCGCAGCAGCAGCCCTCGCAGCAGGCTTCGTCCCCATCGAGATCGGCTCGGACATCGGCGGCTCGATCCGCCTCCCCGCCGCCTTCTGTGGCGTGTGGGGTCACAAGCCAACCTACAACGCGCTGTCATCCTTCGGCCATAACTTCCCGAGAACACACAGTTGTGGCGTAGCCCTCAACGTCGTCGGCCCGCTCGCCCGCGACCCCGACGATCTGGAAGCCCTGTTCGGCGTCATGGGCGGCGACGCGCTCGCAAGACCCGCCCCGCGAGCGCCCGGTGACTGGCGGATCCTGCTGCTCCCCGAACACCCGCTAGCAAAGTCGCAAGCCACGATCCAGACCGCTATCGCCGCGGTGGGCGAAGCCTTCCGGGCGGCGGGCGCGCAGGTCGACGACGCCAGCACGCTCCTGCCCGATCTTGTCGCGCAACACGGCGCCTATATCCACATGCTCGTCGTCGCGATGGCGCGCGGCGCGCCGATGGAAGGCGGTCAGCCGCTCGTGCTTCCCGACTGGTTCACGCTGATCGACGCGCAGGCCAAGTCCCGCCGCAACTGGGCGCGCCTGTTCACGCACTATGAGGCGGTGATCGCACCGATCTGGGGCACCACCGCTTACGCCCACGACGACACCCCGCTGATGACTCGCATCGCGACGATCGACGGGCAGGACACACCGGCGGGGGTCCAGATGGCCTATCCCGGTCTCGCCACGTTCCCGATGCTTCCCGCCACCAGCGTGCGGATCGGGACCGATCCCGACGGCCTGCCGATCGGGGTGCAGGTGATCGCCGATTATAACCGGGATTACACCGCGATCGCGGTCGCACGCGCCGCGCATGAATTGATGAG
The DNA here is from genome assembly GCF_022662295.1 of Sphingomonas sp. CARO-RG-8B-R24-01. Taxonomy (NCBI): domain Bacteria; kingdom Pseudomonadati; phylum Pseudomonadota; class Alphaproteobacteria; order Sphingomonadales; family Sphingomonadaceae; genus Sphingomonas; species Sphingomonas sp. CARO-RG-8B-R24-01. The sequence continues at coordinate 24,333 of NZ_JAKNQI010000007.1, read as the reverse complement.
GAGTTGATCCGATGACCCAAGACCTCGAAACCTTCCGCACCGAAACGCGCGCGTGGCTGGAAGCGAACTGCCCGCCCGAAATGCGCCAACCCGTCCGTTCCGAGAAAGACGCCTGCTGGGGCGGCCGCAATCCGGATTTCCAGCCCGGCCAGAAGGAATGGATGGACGCGATGGCCTCGCGCGGCTGGACCGTGCCCGACTGGCCCGCGGCCTATGGCGGTGGTGGCCTGTCACCCGCCGAGACGAAGGTGCTGCGCGAAGAGATGGCCGCAATCAAGGCACGCAACCCGCTCAATTCTTTCGGTATTTCCATGCTCGGGCCAGCACTGCTCAAATACGGCACCGAGGAGCAGAAGCGCGACTATCTCCCCAAGATCGCCCGCGGCGAAATCCGCTGGTGCCAGGGCTATAGCGAGCCGAACGCGGGCTCCGACCTCGCCTCGCTCGCCACCTCGGCGGAGGACGCTGGCGACCATTATGTGATCAACGGACAGAAGGTCTGGACCTCCTACGCCGACAAGGCCGACTGGATCTTCTGCCTGGTCCGCACCTCCAAGGAGTCGAAGCAGGGCGGGATCAGCTTCGTGCTGTTCGACATGGCGAGCGAAGGCGTCTCGACCAAGCCGATCCTGCTGATCTCGGGCTATTCGCCGTTCTGCGAGACCTTCTTCGACAATGTGAAGGTGCCGAAGTCGCAGCGCATCCATGAAGAGAACAAGGGCTGGGACGTCGCCAAATATCTGCTCGGCCACGAACGCGAGATGATCTCCGGCATGGGGTTGGCAAGTACTGGCGGCAACCCGTTGATCGAAGGCGCTATTGCGACCATAGGCCTCGACCACGAGGGCCGCCTCGCGGACCCGCTCCTGCGTGCAACGATCGCCATGTTCGAAGTCCGCGCAAAGGCGTTCGGGGCAATGTCCGAACGCTTCATCGACGAACTGAAAGCCGGCCGCGCCCACCCCGCGCAGCCCTCGATGATGAAATATTACGGCACCGAACTGAACAAGAGCCGCCACGAACTCCAGATGGCAGCCGGCGGCTCCGACGCGCTCGAATGGGAGAGCGAAGCCTCGGGCGGCGGCCGCGAGGCGCGCGCGTGGCTGCGCACCAAGGCGAATTCGATCGAGGGCGGAACGAGCGAGGTCCAGCTCAACATCATCGCCAAGCGTATCCTGGAATTGCCGGCCTGATTCTCCCTCTCCCGCTTAGCGGGAGAGGGTGGCCGAGCGAAGCGAAGGTCGGGAGAGGGCAGAAGCGCGGACGGTAGCATCCGGAACAGCCCCTCTCCCCGACCCTCTCCCCACCGGGGAGAGGGAGAAGAAGGAAGAACAATGCCGCTCTATCTCAACGACGACCAAACCGCCCTTCAGGACACGATCCGCGATTTCGTCGCGGAGCAGGCCCCCGTCAGCCACATGCGCGGCTTGCGCGACGCAAATGACGCGACCGGCTTCAGCCGCGATCTCTGGCGCAGCTTCGCCGAAATGGGCTTTACCGGCATCCTGATCGACGAAGCGGATGGCGGTCTCGGGCTCGGCCATGTCGAGGCGGGCGTCGTGCTGGAGGAGATCGGCCGCAACCTGTCACCCTCGCCCTTCCTCACGACCGCCGTCGCCGCGGTCGCGGCGCTCAAGGGCAGCGCCCACGCCGCACGCTGGTTCCCCGGCATCCTCAGCGGCGAAACCGTCGCCGCGCTCGCGATCGACGAAGGAGCGAAGCATCGCGACACCGTCACGCTGACCGCCGAGCGATCCGGCAACGGCTTCAAGCTGTCGGGCAAGAAGCAGTTCGTCACGCACGGCCACGTCGCCGACCTGCTGATCGTCTCCGCACGCACCGCCGGCAGTGCTGCCGATGCGGAAGGCGTAACGCTGTTCGCGATCCCGAAGGACGCGGCGAACCTGACCGCCACCCCCGAACGCCTTACGGATGCCAGCATCGCGGCGCGGCTCGAGTTCGACGGCGTGGAAGTCGATGCCGACGCGGTGATCGGCGACGTCGACGGCGGGCGCACCCCGCTCGACCGCCTGCTCCGCGCAGGCCGGACGGGCGCGTCGGCCGAGCTGCTCGGCGTCGGCGGTGGCGCGATGGACATGACCGTCGGCTATCTCAAGGAGCGCAAGCAGTTCGGCACGCTGATCGGCAGCTTCCAGGCGCTCCAGCACCGCGCGGCACATCTCTACTCGGAAATGGAAGTCGCGCGCGCCGCCGTGCTCAAGGCGCAGCAACTGCTCGATACCGGCAGCGTCCATGCCGACGAAGCGGTGTCGGTCGCCAAGGCGATGACCGCGCTCGCCACCACCTTGTCGGTGCAGGAAGGCGTCCAGATGCACGGCGGGATCGGGATGACCGACGAATATGACATCGGCTTCTACATGAAGCGCGCCCGCGTGCTGGCCGAGATGTTCGGCGACGCCAACTTCCACGCGGACCGGCTCGCGCGCGCGGCGGGATACTGAGCGGCCCCTTGCCAAACTTCGCTTCCCCGGCGAAGGCCGGGGCCCAGTCGTGAGCGGCTAATGGCAGGCGCTGCACGTCGATGACGCTGGCCATCGCAACTGGGCCCCGGCCTTCGCCGGGGAAATGCTAGAGAGTGACACGTTAAATGACCGACCCCATCCCCGCCCGGCTTGCGCAGGACCTAATCGACCTGCTCGATGTCGAGGAGATCGACACCGACCTCTATCGTGGTCCCAGGGGCAATGACGGGTTCGGCCGCGTGTTCGGCGGACAGGTGATCGCACAGGCGCTTCAGGCGGCGCAGCGGTCGACCGATGCGCCGAAGGCGGCGCATTCGCTCCACGCCTATTTCATGCGGCCAGGCGCGGAAGATCACCCGATCCTCTACCGTGTCGTCCGCGACTTCGACGGCAAGAGCTTCTCGACCCGCCGCGTGATAGCGACCCAGCGCGGCGTGCCGATCCTCAACCTCGCCTGCTCATTGCAGATCCCGGAAGATGGCCTGGCGCATCAGGATGCGATGCCCGAGGTCCCCCCGCCCGAGGACCTGACCAACGACCGCGACCTGCGGCTCGCGATGATCGACCGGATCCCGGAACGCTACCGCGCGATGTTCCTGCGTCCGCGGATGGTCGAGATCCGCCCGGTCTCCCCGCGCAGCTGGCTCGATCCGGTGCCGCACGCCCCGTTCCAAAACAGCTGGTTCCGCGTCGTCGCACCGATCGGCGACGATCCCGCGATGCACCGCGCGATTCTCGCTTATGCATCCGACATGTCGCTGCTCGGCACCGCGACGCTGCCGCATGGCGTCAACTGGATGATGAACAAGCTCCAGACCGCGAGCCTCGACCATTCGCTATGGCTCCACGAGGACTTCCGGGCGGACGAATGGCTGCTCTACGCCTGCGACAGCCCGTGGGCGGGGCACGCCCGCGGGTTCAACCGCGGGAAGATCTTCGCGCGCGATGGGCGACTGGTCGCCAGCGTCGCCCAGGAAGGACTGATCCGCCTGCGCGAATAGCGATCGGGGCGTGCCGCGGAATACCGGGGGGGAAAGCAACCCTCTGGGGAATTGCCCACACCCTGCGCAGTCCTGCCGTCTTGCAGGCAGCCGCGCTCAGATACCGTGCGCCAATCGATACGCCCGCCATTTGACGACATTCGCATTATGCTGCTCCAGCGTGTCGGCAAACACATGCCCGCCAGAACCGTCAGCCACGAAATACAGCGCTTTCGATTGAGCCGGATCCAGCACTGCATCGATGCTGGCGCGTCCCGGATTGCAGATCGGACCCGCCGGTAAGCCCGTCATGGCGTAGGTATTGTAGGCGTTGACCGCACGGACCTCGGACAACAGGATCTTCCGACCCAGCGGCTTGCCCTTGGTAATCGGGTAGATGATGGTCGGGTCCGCCTGCAGCATCATCCCCTGCCGCAGCCGATTGCCGTAGACCGCAGCGACGAGCCGGCGCTCACTGGGCTTGCCGGTTTCCTTCTCGACGATCGATGCAAGGATCAGCGCCTCGCGCGGCGTCTTCACCACGAGCCCCGCCTTACGCTTCGCCCAGGCTTGCGCGAGATACCGCGTCATCGGGACCTGCATCCGCTCGACCATCTGTGCGCGGGGCTCGCCGCGTTGATAGGCATAGCTGTCGGGCAGGATGCTGCCCTCCTCCGGCGCAGGGATGGTGCCGGTCAGTTCCGCCGTCCGGTCAAGCGCCTGCTTCACCATGATGGACGGATACCCTTCGGGAACCACGAGAAAGCGCTGGACCGTCTTGGTCCCCTGCAACACCTTCAGGATGTCACCCTGGCTCATGCGCGGCGGGATCCGATACTCGCCCGCCTTGACGGGCGCGTTCGATCCGAACACGCGCGCAAGCAAACGGAACCGCTCGGCCGAGGCGATCGCACCGGCTTTTTCAAGCTGGAGCGACACCGAGGCGAGGCTCGATCCGGGGGCGATCTGCACCGAGATCGAACGATCGAGCGGACCCTTTCCGCCCCACATGGTCGCTACCCCGAACACGGCCACCGCCGCAATCAGCAGCAGCGCCAGCCCAAGGCAGCCAGACCGGCGCATCCGAACCTCAGACCGCCGTCATGATGAGCGAGGCATTCGTCCCGCCGAAGCCGAACGAGTTGTTGAGTACCGCCTTGACCGACCGCTGCTTGGCAACGTGCGGCACCAGGTCCACGCCTTCGCAACTGTCGCTGGGGTTATCGAGATTGAGCGTCGGTGGAACGATCTGGTCGCGCAGCGCCAGAATGCAGAAGATGCTCTCGACTGCACCAGCGCCACCGAGCAGATGCCCGATCGCCGACTTGGTCGAGCTCATCGACAAGGTATCGATATTGGTGCCGAACAGGCGGCGGACCGCGCCGAGTTCCAGCTCGTCGCCGAGCGGGGTCGAGGTCCCGTGCGCGTTGATATAATCGATGTCCGACAGCTGCAGTCCCGACCGCTTCATCGCCATTTCCATCGAGCGGAACGCGCCCGACCCTTCGGGATGCGGCGCAGTGACATGATAGGCGTCGCCCGACATGCCGTAGCCGATCACCTCGGCATAGATCTTCGCGCCACGCGCCTTGGCGTGCTCATATTCCTCGAGGCAGACGACGCCCGCGCCCTCGCCCATCACGAAGCCGTCGCGTGCCACGTCATACGGCCGGCTCGCCTTTTCGGGCTGGTCGTTGAACGCGGTCGACAGCGCGCGCGCCTGCGCGAAACCGGCGATCCCGAGCGGGCAGATCGCGCCCTCGGCGCCGCCTGCGAGCATCACGTCGGCATCGTCCATCGCGATCATCCGCGCAGCGTCGCCGATCGAATGCGCGCCGGTCGAGCAAGCGGTGACGACCGCGTGGTTCGGGCCCATCAGGCCGTATTTGATTTGGACCTGCCCGGTAATCAGGTTGATCAGCCGACCGTGTACGAAGTGCGGCGAGACGCGGCTCGGCCCCTTGTTCTCGCACACGAGTGATTCGCTCGCGATCCCGGGCAACCCGCCGATCCCCGACCCGATCGAGCAGCCGGCACGATAGCGTTCCGCCTCGGTCATGTTGGTCAGGCCGGCATCCTCGAGCGCCTGTCCGGCCGCATCGATGCCGTAGATGATGAACGGGTCGACCTGGCGCTGGACCTTGTGGTCGACACGCAGGTTGGGATCGAAGCCATACGCATGGTCCGCGGGCTTCACCTCGCATGCGATCCGGCATTTCTGGTCCGACGCATCGAACCGCGTGATCGGACCCGCGCCCGATTTCGACGCGAGCAGATTCGCCCACACGGTTTCGACCTCAGCACCGAGCGGCGTCACGAGCCCCAATCCGGTTACGACAACACGGCGCATGGCCATCTCCCGTTGTATTTCTTGTCATCCAAATAAGAAACGGCCCCCCGCCCCCGGTCAATAGCCCTGGGACGGGGAGCCGCTTCTGACTTCAGCGTTGCTGCCGCGCCCGTGGCGTGGCGCTCAGCCCTTGTGCTCGTCGATGAACGTGATCGCGTCCTTGACGGTCGTGATCTTCTCGGCGGCATCATCCGGAATTTCGACTTCGAATTCTTCTTCGAATGCCATCACCAGCTCGACGATGTCGAGGCTGTCCGCGCCCAGATCATCGATGAAGCTCGCATCTTCGGTCACCTTGTCGGCTTCAACGCCGAGATGCTCGACGACGATCTTCTTAACGCGGTCTGCGGTCTCGCTCATATTCCGTCCCTCTGTAGCTGGGGGTTCTTGATTCCTGAACGCACCTAGAACGGGGTTGGGGCCCTTGCAAGGGGAACCGGCACCCGAACCGGTACGGTAACGCCGCGAACCGTGCGGCGTCTGCGCTTAGATCATCGCCATGCCACCGTTGACGTGAATCGTCTGCCCCGTGACATAGCCTGCTTCGCGGCTCGCCAGATAGACGACCGCCGCGCCGATATCCATGCCCTGGCCCATCTTTCCCATCGGAATCCGCGCATTAAGCGCGTCTTTCTGCGCATCCGGCAAGCCATCGGTCATCGGCGAGGCGATAAAGCCGGGGGCGACGCAGTTCACGGTGATCCCGCGGCTGGCCAGTTCCTGGGCGAGCGCCTTCGACATGGCGGTCAGAGCGCCCTTCGATGCGGCGTAATTCGCCTGGCCTGGGTTACCGGTGGTGCCAACCACCGAGGTGATCGAGACGATCCGCCCGAAGCGCGCCTTCATCATCGGCCGCGCCGCGGCGCGCGCGAGACGGAACGCCGCCTCGAGGTTGACACGGATCACCGCGTCCCATTCCTCGTCCTTCATCCGCATCACCAGATTGTCGCGCGTGATGCCGCCATTGTTGACGAGGATGTCGAGCTTGCCACCGAGCGCCTCGACGGCCTGCGGGACAAGCGCATCCACGGCCGCGCTGTCCGACAGGTCGCAAGGCAGCGCCACGTGATTGCCCGCCAGGCCGTCGCGAAAGGCTTCCAGCTTGGTGACATTGGACCCCGACACCGCCAGTCGCGCCCCCTGTTCCGCAAGCCCACGCGCAATGGCGGAGCCGATGCCTCCCGAAGCGCCCGTGACGAGCGCCGTCATTCCAGTCAGATCGAACATGCTATTTCTCCGTCAGAGCGCTTTTGCGAGCGCCTCGATATCGTCCATCGTCACGACGCTGGCCGTCTCGACCTCGGGCGCGATGCGCTTGATCATGGGGGTCAGCACCTTGCCGCCGAACTCGACGAAACGCTCCACCCCGGTTTCCGCCATCGCGAGCACCGATTCGCGCCAGCGCACCATCCCGGTTACCTGCTCGACCAACAGCCGGCGGATCGTGCCGGCGTCCGCAACGGCGGTTGCGGTGACGTTGGCGAACAACGGGACGAGCGGCGCCTCGATCCGCGCATCGGCGAGCGCACGGTCCATCGCGTCGGCCGCCGGTTGCATCAAGGCACAATGGAACGGGGCGGAGACGGGCAACAAGACAGCGCGCTTGGCACCCATATCCTTCGCCAACGCGACCGCGCGTTCGATTGCGCTCCGATGCCCGGAGATCACCACCTGCGACGGATCATTGTCGTTCGCGACCGTGCACACTTCCCCCTCCGCAGCCGCTTCGGCAATCGCGCGGGCCTTTTCGACGTCGGCCCCCAGCAAAGCCGCCATCGCGCCGATACCGACCGGGACCGCCGCTTGCATGGCTTGCCCGCGTAGCTTCAGCAATCGCGCCGTCGTCGCCAGGTCGATCGATCCTGCCGCACACAGGGCACTATATTCCCCGAGCGAATGGCCGGCGACATAGTCCGCCTTGTCGGCAAGCCTGATCCCGCCTTCCTCTTCCAGCACCCGCAACGTCGCGATCGCATTCGCCATGATCGCCGGCTGTGCGTTCTCGGTCAGTTGCAGCTGATCCTCCGGTCCGTCGCGCATGAGGCGGAACAGATGCTGTCCCAGCGCCTCGTCGACTTCCTGAAACACCGCCCGGGCGACCGGGCTCGCCGCGGCGAGCGCACTGCCCATGCCGACGACCTGACTGCCCTGCCCCGGGAATACAAAAGCTCGCATCACACCACTCCTTTGCACGGGCGGTTAGGCGCTCCACCGAAGCGGCGTCAACCTGAACGGAGCTGGGACGACGGGGACATGTTGCGACCATTTGACGGTCCGTCCGGCACGGATGCGCGACAAACGCCCCCCAGATAGGGTCCGACGCCGGGAGCAAGGCGCCGTCCATAGACAGGAGTTTGTCATGAAAAAGATGATCATCGCGTTGCTGGCAACAGCCGCCGCGGCGAGCCCGATAGCCGCCACCAGCGCCGACGCCCAGCAGCGCCAAACCACGACCGTGGTCCGCGAACGCCCCAACGGCACGGTCGTGACGAAGCGGACCACGGTCGACCGCCCGGCCGATCGCCGCTGGGCACGCGGTCAGCGGTTCGACCGTCGCTATGCGCAGAATTACCGCGAGCTCGGCGACTGGCGTGCCTATCGCGCGCGACGCCTCTACGCGCCGCCGCGTGGCTATCACTGGGTGCGCTCGGGCAATGATGCCGTCCTCGTTGCATCGCGCGGCGGGATCGTCGGCGCCGTGCTGTCGGGCGCCTTCAACTGATGCCGCCGCGCCGTTAGCGCGCCGTAACGATCGGCCTCGGCGACCCGCGCCGAGGCCGATCTTGCCTGTTTTCCGAAGCCCCCGTTTTTCCGGATCAGTGACTTACGCGAACCCCCGCCCGGCGGATCAAACCTCGTTCGGACGCCGCCTCGGGCAGGAAAGCGTGCTGTCCGGTGTCGGTTGCCCAGGGATCGTGCAACGCCGCGGTGGCGAGCAGGGTCGCCACGAGTTCGACCTGACGGCTCGTTCCGGTCTTGGCGAAGATGGCGGACAATTGCTTCCGCACCGTCGCAACCACCGAACCGCGCAGTTGCGCATGGGTCGTCAGCGACCGCCCCATCACCAAACTCTGCGCGAGGGCCGTTTCGCTCGCCGTGAGCAGATACACGCGGGACGGGACCAGGATCTCCGATTCTGCCCATGCCAGCAGATCGCGCACCACCATCTTGGTCCGGCTGGAGGATCGATAGGTTCCCATCGCCGTGTCGCGCGCGATCAGTATCGCATGGCGTGCCCCCGTCGTGTCCATGACGGACACCAACAGCACATCCCCGCCCCGCTGGTTCAGCGCCGCGTTCATCCGTTCGGCGAGATCGAGCGACGCCCAGGCGACCCGCTCGCGCAGCGACCCGCGCAGGATGTTGCCGCGGTCTAGCATGTGCTGCCCAACCGCGTTGCACCCGAGCAAAACGCCGTCCGCGTCCAGTTCGAACGTGGCGAGATACCGGTCCGATACCGGGGTATGAATGTTATAGGCTTCGTAAAGCTGTAGATGATCTGATCGAATTGCGACTCTTGCCGTCATCGAACCGATGTCCTTTCCCCACCAACGAATGAAAGTGCTGGCTCACCTGGCCGCCTGATGATTGGCTCGGCAGTCCTGACGCTTCCATCCGTCCCGTTTTGACGTTCCATTCTGACCTTCAGGAAGTTTGCGCTCCAAAAGCATCCGACAACGAAACCCGTCGAAAAGAGCACTGCACCGCAAAACATCTCTATTAATAGGATCATGACGGAACACCTCCTGCCGCCCTACCTACATCCATGCGACCTATATCAGAATACGGCAGATCGTGTATGGTTAATACTTAGGATGATGTAGGATTTCTTCGCCGGACACATATACGGTCTGGAAGAGTAGATTTAGCGTGAAAAAACAATCCTAACATTGGCGTTGCGATATGCCGGCCATGAACGCTTGCGTCGCGCGAAGAGATCGGGCAATGGGCTCGCCCGTGCTGCGGCCAGAAATGGTCGTCGTATGGGATTCCCGAGACGACAGCCGGAGGGGCGTCCGCATGGTGCGGCGTCAGCGATCGGCCAAAAGAGAGAGACGAGACACATGGCTCTATACGAGCACGTGTTCCTTGCGCGCCAGGATCTGGCACAAGCGCAGGTGGACGCCCTGGCGGAAACCGCCACCAAGATCGTGAACGATAACGAAGGCCGGGTCGTCAAGACCGAGAGCTGGGGTCTGCGTAGCCTGGCGTACAAGATCGCCAAGAACCGCAAGGCGCATTACGTGATGCTCGAAATCGACGCCCCTGCCGGTGTCGTCGCCGAGCTCGAGCGCCAGACGCAGATCAACGAAGACATCATCCGCTACATGACGGTCAAGGTCGACGCGCTCGAAGAGGGCCCGACCGTGATGATGCGCAAGTCCGAGCGCGACCGTGAGCGTCGTGGCGACCGTGAAGGTGGCCGCGAAGGCCGCGGTGATCGTCCTGACCGCGGCGACCGCCCGCGTCGTGACTTCGACGGCGAATAAGGAGCTATAGACCATGGCACGCCCATTTTTCCGCCGCCGCAAGAGCTGCCCGTTCTCCGCAAAAGACGCTCCCCGGATCGATTACAAGGACGTCCGGTTGCTTCAGGGCTTCGTGTCCGAGCGTGGCAAGATCGTCCCGTCGCGTATCACTTCGGTGAGCGCAAAGAAGCAGCGCGAGCTCGCCCAGGCGATCAAGCGTTCGCGTCATCTGGGCCTTCTGCCCTACATCGTTAAGTAAGGAGCGGCTGAGATGGATGTCATCCTGCTGGAACGCGTCGACAAGCTCGGCAACATCGGCGACGTCGTCAAGGTGAAGGACGGGTTCGCCCGCAACTTCCTCCTGCCGAACAAGAAGGCGCTTCGCTCCAACGAAGCCAACCGCAAGGTCTTCGAAAAGAATCGCGAGAACATCGTTGCCGAGAACGCAGCGCGTCGTTCGGAAGCGGAAGTCGAGGCCAAGGACATCGACGGCACGACCGTGACGTTGATCCGTCAGGCGTCGAACACCGGCCAGCTGTACGGCTCGGTCGCGGTGCGCGATCTGATCGAGATCCTCGAGGCCGAAGGCCACAAGGTGTCGAAGTCGGCAATCGTGCTCAACAAGCCGATCAAGGCCATCGGCCTTTACGAGGTCAAGGTTTCGCTGCACCCGGAAGTGTCGGTGACGATCAAGGTCAACATTGCACGCTCGCCCGAAGAGGCGAAGATGCAGGCCGAGGGCGTCAACGTCATGGAAGCGATGTTCGAAAAGGACGAGGCTGGCTTCGTTGAGGATTACGATCCCAACGCAGAACCCGGCGCGACCGCCGAGGTTGCCTCGAACCAGGACGACGTCGAGGCTCCTGCCGCAGCGTAAGTCATTCGGTTACTGTGCGAAAAGGGCCGTCCGGAGTGATCCGGGCGGCCCTTTTCGGTTGGATGGGAGCGCGGAAGGTTAGGCAAAGGTTAGGCGGTATCGCATGCCGTCGACCCATCGCCCTAACGGATCAGGAATGCGGTGCCGGTGCTGTCAAAGAGCGCGCGTGCATGATGCCATGCCGATCGCATGTAGGACAGGCGGAAATGGTCAGCCTGTTACCGCGCACGCACCGACCAGGGCCGCGAGCGGAATGAGCGCGAAAAAGACGGGAAGAACTTTGGTCATGGGGCGGTCCGATACGACGAAGGGGGCTGTCGTCGTGTAAATGCGCCGTACGAGATTTGTTTCCGTTCGATGAACGAAACCCAGCATTTCGTCTTTCTCCTTACCGTTCATTTCGAGTCCCGCGGAATTGGCCCTGCTACTTCCGACCGAACAGCCGCTCGATGTCGCCATGCGCCAGCTTCACCCACGTCGGGCGGCCGTGGTTGCACTGCCCCGAATGCGGAGTGACTTCCATTTCGCGCAGCAGGGCATTCATCTCGGCGACCGACAGGATCCGCCCTGCCCGCACCGATCCGTGGCACGCCATCGTCGCAGCGACGTGATCGAGTCGCTCGCGTAGCGACAGCGCCTCGTCGAAGGCGGCGAGTTCGTCGGCGAGGTCGGTAACGAGGCCGGTGACGTCGCTTTGCCCGAGCATCGCCGGCACGCCGCGCACCAGCATCGCGCGCGGGCCGAAGCGGTCGAGGTCTAGGCCGAACTCGCTGAGCTCGGATGCCCGCGCCTCGAGGCGGTCGCAGGCGGATTCGTCGAGCTCGATCACTTCGGGGAGGAGTAGCGCCTGGCTGGCGACTCCGCCGGACGCCATCGCCTTGCGCATCCGTTCGAGCACGAGGCGTTCGTGCGCGGCGTGCTGGTCGACGAGGATCAGCCCATCCTGCGCTTCGGCGACGATGTAGGTCTTGGCGACCTGGCCGCGGGCTACGCCCAAGGGGTAGGCGACGGTTTCGGGGGGTGGGGTGTAGGCGGGTTCGGCGCGGGCTAGCGGGGGTGGGGTGAAGAAGGAGCGGCGGTCGGATACCGCGTAATACCGTTGATCCACGGGAAGCCCCTCCCCTTCAGGGGAGGGGTTGGGGGTGGGGGGTGTCTCACCGAGCCGGAGCTCTGCTGGACTTCCCCACCCCAACCCCTCCCCTGAAGGGGAGGGGCTAGTTTCTGTCGTCCACGCGGCGAGCGCACTCTCCGTCGGCCGCTGGCTGCGATGTCCCGCCTCGTCCAACGCCCTTCGCAACCCGCTGACGATCAGCCCGCGCACCAGCGCCGGATCGCGGAACCGCACCTCGGTCTTGGCGGGATGGACGTTGACGTCGACCGCATCGGGCGGGACGTCGAGGAACAAAGCCACCACTGCATGCCGGTCGCGCGGCATCATCTCGGCATAGGCGCCGCGAATCGCGCCGATCAGCAGGCGGTCCTTCACCGGACGCCCGTTGACGAACAGATATTGATGATCCGCGATCCCGCGATTGAACGTCGGCAAACCGGCGATCCCGCCGAGCCCGATCCCCTCGCGGACGAAATCGATCCCGACGCCATTCTCGACCAGCCCGCGGTCGGTCAGCCCGGCGACTCGGTCGGGCAAGGTCTCGCCCGAGCTGACCGACAGCGATCGCCGCCCGTCATGCTCGACCGAGAAACCGATATCCGGCCGTGCCATCGCGAGCCGCCGCACCACGTCCATGCACGCCGCGAACTCCGCACGCGGCGAACGCAGAAACTTGCGCCGCGCAGGCACTCGGGCGAACAAGGCCTCGACCCGCACGCGAGTCCCGGGCGGGATCGCGGCGGGGCCTTCCGACTCCAGCACGCCATTGTCGATCACGCGCGACCACCCTTCCGCGCCCGGCACGCGGCTCTCGAGCGTCATCCGCGCGACGCTCGCGATCGAGGGCAACGCCTCGCCGCGAAAACCGAGCGTGCTGACCGCCTCGATCGCCTCGTCGGGCAGCTTCGACGTCGCATGCCGCTCGAGCGCGAGCGCCATGTCGGACGGTTGCATCCCGCACCCGTCGTCGGTGACTTCGACCAGGTCGGTCCCCCCGCCCGCCAGCCGCACCGCGATCCGCGTCGCGCCCGCGTCGATCGCATTCTCGACCAGCTCCTTCAACGCGCTGGCTGGCCGTTCCACCACTTCACCGGCAGCGATACGATTGACGAGATGTTCGGGGAGGCGGCGTATTGACATGCCTTAAGCTCTAGCCCAAGCGACGCCATCCCGCGAGCCGTAACCGTGACTTAACCAGAGCGTGGGCTTCGCTCTGAAAGCCACGGTCTTAAGCATGTCGCGGGGGCGAAATGCGACCTGCCGGAAGCCACCGCACCCGGCGTGAAACGGAACGATCCATGGGCTTTTTCTCGAATCTCTTTCGCTTCTCCTCGCACGACATGGCGATCGATTTGGGGACCGCCAACACCGTCGTCTATCTGCGCGGTCGCGGCATCGTGCTCAATGAACCCTCGGTCGTCGCGGTCGAAACGCTCAACGGCGTCAAGCGCGTCAAGGCGGTCGGCGACGACGCCAAGCTGATGATGGGCAAGACCCCCGACAGCATCCAGGCGATCCGCCCCTTACGCGACGGCGTGATCGCCGATATCGACGTGGCCGAGCAGATGATCGCGCACTTCATTCGCAAGGTCCACGGCGGGCAGCGACGCTTCATGCGCTGGCCGCAGATCGTGATCTGCGTCCCCTCGGGTTCGACCTCGGTCGAGCGCCGCGCGATCCGCGATGCCGCGTCGAACGCCGGCGCCTCGCAGGTCTGGCTGATCGAGGAGCCGATGGCGGCCGCGATCGGCGCCGACATGCCCGTCACCGAGCCGATTGGATCGATGGTCGTCGACATCGGCGGCGGCACGACCGAAGTCGCGGTGCTGTCGCTGCGCGGTCTCGCCTATACCACGTCGGTCCGCGTCGGCGGCGACAAGATGGACGAGGCGATCGTCTCCTATGTCCGGCGCAACCACAATCTCCTGATCGGCGATGCGACCGCGGAGCGGATCAAGCAGGAAGTCGGCGTCGCCAAGCCCCCGCTCGACGGGATCGGCCTGACGATCCACGTCAAGGGCCGCGATCTCGTCAACGGCGTGCCCAAGGAGATCCAGATCAACCAGGGCCAGATCGCCGAAGCGCTGAGCGAACCGGTCGGCCAGATCGTCGAGGGTGTCCGCATCGCGCTCGAGAATACCGCACCCGAACTAGCGGCCGATATCGTCGATCAGGGCATCGTGCTGACCGGCGGTGGTGCATTGCTCAAGGGCATCGACGAGGTTCTGCGCGACGAGACCGGCCTGCCGGTCACGATCGCGGACGACCCCCTCACCTGCGTTGCGCTCGGCACCGGGCGGGCGCTCGAGGATCCGATCTACCGCGGTGTGCTGCACAGCGCCTGAGCGGGGCGCACGCAGCAAGAATGAAGGGCCGTCAAGCGGGATGGGTACGCGAACCCCTACTCAGCGCAGGCGGCCGTCGCTACAGATGGTAGCATCAGGCGGCCTTTGGGCCTTTGGACGGGGGTAACATGGCGCCGCCTCGCAATCGGCGCCCGGGTTTTTCGCGGCGGGCGCAATATGGTTTGTTTCTTGGCTATGTGATCGCGGTTGCAGGGTCGTTGGTCGCCGCGGTGCTTCTTGCCCTGTCGGCGATCGATCCGCCGGCCTTCGCGGTCTTGCGCGCCAGCGTCGCCGAAGTGACGACGCCGATCTCGTCGGGGCTATCCACGGTGGGCCAGTGGTTCGGCGCGATCCCGGGCGGCGTGTCCGAATATTTCGGCGTCCGCGACGAGAACCGCCGGCTGCGCAAGCAGCTTGCCGACCAGCATGCGCTGTTCATGCGCGCGCGGTCGCTGGGCTATGACAACCGGCGGCTCGCCGCGTTGCTGCGGTTGCGCGAACGCGTTGCCGATCCGGTCGTCACCGCACGCCTGGTCAGTTCCTCCGGCGCCAGCACGCGCCGCTTTGCGGTGCTCAACGCCGGATCCTGGCAGGGCGTTGCGTCGGGGCAACCGGTTACCGGGCCCGACGGCCTGGTCGGCCGGGTCCTGGAAACGGGACCCAATAGTGCGCGCGTGCTGTTGCTGACCGATCCAGAAAGCGTCGTTCCCGTGCGCCGGACCCGCGACGGCATGCCGGCGCTGGCGGCGGGGCGCGGCGACGGGCTCATCGACATCCGTTCGGTCGCGATGGCCAATCCCGGTTTTGCCGCGGGCGACGTTTTCGTCACGTCCGGGATCGGCGGGATCTATCCGCCCGACGTTCCGGTTGGTCACATCGTCCGGCGCGGCCGGGATGCGGCAATCGCGCGGAGCTATGCCCAGCCCGACACGCTGGACTATGCGATGGTGCAACAGGCGTTCCTGCCACCCCCGCCCCCGGTCGCGGTTCCGCAGCCCGCCCCGAAGCCGACACCCAAGCCCAAGGCCAAGCCAACGTCCCGACCTGCGCGGCCCGCCGCGCGATGAGCCAGATTCGCGGCCCCTTCGACGAGCCACCCGATCACAGTCTTGCACGCTTCGTGCCGGCGTTGTCGGTCGTGCTTGCATCAACGCTCGCGGTCTGGCCGGTCATCGCCAACATCCCGGTCCTGCCGCCGTTCGGACTGCTGATGCTGCTCGGCTGGCGCCTGTCCCGTCCGCTGAGCCTGCCGGTATGGGCGCCGCTGCCGCTTGGGCTGTACGACGATTTGCTAAGCGGCCAGCCGCTCGGCAATTCGATGCTGTTCTGGACCCTGTGCTTCTTCATGATCGACCTGATCGACCAGCGCGTCGTGTTTCGCGATTTCTGGCAGGACTGGCTGATCGCCGGTGGATCGATCTGCTTCTGCCTCATCCTCGGGCGGCTCGTCGCTTCACCGCTCGGCGCGCACGTCGACACGCTTTTGATGCTGCAAATCGCGGTAACCACCTTGCTGTTTCCCCTCGCGACGCGCATCTGCTCGATGCTGACGCGCGAGGAGGAAACGGCGTGACCGGGCCGACCTTCGGCAATTCCAACAAGGTGATGACCGAGGCGGCGCAAAGCTTCAGCTTTTCGCGACGCGCGGTGCTGCTGGGCGCGGGTCAGGGGCTGGTCGGCGTGGCGCTGGCGGGCCGGATGGCGTGGCTCGCGGTCGCCGAGAACGAACATTATACCACCCTGTCGGAAAGCAACCGCGTCAACATGACGCTGGTCCCGCCCCGCCGCGGCTGGATCGTCGATCGGCACGGCGCGCCGATTGCCAACAACCGGACCGATTTCCGGGTCGACATCATTCCCGACCGGCTCGAGGACAAGGATCGCGTGCTCGCCCTGCTCCGCGACGTCCTGAAACTGCCGCCGGAGGAGATGGACCGGCTGGTCTCCGACCTCGAGCATGCGGCGGGTTTCCAACCCGTCCAGGTCGCCGAGAATCTCGACTGGGAACGCTTCGCCGCGGTCAGCGTGCGCTTGCCCGAACTGCCCGGCGTGGCCCCCACGCGCGGCTTCTCGCGCAGCTATCCCGCCGGGGCGGCCGTCGCCCACCTGACCGGTTATGTCGGTGCCGCGTCGGCCGAGCAGTATAAGCAGACGCACGACCAGCTGATGGTCACGCCCGGCTTCAAGCTCGGCAAGGACGGGCTGGAAAAGACGCTCGAAAAGACGCTGCGCGGCGTTGCCGGCCAGAAGCGCGTCGAGGTGACCGCGCGCGGCAAGCTCGTCGCCGAACTCGCGACCAGACCCGACCAGCCCGGCCAGAACGTCCGGTTGACGATCGACGCAGGGCTGCAGGACTATGCCGCGCGTCGCCTGGGCACGCAGTCCGGCTCGGTCGTCGTGATCGACTGCACCAACGGCGAAATGCTGGCGATGGTGTCGATGCCGGCGTACGACCCCAACAACTTTTCCGACGGGATCAGCCATCTCGAATGGAAGATGCTGTCGGACAACGACCATGTGCCGTTGATGAACAAGGTCCTGCAGGGCCTGTATCCGCCGGGATCGACGGTCAAGCCGATGAATGGCCTGGCGCTGCTCGGCGCTGGCGTCCCCGCGTCAGAGCGGGTCTTCTGCAGCGGAGCGTTGCGCGTCGGGACGGGCGTGTTCCACTGCCATCTCAAACGGGGCCACGGCGCGCTCGATCTCAAGAACGCGATCATGCAGAGCTGCGACATCTATTTCTACGAAATGGTCCGGCGCCTCGGGTATGACAACGTCGCGCCGGTCGCGCGGTCGCTCGGGCTCGGCCAGAAGTTCGACCTGCCCTTCCGGAGCCAGCGCTATGGCACCGTCCCGGACGCGGCATGGAAGCTGCGTCGCTACAAACAGGCCTGGACCGTGGCCGACTCGCTGAACGCCTCGATCGGCCAGGGATATGTGCTGACCAACCCGTTGCAACTGGCGGTGATGGCGGCGCGGCTCGCCTCGGGTCGTGCGCTCCAGCCCAGCCTGCTCACCGGCCATGTCCACACCGATGCCCCTGCCCTGTTGGTGCAGCCCGACCACCTCCGGACGGTCCATGAGGCGATGTGGGGCGTGGTCAACGGCGGGGGGACTGGCGGCGCTGCGCGAATGCTGACGCCGGGGGTCGCGCTTGCGGGCAAGACCGGCACCGCGCAGGTCCGCCGCATCACGATGGCCGAGCGCGCGGGCGGCGTGCTGAAGAACGGATCGCTTCCCTTCAAGATGCGCGACCACGCGCTGTTCCAGGGGTTCGCGCCGCATGACAACCCGCGCTACGCGATCGCCGTGGTGCTGGAACATGGTGGCCATACCGTCCGCAACCTCGACACGCCCGCGATCGCGCGCGACATCATGACATGGCTGTTCGACCGCGACCGCGCGATGGCGTCGCTGGCCGAAGCGGAACCGACCTGGGGTGGCGACATCCGGACCCGCATGGCGGCCGAGACCGCCGCCTACCGCGCCGCCGCCAATGCGCCGCCGCTCGCGGTCGGCGCCCAGACCGAGCGCGATGCGACCGCACCGACCGACGCGCCCGCCGTCCGCGCGGCGGCCGCCGCCGACGTCGCAGCCGCCGAAGCGCTCGCCAACAGTGCCGCGCCCGGCAATACGGTCGCCGAGGACGGCAGCACGGAGCACGATCCGCGATGAGCACGCGCAGCATCGTCCCCGCCCCGTTCGCCCAGCTGCCGTGGAAGATCATCCTGCTGGTCCTGGCGATCGGCTGTTTCGACCTGCTCGTGCTCTATTCGGCGGCGGGTGGCAGTGTCCGGCCCTGGGCGCTGTCGCAGGGCATCCGCTTCTTCATGCTGCTGGGCGTGGCGCTGGCGCTGTCGCGCGTGCCCGAACGCTGGTGGAACACCGGCGCGATCCCTGCCTATGGGGCGCTGTGCTTGATGCTGGTGCTGGTCGAGCTGGTCGGCGCGGTGCGCGGCGGCGGCCAGCGCTGGCTCGACGTCGGTTTCATTCGCCTTCAGCCGTCGGAGTTGATGAAGCCCTGCATCGTCCTCGCCTGCGCAAAATTCTACGACATGCTGCCCCCGAACGAGACTCGCCGGTTCGGGGCGATCTGGCCCGCGGCAATCCTGATCCTGATCCCCGCGGCGCTGGTCATGAAACAGCCCGACCTCGGAACCGCGCTGATGATCACGATCGGTGGCGTCACGGTGATGTTCCTGGCCGGCGTCCCGCTGCGGCTTTTCATCATCGGCGCCCTGTCGCTGTGTGCGGCCGTGCCGCTCGCGGTCAACTTCGTGCTGCACGGCTACCAGCGCAACCGCATCCTCGTCTTCCTGGATCCCGAAAGCGATCCGCTGGGTATCGGCTACCATATCAGCCAGTCGAAGATCGCGATCGGGTCGGGCGGCATCTTCGGGAAGGGCTTCCTCAACGGGACGCAGAGCCATCTCGATTACCTGCCCGAGGGGCACACCGATTTCGCGCTGGCGACGATGATGGAGGAATGGGGCCTGCTGGGCGGCGTCCTGCTGATCGTGGCGTTCGTCCTGATCGTGCAATGGGGTCTCTCCACCGCCCTGAAAGCCCAGTCACGCTTTGCGAAGCTGACCGCCGCCGGGCTCGCCGCGACGATCTTCTATTATGTCGCGATCAACATGGCGATGGTGATGGGGATGGCGCCGGTCGTCGGCGTCCCCCTGCCGCTGATCAGCAATGGCGGATCGAGCCAGATGACGTTCATGCTGTGCCTCGGTATCCTGATGTCGATCAACCGGTCGAACCACAAAACCGAGGGTCGCTGGTGAGTTTTTTGCCGCAATCGCAAAAAAGGGTTTGCAAGCTGCGCAGACGCTGCTAACCGACCGCCTCCCGGCAACGGCGGCGCTGACGCGCTGCCCCTACCAAGCGGGAATGGACGCATAGCTCAGTTGGTAGAGCAGCTGACTCTTAATCAGCGGGTCCTTGGTTCGAGCCCAAGTGCGTCCACCACTCTTCACATTGGAATCCTTAGGTTTTCTGCCGAAGCGCGCTAGCGCTCCGACATGTTCTCCGACACGCTTTCCGACAAACTCGGTTTGTTCGGGATATGTTTTCGGGCGCAAAAAGCCGCATGCTTCAGCTTGGCAACCGCCATTACAGTTGGCTTAAGCTCGGGGCTGGCAGCATCGTATGCGAGCGTCTTTCGCCAACGCCCCCCGTTGAGCCGTGCCAGCACTTCGCGCGGGACAGGCTCCCAATTTGCGGGATCAGTATTCAGCGGGTTGCTGTCGAGACATTTGAGGGCGCATCCTTCGGGAACGGGCCCGTTCGCAAGCTCCCATAGGTGCCGGTGCTTCAAAACATAGCGGCGTTCGAATCCGGTGTGGGGGTTCGTCTCCGCGACGCTGATCTCGACGTAACCGTCTTTCGAGACGCGCTCATGTCCAAGATAGTTCGTATTGTGGGGCCGCTGGCCTACCTTGAATTGCGTTTTGCGCGCGTTCGGATGGCGCCCACCCTTCCCCGGCGGGCAAGGCACGCCCTTGTTCATCGGCGCCGCGCCCTTCGCGAACTGGCCGGTGCGGCCGGTCGACCATCCCTTCCGTTTGCGCAGCGAATGAAGGTTGATTAGCGAGGCGTCGACGCGCCCGAAACGCTCGCAGAACGCCCGGTGGTAATCGCTGATCACCATAAGACGGTTGGCCTCGAGCCACGCCATCTCCTCGGCGCTGTACGAGATTGCCCGCCCCTTCATGAGGAGCCATCCTGATATGGGGCTTTCGCCTCGATCATCGGCAGCATGGGCATGAAGCGGTCGCCGTGGTTGGCGATGACGAGCGCAGCTTTCAGCTGCAGGTCGGCGTTGCGAATGACGTGATCCGCCAGCTGAGTTATGGCCTCCGCGCGCTTTGCCTCCTTCTCGATGCCCTCGAGGTCGAGGTCTTCGTCGCCGAGCCGCTCAAGCTGCGCGAACAGGTGGTTATTCAAATCAGAGAGCTTGTTCTTCATTTCGTATCCCTCGCTTCGTCCAGCGCGCCAATCCGCGCGATATGCTCGCGCCGCACTGACGCGATCCGGCGCGCCTTCTCGGCGTTCGCCTTGTTGTAGATCTTGGTGACGGCGAGCGTCTTGTGACCGGAGACGGCGCGGACGTCGTCTTCGCCGGCGTCGCCGATCTCGGTAATGCCGCCATGCCTGAACCCGGTGAACGTCATGTCCTTCGGAAAGCCGAGGGCACCCGACGCAGAACGTGCCGCTGTAGAAGAACGGGTCGCGGGCATAAGTCTCGGCAAGAGCGAGGCCCATGTTGGTGACGACGCCGCATTTCTCGTGGACGTAGGCGCGGCGGACCGGCTCGACGAAACCCTTTGCGCGCTCGCCGGCGGACAGGACGACGTAGCCCTTCTGCATGCCCGTTGCCGGGTTGATATCGCGATGGTCCGGGGTCACCGGACTCCCATCGGTCAAGGTTGTGTTGCTCACAGCAAGTCTCCGGATTGAGGGGGTAGGATCGTGCGCAGCGGCGTGCGGCGGTGAACAGGTTTTTCAGGCGCACCGACGATGAGGCGGACAACTGCGGGGTGATGGAGCTTGCCGTCCGCACCCATCCAGGTCAGTCGACCGTAATGGATCCAGTCCTCCGGCAGTTCTGACATGCCGAACCGCAGCAGCGGCTCGATGTCCTCCGGATACTCGGCGAGGTAGGAGACGAAGCTCCCAGCCGTCTGCGTGCCGCTGACGCCCGCTGCGTGGCCCAAGGCTTCCGAGACGTCGGCGAGCCGCTTGATCACTGCAACGGCGGCGGCGAAATCGATCGTCGACACGTCCGTCATGACGGTTTCCGGAGATCGGCAAGCGCCCGCGTCAGATCCATGCTCGCGCGGCGAACCGCGCCGCCATCCTTCGGCGGGATGCTGTCGTCGACAAACGTTTCGCTAGCCTTGAGCCAGTCCTTTGGGACGCTGACAGGCTCGGGTACGGCCTTGGCACGGGCGATGAAGCGCTCGGCCTCCGCGATCGCAATTTTGAGGGTTTCGCGGTTCATGCTGATACTCCCGCGCCGGCACGCCGGCAGTAATCGATAAAAGAGAGGTTGCAGTCGGCGTCGAGCCACGCCTGATAGCGCCGCTGGCTGCGCGTCAGCTTGGGGGGCAGCGGGCTGTTGGCGACGACGAACGCGCGGCCCTTGTCGGTGACGCGGAAGAAGTCGTCGCCCCCGAACATCAGGGTTGCGCCATCCTTGCGCCACATCAGCCCGGCCTCGACCAGTGCCATGCAGTCCGGGTGGTCGTCACTTCCGTCACCGGTGACGAAGTGCGAACGATATTGGTTGCCCTGCCCGTACTGGTCGACGCCTAGTGCATGCTGCAGAACATGAAGCTGGCGTGCAGCGTCGTCCGAGCGCACAACAGGCCCAGCTACGATGATGGGACGATCACTCATGCAACGCACCGATCTCTTGGAGTTCGAACCTGGGCGCGGACGCTGGTCGAGGGATGCTGACGGCTACGAGTTCACTGGTATTGGCGTTTCCGGTCCGGTTCGCTTCGTCATCACTGCGGAAGCGTTGCGGGAACTGGTCAATCCAGGAGGCGAAGCAGTCGATGGAGAGCTCGGCGTGTCGATCTTCGAACAGTTCGACCACGATATTTTCCACATTGCCCAGCGCGAGGTCAGCAGGCGGGGAACAGAGCACCAGCCCATTATTCTGACGCGGGACGATATGGGCTGACATCACGACGGCATCCCGTCATGCTGGACACTGTCGAGCTGCGCGCGCACCATCTCCACGGACAAAACGTTGGGACTCTCAAGCATGACCGAAGCCTTCGCGAAGTTTGAGTACGCGCCCTCAGTTGATCGATTGTCGATGAAGGAATGGCGGTGGGGTAAGCCCCTCCTGTTCCAAGTTTCCGTCACCACCCTGGCGCAGCTGTACGGCCCTGTCGGAGACCAGACACCTGACCAGGTCGTCAGGTTGAATCGGGCACAGTTGAACCATGTTGCGACGCGCAAAACGCGAGACGCGTTGATGCGCCCGTCTGAGCCGGTGACGTTGGAACAGTGTGATTTTGCAATCTGACAAGTGATATCGGACGAAAAAGCGGTGCCGTCAGCCATGTCGCACCGCCCCGCGCCCGGCGCGCAGCTGGTCGAGACGTTTCCGGATCCACAGCGGGTCGATGCGGTCCCGGCGGGCCCGCTCCTCAAGCACCCGGGCGACGAGCTGGCGATCGTTGTGTTCGAAGCGCCGAATTGCGGGAAGCATGTAGCAGCCGCTCACAGCGCACCCCGCATGCGAACGGTCCCGGCGGTGGGCATGTGCGGCGGCGCGGCATCCCACTTGGCCTGGTCGACCTCGACCGGCGCGCGCGTACGGTGGGCGCACAGGACCTTGCCATTGCGCGGCGGCACGCGGCGCAGCAGGCGCAGCGGGAGAAAGTGACCCGGGGCCACCTCGACGTTCCGGTATTGGCTCATATGGTTGCGTCCGTCCATTTCACGTCGCCCGAGGGCGCGATGATTTTGACACGCCGGCCGTCGCGAGATTTCACGATCAGCGGGCAGCGGAGGTACTTGGTGATGTACGGGTCATAGACGTCGGCCCCGGGCCGATCGTTCGGGTAGAGCAGCGGCACGTCGTACCACCACACCTTGGTGGTGCTCCGACCCATGCGCTTCAGCGTGGCAAGCTGCTCTTGCGTCCAGGGCGAGCCCTCGACGGCCTTGCCGTGCCACACGTCGTTGAACGACGGGTTGAGGCGCGGGCCGGACACGAGCGCGATCCTGATGCGTTCTGCCTCGTCCATCAGCTGAAGTATCCTGTGAACAGCGCGCAGGCGGCGCGGTTCGCCTCGAGGCGCTCGCGCGTGTTGGCCGCGATCTGGGCGGCAGCGGCAGCGGCGGCGTCGTGTTCCTTGGCGAGTTCGTCGTAACGTGCGACGCTGAGTTGCAACGCCTTGGCGATCTGCGAAGTGTTCGGACGGCGACCGACGCGCTTCCGCACGCGGGCGTCGGCACCGAGGAGCGCCATCAGTGCACGGAATTTCTTCGGCGGTTCCTCGGCGATCTTGCGGTCGACGATCCGCTCGGCGCGCGTCCAGATATCTGCGCGTAGGTCGCGCGCACGGCGTTTCACGACGGCCGAAATGCTCATGGTGTCGCGGACCTCCTGTTTCTTCAGGTCCGCTTCAGTCCGCTGCAAGGCGGCGAAGACTGGGCGCAGATCGACCAGTGCCTGTTCCAGATCGGGGTCGCGCGTCATCGCGGCGCCCCCGCAACATGCGCCCAGCGCGCGCGGTGCGGCGACGCTTTGCCGTACGCCCTGCCCGCCTCGAAATGGTCGACGCCATACTTCGTCTGCCAAGTGCGCAGCCCGATCGTGTCTTTCTCCTGGTGCGCGCCCGAGCAGAGCGGCACGGCGTGATAGTCGGGCGACTTGAGACCGCATCCCTTCATGCCGTCGGCATCGGAGTGCGACGCCTCCATCACGCCGGTGCATACATGCCCCGCCCGACCCGCGAGCAGGCACGGCCGCTTGCGCAACCAGGCGAGGTGGGTAGGGAACCGGCGGCCGGCATCGGCCTTCCCGCTGTTCTGCTTCCGAGAGCGGACATCGACGCGCATTAGCCGAGCCACGCCCGCGCAACGACGAGGCAGACGAACACCAGCCCGACGCCGAGGGTCAGCGCTGCGGACGCCCAGAGCGATTCCGGTTGCTCGGCGTCGGCGCGGACGCGCGCGGCCTGCTGGTTGA